>VFZF01000006.1 GCA_016871335.1 Acidimicrobiia bacterium
TAGGAGACCAATTTAGCTTCAAGCTAAAAAGAACATCCGCATAGTAAAGATAGGGAATGTTACTCCGCCAGTTTGCCTCATCGAGCTCCGCGAGGCGCTTATACTCTTTCGCTCTGCGCGATTGAGTATTCATGAGACGGTTCATCTCTTTAAGCTCAAACTCTACGTCCCGCCGAATGTCTTGGATAAAGTCTTTTTCGCGCTGTGCCTCAAGGTAGTGCTCGCGTTGATTTTCTGCGAAAAATCCTAGCGTCACGGCAGCAAACAGCATCACGAACTCAACTAGGCGATGCTTGAGTGTCTGCGACTCCTCAAAAATCTTTGGCATTTGCAATTCCATTCTTCTCTCCAAAGTGTCCAGCCCGCTTTGATTGGTCCAGTGTTGAAGTTAGTTTAGACAGCCTTTTTGCCGGCTATAGAGATGATCCGAGGGCTGGGGGAAAAACGGACGGATTTGTAAGACTGGGCCCGCTTGGATTCGAACCAAGGACCAAGGGATTATGAGTCCTCCATGCCTCGGTGTGAATCTGTTTTTCCCGACTAAAACGGAATGTCGTCGTCGTTCGGCGCGTCGATCGGGCCCATGTCGTCGGAGTCGTGGCTCATGCCGCCGCCCCCGGCTGACGGGGCGCCGTAGGCGGCGCGCTGGGGCCGCGGCGCGCGTTCGCCGCCACCACCGCCGCCAGGCCCGCCGAGCAACACGACGCGGTCGGCGCGGATTTCGGTCGTCTTGACCTGCTTGCCTTCCTTGTCGGTCCACTCGCGCGTCTGGATCTTGCCTTCGACGTAGATCTGCTTGCCCTTCGTCAGGTAGGGCTGGATTGACTCTGCGGTTTTGCCCCAGATGACGATACGGTGCCACTGCGTGTCTTCGCGCTTCTGGCCGTCGCGATCGTTGAAGACGTCGGTCGTGGCGATGCTCACCGTGGCGACGGCGGTGCCGCCCTGGGTGAATCGCATCTCGGCGTCACGTCCGAGGTTCCCGACCAGAATTGCCTTGTTCACACTGCCCATGTCTGCTGCGTCCTTTGTCAGTTCGAAATCGTCGTCTTCTTGATGATGCGCGCGAGGTTCTGCGCGGCCATCATCGCTGCGCTGCTGTCCGGAAAGGACTTGCGCACCAGTTCCCAGTTGGCCTTGGCCCGTTCGGTCTGTCCGAGCTGCTCGTACGCCAGGCCCTGCTTGTAGAGGGCCGGCGCCTCCCATTCGGTGCCTTTGTCCAGCTTCAGGACCTGATCGTATGCCGCCACGGCTGCCTTGTATGCGCCCTTCCCGTAGTGCGATTCAGCGACATGGTAACGGGCTTTGGGCACATCCGGAGAGGTTGGGAACGTTTCGATGTAGTACTGAAAGCCGGCGATGGCGAAGTCGAACTGGCCGGTCGCGTAGTCGCCGAAGGCCGAGTCGAACGCGCGCTGCGGATTTTGCGGGGGAGGGGGCAGCTGCACGGAAGGTGGCGCCGTCGCGCCGGCGACGGGGGGTGGCGTGGCACCAGCGGCTCCGGCAGCCGTCGGGTTGCCCGGATCCCCGGGAACCGTCACAGGCGTGAGCATCGTGATGATCTGCGTCAGCAGCGTCCGCTGTGTCGCAAGCTCCTGCCGGATGGTTTCCATTTCGTGCGCATCCTTGGAGAGACTCACGTTGGTCGCATCCATCTTCTCGCGCAGGATGCGGGCGTTCTCCGTCAGGCTGCCGATCTGCACCCCCTGATCGGCGAACAGCTTCCGCGTGAGATTGGCCTGCTCATCCACGCGTGTGTTGACCGCCTTGAGCGCCTCTGCGAGTTCGGCAATCGCCACGCGGAGCAGCTGCGTCTGCTCCTGGAGCATGCGGAGGTCGGCAAAAATCTGCTGGTGTTCGCGGTTCTGCGCCGCCGCGGTCGCGGGGAGTGCCAGCAGGACAAGGATCAACAGTCGACGGGCCATGGCTCTATGTTACTTCCCGGTCACCACAAAATGCCCACGCCGGTTCTTGGCCCAGGCGGCTTCGTCGTGTCCCGGATCGAAGGGGAACTCCTTGCCGTAGCTGACCGTGCGAATCCGATCGGCGGCGATGCCCAGCGACAGCAGGTAGCTCTTGACGGCCAGCGCACGGCGCTCGCCCAGGGCGAGGTTGTATTCCGCCGTCCCGCGTTCGTCGCTGTGCCCCTCAATGGTGACGGCCCAGCTGGGATATTGCTTCAGGACGGCGGCGTTGGCCGCCAGCACGCGCTGGCCGTCGGCATCGACCGTGTCGGAGTCCAGCCCGAAAAACACGGGCGCCAACGGACTCTGACGGTTGATCTCGTCAGTGTCGAGTCCGGCCAGCGGGTCGGACGCGACGACTGGCGCTTCAAGAATAATCGGCGGCGGTTCGGGCACCGGCGCCGGTGGATCCGGCGGACGGTTCGGCGTGCTTTGGCCGGGGAACGACTGCGGCGTCGGAGGACCGGGCGTGGCTGGGACCGGAGCCTGTTTGCCGCCGCACGCGGCCAGCATCAGCGATGCAGACACCGTGAAGGCGGTGAGAAGGAGGCGAACTGCGGAACGATGTGAATGCACCATAGGGTTTAGCGGTGTGACCAACTGGGGTACTTGTTGTTGCCGGTAGTGGTCACGCGGCGTTCCAGCTTGCCGTCGCGACCGATGATGACGATGTGTTCCTTGCCCCACTGCGTGGTGACGAATGCAATGTGGCGGCCGTTGGGCGCGACCGACGGGCTCTCGTTGTTGCCCTGGAAGGCATCGGACAGATTGGTGATCTTGTTGGTGCCCAGTTCGATCATCCGGATCTGGTTGCCGCCGGGGACTTCCGCCGAGTAGGCGACGTAGTTGAACGGCGCCGGCGACCACGTCGGGCGGTCCACCTTGCCTCCGCCGGTGGGGAGGCGGGTCACGGGGCCTCCATCCGCGCTCATGATGAAGAGATGACTCTGCCCGGATCGTTCGGACGTAAACGCGATTTGCTGGCTGTTCGGCGACCACGTGGGGGCATTGTCGATGCCGGGGTGCGACGTGAGCTGGCGCAGGTCACTGCCGTCGATTCGCATGGTGTAGATCTCGAAGTTGCCGGTGCGGCTCGACGCGAAGGCGATGCGTGTGCCGTCGGGGGAAAATGCCGGCAGATAATTCTGCGCGTTGGGGGTCCCCCTGGCCGGACGCGTGGCTGCGCGCGCCTCGTAAATCGAGTGCAGCACGATGTCGGGAAATCCCGAGGTGTACGACGTGTAGGCGAGATACCGGTTGTCGGGGGACCAACTCGGCGCGATGTTCAGCGAACGATGCGGCGTGAGCCGGAGTTGCCGGCCACCGTCGTAGTCGGAGATGTAGATCTCCTTGATCGACCGTTCCTCAATCGTGCCGCCCAGGCGTTCGCCGTCACGGTCGGACGCAAACGCGAGCTTCGTGCGAGCCACACCGTCGAGCTGGAAGAGTTCCTTGTGCACCTCGTCGGCAATCGTGTGTGCGCAGTAGCGCGGGTCGCGCATCGTGCACGCATACCGCTTGCCGAACACGCTGGCCTTGCGCTCCACATTCATGATGCGCACTTCCACCGTCAGCGTCGCGTCCGTCCTGGACGCGTTGCCGACCAGCACCAGGTCCGCGCCGACTTCGTTCCACGTGGCGTAGGGCAGCGCCTCAGCTGAGGTCGCCGGGATCTTCGACGACGCGGTGCGCGCGATCATGGCGAACTCGCGTTCAAACTCCAGGTCGTCGTACAGCACCTGCGAGACGGTGCCGGCCGCCGTGCGCAGGTCCGCATCCGCGCCGGTGATGACGAACTCCGCGAATCCCAGCCGCGGGGCGCGGCCACTCTCACCGCGCACGCTGATCGCCACTTCCCGTTGCTGGTCGAGTGGCGTGGTCGCGATCGCATACATGTCGGGCGCGCCCATCGGCAACGCCGGCACGAGCAAGGCCAGGCCGCAGACGGCGGTGATCGCCACCCGGTGATGCACGGTCAGTCTGTTACTTCTTCTCATAATCAAATCTCAGTCGCACGATCAGTTCCGACCCTTCGTAACTCGCGGGGAGCGGGGGCAAACGGGCATTGCTGAGCGTCCGCCGCGAGGTCATTTCCAGGGAGAAGTGCCGGCTGCTTTCGATCACCGTGGCCGGCACCGTGGTGCTGATCGACCCGTCCCGGCGAATACCGAACCTGAGGACCACGAACCCGGCATCGGGTTGAAACCGGTCCCAGACATGGGTGATCGAGTTCTTGAACTTGGCGACCCATTCGGGGTCGAACGCATTCAGGTCAACCGCGTCGCCGCCGCCGGCGCCGCCGCCAAACGTCAATCCATCGGCTCGTCCCTGTGCCCCTGTATCGGCCGCGGCGCTTCCGGCCTGCACCTGCGCCCCGGTCACCGGAGGCTTGGTCGTGGCCGCCGGTGGCGCCGTCGACTTCGGCGGTGGTGGCGTGGGTTGGGCCGTCACCGTCGTCTGCGGTGGCGGCATCTGTTCGGGCCTCGTGCTGGCGGGCGGCTGCGGAGGCTGGGGCCGCGGTCGTTCAACGGCCTGGTCGATCTGTTTGCCTGCAATCGGCGTCGACCCAGTCGATCGCTCCCCGACAGACCCGCCGAGGCTGATGACCATGACCTCGGCCTTGTCGGGTTGGGCGCCAAGCCACCCTGACGGGAGAAACAGGGCGATCGCGAGCCCGGCGACGTGAATCCCCAGGGACCAGCCCACCAGCCGCGAGAGGCCACGGTCATCCGGCATCCTGGCTGCCAGGATGTCGCTGACGTCCGCCCGCACTACCGGCGCCTCCCGTCCGGAGGTGCCAGCACTTCCATCACGTTCCTGACGCCTCCGGCCTTCAGCTCGTCCATAACTTGAATGACCTCCTGATGGCGCAATTGGCCGTCTGCCCCGAGATACACGTCCTGCGACGCCCGGCCCTGCAACTCCAGCCGCATCCGTTCGGCCAGGAGGCTCAACCGCACCCGTTCGCCGTTGACGACCACGTACTGGTCTTTGGCGAAGCTCAGCGGGATGGCCACATTGATGGGTTCCGCCGTGACCGGCTGCGCGCGGCGCGACTGCGCGAGCTGCACGCCGAAGCCCTGCTGCATCATCGGTGCGCTCACCATGAAGATGATCAGCAGCACGAGCATCACGTCCACCAGCGGCACGACGTTGATCTCGGCAAGCGACGTCGACACGCGCTGCCCACGCCCCCGTCGTCCCCGGCCCGAGTTGTGTGAGACCTGTTCCACCTTCGGCATCGTGTCCTCCGGTGGTTACGTGAAGTTCCGCTCGGCGATGTTGAGGAACTCGAGCGAGAAGTCGTCCATCCCGCCGGCGAAGTGTTTCACCTGGCCGGTCAGGTCGTTGTAGTAGTAGACCGCTGGAATCGCGGCGAAGAGGCCTGCGGCCGTGGCGATGAGCGCCTCCGCGATGCCGGGGGCCACGACGGCGAGACTTGATGAGCCTGTTTCGCCGATGCCCTGAAACGACGCCATGATGCCGACCACCGTGCCGAACAGGCCGATGTAGGGCGTGATGGACGCGGTGGTCGCCAGGAAGCCGATGCGCGATTCCAGCCGGCTCAGTTCAACGGTGGTGGCGCGCAGCAGGGCGCGGTCGAGACCGTCGAGACTCTTGAGCATGGGCCGCGAGCCTTCACCGGCCGCGCGCAGTTGCGCGTTCAGCTCGGCATACCCGGCTTGGAAGAGCCCGACCAACGGACTCGCCGGCAGACTCGCGCACACCGACTGCACTTCCGAGAACTTGCTGCTCTTCCGGAAGATGTCGAGGAAGGTCGCCGTCTGACGCTGCGCCTTTTTGAACTGCATCTGCTTGTGGATGATGATGCCCCACGAGATCGCAGAGAAGAGCAGGAGGACGAGCAGGATAAACCACGCCAACGGGGACGCGTGGGCGATGAGCGACACCAGATCGGTGCTGGATGCAGTTGGGGGAGCTGTAGCCAGATCCCCAGCGGGATCCTGTGCCTGAAAGGCCAGGATCAATGTGCCAAACGTGCGCAACAAGACCTCCGTCGTGCGATGCGGATAGTGCGCCGCTGGGACAGCGCGATGTCGAAGAAGGTACCACGCAGGGTGGAGTGAGTCAAAGGTTTGCTACGATGCGGCATGGTGCGTTTCCTCGCCATTCGCAACCTCGCGGTGATCGATCATCTCGAGATTGAACTGGCACCAGGCCTGACGGTCCTCACCGGAGAAACCGGCGCCGGCAAATCGATGCTTGTGGAAGCCATCGATCTGCTGACCGGTGGTCGCGCCAGCGCGGATTTGGTCCGCACCGGCGAAGACACCGCCACCATTCAGGCCATCTTCGATCATCAGGGTCATGAGCGTCTTGTCCGTCGTGAAATCTCCGCGCAGGGCCGGAGTCGCGCCTTTCTTGATGACGCGCTGGCCACCACCACGGCCTTACGGGATTTCGGCCGCGGACTCGTGGACCTGCATGGGCAACACGAACATCAGTCCTTGTTGGACCCTGTGGAACACGCCGGGCTTGTTGATGCCTATGCCGATCACCCCGCACTGGTGGACGCCGTGGCCACCGCGTATGAGACGTGGCGCACCGCGGCCAGCGCTCTGGAACGCACCCGCCTGAGCGCGAAAGAGAAGGCCGCGCGAATTGAGTGGGTCACCTTCCAGTTGCAGGATCTGGATCGAATTGCCCCCAAAGCGGGTGAAGACGAGGCCCTTCTCGCCGAGCGGCAGGTCCTCGCCAACGCGGACCGCCTCACGCGACTGACCACCGAGGCGTTCGGGCTGCTCTACGACGGTGAAGCGGCGGCGTTGTCCTCGCTCAGCGGCGTCTGGAAACGCCTGTCGGATCTCGCGGCGCTGGATGTCCGGTTTGCGCCGTATCTGGAGCAACGCGACGAACTCCGATCGAGGCTCGAAGATCTCGCCTTCATGTTGCGTGACTATGCCCGCGACCTTGATGCGTCTCCGGACCGCCTGCAGCAGGTGGAGGATCGTCTTGCCGTCCTTGAGCGCCTCAAACAGAAGCACGGGCCGTCGCTCGACGAGGTGGTCGCCAAACACGGCGCGCTGCAGGCGGAACTCGACGCGCTGAAGGCGAGCGACGAGACAGCTGTCCTTCTGGAGCAGAAGGCAGAGGAGGCGGCTGGTCGATTCCGGACGACGGCTGGGAAGCTCTCGGGGGCGCGGAAGACGGCCGGGCAGAAGCTCGCGAAGGCTCTGGAGCAGTCGCTCGCCGAGTTGGCGATGCCGACGTCCAGAGTGGAGATTCGTGTCGACTGCTTTCCGGATGATCAAAGCCGTTGGACGACCGCCGGATGTGACGCCCTGGAGTTTTATCTGTCGCCAAACCCTGGTGAGGATGTTCGGCCACTCGCCCGAATTGCCTCGGGCGGCGAGTTGTCGCGAATCATGCTCGCCATCAAGACGCTGGCGACCCCTGACGAAGAAGGCCGGACGCTTGTGTTCGACGAGGTGGACGCGGGGATCGGTGGGGCAGCGGCCGACGCGGTCGGCGCCAAACTCCAGGAGCTCGGTCGCCGGTTCCAGGTGGTCTGTATTACGCATCTCCCGCAGATCGCCGCGCGAGGGGATCACCATCTGCACATCGCCAAGCAGGTCAAGGGTGGCAGGACGGTTACGTCGGTCACTCGCCTGAAGGCGGAGGAGCGGGAGGTCGAACTTGCGCGAATGATCGCCGGCGACCACGTCTCGCCGCAGGTGCTGGCGTCCGCCCGGGAACTCCTCCAGGCTCGGAGCGAAAGCGAAAGCAGGGCAAAAGGCGAAAGCGAAAGGCCGACTGGGACGAAAGCGAAAGGGAAGCGTGGCGCGTAAGTATCTCGTTGAAACGTTCGGCTGTCAGATGAACTTCCACGACGGCGAGCGCATTTCCGGCCTGCTCGAAT
Source organism: Acidimicrobiia bacterium (assembly GCA_016871335.1). Classification (GTDB taxonomy): domain Bacteria; phylum Acidobacteriota; class Vicinamibacteria; order Vicinamibacterales; family SCN-69-37; genus SYFT01. The sequence continues at coordinate 7,846 of VFZF01000006.1, forward strand.
CTGAGGGCTACGAGCCCGCAGCCTCGGAGGCTGAGGCCGATCTGCTCGTGCTGAACACCTGCTCGGTGCGCGAACGTGCGGAAGAGAAGCTGTATTCACGTCTCGGGGAAATCCGGCTGGCTGCGGCCTCATGCGATCGGCAGCCGCAGATTGCGGTGACCGGATGTGTGGCCCAGCAGGAGGGCGACGCGCTCCTCACGCGCAATCTGCCGATTGATGTGGTGGTCGGCACACAGGCGATCCGCCAGTTGCCGGCGCTCCTGACGGAGGCCAAAGCCCGGCAGACTCCACGCGTGGACATCAACCCGTATGAGGATGTCTCGTTTCCTCTCGGCGTCGCCAAAGCCTCAGACCCGACGCGCGCCTGGGTCACGATCATCGAAGGCTGCAACGAGTTCTGTTCGTTTTGCGTGGTGCCGTATACCCGTGGGCACGAGCGGATGCGGCCCGTGGCCGACATCCTGGCGGAAGTCCAGCGCGCCGCCGATTCGGGGCGCCTTGAAGTGCAGTTGCTCGGGCAGATCGTCAACCACTACCAGGCGCCTGATGATCCCGGCTGCGACTTTCCGGAGTTGCTGCGAAGGGTCAGTCAGATCGACGGGCTCCGGCGCGTCCGATTTGCCAGCCCCCACCCGCGTCACGCCTCCGATCGGCTGATCGAGGTAATGCAGTCCACGCCGAAAATCTGCCGGCATTTTCATCTCCCTGTGCAGTCGGGCTCAAACAGGGTGCTCAAGGAGATGCGGCGCCGGTACTCGCGGGAGGAGTATCTCGCTCTCGTCGACCGGCTCCGCGCGGCCATGCCCGACATCTCGGTCTCCACCGACATCATCGTCGGATTCCCCGGCGAGACGGCGGAGGATTTTGAGGCGACGCTCGACCTTGTACGGCGAGTCGGATTTTCGTTCATCTACTCGTTCAAGTACTCGCCACGGCCCAACACCCTCGCAGACAAACGCATGGCCGATGATGTGCAGGAGTCGGTGAAGACGAGTCGTATCATGACCCTTCAGCAGCTGCAGGCGGAGATTCAGGTGTCGTTGTTCCAGGCGATGATCGGCCGGACGGTGGAGGTGCTGGTCGAGGGCCCGTCCAGACGTCGCGACTGGGAAATGACGGGGAAGACCCCCGGCTGGGTGACGGTGAATTTTCCAGGCCCCGCGACTCTGGTTGGCCAACTCGTCACGGTGCGGCTGACCGCCGCCGCACCAAACAGCGTGCGCGGAGAACTGGTGGAGGCTGCGAGTGCTCATTGAAATGGTCATCAAGGGATTGATGGTTGATCCCTTGACCAACCTGCCGATCATCATCCTGCGTGATGAGACCAATGAGCGTGTGCTGCCGATTTGGGTGGGGCCGGTCGAGGCCAATGCGATTGCGCTCCAGGTCGAGAATGTTTCGACGCCACGGCCGATGACGCACGACCTGCTGCGGCACGTGATGGCGGAGCTTGGTGGCAGACTCACCCGCGTCATCATCCACGACCTTAAGGAGAGCACCTTCTACGCCTATCTCGAGGTGGAGCGGGACGGCGAACGGCTCCTCATCGACGCGCGGCCGAGCGACGCACTGGCGTTGTCTCTGCGCACGAAGGTGCCCATCTTCGTCAACGTCAGCGTCTTCGAGCATGCCCGAGGCGCTGACGTGGCACCGCAGCAGGTCGATCAGGAGCGTTTGCAGCGCTGGCTGGAGAGTCTCGACCCCGACGATCTCGGCTACACGATGTAGTGGGTGTAGAATCCCTGCAGCCGATGATCATTTCCATCGCCAATCAAAAAGGTGGTGTCGGAAAGACGACAACCGCCATCAATCTCGCCGCAGCCTTTGCGCTTCGTGGCCGTCGCACACTGCTCATCGACCTTGATCCGCAGGCCAACAGCACCATGTCCTACGTGGACATGGCCACCGTCGAGCAGTCGGTGTACGACGCGATCACCGACAAGAACATCGCATTCACCGACATCATCAAGACCTCGTCGCAGCCCAACCTCTGGGTGGCGCCGTCACGGATTGCCCTCGCCAAACTGGAAGGGAAGCTGGTCGGGGAACTGGACTCCCACTTCAAGCTCAAGGACAAGCTCGCGGCAGTCGTGTCTGACTTTGACGTGGTGGTGATCGACTGTCCGCCGGCCTTGGGTCTGCTGACCGTCAATGCGCTTGTGGCTTCCACGCACCTGCTGATTCCGATTCAGTCGTCCTACTTCGCGCTCGAGGGCACGGACGATTTGCTCGAGACGATCGAGAAGGTCCGGATGCGCGCGAATCCTGACCTGCGAATTCTCGGGGTCGTGATCACGATGCACGACAAGCGGACGGCCCTGGCTCGCGACATTCGGGCGCAGATTGACAAGGTGTTCGGTAGCAAGGTCTTCAAGACCGTCATCACGAAGAGCGTGCGACTCGAGGAGAGTCCCGCCTACAAGGAATCGATTTTCAAGTTTGCGCCGGACTCATCCGGCGCCACCGAGTATTACCGACTCTGCGAGGAGGTCATGGATCGTGTCTAAACGAGGATTGCCATCAAACCTGAAGATGCGCCACGACGAGCACTACGTCGACGCGCTCACCAATCCCGCCGGCGCGCCCATTGGACGGATGATCCCGATCGATCAGATCGATCCGAATCCCGATCAACCGCGCCAGGTCATGGGCGACCTCTCCGAGCTCATGGCGTCGATCGCCGAGAAGGGGATTATCGAGCCACTCGTCGTTCGGCAGCGTGGCGGCCGCTATCAAATCGTGGCCGGTGAGCGTCGTTACCAGGCCTCCGTGCAGGTTGGCATCCGTGAGCTTCCGGTCGTCATCCGGGACGTCGACGACAACGAGATCATGGAGGTTGCGCTCGTTGAGAACATCCAGCGCAAGGACCTGAGCCCGTTTGAAGAGGCGGAAGCCCTGCATGTGCTCGCTGAGCGCTGTGGGTATACCCACGAGGACTTGGCCCGCCGAATGGGCAAATCCCGCACGGCTGTAACAGAGTCTCTTGCGTTGGCGCAGATGCCGGTTGAGGTCAGGAATTTGTGTCGGCTGGCCGACATTTCATCCAAGTCGTTGCTTTTACAGATAGTTAGGCAGCAGGATCCGCAGAAAATGATCGCGTTCATCGAGCGCCTGACGCGGGACGGCTCTGGGGCTCCGGTTACTCGTGAGCAGGCCAGAAAGGTGGCTGCAAAGCCCAAGCCTGGCCGGCCGAAGGCGTTCGTCTTTCAGTATCGACCGCCAACAAAAACCTTCAATCTGAAGCTCCAATTTAAAAAATCAGACGTCGACAAGAAGGAAGTCATCTCGGCGCTCGAGGGCATCATCGCCGAGCTCCGAAAGGGCTGAGCTCGGCGTGTGCTGAGTGCACTGTGCACGAGTGCTTGGTGCGGTGCTTGGTGCTTGGGTGCTGAGTGCTCGGTGGCTTGCTCGGTGCTGGGTGCAACGTGCTCAGTGCGCGGCGGCTTCGCGCCGCCAAGGCAGCGGGGTCGAGTCGTGGTGTTCAGGGGTATCCGCGGCCGATTCACTGGGTTGCATAAATATTCAGGCGGCGCCGATTCTCGGGCCAGGGGTGCCAGTCGTGCAGGCATGGGGCTCCGGCAAATGAGGCGACCGTTTCGGCGTGCGTAGGTGGCCGCACCGAGCACAGAAGCGCCCTTTGGTCCTGCCCCAGAGCACTGTGCACTGAGCTAACATGACATAACATTTCTTATCAGACGTTATGGAATTGGCTAAAACAAGGCCCCTGTGGATAACTTGCGAACGCCGTCAGGCTCGGGCCTCCGTGATATCGTCAGAAGCCTCACATCCCGCTGAATGCGCACCCTCGATCGCTACCTGATTCGTGAAACCCTCGGGCCCTTCGCACTAGGTCTGGTCCTGTTCACGTTTCTGATCGCGATTCAGCCGATGCTCACCACGGCCGAGTTGCTAGTCTCCAGGGGCACGCCGATGCCGACCGTCGGGTATCTGCTGTTGACCCTGTTGCCGCATGCGCTTGGGTTGACCATCCCGATGGCGTTCCTGGCGGCAACCGTCATGGCGCTCGGCCGGCTGTCCGGTGACCGCGAGGCTGTGGCCCTGCTGGCCTGTGGCGTCAGCCCGCTCCGGATCCTGCGACCCGTCCTCGGCCTCGCCACCGTCGCCGCCGCAGCCACGTTCTACGTCCTGGTATGGCTGATGCCCCAGGCCAACCAGACCTTTGTGGAAGCCCTGTTTGAGCTGACCCAGAAGATGGCGGCCCAGGACGTCAAGACGCGGATGTTTTACGAGGGCTTTACCGGCAAGATCATCTTGGTCTCCGACCGGACGCCCGACGGTCACTGGAAGGATGTTTTGCTGGCCGACACCTCGCAGCCAGGTCGTCCGGCCGTCCAACTGGCCGACACAGGTCAGCTCGTGATCGACGACCAGCGCCGGCTCGTGAACATCGTTCTCGATAAGGTCTCCGGCTACCAGCCGATGCCGAACACCGGCGAATACCAGCTTCAGCGGTCCGGCCGAGAGGTCACCCAGATCGACCCCAACGTTGTCTTTGGTGCCGCACTCGGCCAGTCGCGGGACCTGAACGCCATGTCGCTGGCGGAGCTCGACGAGGCGGCCGCGCTGAAGGTCGCCAGCGGGCTGTCGCCCCACAACGAGATCATGTGGAAACAGCAGCGGTTCTCGTTTCCCGTGGCCTCGCTGGTGTTTGCGCTGATCGGCCTCGCGCTCGGACTGCACACCCGCAAAGAAGGCAAGATGGCCGGATTTGCCATCGGCATTGCCGTCATCCTGGCCTATTACGGGGTGATGGCCGTGTTTGAAGGGCGCGCAAAGGCCGGCCAGTTTCCCGCGATTTGGGCCCGCTGGATGCCCAATATCATCCTGGGCCTCGCAGGCGCCGCGTTGTTGTGGCTGAAGATGCAGGGCACCGGACGCGGCATCGAACTGCGGATGCCGACTGCGCTCCGCGCCTGGTGGCCAGGCACCCGCGCCGCAGGCACCACCGCCGGGGCCACGCCCGACGGCCGCGCCCCGGTCGTGCTGGTGATCCGGCTGCCCCAGTTCACCCTCTGGCGCCCGCAATTGATGGACCTGTACGTCGGGGGCCGCTACCTCCGGACCATCGCACTCGCCTTCTTCGGCCTCCTCTCCCTCTACTACATCGTCGAGTTCATCGAGATGTCGGAGAAGGTGCAGAAAGGCAACGCGACGCTCGGGATGGTCGCCGAGTACTTCTATTACGCGACGCCGACGTTTGTGTATTTTGTCGTGCCCCTGTCCACGTTGGTCGCGGTGCTGACGACGTTCGGCGGATTGACGAGAACCAACGAATTGACCGTGCTGCGCGCCTGCGGCGTCAGCCTGTATCGCACCGCAGTACCGCTGCTGCTGCTGGCGGTGGTGTGGAGCGGGATTCTTTTTGTGCTGGAAGACCGCGTCCTGGCGCACTCACAACGCAAGGCGGAGGTCCTGAAGGATGTGATCCGCGATCGGCCGCCCAAAAATGTGAATCTCGCCAATCGCAGCTGGCTCATCGGCCGGAAGGGACCGATTTATCACTATGCGGTCTACGACGCACGGCATCAGACACTGTATCAGTTGTCGGCATTCGAGACGGTGCGGGCTCCGTTCCGCCTGCTGAGTCACACGTGGGCCGCGCAAGTCGTCTTCCAGGATGGCGAGTGGCGAGCGACCGATGGCTGGGTGCAGACGTTTGCCCCGGATGGCACGGCGCGCCGAGAGAGGTTCACCACCCGTGTGCTGTCCCTGGATGCACCGGAGGACTTTGGCACCGAGCAGGTCGAAGCGTCGTTGATGAATTACGGCGAACTCAGCGACTACATTGAACGCCTCGGAGAGAGCGGATTCAGCATCGCCGAGCACCAGGTGGAACTCCACCGGAAACTCGCCTTTCCATTCGTTACGCTTGTGATGACGCTGCTGGCGGTGCCGTTCGGGGTGACGACGGGGCGGCGGGGCGCGCTCTACGGAATCGGTCTGGCGCTGACGCTCGCGGTGTCGTATCTGGTCATCTCGCACGTCTTCACCGCGTTCGGCAATGCCGCGCTGCTGCCGCCGGTGTTGTCCGCGTGGGCGACGAACCTCTGTTTCACGGCCGGCGCGCTGGTGATGGTGTTTACCGTCCGGACGTGATCTCTGCGGGCGCCTGTGGGGCGTGCAGAGAGACGGCTGAGAGACGCACCGTTCCCGACGCCCCGGAGGGCGTATTCGGTGCGTCCACCACAAACAACAGCGACTGAAGGCGCGCGGCCACCGGCCGTCGCGACGTCTCACGTTCGGCAGGCGAAAAATCAACGAGCCGCACGAGCACTTCACGCGGCGTGGTGTCGGCATACACGGATCGCACCCATCGTTCCCCGCCGCCCGCGTGTTCCGGCAGACGGACCTGCACCGAGAACCGCATCGGCCGATCGGCCTCAACTGTGAATCGGATCGCATCAAAACTTTCCGACGGATCCAGTGGGTGCGCCAGCGCGGCGTACTGCCCGGGCGCCGATCCCTTCGCGAGGGAGAACAACCACTCCGTGTGGTGGCCATCAGCGCGCCAGCTGGTCGTCGTTGCCGGATGGTGTTCCACCAGCCACTGTGGGGCCGAGGCGCCGGTGGCAATGAGGATGGTGCGACCGGGCGGCAACTCGGGTTCGGTGGGTGTGGCCGACTCTTCCTGGGACGCCACGAACACCGGCGCACTGACGATCCACGGCACGTCCTGACCGGGCCACCGTACTTCAATGCGGTACAGCCCAGGTTCGCTGACGGAGGCCCGGGCCTTCCCCGCCGTTGCCACCAGTTCCCGCCCCCGATGCCACACCGAGACGACGGCGTCCGGGGCTCCCTCCGCCGCCGCTTCGACGACGTCCGTCGTGCGCGTCACTGTGAGCACGGCCGGCGCGGCAATCGCGGTGACGGCGGAATAGGTCTGCCCCGTCCGCATCGCGTGGAGGATGCGCGCGGCGTCGCGCGCGGCGTCGCCACTGGGCGGATCGGGAATCCATACGCCCTGCACCACCGTGCGGAACATGTCCTCGTACGACGGCCGCGCAAGAATGGTGCGCGCTGCCCGCGGCTCGCTCTGTTCGTCAAGGCCGATGCGCGCGTGTGCATCAACGGCTGCGAGGCCGACGATGGGGCGGGACCGCGCCCAGGAATCCCATCGGCGCAGGGTGGATTGTGGACGTGCAAACAGACTCGCGATCGCCGGGGCCGGTCGGACGACGTAATGCAGGGCCGCCTGCATCAGCCGACGTTTGGGATCGTCGCGCCATTCCGAGTCCGCATTGATCCACTCAATCCCGTCGGCGGTGCGGCCGGTCCATCGCAGGTCACGCTTCCGCGAGTCCGGATGCGCCGCGATGGTCCAGGCACCAAGACGATGGGCGTCCTCGATCACATCGCGCGATTCGCCGCCCAGCGGATACGGCGCGGCGTCGCGCAGCCCGAGCACGACCAAGTGTCCCTCTCGCGTGGAGACCTCGACACCATCGATGACCAGCACGCCGTGCCGGTAGGCCGGCGCCTCGGGTGGGCGCGCGGCATCCCCGTGGTCCGCAAGAATGACGAACTGCAGCCCCGCGTCGGCCGCGGCCTTCGCCACATCGTCAATGCTCCCGCTGCCGTCGGACCGGGTGGTGTGAATGTGGTACGCGCCAAACACGGTGGTGGGCGGCGGCGTGATTGCCAGAACGGTCGTCGCGGCCGGCAGCGTCAGTCCGCCGTAGAGGATGACGACGGCGGATAGCGCGGCCAGCGTCATCAGCAGTGTGCGCTTCACGTGGCTGGTCTTATGTTACTCCCGCGGGTGAAAGTTGTCGTAGACCTGACGGAGCCGGGCTTCGAGGACGTGGGTGTAAATCTGGGTCGTCGAGAGGTCGGCGTGTCCGAGCATCGCCTGAATCGCACGCAGGTCCGCCCCCCGCTCGAGCAGATGGGTCGCGAATGAGTGCCGCAGGACGTGCGGGCTCAGGTGCGCGCGGATGCCCGCCTTCGCGCCGTAGTTCTTGAGAATCTGCCAGAACCCGCCACGCGACAACCGCCGCGCGCCGCGGGCGCTGACAAACAGCCAGGGCCCGTCCTTCGTGGCCGTCAGCGCCGGCCGTGACTCCCGCAGGTACCGCTGCACCCATCCCACCGCGACGTCTCCGAGCGGCACGAGCCGTTGTTTGCTGCCCTTGCCCAGGCATTGGATGTATCCCTGGGTCGCGTGCACGTCGGTGAGCCGCAGGCCGACAAGTTCCGAGACGCGGAGACCGGTGGCGTACAGCACTTCGATCAGGGCGCGATCCCGGAGTCCGCCGGGCGTCTGCACATCGGGCGCGGCGAGCAGCGCATCCACGTCGGCCGTCGACAGGAAATGAGGCAGTGCGGCAAACAATCGCGGCGCGTGGAGATCCTCCGTCGGGTTGTCGGTGATGTCGTTACGGAGACGCAGATACTTGTACAGGCCGCGGACGGTCGCGACCAGCCGTGCGGTGGACGTGGGCGACAAGCCGGAGGTCATGGCGACGCGCACAAACGCCTCCAGCGCCGGACGATCGAGCGTGCGCAGGTCGAGGTTCCGGCGACCCGTGTACGCCTGCAGGCGCGCAAGGTCGCGCCGGTACGCCGCCAGCGTATTGCGGGCGACGCGCCGCTCAACATCAAGATGCCGCAGATACGCGGCGACAGGATCCATCGGTTTGCCTTCCCTGCTCCAGAGGTTTACTCTACGTCCAATTTCGTCATGCCTCATCACTCGAAGTGGCAGTACCTGCCGACAGAAGCCATCAACCCGGCGTCGCTCTCCATCGACACGATGCCGATTCTCGAGATCGTCGATCTCATGCTGGCGGAGGACAAGAAGGTTGTCGCCGCCGTCCAGAAGGAACGTGAGCGCATTGCACACGGCGTGGAGATCATTGCGAGCGCCCTCAAGAAGGGCGGCCGATTGATCCTTGTTGGGGCCGGCACCTCCGGCCGGCTCGGCGTCCTTGAAGCGGCGGAAATGCCGCCGACGTTCAGCACCAAGCCGGAACTGGTGCAAGGCCTGATGGCCGGCGGACAGGAGGCCGTGTTCCGCGCGCGAGAAGGCGTCGAGGACAACTACGAGGAAGGTGGCCGCAGCCTGTCGCGTCTGCGGGTCGGCAAGAAGGACGTGGTGGTCGGCGTCTCGGCCTCGGGGATCACACAGTTTGTGCGCGGGGCGTTGACGGTCGCGCGCAAGAAGGGCGCCCGCATCATTTTTGTCACGTGCTGGCCGGGCACCGAACTGCAGAACTACGTGGATCTGATCATCGCGCCGTCGGTCGGCCCCGAAGTCATCGCGGGATCCACGCGGCTGAAGGCCGGCACCGCGACCAAACTCGTGCTGAACATGCTGACGACCGTCTCCATGGTGCGCATCGGCAAGACGTACGGCAACCTGATGGTGGACGTGAAGACGGGATCCGAGAAGCTCAAGGATCGGGCGCAGCGGATTCTCTCGATGATTGCTGGCGTCGAGCCGGATGAGGCGAAGGCCCTGCTCGTCAGGGCCAAATGGAACGTCAAGGTCGCCATCGTCATGAAGAAGGCGGGCCTCACGCCGACGCAGGCCGCCAGACGGCTGCGCACGTCCAGTGACTCCATCCGGGAGGCGTTGGGCGAAGACATCGACACCCAGTTGCGATCGTTGCTACAACGCTGACGCCGCGTCGCGATCGAGGCACACCGCGACGTTGGGATGCGCCTGCAGGAGTGATGCGGGCACTCGAGTCGTGATCGGCCCGTGCAGCGCTCGGGCCACGATGCGCGCCTTGGTCTGGCCGGTGGCCAGCAGGATGATTTCCCGCGCCCCGAGAATCGTGCCGATCCCCATCGACAACGCGTGGGTCGGCACACGACGCCAGTCACCTTCGAACAACCCGGCATTGGCGCGACGTGTCGCGGTGCGCAACCGGACGCGATGTGTGCGAGCGGCGAGCGTGGGCCCGGGTTCGTTGAATCCCAGATGACCGTTCCGGCCGATGCCCAGAATCACAAGGTCAAGGCCGCCGACGCGCTGGATGCGCGCGTCATACGCCTTCACCTCGGCACGCCAGTCCTTCGCCCGTCCGTCCAGGACGTGCGCCCGGCGTGGAGGCAGGTTCACGTGGGCAAACAGGTGCGTGTCCATAAAGGTGCGATAGCTGCCGGCATCGCCCCGTCCCAGGCCCAAAAATTCATCAAGGTTGAAGGTGGTGGCCTGCGAAAAATCGGCGCGGCCCAGCTGATGAGCGCGGACCAGGGCCCGATACAGCGGCACAGGCGTCAGGCCGGTTGGCAAACCGAGCACAAGTGAAGGATGAGTCCGAAGACACTCAAGCACGCGGGTGGCGGAAGCGCGGGCGGCCCGGTCGGCCGTTGAATACGTCGAGATGTGCATGACTACTGTTCGAAATACGTGGGAATGACCAGTGTCCCGTCAGCGGCGGCGAGCGCCAGACTCACGGCGCCGGCAGCCGGTTCCTGCGTCAGTGGACACACCACCGTACCTGGGCGCTCACTGATCAGGGCCTCGGTGACGCCAGTGCGCAGCCGCGGGACGGCGCGGAAGATGCCGCCGGCGAGAATGACTGGTCCGGTGGTCAGACCCAGCCGATCGGCGACGGCCAACGCCGCCAGACTCAGTTCGTGTGCGCCGGTGGCGATGAGCCGCTGTGACCACTCATCGCCCTCGTTGGCTGTGGCTTCGACCAGCGAGGCGATCGCCGCGACGGTCGAGGGCTTGAAGCGACCGTAATAGACCTCACGCACGAGGTCCTGCGGCCGCGCAACCTGATAATGCGCGAGCACGCGCGGGGTCAGCGGTGTCGCGGGGCTGCGGCCGTCCGAGGCGCGCAGCACCGCACGCAGCGCCTGCCGGCCAATCCAGTAGCCACTGCCCTCGTCACCAAGCACGTACCCCCACCCGCCGGCGCGTGCGGCACGGCCCCGGTCGTCCCGTCCGTACGCAATGGACCCGGTGCCGGCAATGATCACGACGCCAGGGCCGCCGGGGGCACCGGCTTCAAGCGCGATCAGGGCATCGTTGACGACGACCACGGGGCACCGTGGCACCAGACGTGAAAGGATGCCGCGCACGATACCGGCGTCCTCGGGACGATCGACGCCGGCCATGCCGATGCAGGCGCTCGTCGGCCACGCGTCCGCCTGCAGCGTGGCGGCCTGGATGACTTCGTGGAGGACCTTCTCGACCTGCAGCTCGCCGGCGTTCTGGAGGTTGGCGCCAGGACCACGCGCTTCTGCGAGCAGGGTGCCGTGCGCATCAGTTATCTGGCACACCGTCTTGGTGCCCCCTGCATCAATCCCCAGCACGGCCATCGTGAGTGTCAGCGTATCGCATTGACACCCCGCGAAGGCGGCTGGTAGCGTGTGAAAGTTCTGATGTCTGCTGCTTGGCGCCGCTGGTTCCCCCTCGTCGTCGTGATTGTGCTGCTCGGCGCGTGGCGGCCGGCGACGCACGTGCAGGCGCAGGCCCAGGTGCAGGATGATGTGCGCGGGTTGTGGGTGCTGCGTTCGACGCTCACCTCGCCAGAGCGGATCGACGAACTGATCCGGTCTGCCGTGGACGGCGGCTACAACACGTTGCTCGTGCAGGTGCGCGGGCGCGGCGATGCGTATTACGCCAGCCGCATCGACCCCAGGGCCGACGACCTCAGGACACAGCCGGCCGGCTTTGATCCATTCGATCTGACGATCGCGCGCGCGCACAAGGCCGGGCTGAAGGTGCACGCCTGGTTCAATGTCAATCTCGTCGCGAGTGCGACGACCGTCCCGCAAACACCCGGACACATCGTGGTGCGGCAGCCAGACTGGCTGATGGTGCCGCGCGCGCTCGCGGGGCCCCTGTCGCGCCTCAACCCGCGCAGCGAAGGCTACCTGTCGCAGCTCGCCCGCTGGACCCGAAGCCAGAGCGCCACCGTGGAAGGACTGTTCCTGTCACCGGTTCCGGAGGCGTCGCAGCAGTACACCCTCTCGGTCGTCCGCGACCTCCTCGATCGATATCCGGTCGACGGCCTGCATCTCGATTACATCCGCTACCCGACCGCCGACTTTGACTACAGCGCCGCCGCGCTTGCAGCATTCCGCGCCGATCGTTTCGCGGACGTGGTGCCGGCTGAGCGCGAGCGCCTCGATCGCCTGGTGCGCACCGACCCGACCGCGTGGACCCGCATGTTCCCCCAGCAGTGGGAGGCCTTCCGGCACGCGCGTCTGACGCAGCTGGTGGAACGGCTCCGCGCGCTGCTGGTTGAGGCGCGGCCCGGCGCGTTGCTGTCGGCCGCGGTGGTGCCTGTCGCGGCGGACGCACGGCGCCTGAAGCTGCAGGACTGGTCCGCCTGGGCGGAGCGCGGCCTGCTCGATGTCATCTGCCCGATGGCCTATGCCACGGATGTCCGCGACTACGCACGGCAGCTTGATGATGCGGTCGCGTCGGCCCACGGACGCCCGGTCTGGGCGGGTCTCGGCGCGTGGCGCCTCATCGTGCCGCAGGCCGCCGAACATCTGCGCGCGGCGCGACGACGGGATGTGGCCGGCGTGCTGCTCTTTTCCTACGACAGCCTCCAGGCCTCGACGTCCCCGCGCGGCACCTACTTCACACGGCTGCGTCCGGCGCTCCTCGCGATCAACAATCAGCCGTGACCTTCGCCCGTACGCTCGCGGTCATGACCGAAGGGCTCGACCGCAGAGCCTACCCGGCCATCGTGTGTGAGGTCGGGCGCGCTGACGGCCCACGCTGGCGCCACGCGCTCGGAACGCTCACCTACAACACGGATGCCCCGCCCTGCCGGGAGTCCACCGTGTTCGATCTCGCCTCGCTGACCAAGGTCATTGCGACGACATCGTTGACGATGCGTGCGGTGCGGGATGGACGGCTGAGCCTGTCGTCGCTGGTGCGTGACGACATCACGGTGGCGCATCTGCTCGACCACTCGTCGGGACTCCCCGCGCACCGTCGCCTCTGGGAAACCGTCACCACTGCTGTCGCATTGCGCGAGGCGGTACTCGATGTGCCCCAGGAGCGCCCCGCAGGGATTCAGGCGGTGTACTCGGACATCGGTTTCATGACGCTCGGCTTCCTGCTTGAGGCCTGCATGGAGGCACCCCTGGATCAGCAGTGGCGCGGAGTATGGCCGCACGCCGGGGATCGGCTCGACTTTCTCCAGGCCCCGTCGACGTGGTCAGCCATTGCGCCGACGGAACGCGATTCCTGGCGCGGCCGGCTGCTGCAAGGCGAGGTCCACGACGAACATGCGGCATTGCTTGGTGGTGTGGCCGCGCACTCCGGGCTGTTTGGTAACGCCGCTGCGGTTGGCCGTTTTGCGGCGTCGGTGCTCGAGTCGTTTCATCGAGAGACGTGGCTGGCCACGCCATCCGAGATGCATCAGTGGGCCTGTCGTCGACCCGTGCCCGGCAGTTCACGTGCACTCGGGTGGGACACGATGCTGCCGACATCGTCGTGCGGTACACGGATGTCGCCCACGGCGATTGGCCACACCGGTTTTACGGGGACGTCGCTGTGGATTGACTGGGAGCGCGATTGCTACGTGGTGATCCTCACCAATCGTGTACATCCGACGCGCACGAATGAGGTGTTTGTGCCGATGCGCGCGCGTCTGCACGACGCCATCGCCGAGGATCTCGCCTAGAAGTTTCCGCGGCCGCGTCCCCCCGGCCCTCCAGGAGGGACAGCTCCACCGCGCCCCGGTGCCTGTGGCTGACCGATGCCGGGCTGGACGCCTTGACCCGGCGCCGCGCCGCGCCCGGGGACTCCGCCGGGAGTGCCGCCGCGTGCGCCACCCGTACCGCCACGGCCGTCGACCGGAGCGCCCGCGCGACCAGGGGGTTGTCCACCACCACGCGCGCCCTGGCCCATCAGGACATTGGCCGTCTGTACTGTGAACTGCCAATCCATGTAGCGCTGCTGATTCTGGTAGACCCGAATGGAGGTGTCCGGACTCGTGCTGTACACCCCCTGAAAGCTCCCGACGATCTGGGTGCCGACCTGGGAGCCAGGTCCGACGCCGCGTGCTCCCGCAGCCCCGGGAGCCTGTCCGCCCATCGTGGTCGGGGTGCCACCGCCACCGGCGCCGCCTGGTGCACCGGGCCCCAGCGGCACGCCGCGACCGGCGTTGGCCGGCTGCCCCGCCGGCAGAAGGCCGAAATCCGTGCCGGTGATGGGGTCCTTCCACTTCTTCCGGAGGTACTTCCCGTCAGCGAGGACGTCGACATTCGCCGGGAGCACGTTGTTGTTCTTGCGGGCGTACAGCGCAATCGCGCGGGCGTACTGGTTGCCCCGGAAGATCAGTTCCTCTTCCTTCTCCCGGATGGATTGCTGCCGCCAGGTGGGCCACATGGCACTCATCCCGATGCCCATCACAGCAATGACCACGAGCAACACGACCATCGTGAAGCCGCGGTCGTCAAACGGGGAGGAACCTTGACCCTCTATTGGCATGAACGTAAGATCCTCCAAGACTCGCATGGTACCACGCCGCTCCTTCCCAACTACTCGGCTTGGCCTTTTGACGCTGACCCTCCTCGTGTCGGTTTCCTGCGACAAGGTGCCGCTGCTGGCTCCGGCCGGGACCGTCATCACCCTGGTCTCCACGACCAACACGCTGCCGGTCAACGGCGCGACGGACATCGTGGCTGTGCTGATTGAGAACGGCTCCACGGGCACCGGGGCGAACGCGACGACCGCCTCAGGCACCCCGGTCCACAACGGGACGCTGGTGTCGTTTACCTCCACGCTGGGCAGGATCGAGCCCTCCGAGGCCCGTACCAATAATGGCAAGGTGACGGTCAGGTTTACCGCTGACGGCCGGTCCGGCACCGCGACGCTGACTGCCTTCTCCGGCGGCGCCAGCAAGACGCTCAGTGTGGTGATTGGCGCGGCGGCGGCGGAACGTGTGCTCGTCAGTGCAACCCCGACCAGCGTGCCGGCCAACGGTGGGACGGTCACCGTTTCCGCTCGCGTCGAAGAAGCCTCGGGGAATCCCATCGCGGGTGTGCCGGTAGCGTTCACCACAACGGCCGGGACACTGGGGACGACCTCAGCCGTGACGAACTCGTCCGGAGTGGCGACCACCACCCTGGTCACGTCTGCGGCAGCAACCGTCACGGGAAGCGCCGGTGGAAAAACCGGTACGGCAGCCATCACGGCCCGGACGGCGGCGACCGTCTCGCTCACAGTCCCGTCGGGTGGCCAGACTGTAGGGGCCCCTGTGAGTTTCACCGTGACACCGAGCAGCGGCGCCACCCTGTCAAATGTAGTCGTTAACTTCGGCGACGGCCGTACAACCTCACTCGGTACCATCAGTGGCGCGACCATCGTCTCGAACTTCTTCGAGAGTGAAGGCATCTACACGGTGCGTGTGACAGGTACTGACGCCGACGGTGGGGCGGTCAGCGCATCGGGTAGCGTGGCAGCGGTGGGGTTTGCCATCTCAGTCAGCAGCACACCGGCGTCTGGCACCCAGACCCTCGTGGCTGGTGACGGCCTTGTCTCGTTCACCGTGGCGGCGTTGCCGACCGGAGTGTCGTTCCACAGCGTGGACTGGGACTTTGGGCAACCGGCCAGCCCGAACAACACCAAGTCGACAAGTACACTCTCGACCAATCACAAGTACACGGCTGTAGGAACGTATACCGTCGTCGTGACGGTGCGCCCCAGCCACGGTCCGTCGCGCACGGCCTCACTCCAAATCGTGATTCAGTAGGCGCCCGGTCGGGGCGGCGTTATTCCCAGTCGGCATAGCGGGTGCCGTCGAGCGCCACCCCTTCGGACGCGCTCTTAATGTCGTAGATGCCCGTTTCGGTCGACGGCCGGCTGGGATCCGGCTCGGCTGGGATCGTCGTCCACGAGTCCTTCGACCGCATGATCGGGTCGATCGGCACATCGCGCAGGTACCCCTCGCTCACCAGCGTCTGAATCGATGCGGGGTACTGCCCTTTGTCGGCGTAGTACTGGTCTATTGCGTCGCGCATGCTGCGCAAGTTGGCTTTGAGCGTCGCTTCCTGCGCCGCGCGAATGGACGTGCCGTACTGGTTCATGGCCACCGACGCCAGGATCATGATCAGCGAGATCACGACCAGCAGTTCGATCAACGTCCAGCCCTGCTCGCTGGATGGCGGCGTGTGAGTCGTGGTGCGCATGGTTACCAGTCCTTGTATTTGGTGCCGTCCAGCGCAATGCCGTCCGACTTCGAGTAGACGTCAAACACGTTCTGACCACCCCACGCCGACGACTCCTTGGAATCCTGATACGAGCGCATGCCCCACTCGGCCGAGTGTGTCATGGGATCGATGGGGATGCGCCGCAGCAACTTGATCTTCGAGCCGCTGGCGTCGTTGTTGCGGGCCACGCCCTCGACAAGAACCGTCAGCGAGGCCGGGTACCCTTCACTGCCAAAGGGGACCTCTGTCGGCGCGATGATCTGCGTGTCGGCGTAATCCTTGAACTTGTCGATGGCCGTACGCATCTCGCGCAGCGCCCGGCGCAATTCAATCTCGCGCTGCCGTTTGACCGTGACACGGGCCAGCGGCAACGCCGCCGACGCCAGGACCATCAGCACGGCGGTGGTGACCAGCAGTTCGATGAACGTAAAGCCGGCCACTTGGCGAAAAAACTCCCGCCTCGTCATCCGCCGCTTCGCCCATCCGCTCATCAACCCACCCACCAACCCATCTGCCCACCCGCCCAGCTACTTGATCGTGACCGTCGTCGGCGTGAACTGCAGCGGCACTTGCTGCCCCGTCGCGCTCATTGCCACTCCAGCCAGGGCAATCTGCGACTGGCCTGGGCCGACTGCTTCAAACACGATCGACGCCAGGAGGCCGTTCCCCGTCGCACCGACCTTGTCGCCAGGTCGCGTGATCACAAGGTCGATGCGGCCGGTCGCCGGGTCAATCAGCGGCGAAAACGATGTGGCAGCCCCATCGCCGCGCATCACCGTGCCCTCGTTGACCACAGTCGCGCGAAGCACCGCAGGGTTGTACGTCACTGACAGTGTCACCGACTGCATGTTCGTCGCGTTGGTGACCGTCAGCGGCATTGTGTACGGTTGCCCGCCGACCTGCCATTCCGAACCAGGGGGGACCAGCTCGATCCTCGCAGGGTCCGAGGACGCCGGTGCCGGAGCTGCCGCGCCTCCTGGACCGATCGGCACGATGCCGACGGCCCGGCCTGCGGGCGGCTGTGCCAAGTCCGTCGGCGGCGCTTGAGCAGCGGCCGCAGGTGGTGCGGTGGTGACTCCACCGCCGGCCAGCGACTGCTCCGTGATGAGCGGCGGCTGTGACGAAGCGCCGAAGTTGTTGCCGGTGCCGACATACATCGGCGCCAGGTCAGCCGGCGTCAGTTCCTGTGACCGCAGAATCCGCGGCGTGATAATCATCACGATATCGCTGGCACCAACCGTCGTTTCCGCGCCGCCGAACAGGGACCGCAGGAACGGGATGCGATTGATCCCCGGCATGCCGCGCACGGTCGCGCGGTCCTCTTCCTTGATCAGACCGGCCAGCAGATTCGACTCGCCATCACGCATACGCAGCGTCGTCACCGCCCGGCGCGAACCAAACGACGGCAACGAGGTGCCCGCAACATCGACGTTCGGACCGACGCGGCTGCTCTCCACTGTGATTTCGAGAATGATCTCGCCGTCGAAACTGACGCGCGGCACGATGGTCAGCACAACGCCGACTGTTCGGTAGTTGAAGGACGTCACCGGCGAGTTCGCGATCGCACCCGGCGCCTGTGCGGCGAAGGTCGTTGTCGGAATCGGGATTTCGTCGCCGAGGTTCAGCTGGAGGTTCGCGCGCTCCTGGCCGCGGAGCTGCGGCCGCGCGAGCAACTTGGTATTTGTATCCGACTCGAGCAGCCGGATGAGCGCCGTCGGGACGGAGGCATAAAAGTCGGACGTGCTCACGCCCTGGCTGATGGTGTTCAGGTTGAACGGCGGTGGCGACACTGGAGGAAAGGACGCGCTGGTATTCGGCGGCGCGACTTCCGGCGACATCGTGAAGCCAAGGGCGTACTGGTTCAGGTTCAGGCCGAGCTGCTTGACGCGCTGTGTGTCAACTTCGAGGATCTCGACGTCGATCAGGACTTCCGCCTTCGGCTTGTCGTTCGCGCGAATCAGCTGATCGAAGATCTGCAGCACAGGCTGCGTGGCGCGCACGGTGAGCGCATTGGTGTTCTTGTTGAGCACGACCTGCGGGCGCACACCCGGCACCTGCTGGATCAACTGGGACAGGAGCTGCTGCATTTCCTGCGCCTCGACGTGTGACAGATAAAACACCTGCACAAACACATCGTCGTGCGCCGTCCGGCCGTTCGAGTCGGAGCCGTAGACAAGGATGCCACGCGGGTTGATGACCTTGAACGTCAACGAGTTGGCGTTCAGCACCTGATGAAGCGCCGACTCCAGTGTCTCGCCCTGCAGGTCAATCGAATACGGACGTGAAAGCTGCGGGCCGATGTTCGGCTGTTCCACAAACGAGATGTTCACCCCGACGAATGCGCCGATTGACGTCAGGATTTCACGGACGGCGGTGTTAGTAAAGCGAAGGTTCACCGGCGCGCGCGGCTCGGCGAGTACGGGGATTGTGGAAATCTGCCGCGACTGATCGCGCAGCGTGTCCATCCGTGAGGGCGACCGCAGGGCCTCAATCTCCTCGCGCAGTTTGCGTTCAATCGCGACGGCCTTGGCGGCGGCGAACACGTTGGCGGGGTCGAGGTCAGCGGCAAGCCGGTATTCGGCGGCGGCGGCCGACCACTGTTCCTGTGCCTCCAGCTCGTGCGCGCGGGCCACATGTGCAGTCGAGGCGGCCGCAGTGGCCCGCTGCAACGCGATTTTGACGTCGATGCGCCCCGGATCGGACGCCAGCGCAGCCCGATAGTAGGCCACCGCCGCATCCCAGTCTCCACTGTTGGCGGCCGACTGCCCCTGGCGCACGGCACGTCCTGTGGCACACCCGCTCACGGTCGTCAGAGCCAGAACCAGTACGACACTTCGCTGCATTCGCGTTCTCACCACCAGAACTCCTTCATCCCACTCATCTGCGTCCTACTGCCCCGAGAGTCTGATCGTCTGTTGACCCCGCCCGTCCGGATAGGACATCACAATCGTTTCCAGCGCCACCTTCACCAGACGGAACCGACCATCCACCAGGTCGCCTTCACGCGCGACCACGATCTCCCCGCCAATGCCCAGCGCGACCACCTTGCCCAGTCGCTTTGGATCCTCGACGTATCCAAGGAACTTCACTGGAATCTGCGGCAGCGGTGGTGGCCCACTCGGTGTGGGCGTCGTCGGCTGCGGCGGAGGCGGCGGTGGTGCTGCCGGCGCCGGTCGCGGCGGAGGTGGAGGCGCGCCGAATCCGAAGGGATTGCGCGCGGCCGACGGCTGCTCCGGTACCGGCTCAAGGTCCGAAAGTCGAATCGGCTCCGGCAATCCCCCACCTGCTGCCGACCGCCCTCCCGACACGGGTGGCGCCGGTGCCGGCGCCGGAAGAATCGGCGTGGTCAGTGCATTGGACGCCACAGGCGGCGTCTCAGTTGCCCCGCCGCCGGCTTGCGTGTACCACACGACGAGTGCGACGACGATCAATACGCCGAGCAGGAGCAGTTGCCGGCGTTGTTCCGCCGGCGTGGAGGCCGCCAGTTTCACTGGCCGCCTCCGGGAGCAGAGCGTGAATAGTAGGTGGCCACCTGGAGCACCACTTCGAGGGATCCGCCTGAGCCTCCGCCCGGCGCTCCCTGCACGCGCCCGCTCTGGCCCAGCTTGACGCCCTCGACGACGAAGAACTTCTCGGAGGTTTCGAGCAGATAGAGGAATCGTCGCACACCGGCGTATTCACCGGTCAGCGTCACGTCGGTGCGCCACCGCATGAGGGGGCTTCCCTCCACTTCCTCCGGTTCGAAGACACTGCTCTGGTGCGAGATGCCGGTCTCTCTGGACAGGGTGTCGAGATCGAGATACAGGAGTGTCCGCGCTGCGGAGAGATTAGCCGGCAATACATCAGCGTAGAACTTCCTGAGTTCCTCGCCGGCGCGCGTCTGACTGGCTTTGGTGTCGGTGGCGATGCGGGCCATACGGTTGGCCTCCGCCAACGCCATCTTGACGTCCATCGCGCGGTTCTCGTCATTCACAAGCGCGCGTGAGAGCGGCACCACGGCCAGGCCGATGACGAGCAGGTTGATGACCAGCACCGTCAGCAGCGGCACCACCACCATCCGGCGTTCCTGAAGCACCCGCCGCCACAGACTCATCGCGGGCCTCCAGAGCCGCCGGCAGGCGCCGGCGTCGGCGCCGCGGACTCGGCTGGCGGCGTGATCTTTGGTGGCAGATACCCCGCGCGCAGCGTCACGCGCTGCATGCCCTCTTCGGTGCGGTCGGCCACCGACGGAAGCACGTCGTAAAAGGCCCCGGTGTCCTCGAGGGCCTTGGCAAATTCCTCGACGTCATCCGCGCGACGGCCCAGCAGCAGCATCGAGACACGCATCTCGCCGCGGTCGATTTCCGGCGTGACGGCCGTCAGGCGCACGCCATACGGGATGGTGGATTCGATATAGCCGAAAAACGTCGTCCAGCTGAATGTCCGCGCGCCGATCAGGTCGTTGGCCAACCGGGTTGACCCTGCGAGGCTCTGGAGCGAGGTGCGGTCGACGCTGTTCTGCACCGCCACGGCGCCGGCGCGAATCTGCGCGGCCTGCGCCTCATCGGCGTTCATCTGGGCCCGCAACTCGGATCGACGAGACGACAGCGACGTCAGACGCGTGACGTTGAAGATCGTCAGCGCGACGACCACCAGGGTGATGACCAGCAGCGCGAGGCTGACCAGGCGTTCGTTATAAAAGGGCCGGGTGGCAAGGTTGCCGCGCAGCATCATCAGGCGACCCTCCGTTCACGCACCAGCACACCGAGGGGCGCGGCGAGCGCATCCAGCATCTCCGCACCCGGTGTGATGCGGTCGCGGACCGTGGCGGCCGCGCGAATATCCACGGTGTCCGCCTGGACGCCGAGTCGCTCCGACAGCTCTCGGCGCATCGCGTCTCCGCCGCCAACCACCCACGACGACCCGCACAGCCAGACGCGCGCAAACTTGCCGCCGCCCAGGCGGTCTTCGTGGTACATCGCGGTCTGGTGGACCAGCGCGCCCAGTGGTTCATCCTCGATCGCCAGCCGATGCCGGTAAAACATGAGTGATCCCTGCCGCACAATCGCGAGCGACGTGGACTCGCGGGCCAGACACACAAGCAGCCAGTCCCCCGCCGGCGCATTGCCATTGGCGAGACTGGCATTCAGGACATTCAGGCTTGCGACGTCAACCAGACCGACGTGGGTGCCAAGGGCCGAGACGGCGACTTCGTACTGCGCCACCACATCGCGCTGCGCGGCGACCGCCGCCACGGTGGTGGCTCCCGGCGCGGTGTGCGTCACGACTGACGATACCTGCGCATCCTCGATCGAAAACGGCGTGGTCTTCTTGACCTGCCATCGGACGAGCTGGTCGACATCCGCCGCCTTCTGCGGCAGTTCCTCGAACGTGAGGAGCGACACACGTGCGGCCGAGTCGGGAATCACGAGCGCGGCTCGCTTCGGCACCTTGAGCCCCGCCTTCTCGCACGCCCGTCGGAGCGCGGATGTCACCACCGTCGGATCCGGCACATTGGCTCCGGTCAACGCCGGAGTCACCGCCTCCGGCGGCAGCGTTTCGGATCCGTAGGCCGACACCACGAGTCCGTCCGCCGACGACGCCACCTCAGCGACCGTGACGCGGCCGTTGGCAATCTCGAACGCCACCGTCGGCACCGGCGGCGCAAATCCGAACAGGAAGGAGGAACGGCGGGTGCTCATTCGACGAAGGTCACCTTGTTGATTTCGCGCAGTGTCGTTTCGCCCTTCATCACCAGGGTGACCGCGCACTCGCGCAGGAACGTCATGCCTTCATCCTTCGCGGCACGTTTGATCTCCGAGGTGGGGCGTCGTTCGAGAATCATGTCACGGATGCGATCGGTGAGATCCATGAGCTCACAGATGGCCGTGCGGCCCTTGAACCCGGTGCCGCCACACTCGATGCAGCCTGCGCCTTCGAAGAACGGGTGCGTGCGCGCCAATGCCGGGTCGAGCGCGGATTCCACCAGCATCGCCTCGGACACCTCGGCCGGACGTTTGCAGTGTTCGCAGATGCGGCGCACAAGCCGCTGGGCGAGCACACAGTTGAGGGCGGACACAAACTGATAGGGCTCGACGCCCATGTTCAGGAACCGGCCCAGCACGTCGATGACGTTGTTGGCGTGCACCGTGGTGAACACCAGGTGGCCTGTCAGGGCCGACTGAATCGCGATCTGGGCGGTTTCCGGGTCACGGATTTCGCCGACCATGATCTTGTCGGGGTCGTGACGCAGGATCGACCGGAGGCCGCGCGCAAACGTCAGTCCTTTCTTCTCGTTGATCGGAATCTGGGTGATCCCGCGCAGCTGATATTCGACCGGATCTTCAATCGTGATGATCTTGTCTTCGCTGGTCTTGATCTCCGACAACGCCGCATACAGCGTGGTGGTTTTGCCGGAGCCTGTCGGGCCGGTGACCAGCACCATGCCGTACGGCTCGCGGATGTACTTGCGGAACCGCCGCATCTCCTCCTCGGGCCACCCGAGGAGGTCCAGCTTCAGTTCGGTGAACTGTTCGCTGATCGACTCCTTGTCGAGGATGCGGATGACCGAGTCTTCCCCGTTCACGCTCGGCATGATCGAGACGCGGAAGTCGATGGTCTTGCCCCGCACGCGCATCTTGAAGCGGCCGTCCTGCGGCACGCGCTTTTCGGCGATGTCGAGTTCCGACATGACCTTGATGCGCGAAATCAGCGTGCTGTGATGCCGCTTGTCGATCGGCTTCATGGCCGACTGCAGCACGCCGTCAATCCGGTACTTCACATGCACCGCATCGTCGCCCGTTTCCACGTGGATGTCCGACGCCCGGCGTTGCAGCGCGGTGTACACCATCGTGTCGATCAGGCGGATGACGGGACTCGCGTCCTGCGTCAGCTTGTCGACCGTGAGGTTCTCGTCTCCGGCGACGCCCTCCTCGTCGCGCAGGATCTGCATCTGGAAGCCCTCGGTGGCCTCCTCGAGCACGCGGGTGGAGTTCTCGCTCTTTTTCAGAATGCCCTGAATCGCCGACGGCGCCCCGACGGTCACGCGAATCGGCAGGCCCAGCTGCAGACCGATTTCATCGATCGCCTGCAGATCGCTCGGGTCGGACACGACGATGAGGAGCGTCTGGCCGTCACGCCGGTACGGCACAAAGCCGTATCGCAACATCAGATCGGCCGGGATGCTGCGGAAGAGTTCGTTGTTGATCAGGAACCGCGTGAGGTCCACGAACTCCAGCTCGTACCTCGCCGCGAGCTTCCTGGCCCGCGCCGCTTCGGCGGCGTGGTCAACCGGCGCGTTTTCGCCGTCTGCGTAGAGGTCTTCGTTCTCAGCTGCCATCAGATCACCGCGCCAGACTCGACAATTGGAACAACGGCATGTAGAGCGACAGCAGCAGGCCTGCGATCACGATGCCCATGATAATCAGCAACACTGGCTGGACGAGGTTGGAAAACCGCGTCAGGCTCGTGTCGTTTTCCTCGTCGTAGAAGTCGGCGATGCTGTTCAGCATCTCGGCGAGGGCGCCGGTGGACTCGCCCACCTCGACCATCTCAATCGCCACGTCCGGAAACGTCCGCCGCTGCTGGAGCGCGTGCGCCAGACTCGACCCTTCGCGCACCTCGCGCGCCGCAATGCCGAGGTCGGCTGCGACGGCCTGATTCCCGATCGACTTCGCGGCAATATCCAGGGAGTTCACCAGCGGAATGCCGCCGGCCAGCAGAGTGGAAATGGTCCGTGCGACCTGTGCCGTGGAAAACTTCCGGCTCAGCGGGCCAAACCATGGCAGGCGCATGATCGCCCGGTCCAGCCGGCTGCGCTGCCCGGGCTGCCGCACCCACACACTGACGCTCACAAAGATCGCGACCAGCGCGGCGACCCAGATGAAGGCGTACTCGACGATCGAGGTGGAGAACGCGACGATCAGCTGCGTGGACGCCGGCAGTTCCGCGCCCGCGCCGAAGCTTTCGTAAAACGACGCAAACTCCGGGACCACCTTGAACACGATCATGCCGACGACCGCCGCCGCCAACAGCAACAACACGACCGGGTAGATCAGGGCCGAGATCATCTTGCTGCGCACCGAGGCGATGACCTTCATGTGCGACACATACCGACGCAGAACCGTCTCAAGGCTTCCGGATTTTTCGCCCGCCATCAGCGACGCGTGGTAGATTCCGGTGAACATGCCGCCCTGCGCTTCGAAGGCATCGGACAACGCGCTGCCGGAGCGTACGCGCTCGTACACATCATCGAGCACGCGCTTGAACGTGGGATTGGGGACGCGGCGACGGAGGATGTCGAGGGACTGGACAAGCGGCAGACCGGCGCGCAGCAGCGTCGCCATCTCCTGATTGAAGATCAGGAACTCTTCGCTGGCGATTTTCTTCGTGCGTGAGGGCAGCCGGAAGGAAAAGCCGCCAACGCCCACGCCCCCCAGCGGCTGCAGCGAGAGCAGGAACAGGCCCTTCTCTTCGAGTTCCATCCGGAGCCGGGCTTCGTTCTCCGCCACGAACGTCGCGGTGGACACATGTCCGGTAGCGGTGGAAACCCGGCAGCGATACTCCATGATGCGCTCGCGGCCTATTTCCTCGTCAGCGACAGAATGCGCTGCACGTAGTTCTGGGTCTCTTTGAACGGTGGAATTCCCTGGTAGCGGCTGACGGCTCCTTCGCCGGCGTTGTACGCCGCGAGCGCCAATGATTCGCGGCCGTGGCCGTAGCGATCAAGCAGCCCACGCAGATGCCGAAGGCCCGCGTTCAGGTTCTGCGCCGGGTCGAAGGGATTCTCGAGTCCGTACTGCCGCGCGGTCGCCGGCATCAACTGCATGAGCCCCATCGCGCCCTTCGGCGACACGGCGTCGGCGCGATAGTTCGACTCCACCTTGATCACCGCGTGCGCGAGCCGCACATCGACGCCGTGCGCGGAGGCCATCTGGTCGATCAGCACCCGCAACGCCTCGGGGCTGTCGGGCACCGCCGCCTCGACTGGGGCGGGAGCGGGCGCGAGCACCGGTTCGGGTTCCGGTTCCGGCCACGGCACTTCGTCGGGCACCACCTCGAGTACGAAATCCCGCGGCGCACGCATTTCGCCACCTGTGCGCAACGTCAGAACCACCTCCGCCCCGTCATACCGGACGCCGGCGACATTCACGACGCGTCCGCCGCGAAGCGTGACGAGATCCGCCCAGGCGTGCGCCGGTGCGAGGCCCGTCAGGACGAGCACCAGCAGGAAGAGCCGGCGGACGTCAGGACGGGTCAACAAACAGGTGATAAATCCGGATGCCCAGCTCACGGGTGTCCTGACCGGCGCCAATGGTGGCGGGGACAAACGACGGCGCAACGACCACGCGCAGCTCGACCATGTCGGCGGGGCCAAGGCTGTCCGCGCGAAGGGGGATGCGACGAAGCAGGGGGTCTCTGTTGTCTGCGGCAAACGTGGCAACGCTCAGGCTGCCAAGATAGACGTTCACAACCTGCGGTTGGTCGAAGAGATCCGGCCGTGCGTCATATTCGAGGTAGAGCGTCGCGTCCTTCTTCGGGTTGCGAAAGTTGACCGCCAGTTCCTTCGTCGTCCATGACCACTCACGGGCGGGGTTCTCCGGCGCGAACTCGTCGGCGTGGTACGTCCCGGCGCGCCTGACGACAAAGATATTCTCCGACTGCGGGAGCAACCGCAGCGTCGCGACCTTGTACGACCGGCCTTCCGGTTCCGGACCGGACAGGGGCGCCCGCGTGTCGGTCGCATCCGTGCGGTAGAGACCGACGCGCACAGTCGCCTGACCCAGATACGGGACAATCGGGATGAAGCTGGTCCGGGTGTAGGTCACCCGACTGCCGGCCTTCCACTCCGTCGTAGGCGTGGGCGGGTCGTGGTCGTCGGCCCAGCGCAACAGGCCATCGGCATCCAGCAGATGCATGAAGACGCGGTACTGGCCGTCGAGGCTCTGGCCCGGGGCCACGTCGAAGGTGTAGGTCATGTCAATCGGGCTGCCGAGCGGGGCGGTGGCCTTGCTGAGGGTTACGGCGACGCTGGCGACCGGCGGCGCCTCGGCCAATCCGCCACACGCGACGCCTGCGCCCACGACGAGCACGGCCATCGCCGCACGAAGCCCCTGACGCCAAGAATCCACGATCATCACAACCGCAACATCGTACCGTATTGCCCCTATGCTCTTCAATATGTTAGCGTTGCGGCGATTGTGCCCCCACGGGATGCCATGACTTCAGACGCCCTCGGTATGGTTGAAACGCGCGGCCTCATCGGCGCCATCGAGGCGGCCGACGCCATGGTCAAGACCGCGAACGTGACCCTCATCAGCAAGGAATATATCGGCGCCGGCTTTGTGACCGTGCTCGCGCGCGGCGACGTCGGCGCGATCAAGGCCGCCGTGGACGCGGGCGCGGCCGCGGCGCGGCGCGTCGGAGAACTGGTCTCGGTGCACGTGATTCCGCGCCCGCACGCCGACGTCGAGCGCCTGTTGCCCCGCCCGGGCGCCCCCGCCAAGTCCTAGGCCATGTCGGAAGAGGCCCGCGCCCTCGCCCAGCGCGCCAGGCGCGCGGCACCGATCCTCGCGGAGTGCTCCCAGGCGCAGATCGATCGCATCGTTGACGCCGTTGCGGCCTCCGCCCGGGCACAGATTGAGCCGTTCGCCCGGCTGGCGGTCGAAGAGACCGGCTTCGGAGTCCTGGCCGACAAGATCGCCAAGAACCGGTTCGCGGCCGAAGATGTCCACGCCTTCATCCGGCCGATGCGCACGGTCGGTGTCATTGGCCGTGATGACGCCCGCAAGGTCGTGGAGATTGCCGAGCCGTTCGGCGTGGTGGCGGCGATTGTGCCCTCCACCAATCCCACGTCGACGGCGATCTACAAGATTCTGATCGCCCTCAAGGCGCGGTGCCCCATTGTCGTCAGCCCGCACCCGTCAGCGGTGCGCTGCATCACGTTTGTGGCCGAGACGCTCAACGCCGCCGCGATGCAGGCCGACGCCCCCGAAGGCGCGATCAACTGGATGACGCAGGTCTCCCTCGAGGCCACGCAGGAGTTGATGAAACATCGCGACGTCGCCGTGATTCTGGCGACGGGTGGCATGGGGCTCGTGCGGGCCGCGTATAGCGCGGGCAAGCCGGCGTACGGCGTGGGACCAGGCAACGCGCCCTGTTTCATCGAACGGACGGCGGACGTCGCGAAGGCCGCGTCCGACATCCTGACCGGCAAGAACTTCGATCACGGCCTGTTGTGCTCATCCCCGAACTCCGTCGTCGTCGAGCGCGAGGTGGCCGATCAGGCCCGGCGGGAGTTTCAGAAGCAGGGGGGACACTTTCTGTCGCCGGCAGAGACGGCGTCGCTCACCGCGGTGCTGATCACTCCGCAGCGGCTTCCCAATCCGAAGTTCGTCGGCAAGTCGGCCGCCACGATCGCGGCGGCCTCCGGCATTGCGATTCCCGAGGGCACCCGCGTGCTCATTGCCGAATTGCAGGGCGTGGGGCGCGACTATCCGCTCTCGATTGAAAAACTGTGTCCGGTGCTCTCCTGGTATGTCGTCAAGGACTGGCAGGAGGGGTGTGAGCGCTGCAAGCAGATTCTGCGATACGGCGGGATGGGCCACACGATGTCCATCCACTCGACCAATGAGCCGGTGATTCTGGAGTTTGGTCTGAAGAAGCCCGCCTTCCGCATTGTCGTGAATACCCCGACAACGCATGGGTCGATTGGACTCACGACAGGCCTCGATCCGGCGATGACTCTGGGCTGCGGCGGCTACGGCGGAAACATCACCTCCGACAACATCACGCCGCGGCACCTGCTGAACGTGAAGCGGTTGGCGTACGAACTTCGTCCGGCGGCCCGCCGGGTTTCGCCCCCGGCGCCCCAGGCGCCGGCCGCCGAGGGCACGACGGTGGCGGCGTTTGTCTGCGAAGAGGACGTCCGGCAGGCCATCGCGCAGGGGCGAACCATCAAGGTCGGCGAACGGACCATCATCACGCCGCTGGCCCGCGAAATCGGCGAGGCCGGCCGCGTGCTGGTTCAGGCCGGCTGGCGAGCCTGAACTTCAAATTACACAAGTACTTGCAGGAGGAGGTCACCTTGACGGATCCTGCGGCGGCTGTTACCCTACCAACCACTGATGCCGGGGACACGTCCGTAACACCATGCGTCGTCATGCCAGCCTGATCGTTCTGGCCGTCTCCGGCGTCGTCGCTGGGTGCGCAGCCCGTGTGGCTCCCGTCGAGCCGGCGGCGCCGCTTCCGGTGGTCGCGCCTGAAAATCTGGTCGTGCCGGAGGTGGCTCCGGTCGCCCCGCTTCGGGATCCGATCGACGTGCTCATTGCGACGTCTGAAGGCCACTTCGCTGCGGGGCAACGCGAGCTTGAACTGGGCCACCTCACCGCCGCAAGTCTCCTGTTCGATAAGGCGGTGGACGTCCTCCACGCCTCGGCGACGGGTGGCCGGGGTGAACCGCGGTTGGCCGCCCACTACGAACGATTGGTCAGCCGTATCAGTGCCCTCGAGATTCTGGCATTGCGTGAGGGAGACGGATTTACGCAGGCGCGTACCGAACCGGCGGTCATTGATGACCTGCTCGCGGTGGCGACCCTCGACCTTCCGGATCCCAGCACGGCGACGACGGCGATCGTGGCTGCCGACCTTGCCGAAACGGAACATGACCTTCCCATCGAACTGAACGATCGCATCCTGTCGTTCATCGAGTTGTTCCAGGGCAATCTCCGGACGTTCATGCAGGACAGCCTGCATCGCGGCGCGAAGTACATGCCGATGGTCCAGTCGGTGTTTCGTCAGGAGGGATTACCGCTCGACCTGGCGTACCTCGCGATTGTGGAGAGCGGCTTCAAGAGCAACGCCCTCTCCCGCGCGAGCGCCCGTGGCATCTGGCAGTTCATGCCCGCCACCGGCAAGGAGCATGGCCTCAAGCAGGACTGGTTCATCGATGAGCGGTCGGACCCGGAGAAGTCGACACGCGCCGCGGCGCAGTATCTGAAGACGCTCAACAAGATGTTCGACGGCGACTGGAATCTCGCGATGGCGAGTTACAACGCCGGCCCCGGACGACTGCAGCGTGCGGTCAAGAGCTCCAAGCTCAACGACTACTGGAAACTGACCGCGACCTCGCGGTACCTGCCGAAGGAGACCAGGAACTACGTGCCGATGATCATGGCCGCGGTGATCATTGCGAAGAATCCGACCCAGTACGGTTTTGAGCCGGGTGTTGCTCCCCCGCTGGCGTACGACCGCGTGACGGTGCCGGATGCCCTCGACCTCCGCACGGTGGCCGAATGGACGGAGTCGACCATCGACGAGATCCGCGAGTTGAATCCGGAACTCCGCCGCACTATCACCCCGGTCGGCAGCCACGAACTCAAGGTGCCGGTGGGCACAGCGCCCATCGTCGAAGCGCGTCTCGCCGAAGCCAGTCCGGCGACGTTCGCGCGGTTTGAGCGTCACACCGTGAAGTCGGGCGAAACGCTTGCGACCATCGCGCGCCGCTACAAGGTCACGACCGTGGACCTGGCCTCGGCCAATGGACTGGCCACCAAGGCGCGCCTGGCGACCCGTCAGACTCTGCTGATTCCGCGCGCGGCCAACGCCGCGCTGGCGTCACGTCCGGCGGAACCGCCGGCGGCATCGACCTCCGCGTCGACGACACTGACCTATTGGGTCAAGTCCGGCGACACGCTGTTTGGCATCGCGCGGCAGTTTGATACGACCGTTGACGACATCAAGCGCTGGAACTCCCTGACCTCCAGCCGCATCGGGATCGGCGACCGCCTCACCATTCACCGTAACAACAACTAGACGCCTCTCTCGCCCTGGCAGAATGCGCCCGGCGCCCACATGGCCCGTTGGCGCAAAGTGCGTACTCCTCGATGAGAAGCGGCACTGCTCCGGCCATTTTTCCCGACATCACATGGCCCGGCGTTTGCGATCGAGCGGGCATGCTCGCACGACTTCACGCCGCGGCGTTGTTTGGGGTGGATGCGGTTCCGGTATCGGTCGAGGTGGATGTCTCCCGCGGAGGCTTGCCCGGCGTCGTCATGGTCGGGCTCCCCGACGCGACGGTTCGCGAGAGCCGGGACCGGGTACGGGCGGCGATTCGAAACTCCGGCTTCCCGTTTCCCCCGGGCCGCGTGACGGTCAGCCTTGCGCCTGCGGACATCCGCAAAGTCGGCGCGGCCTTTGATCTGCCGATCGCCCTCGGCATTCTCGCCGCCTCCGGACTCCTGCCGCAGCGTGATGGGCGCGAGATGGCCGTGGTCGGCGGCCTCTCACTCGACGGCGGCATCCCGCCGATGCAGGGCGTCCTCTCCATTGCCGTTTCGGCGCGACGCGCGGGGCGCACGGCCTTGCTCTTTCCGGCGGCCAACCTCGCCGAGGCGTCGATTGTCGCGGACCTGCCCCTGCATCCCGTTGCCTCGCTGTGTGACGCCGTCCGAATCCTCAGCGAGGACACCCCTGCACCCGCGCCGCCGACTCCCGCGGCTGCAGCGGTCCGTCCGGTTGGCGAGGATGACCTGGCCGACGTGCATGGCCAGTTGTTGGGGCGCCGTGCACTGGAGATCGCGGCGGCCGGTGGGCACCACGTCCTGTTCAGCGGCCCACCTGGTGCGGGAAAGACGATGCTGGCGCGGCGGTTGCCGGGATTGCTCCCCCCGCTCGATTTCGAAGAGGCGCTGACCGTCACGGCCATCCACTCCGTCGCGGGTCTCCTGCCGACCGGCGGGGGACTCATTTCGACACGGCCGTTCCGCGCGCCGCATCACACCTGCTCTGACCTCGCGCTTGTCGGCGGGGGATCACTCCCCCGCCCCGGGGAACTCAGTCTTGCGCATGGCGGCGTGTTGTTCCTGGACGAGTTGCCGGAGTTCAGCCGGCGTGTGCTCGAGACGCTGCGGCAACCGCTTGAAGCCGGCGTCGTGACGGTGGCGCGTGTCAGTCGCTCGGTCACGTTTCCTGCCCGCGTGATGCTCGTGGGCGCGATGAATCCCTGCCCCTGCGGATTTCACGGCGATCCTCACCGCGAGTGTCAGTGTCCCGGGCCGGTGGTCGAACGGTACCAGCGTCGTCTCTCGGGCCCGCTGCGAGACCGCTTTGACCTCGCTGTGGATGTGCAGGCGGTTCCGTGGAGCGAGATGGCCTCGGCCACGCCGCGCGAGTCCTCGGCGACCGTGCGAGGGCGTGTGCAGGAGGCGCGCACGCGGCAACTTGTACGGCAGGGGGTGCTGAATTCCACCTTGGACGGGCGGGCCCTGCGGTCACAGGCCCGGCTGAGCCGCGAGGGGCAGTCGCTCCTGGCGACAGCGGTCACGCGCATGCATCTGAGCGTCCGTGGGGTGAGCCGGGTGCTCCGGGTGGCACGCACCATCGCCGACCTTGATGGCGCCACCCATGTGGGACGGGACCAGGTGGCCGAGGCGCTGCAACTGAGGGTCAGGGACCGGGCAACCGTGTCCTGATTGCCGGAATCAGAGCGTGGGGTTATCGTATGTTCATGCCAAAAAAGCCTCTTTCGGTCACTCTTGATGAAGGCAACCTCCTGTGGCTGCAAGGCCGGGCGGCGTCCACCAAGCGGCGAAGTCTGAGCGAGGCACTCGACTCCCTGATCACCGCTGCGCGGGCGGGTGGCCTTGGGGCGGATGCGGTGCGGTCTGTCGCGGGCACGGTCGATATTGCGGGGGATGATCCAGATCTGCAGTTCGCCGACGCTTACATGACGACGGCGTTCACCGCGTCGCTGGACCGGACATTTATCGCCCGGGAGCAGGCGCCGACGTGGGCTCAGAAGACCGGTGCGTCCAAGACGGGCAAGAGTCGTGGCTGACGCCGCCGCGGTCACGGACACGCACGCGCTCATTCTTCACGCCGCCGGCGGCGGGCAACTGGGGCCCAAGGCCCGCACGACGTTTGCTGCCGCCGAGCAGGGCCGCACGATCGTCTACGTGCCTGCGGCGGTGATCTGGGAAGTCGGGCTCCTGGCGCGAAGCGTGCGTATCAATCTGCGACGGCCCGTGCGCCAGTTTTTTGCCGACCTCTTCAGCAACCCGGCGTACCAGCCGCACGCCCTCGACCCGGGCCAGATCTACGACGCGGATGAACTGCGTTTCACCCGCGATCCGTTTGATGGTCTCATCGTCGCCGCAGCCCGCGACCTGAACCTGCCCCTCATCACGCGCGACAGCGCCATTCGCGACAGCGGGAGCGTGCGCGTGGTCTGGTAGCCGGTTCTACGCGCCTGGCTTGCTGTGGCGCGCCCAGACGGTGGTCTGCCCTGCCTTGTTGAAGGTCAGGACCGTGTAGGGCTGGAACGGCTTTCCGTCCATGCCCGGAGCCGACGCCGGCATGCCGGGCACGGTCACCCCCACCACGTCCTTCGGACGCTCCTTCAGCAGACGCACGATGTCCACTTCCGGGATATGGCCTTCAATGACAAAGCCGTCCACCAACGTGGTGTGACAGCTCTCGAGATTCGGCGACACGTGGTATTGCTTTTTGATGGGCCTCAGGTCCACATGGAGCACGGTCGACCGGTAGCCTTTCGCCGACATGTAGTTGATCCACTCCTGGCAACAGCCACAATTGGGGTCCTTGTAGACCGTCAGGTGCGGCTTGGTTCCAGAGGTGGCCGGCTTCATCTGGGCGAAGGCCCGGGAGGAGGTCCCCAGAAGGCCGCTGACGGCCCCCAGGAACCCGGTCAGCAGGGCGCGGCGCGACAGAGGATGGGACATGAGCCCTATTGTGCCATAAGCCTTTGTGGACATTGGTCTTCCCTGCCCTGCTGTGCTACCCTTCTAGAGTTTTCGCATGGGTTCTCCGCAATACACCATCCTCGTCGCCAATCGCCAGACCGGCGCCGTACGCCGGTTCACGGTTGCGCGGAGGCCTGCGGTGGTGGCGGCATTGGCCGTGCTCTCAGTGCCCGTCCTGATCGGACTCGGTGCGCGGTGGTCCGGCGAGACCCGGATTCAGCAACTGGCGCGACACAGCGAAGCCCTCCGCCTTGAGAACGAAAGTTACCGTGCGGCCACCGGGGAACTCGCGTCGCAGATCACCGCCCTGCAGTCGGCGATGACCGAACTCGGTGAGCAGGCGCAGCTGGATCCCGCAATGAAGCGCGCGATGGAGAATCTGCCACAGATGGTGCGTAACCGCGCGATGGGTGGCGGCACCGTGAACACCGCGCCGCCGGAACTGGCGAGCATGGCGTCGCCCGACAGTACGTTTGGCGTACTACGCGATTTGCTCGGGTCCCTCGAAGAGCGGCTGCAGACCGTGCGCACCGGCGTGGAGAAGCAACAGGCGCTGGCGTCCGCCACGCCCTCCATGTGGCCGGTGGTCGGATATCTCTCCTCGATGTTCGGTACCCGGAAGGACCCGTTCACCGGTGAGCCGGACTTTCATCCCGGACTGGACATCGCCGCCCCGCATGGCGCGCCGATTCGCGCGACGGCGGACGGAGTGGTCGAGTCGGCGGGATACGCAGGCAACTACGGCAACGCGGTTGTGGTGCGGCACGGGTTCGGACTCTCCACGCGGTATGCGCACATGTCGCGGATCGCAGCGCGCACCGGCATGACCATCAAACGTGGCGACCTGCTGGGCTACGTCGGCGCCACCGGCCGCGCGACCAGCGCGCACCTGCACTACGAGATCCTACTCAACGGACAGACGATCAACCCGTTGCGGCTACTCGCGCGTCCCTGATCGTTTCTCAACAACTGAAAGGCATGCCCGCGGCTGTACTTCGCGCTTCGTGCCCCCTCTTTATTGCGGCGCTGTTCGTCGGCGCGTGCACCACGCCCTCCGGGCCGTCCATGAGTTTCTCCGCACCAACGGGACAGTCACCGGCCGTCGGCGCCTCGTTCGCGTTTGCGCAGCAACCGCTCTCGCTCACGGTCGCCAACGTCGCGCGCACCGGGGGCGGGACCGGTCACGTACGACGTGCAGGTGGCGGTGTCCGACACGTTCGGCACACTGCCGGCCTCGGTCACGGGTGTGGCTGAAACACCCGGAGCGACGACCGAGGGCTCCCTGCCGGTGCTGGAGGGCCGCCGCACGTATTTCTGGCGGTCCCGCGCGACCGTTGACGGCGTGTCCAGTGCATTTTCAGGCACCCGCACATTTGTGGTGCGGCCGCAGATCACGATCCAGCCACCAGTGGCGCTGACACCAGCCGACGGGGGACGCGTGTTCACCGGTCGGCCGACGTTCACCGTCCGCAACGCGACACGCACCGGTGATGCGGGCCTGTTGACCTATGACTTCCAGGTCTCGACGACGGCGACCTTCGCGTCGATTGCCGCGAGCGGCTCAGTGGCCGAGGGCGCGATGGAAACCTCGTGGTCCCCCACTAGCGACCTGCCGCTCGGACATTTCTATTGGCGCGCACGGGCGGTGGACGTGACCAACCAGGTGACGAGTGCGTTCAGCGCCAGCCCTGTCTTCGAGCGCCGTCCGTCGACCGGCGACTTCTTTGACCTCTCGACCGCCACAATCCTCCTTGGACCAGGCAACGTGGCGTCCTGGCCAGTCTCTGCCCAAATCACGACGGCGAGTGTCAATCTGTCGGAGGTGTGCATCAATCACCCCGGACTGCTCTCCTGGCCCTCCACCATCTTCTTTGATGAACCTGGCGAGCTGGTCCAGGGCAACCAGTGGATGTTCGCCTTCATCAACGGCCGATGGTACGGCGCAGCTGGGCGGTGGTTCCGCCCGGGACAGGCGTGCAAGGCCGCCGGCAACGAACCTTTCTCCGGAACGTTTTATCAGGACCAGACCGAGCCCCTGCGGTCCTATGTCCCACGTGCAGGGGACACGATCGGCCTGATGTCCACCACGCCGAACCGGTTGTGGCCGTCGATGAGCACGCTCGACCAGCGGACCAACGTGGTGCTGGTGCCCTTCGGGGGCTAACCCGGGGTAGAATTCTGGAATCCCCTGCCGCAGGGGATTCCAGCATGCTCAATACCCTCCTCGGCAAGATCATCGGGACCCAGAACGAGCGCGAACTCAAGCGCCTTCGGCCGATCGCGGCCCGCATCAACGACCTCGAGTCCGGCATCCAGAGCCTCTCTGACGCCGCGCTTCGGGCAAAAACGGAAGAATTCAAATCCAGAGTTGCCAACGGCGAGAGCCTCGACGATGTGCTGCCGGAAGCGTTTGCGGTGGTCCGCGAAGCCGGTCGGCGGGTGCTGCACATGCGCCACTACGACGTCCAGCTCATCGGCGGCATGATCCTGCACGGCGGCCGCATCGCCGAAATGAAGACGGGTGAAGGCAAGACCCTTGTCGCCACACTGCCCGCCTATCTGAATGCCCTGGCCGGACGGGGTGTCCACGTCGTGACGGTCAACGACTATCTGGCGCGCCGCGACGCGGAGTGGATGGGACGTCTCTATCGCTTTCTCGGCATGTCGGTCGGCGTCATCCAGCACGAACTGAATGACACCGATCGCCAGGCGGCGTACCGCTGCGACATCACCTACGGCACCAACAACGAATACGGCTTCGACTACCTGCGCGACAACATGAAATACGACCTCGCGCAGTATGTGCAGCGCGGCCACTACTTCGCGATCGTCGACGAAGTCGACAGCATTCTCATTGACGAGGCCCGGACGCCGCTCATCATCTCGGGCCCGTCGGAACAGGCCACCGACCTCTACTACGAGGTCGACAAGATCATTCCGAAGCTGAAGCCCGGCGCCGTCGTGCAGGGCGCCGTCAAGGCCGAGGACCGCGAACGTCTCGAAACCACCGGCGACTTCATCGTCGACGAAAAGTCCAAGACGGTGCAGTTGACCGAAACGGGCATGGCGAAGGCCGAGGAATACCTGAACCACCGGCTCGTGCCCGGGTCCAACGGCATGTACGACCCGCAGAACATGCCGTTGCTCCACCACATCCATCAGGCGTTGCGCGCACACACGCTTTTCCGCCTCGATGTGGACTATATGATCAAGGACGGCGGCGTCGTGATCGTCGACGAGTTCACCGGTCGCCTGATGCCGGGACGCCGCTGGAGCGACGGTCTCCACCAGGCGGTGGAAGCCAAGGAGAAGGTAAAGATCGAGCGCGAAAACCAGACGCTCGCGACGATCACCTTCCAGAACTACTTCCGCAAGTACGAGAAGTTGTCCGGCATGACCGGTACGGCCGAGACCGAGGCCGAGGAGTTCAACAAGATCTACAAGCTCGACGTGATTGTGGCGCCGACCAACCGGGTGCTGCAGCGCATTGAGCAGCCGGACCTGGTCTACCGGACGGAGAAGGAAAAGTCCGACGCCATCGTCGACGACATCGTCGAACGGCAGAAAGAGGGACGGCCGGTCCTGGTCGGCACCGTGTCGATTGAGAAGTCCGAGAAGTTTGCGGGCATGCTCAAGCGGCGCGGTATCAAACACGTCGTGCTCAACGCCAAGTTCCACGCGCAGGAAGCGGAAATCGTCGCGCAGGCCGGCCGCAAGGGCATGGTCACCATCGCCACGAACATGGCGGGCCGCGGCACCGACATTCTGCTTGGCGGTAATCCGGAATACATGGCGCGCCAGCAGTGCCTCGCGGAACAGGTCGCTGAACGGCTGCCCAAGGGGCAGGAGAAGTATGTCGATGACGAGGAGTTCGTCTACTTCTACCACATCGATCAGTTCTACCGGGTGCCCCGCGCCGACTACGAACGCATCTTCACCGCGCTGAAGGCCGAGACCGACGCCGAACACAAGGACGTGGTGACCGCCGGAGGTCTGCACATCATCGGCACGGAGCGGCATGAGGCGCGGCGCATCGACAACCAGTTGCGCGGCCGCGCCGGCCGTCAGGGCGACCCCGGGTCGTCACGGTTCTACCTCTCGCTTGAAGACGACCTGATGCGTATCTTCATGGGGTCCGAGCGCATCTCGGGCCTGATGCAGCGGCTCGGCATGGAAGACGGGGTGCCCATCGAGGCGCGCATGGTCACCAAGGCGATCGAGCGCGCACAGAAGCAGGTGGAAGGCCAGAACTTCTCCACCCGCAAACACCTGCTTGAGTACGACGACGTGATGAACAAGCAGCGTGAGAGTGTCTATACGCTGCGACGGCAGTTGCTTGAAGGGCAGGTGCAGGTCGACGAGGAGGAGATGCTCGACACGCGCGGCTACCTCATGATGCTGGCGGAAGACTACGTCGCCAATATCGTGGACCTGCATGCGCCGAAGGATAGGGATCCGGAGACGTGGGATCTCGACGCACTGCAGTTAGCCGCGGCTGAGGCCTTCGGACTCGATACGGCCGATCTCGTCGACTTGTCGATAGGCGAAATGACGCCGGACGAGGTCGTGGACGCGCTGCTCGATCTCGCCGTGAAGCAGTACGAGGCGAAGGAGCAGACGCTCCTGGTGGACCCGTTGCTGCTGCGTCGCGTCGAACGCGACATCATGCTGCAGATCGTCGATGCCCAGTGGAAGGACCATCTCTACGGCCTCGACCACCTGAAGGAAGGCATCGGCCTCCGCGGCTACGGTCAGCGTGATCCGCTCGTCGAATACAAAAAGGAAAGCTTCGCGCTCTTCCAGGCGATGAAGAGCCGTATTGACGACGAAATCGTGCGGTATCTGTGGCGCCTGCGCCCGGTCGTGTCCGAGGGCGGCGAACCGGTGCCGCCGGTGGCCGCGAAACGGCCCCAGGCCCCGATGACGTTCAGCGGCGGCGCGTCAACAACCGCGGGTGCAGTTGCGAACGCATTGCCCCGCGGGGCGTCCCCATCCGGACCGCCGATACCGGCCCGCACGGGTGGCGACGACGCCGAGGTCAAGACGGTGCGGCGTGATCAACCGAAGGTCGGCCGGAACGACCCCTGCCCCTGCGGCAGCGGGAAGAAGTACAAGAAATGCCATGGAGCTTGACGCGATGAGTGAGACGTTGGGAGCGGCGGCACAGGTGGGACGTGGACTGACGGAGGCGCTGACGTTTGACGATGTGCTGCTGGTGCCGCGGCACTCGCAGGTATTGCCGAGCGCGGTCAATATCTCCTCCCGCGTGACCAGGCGCATCCGGCTGAACGTGCCGATTCTCTCGGCGGCGATGGACACCGTCACCGAAAGCCGCCTGGCGATCGCGATGGCGCAGCAGGGCGGCATCGGCATCGTCCACAAGAACCTCAGTCCGGAGGAACAGGCGCAGGAAGTGGATCGCGTGAAGCGGTCCGAAAGCGGCATGATCGTCAATCCGATCACGCTCTCCCCCGCCCACCAGATTTTTGAAGCGCTTGAACTGATGAAGCGGTACCGCATCAGCGGCGTGCCGATCACCGATGACGGCAGCAAGGAAGGCCGGCTCGTCGGCATCCTGACCAACCGCGACCTGCGGTTTGCGACGAGCACCGATCGCCCCATCTCGGCGATCATGACCAAGGAGAACCTCATCACGGTGCCGGTCGGCACGACGCTCGACATGGCGCGTGAGATGTTCCACCACCACAAGGTCGAGAAACTCCTGGTGGTCGATGCCGACTACCGGCTCAAGGGCCTGATCACCGTCAAGGACATCCAGAAGCTGGTGAAGTATCCGTTCGCCTGCAAGGACGACCTCGGCCGTCTGCGCGTGGGCGCCGCCATCGGCGTCGGCAAGGACACGCCGGAACGGGCTGCGGCGCTCGTTGCGGCCCACGTGGACATCCTGATCATCGACACGGCGCACGGACATTCGCAGGGGGTGCTCGACATGGTCGAGAAACTGCGTGCGGAGTACCCGAATGTCGACCTGGTCGCGGGCAATGTCGCGACCGCCGCGGCGACAACGGCGCTGATCGATCGTGGCGTCGATGCGGTGAAGGTCGGCATCGGTGCAGGGTCCATCTGCACCACGCGCGTGGTGGCCGGCATCGGCGTCCCGATGATTACCGCGGTGGCGGCCTGTGCGCGTGCGGCGGCGGACCGAGACGTCCCGATCATCGCGGACGGCGGTATTCGCTACTCCGGCGACATCACCAAGGCCATCGCCGTGGGAGCCAGCGCGGTCATGGTCGGCAGTTTGTTTGCCGGCACCGACGAAAGCCCGGGTGAAGTTATCCTCTACCAGGGCCGCAGCTTCAAGGAATACCGCGGCATGGGTTCGCTCGGCGCGATGCGTCGCGGCAGCCGCGACCGCTACTTCCAGGACGAGTTCGAACTCGAAGGCAACACGGACAAACTTGTGCCGGAAGGCATCGAAGGCCGCGTCGCCCACAAGGGCTCAGTCGCGGCGATGATCCATCAACTGATGGGCGGCCTGCGCGCGGGCATGGGATACACCGGCTGCGCGGATATTTCCACACTGCAGCGTGATGCTGAACTGATTCGCGTCACCACTGCCGGTGTGCGTGAAGGCCACGTCCACGACGTGATCATCACTAAGGAAGCGCCGAACTACCGCGTCGAGTAGGTGCGCACCTGCACGATCGTGCGCTCGTCGCCGCCATCATCCGCGATGGCGACATGCCACGCGTGTGCCGGAGTGTTGGCCCACCGATCCGGCCACTCCACCGCCACAACACCGTCCTCGCCCGTCTCTTCAAGACCCAGATCCGCAGCTTCGGCTTCCGTCAACCGGTACAGGTCGGCGTGAAACAGCGGCAGGCGTCCGGTGTATTGCTGGATGAGCGTGAACGTCGGACTGGAGACGTCACTCGACGCGGCTCCCAGCCCTTCCGCCAACCCGCGCACGAAGGCCGTCTTCCCCGCTCCCAGCGGTCCGGAAACAAGTACCACGTCTCCCCGTGACAACATCTCCGCCAGATGTCGGCCCGCAGCGACGGTCTCGGCCTCCGACGAGGAGTGGGTGACCAGCCGATGACTCATGCGTCCGCCCGTTTCTGCGTCGTCAGTTCAAGCACGGCATCCCCCAGACGGCCGACAATGTCGCCCGCGATCATCGAGACCTCGCCTTCATCTGCGGCGGCCAGATCGCCCGCCAGGCCGTGCAGGTATACGCTGAGCTGGCAAGCGGCGGAGGCGTCCATTAACTGGGCGCACCACGCGCCGATCATGCCCGCCAGCACATCGCCAGTGCCGCCGGTCGCCATACCGGGGTTCCCCGTCATGTTGAGGCTGACACGCCCGTCAGGACTCGCCACAACGGTCCTGTGGCCCTTCAGGACGACATGCAGCTGCCGCGATGCGGCCAGATCCCGGGCCACATCCAGCCGCCGCGCCTGCACCTCGTCGATCGCCACGTCAAGCAGCCGGGCCAGTTCCCCCGGGTGAGGCGTAATCACCACAGGGACCTCGTCTCGACCCTGCAGCCGATCAGTCTCACCTGCGAAGG
Source organism: Acidimicrobiia bacterium (assembly GCA_016871335.1). GTDB lineage: Bacteria > Acidobacteriota > Vicinamibacteria > Vicinamibacterales > SCN-69-37 > SYFT01. The sequence continues at coordinate 48,274 of VFZF01000006.1, forward strand.
CATACAGGGCGTCGGCATCAAGCACCACGGGCATGCCGGCGCGTTCGACCACCGCGTGCACAAAGACGGTGGCCGAAGGGCTGCGTCCCAACCCCGGCCCGAGCACAATGACGTCCGCGTCAAACTCCAGGACTGCTTCCGCCGCCTCGAACGCGACCTCACCGTCTGCGGTTTCCTCGAGGCCCAGAGTCATGAACTCTGCCCCCAGTGCGGCCACAATCGGCACACATGATCGTGGGGTGGCCACCGTGACCAGCCCGGCTCCCGACCGGAGGGCGGCGATGGCTGCGAGGTAGGCCGCGCCTGTCTTGCCCGTCGACCCTCCCACCACCAGTACACGGCCATAGTCGCCTTTCTGGCTTTCAGTTGGTCGAGGCGTGACATGCCGGCGCATCGCATCCTTCGTCAGCAACTCCACCCAGGGACCGTCCACCTGTGCAATCACCGACTGGGGAATCCCAATGTCCGCGATGACCAGGCTGCCGACGTGGTCTTCGGCCGGGGGCAGCACGTGCGGCACCTTTGGTGCGCCCAACGTCACGGTCAACAGCGCGTCGACGGCGGGGCCCGGCACAACAGATTCGCTCGCGTCGAGCCCGCTCGGCAGATCCACAGCCACCACCGGTGTCTCTGAGGCGTTCAGGTCTTCGACGATGGATTCGACCAGGCCTGACAACGGACCGCGCAGCCCGGTGCCGAAGAGCGCGTCCACGACGACGTCGGCGTCGAGCACGGCCGGCGCGTGCAGTTCCCACGCTGCGGCATCCGCGATCTCAACGACATCGACCGAGAGGTTCGCCAGAATCCGGAGGTTCGTCCGCGCATCCCCACGCACATCAGCGCCGGTGCCGACAAGATACACGGCCACGTCCACGCCACGTTCGAGCAGGGTGCGCGCGACGACGAACCCGTCGCCGCCGTTCTGCCCCTTGCCGCAGAGCACGGCGTACTGCAGCGTGGAGGCATCTTCGAAGGTGGCCTCGATGGCGGTCACGACCTGGCGGCCGGCGTTCTCCATCAACACGATCGAGGGGATCCCGACCTCGTCTGTCGTGCGCCGGTCGGCGTCGCGCATTTGTGCGGTAGTGAGGACTCGCATAACCCGTCCCAGGGAGCGTACTATACGCGCACGTATGAGCGCACTTCAGGCGGTCGTGTATGTGAATGGCCGAATCACCCCGGCCGCAGAGGCAGTCGTGCCGGTATTTGACCACGGGTTTTTGTATGGCGAAGGGGTGTATGAGACACTGCGCACCTATCGCCGGGAACCGTTCCTGTTTGGCCCCCACATGGACCGCCTGCGGCGGTCGGCGGGCCTCATGGCGCTGGACGTGCCGTTCACTGACGCGCAGATGCTCGGATGGATAACGGACACGATGGCCGTGCACGACCGACTGCTCGGTGTCCTGCCCGAGGCCTACATCCGCATCCTGCTGACACGCGGCGTCGGCGCGCTCACCTACAACCCAGCCGCCTGCCCCACCCCCACCGTCGTCATCATCGTCAAGACGTTTCCGCCACCACCGGAGCGCACGTTCACTGAGGGCATTGCCGTGGCGCTCGTCGATGTGCGGCGCAACCATCCCGACGCGTTGAATCCCACGATTAAGTCGAACAACCTGCTGAACAACGCGCTGGCGATGCAGGAGGCGTTGCGTCACCACGCGGAGGAAGCCCTCATGCAGAACCATGACGGCCACGTCGTGGAATGTTCGCAGTCCAATTTCTTCATCGTGTCCGGCGGTCGCCTGCGCACGGCGCCGCTGGCCGACGGCTTGCTGCCAGGCATCACGCGCCAGTTCGTGATCGATCTCGCCCGCGACCTCGGCTTGACCACAGACGAGACCTCATTTGGCCCCGAGGATGTCTACAACGCCGATGAGGCGTTCATCACGGGCACGACGCGCGAAGTCACACCGGTCGTGCGCGTGAGCACCCGCCTTGTCGGCACAGGAGCACCGGGGGCGGTCACGCGGCGTCTACTCGAAGAATTCACGCGCCGAGTGAAATAGACAAGGGCTACAGGACTCTACTCGTAATCAGACATCGGCGGACACGCGCACACGAGGTTGCGGTCGCCGTACGGGTTATCGATGCGCGAGATGGTCGGCCAGAACTTGTGCTGACGCAGTGAGGCCACCGGGTACGCCGCCTGCTCACGGGTGTACTTGTGGGTCCATTCGGTCGCCGAGACGTCCTGGGCCGTGTGCGGCGCGTTCTTCAGCGCGTTGTCGACCTTGTCCGACTTCCCGCTGATCACGTCCTGGATCTCGCCGTGGATCGCAATCATCGCGTCGCAGAACCGGTCGAGCTCCTCCAGAGGTTCGCTTTCGGTCGGCTCGACCATCAGGGTGCCGGCGACCGGGAACGAGACGGTGGGCGCGTGGAAGCCGTAATCCATCAACCGCTTCGCCACGTCCGTTTCATCCACACCGTGCGCCTTGAACGGGCGCAGGTCGAAAATGAGTTCGTGGGCGACCCGGCCGTTGGCCGCCGAATACAGCACCGGGTAGTGCTTTTCGAGACGTGCCTTGATGTAGTTGGCGTTCAGCATGGCGAACTTCGTCGCCGCGGTGACGCCCTCGCCTCCAAGCATCGAGATGTAGCCGTACGAGATCAGCAGGATGCTCGCGCTGCCCCACGGCGCCGCCGACACGGCGGACACGGGCGTCGCGCCGCCCATGTCCACGACCGGGTGTCCTGGCAGGAACGGGGCGAGATGCGCCGCCACGCCGATCGGCCCCATGCCCGGTCCACCGCCGCCGTGCGGAATCGCAAACGTCTTGTGCAGATTGAGGTGGCACACGTCCGCGCCGATCGATGCCGGGCTGGTGACTCCGACCTGCGCGTTCATATTGGCGCCGTCCATGTACACCTGGCCGCCGTTGGCGTGCACGATGGCGCAGATCTCGCGGATGCCCCCCTCAAACACGCCGTGTGTCGACGGGTACGTGACCATCAGGCACGACAACTTGTCCTTGTGCGCCTCAGCCTTCGCCTTCAGATCCGGAATGTCGATATTGCCGAGTGGGTCACACGCGACGACCACGACCTTGAGACCGACCATGGCGGCACTCGCCGGATTGGTGCCGTGCGCGGACTGCGGAATGAGCACGACGTCGCGATGCGCCTGCCCCTGACTGTGCTGATACGCACGGATGACCAGGAGTCCGGCGAATTCGCCCTGGGCGCCGGAGTTCGGTTGCAGAGACACCGCCGCAAACCCGGTGACGGCACAGAGTGCCTTTTCGAGATCGGCAATGACCTGCTGGTAGCCGGCCGCCTGTGCCTTCGGGGCGAACGGGTGGATCTTCGAGAACTCCGCCCAGGTTACCGGCATCATCTCCGCCGCCGCGTTGAGCTTCATCGTGCACGACCCGAGGGGAATCATCGCGGTGTCGAGACCGATGTCCTTCTTCTCCAGCATCCGGATGTAGCGCATCATCTGCGTTTCCGAGTGATGGGTGTTGAACACCGGATGGGTCAGATATGCCGAGGTTCGCGCCAGAGCCGCCGGCACCGGTGCGCCCTGTGCCGGTGCCGTGATCGCCGCGCCAGCCGCATCACTAAACGTCGCCAGGATGTCCGCAAAGTCGGTCGCAGTGACCGTCTCGTCGAGCGAGAGCTGCACGACCGTGTCCCAGGGATACCGGAAGTTGATCTTGCGCTTCTCAGCTGCCGCCTTGACCTTCGCGACCAGAGCCGCCGACCCTTCGAGGCGCAGCGTGTCGAAGTACGCGGCGTTGGTCTGTGACCAGCCGGCCGCGCTCAGTGCGGAGGCCAGACGGGCCGTGTAGCCGTGCACGCGCGTCGCGATGGCCTTGATGCCCTCCGCGCCGTGATAACACGCGTAAAACGCCGCGATGTTCGCCAGCAGCGCCTGCGCGGTGCAGATGTTCGACGTCGCCTTCTCGCGACGAATATGCTGCTCGCGTGTCTGAAGCGCCATGCGATACGCGCGGCGGCCCTTCGAGTCGACCGAGACGCCGATGATGCGCCCAGGAGCCTGACGCACAAACGACTCGCGCGTCGCAAAAAACGCGGCGTGTGGCCCGCCGTACCCGAGCGGCACGCCGAATCGCTGCGCCGACCCCACCACCACATCCGCGCCGGCTTCTCCCGGAGGCGCGTACAGCGGCAGCGACAGCAGGTCGGATCCCACCGCCACCAGTGCGCCGGCCCCGTGCGCCCGCTCGATGAGCGCCTTCAGGTCGCGCACTTCCCCGTGATCATCAGGCGACTGCAGATATATGCCAAACACGTCATCGTCAATCGTGGCTGTGCCCGGATCTTCAAACCGCAGCGTAATGCCGAGCGGCTCGGCGCGCGTGACCAGCACGTCGCGCACCTGCGGAAAGATCCTCGGCGACACGATGAACGTGTTCGCGCTCTGCCGCTTGGACACGCGCGCGAGCAGCGTCATCGCCTCCGCCGCCGCCGTCGCCTCGTCCAGCAACGAGGCATTGGCGACATCCATCCCTGTCAGGTCCGTCACCATCGTCTGGAAATTGAGGAGGGATTCGAGACGCCCCTGGGCAATTTCCGCCTGATAGGGCGTGTAGGGCGTGTACCAGCCCGGGTTCTCAAAGACGGTGCGGAGAATGACCGCCGGTGTGATGGTGCCGTAGTACCCCATCCCGATGTAGCTGCGACAGACCACGTTCTTGGCCGCGACGCCGCGCAGGCGCGCCAGATACGCCGATTCGGCCTCTGCGGCGGGCAGCGGCAGCGGCCCCTTCAGCCGGATGTCGGCCGGCACGATCTCGTCGATCAGCGCATCGAGAGACGACGCGCCGACGGCGGAGAGCATGGCCGGGAGTTGATGCGTGCGGGGACCAAGATGACGGGACTGAAACGTGTCGGACACCGGCGGACCTCGTTGAAGTGCTTACTGGGTGAGTGCTTCGTACTGGCCGGCATCAAGGAGCGCGGCGAGGTCGCCGGCGTTCGACACGCGGACTTTGATCATCCAGGCGTCATGCGGCTGGCCGTTGACGGCCTCAGGATGCGCGCCGAGGTCGCCATTGACCGCGATGACTTCCCCCGCCACCGGGGAGAACAGTTCCGACACCGCCTTGACTGACTCAATCGTGCCGAACACCTCGCCCTGCGTGAGCACGCGACCCACATCCGGCAGTTCCACAAACACCACATCCCCCAGCTGCTTCTGGGCAAAGTCGGTGATGCCAATCGCGGCTTCTTCGCTGACCACGCGCACCCATTCGTGGTCTTTCGTGTACTTCAAATCAGTCGGATACATGCGAACTCCTCGAGCTGTGGGGGATGGTCGTCAGGCCGTCTTCGGACGTTTGTAGAACGGTTCGGGAACAACCACGGCGGCCACTCGCCGGCCGCGGATTTCAATCTGAATCTGAGTGCCCGGCTCCGATCGTGAGACCGGCACCATCGCCAGGCCAATGGCTTTCTTCAGGAAGGGTGTCTGGGTGCCGCTGGTCACCACCCCCACCGTGTCGTCACCAATGACGACGGGGTATCCGTGACGGGCGATGGCGCGGTCCACCATTTCGAAACCGACGAGTTTGCGCTCCAGCGTTCCCGCCTTCTGCGCCCGCAGGACGTCCGAACCGAGAAACTCAGCCTTCTTCCAGCCGACGATCCAGCTCAGGCCCGCTTCGACGACCGTCGTCTGCTCGTCCATGTCGGACCCGCACAAACGCATCGAGGCCTCGAGGCGGAGTGTGTCGCGCGCGCCGAGTCCACAGGGTTTGATCCCGTCTGCAGCGCCGGCGTCGAGCAAGGCGTTCCACACGGCTTCCGCCTGTGCCGGGGGCACAAACACTTCGAACCCGTCCTCGCCGGTATACCCGGTTCGCGACACGGTCACGCGCATGCCGGCGACTTCACCGGTGGCGAACCAGTAGTACTTCATCGCCGGGAGTTCAATCGCTGTGAGCCGCTGCAGTATCGCTTCGGCCTTCGGCCCCTGGATGGCGATCAGCGCGTATCGCGAACTCGAATTGACCACGCTGGCGTCGCCGACTCGTTCCGCGACCCTGGCGCGGATCCATTCGTAGTCCTTCATGATATTGCCGGCGTTGACGACCAGCATGAAATGCTGCCCGGTCATCCGGTACACGAGGATGTCGTCGACAAATGTCCCTTCAGGGGTGGTCAGCGCCGAATACTGAATCTGTCCGTCCGCCAGCTTCGATGCGTCGTTTGAACTGATCCACTGGACCGCCGCCAGCGCGTCCGCGCCGGCGATCTCGATCTGGCCCATATGGCTGACGTCGAACAGGCCGGCCTGCGTGCGAACGGCCAGGTGCTCGTCAACAATGCCGGTATATTCGACCGGCATATCCCATCCCCCGAACTCCACCATTCGCGCGCCATGCGCACGATGCCGGGCGTTCAAGGGCGTTTTCTTCAGTGAGGCAGGGGGTGGCGTCGTCATCTCGCGCCTATCAACGTACTATCGCGTCACGATGGGGTCAACCATCGCGACGGGACGCCACCCCCTCCGCAACCTGCACGCAGGAGGTTCAAGGGGCAGATGTTCGCCGGGGCCAGACAATCCGTAACAGGAGAAAGACCAGGGCCATCGCGAGGTAGAACGGCGTCGGCCCGATGGTGCCTGTGGCGGGCAAGGCGATCAGCAGAATGGGAAACAGGACTGCGGTGCCCCCGACCGCGATCAGCACCTGAAGGAGAAAGATCAGCAAGACCCCCATGTGACCCTCCGGAACACGTTCGTCAACTAACAAATGGCAGTCCACCGTTGCAATTGAGGAACCACAACGCCGCTGCCTCGGCACGAATCGTGAAAAGCAAGGTACAGCCCGCGCAGTCGATGGCATGGTACCAGCGAAGGTCTTTGGTGCATTCTTCGTAATCGTTGGCGATTCGACCGATCTCGGCGACGTACTTGTCCCAGCACTCGCCTGGAGATGAGCCAAGTTGCTCGCCGGCGAGGTTGACACGCCGGACTCCAGGACGGTCCAGGTGAGTGGTGGAACGCTGGGCGTTCTCCGTGTCTACCCACCGCCTGGTGATCGCCATCGCGGGCGACCGCCCCATGCCCGCTTCAAGGACCACTCTGGTCATCAGAAGGGCCTGCTGTCCCATGTTTCGACTCGTCACCGGCAGACGCCGCAGCAACGCCAGGCCCCGAGTCGCGGCGTCGGACTGCTGGAGGAGCGCCAGCAGTCGCGTGGTCTCGTCCGGCGTGCCGTGTGTCACTTTCGCAGACCCTCCCGGGGTCATCGCCACCAGGTCGCCCCCTGCCACACGCAGTTGCAGGTGGTCCTTGGGTGTGGTGATCGTTACCAGGGAGCCGTCCGCCGAAAGTTCCTTCCGGGTGGCGACTCCGGCCTCAGCCACTTCCACCACCACTCGCCCGGCCGCGCGGATGACGATGACGTCGGGTGTCGTCTGGGAGGCCGCAGCCGGCCGCGCCGTGCTGAGCGCGAGCGCACAGGCGGTCAGCGTGAACAGAACTCGAACAAATGAACTTCGAACCATGTGCATCCTCCTCAGACGTTCAGACACGCGGCGTACGCGTATGCCGCCAGGACTTCCGACTCAGCCCATCCGAGCAGGCACTCGAACTTGTCTGCATAGATCGGCAGTGCATCCACGCATCCCATGTATTCCGCAATCCCCTCCCACCGTTCGGCCAGGTAGTCCCGGTAACAACTCGCAATCTTGTACACATTTCCGAAATACAGAAACATCGTTGTCCTCCTCTTTTATCGACTCACGGACGTCCGTCGATCGGTGACCCTGCACTCATCGAGGCACGGCGGTCGCCGTGGGAGGCGCCGGCACCGTACCGTAACAATGCGCGAAGCGTGTGGTAGCTGATGTCCAGTTCGTCACACGCCCGACGCCGATTTCCTTCACAGCGATCGAGGACCAGGCGGGCATACCGGCTGCTCCACGCCCGCAACGATCGCCCACGCTCCAGCCCTTCACACTGCATCGTTCTGTAGTCGCCCAGGACCTCGGAAGGCAGGTCGCTGATCGTCAATCTGGATGCCGGGGCGAGCGCCACCGCCCGCTCAAGCACCCGCTCGAGCTGACGGACATTACCCGGCCAGTCGAACGCACCTAACGCTTCGATGACGTCCGCACCGGCAATGACACGGCGCAACCGCTGATGCCGGCCCAGCAGATGGTCGACCAGGATCGGCACGTCCTCACGTCGTTCCCGCAGCGGCGGCACGACCAACTCCACGCCCGAGAGGCGATAGAACAAATCCGCCCGAAACATCCCCTGCTGAACGCGTTCCAGCAGCGGCCGGTTCGTGGCCGCAATGATTCGTGTGTCCATTGGACGGGACTGCCGGCCCCCGACACGCTCGACCGACAAGTCCTGGAGCACCCGCAGCAACTTGGCCTGTGCCGCCAGAGAGAGGTCGCCAACCTCGTCGAGGAACAACGTGCCGCCTTCAGCGAGTTCGAACTTGCCCTCGCGCCCCTTGACGCCTGTCGCCGTTCGTTCCTCGATGCCAAACAGCTCGGCCTCCAGCAGACTCTCGACCAGGGCCGCGCAATTCACAGCGATAAAAGGGCCACGGGCCCTCGAGCTGACTGCATGGACATTGCGAGCCACCAACTCCTTTCCGGTTCCACTCTCTCCTGTTACGAGCACGGTGAAGTGCGTCGCGCCCAGACGGGCTATCTGCGCACGCAGGCGCTGCATGACTTCGCTTCGTCCAACCAGCATCACGCCCTCCTGCGTGACGCAACTTCAAGACTGATGCCATCGCCGCCAGCACATCCGCCACGCCCGCATATGTCGAAGCTGCCGCTTGCGGGTGCCGCGCTACCCCTCAGGCGTATTCCACCGGCACACGCCGCGATACACCGGGCCGCTTTTACCCAATCGGACGATCACCCACGTGCAAACACACACGAGCCGCACATCGCCATCACACAACTCGACATAGCTACCAGGTCTCAATCGAATCTGCCCCTCGATACACACCTCGGTGAGGCTTTCCCGGATGATGACGACGTCACGCCCGACCACGCATCGTCGCCATCGCCGATCCGTCAGATGTCGATCCATCGCCCGGTCTCGGATGCGAATCGCAACATTCGAATGCGTCCCGTCACGCCTGCGACGCGCACCGCATAGTGCCGCCCACCCCGTGTCCTCACAGTGACCGATCCGGAAGACGATGAGCCGAGGGGGGCGAAACTCGCGATACCGGACGTGCCGAACGCCACCACGGCCCCGGTGAAGTGGCCGGACAAATCGGGCACTTCCGCCGCACGGTCGATCGTCGTGCGCGGGAACCACGCGTCGATCGTCGACACGCCCTCGTCGCAGCTGTCGATACCCGCTGAGATGTCGGCCCTCAGAAGCCCGTCGGCGTCGCGATCTTCACAGCGCCTGAACTTCCAGGTGTCGCCGATCCGGTCAAACACGAAGCCGGTGTGCCGACCCGTCATGATCGCCTGCTGACGCGCTGCGCGAAACTGCCCGGCGAGGTACACGGCCGCTTGCCGCCCCTCCTGCGCATCGCGTGCCTGCATCACTACCGGCGCGGCCAGCGTCATCACCGTGGCCAGCAGGGCCACGGTGATAACGGCCTCGACGAGGGACGTGCCGGCCTCGCGTGTTACCACCCCATGCCCTTCGGCGGGGCGACGCTGACGAGCGGCTTGAGCGTGAGGAAGGTCTTTTCGCCGATCCCACGGACGCTCATGAGATCTTCCACTTTTTTGAACGCGCCGTTCTTGGTACGGAATTCCACGATGCGGAGAGCCGTGGCCGGACCGACACCAGGGAGCTTCTCCAGTTCGGTGGCCGTGGCCGTGTTGAGGTTGATCGGGGCCGCGTCAGACACAGCGGGACGCGCGGCCTGGCGGCTCGATTCCTGTGCAGAGGCGACGGGGGCGGCGGCGGTGATGACGGCAAGAGCAGCGACGGCAAGCAGTGGACGGATCATGATGATTCTCCCAAGTGGCCCTGGTGTCCCATACACCAGGGCATGTCATCGGGCCGGCGCAGCCGCTCCCTTCCTGACTGCAGGGTCTGGAGTCCGCATGGTGATGTGCGGGTCGGCTGGCCGGGTCCCGGTCCGTCAGGATTGCAGGACGCGGGCCAATGGCCCGCGCGGCCACAGCGTCAGCGGAAGTTGTTGGGAGTGCGGAAGATCGGCGCAACGTACCATCGCGTAATCCTCGGGCAAGACCCGCGACTGACTACTGGTGTTGCGATGGGAGCAGTTGAGGGCAGTTCAGGCGCCCACCGGCGTTGCCTGCTTGAACCAGGCGACCGTGTCGCGGAGCCCATCCTCGAGTGAGACGGCCGGTTCAAATCCGAGGAGCGTGCGCGCCTTCGTGATGTCGGCCTGCGAATGCAGGACGTCGCCGCCGCGCGGCGGGGCAAACGTCGGCTCAACGATGGTGCCCGCGACCTGCTGCAGTGCGCGCACTAGTTGGAGTACCGAGACGCTGCGCCCGGTCGCGATATTGATGGACTCCCCAGCGACTCCGAGCGTGGTGGCGGCGCGCAGGACGCCGTTGACTACGTCAGTCACATAGACAAAGTCCCTGGTCTGCGATCCGTTGCCGAACACTGTCGGCGATTGTCCGCGAAGCAACGCACTGATGAACAACGAGATTACGCCGGAGTACGGCGAGTCCGGACTCTGGCGGGGGCCAAACACGTTGAAGTACCGGAGCGACACCGTCTCGAGGCCGTAAAGCGAGGTGAACATCCGGCAGTACTGCTCGCCGATCAGTTTCTGGAGGCCGTACGGCGTGACCGGGGTTGGCGGCATGTCCTCGCGCTTCGGCAAGTCGGGCGAATCGCCGTACTCGGCGGACGACCCGGAGAACACCACGCGCCGCACGCCGGCATCGCGGGCCGCCACGAGCACCTGCAACGTGGCATCCACATTGTCGTGATTGGTTCCGATCGGATCGGCGACCGAGCGGGGTACGGAGGGGACGGCGGCCATGTGCAGGACGTAATCCGCGCCCACGACCGCCCGGGCGGCGACACCGGGAGCGGCGAGGTCGCCTTCGACGACCTCCACCCCGCCAGGGATGTTGGATCGCAGGCCGCTGGAGAAGTTGTCCGCCACGCGGACCGATTCCCCGCGTATCAGCAACCTCTCGACGAGGTGGGACCCGATAAACCCGGCCCCACCCGTCACCAGATACAGTGCCATCAGCTCAACCTACCCACCCGCCCAACAACCTATCCACCCACCTGCCCATCCGCCCACCTACCTGGGCCAGCCAGTCTGCGGCAGGCCGGGCGTCACGCGCAGTGCGTTCTTGTAATAGAGCTTCTTGAGCACTTCATCGGGCAGGTCCATGCCGTACAACTTCCAGAACGCGTGGTAATCACGATAGTAGTCGAAGTACTCGTCGGCCGTTTCAAACACGCGCCAGTAGTACGGGAACTCCTCCGGGTAATATGCATCCTTGCCAAAGAGCACGCGGTCCTGGTACTCGATGAAGAACTCACGGGCCGCACGGGGCTGCCTGGCGAAGTCATAGAGCACCGCGCCCACTTCCAGCACGGCGTTCGGTGCCTTGTCGAGCAGTTCCGCCGCCTTCTTCAGATTATTGCCATAGTACGCAAAATGTGCGCCGATGAAGCGCGTCTTCGGGTTGGTGATGAAGAGGTCATCACGCTCGCGCTGCAAGTCCTCAAACTTCGGGCGACCGGGCATGTAGTTGCGGCGGTCCTCGAACAACGCCAGTTCGAGCCAACGTTCATTCTGGTAGTCGAGCGGCGAAAAGAACTCTTCGGGCTCGGCCGTGTGAATGATGACCGGAATGTTCAGGCGTGCGCACGCGTCCCAGATGGGCTTGAGCAGCGGGTCGTTCACCTTGAAGATTGTGCCGTCGGTCTTCTGAGTCTGCAGCCCGAGCCCCTTCGCGATCTTCAGGCCGATGGCGCCGTTCTTGACGGCAGTTTCGAGGTCGGCCACCGCCTTGGACGCCCAGCCCGGCGCGTCGGGCTGATTCCAGTTCACATTGGCGAACACGGCAAATCGGTTCGCATACTTCGTGCTCTTGATGTAATCGACGCGACCTTTCACCTGACCGGGATCCGAACCGCCGCTGAGATTCACCAGAATCTGGAGGTTCAGTTCGTCCATCTCCTTGATGGTCTGCTCGATGTTCAGTTCGGACACGCCGAGGTGGCTATGGATGTCGATGACCGGGTACTTCGCGCGAGGCACGAGATGCTCTTCAACGACCAGCGTGGAACGCGGCCGGTAATCCAGGATTGACGGCGCGGGAAACTCCGGGAACATGCAGCTGCCGGGACGCTGCAGCGTCGTGCCCGGCGGACACACGCCGTTCACCGGCGGCACGGTGCGCGAACACTGTTCCGGCGCAATCAGCGCAGTGCCCGCAGGGCATTGGCCGTTCACCGGTACGATGACGGCGCCTCGTCCGCGTCCGCCGCCACGGGCCTGACCCGCGGCCTGGCCCCGATCAGCCTGCCCGGCTTCGCCTGCCTGCATGGGCGCGTCCGCAACGACTCCCTCCGTGTCAGCGGTCACCAGCGGCGACCAGGAAATGACGACGAATGTCGCGGCGGCGACCACTGGCAAATACTTCAGATGTTTCATGAATCCGGCCCTCCAAGGTCCGACTTTACCTTTGTTCGCGAGCCTTACAAAGTTCCGCCGTGGTGAACAATAAGCCGAATTTTGTCGAGGACGATCATTCCTCTCGGCCAGTCATCACTGACTGGCTCAAGCAGCCTACCCGGAGGCTTCGGACGGGCCGTCCTCAAACGCCTCCCTATTTGGCCTTGCTCCGTGCGGGGTTTTGCCTGCCATCTGCCTTACAACAGACGCGGTGCGCTCTTACCGCACCTTTTCACCCTTACCTCTCGACTCAGCCTCGCGGCTTCGCTCAAGGCGGTATATTTTCTGTGCCACTGTCCTTCGAGTTGCCCCGACCGGGAATTACCCGGCGCACTGCCCTGCGGAGTTCGGACTTTCCTCCCATCGATCCGCCCCGAGGCGAGTCGAACGGCGATCGTCTCGTTCACCACGACGGAAGCTCCATTGTCCTCTATCCGTCGGTCTCCTGGGAAATCCGGTACTGCTCGAGCTTCTTGTAGAGATTGCTGCGCGGGGTGTCGATGACCTCGGCGGTCTTCGAGATGTTCCAGGCGTTCTCACGGAGCTTCGCCACGAGCCACGCCCGCTCGGTCGTCTCCTTGAACTCGCGGAGCGTCGCTGCGGTCTCCACCGGCCCCGAGGGTGCAGAACCGGGAGCCGCGGCCGCAGTTGCCGGGCGCGGGTCAGTGCCGTCGGCCGGACGGACGACCGCGCGCACGTCGGCGCCCTCAATCACATCGCGGTCGCTCATGATCAGCAGGCGTTCGACCACGTTCTTGAGCTCGCGGACGTTGCCCCGCCACCGCGCCTGTTTCAGGGCCTCAAGCGCCTGCGCCGAGAATCGCGCGGGCCGGCGGTTGTTCTCGCGCGAGAACTGCGCAGAAAAATGCGCGACGAGCGCCGGGATGTCGTCGAGCCGTTCCCGTAGCGGCGGTGCGTGCAGCGGGATCACGCTCAACCGGAAATACAGGTCCTCGCGGAACCGGCCTTCCGCGATCTCAAGTTCCAGATCCTTGTTGGTGGCTGCGATCACGCGGACGTCCACCTTGATGGTGCGCGCCGATCCGAGGCGCTCGACTTCGCCTTCCTGCAGCACGCGCAGGACTTTGGCCTGCGTCTTCGCGCTCATGTCGCCGACCTCATCGAGGAAGATCGTCCCGCGGTCGGCCTGCTCGAACTTCCCGGTCTGTTTGTCGGTCGCGCCGGTGAAGGCGCCGCGCTCGTGGCCGAACAACTCCGACTCAATCAACTCCTCGGGAATGGCCGCGCAGTTCACCTGGATAAAACGTTCCTTCGCCCGCAGGCTGTTGCGGTGGATGGCTCGCGCGATGAGTTCCTTGCCCGCGCCGCTTTCGCCCAGAATCAGCACCGTCGCGTTCGTCGGCGCGGCCTTGCGCACCTGGTCCATCACGCGTTTGAGCCCCGATGTGTCGCCGATCACCTGGTGCCGCGTCTCGAGGGCGGACCGCAGTTGACGATTCTCCCGGCGCAGGCTGCCGAGTTCGAGGCCCTCGCGCACCGCATCGATGACGTAATCCTTCGACAGCGGCTTTTCGATGAAGCGGAACGCGCCGAGGCGTCCGGCTTCAAGCGCGGTGGCCGTGGTGCCGTGCGCGGAGACGATCACGACGGGCAGGGCGTCGTTGATGCCCCGCAGGCGGCTGAGCGCCTCAAGGCCGTCCATGCCAGGCATCTTGACGTCGAGAAACACCAGGTCCGGATGTTCCCGCTCCACCATCGTCAGGCCCTCCTGGCCCGAGCCTGCCACGATCACGTCGTGGCCGTCGTACTCCAGCAGCATCCGCATGGTGTCGCGGATTGCGGTTTCGTCATCTACCACCAGGATGCGTGCCTTCATGCGGGGTCCAGGGTCACGGCGTGAATCGCCCGTTCATGGGTCAGCGGGTCGAAGACGTAGACCGCCGCCACGGTACCGGGCGCCAGCGTGGCAACCAGTCGTTGAAAATCGGCGACTGATGTCACCTTCTGTCGATTGAGTTCAATGATGATGTGGCCACGGCGCACCCGGGCCTGACGTGCGGGACCGGCGGTGTCGACGTCGAGCACCTGCACGCCCTTCAACGTGTCGGGCAGGGCGAACCGCCGGATGGTGGCGGCGTCCAGGTCGCGGACCGTCACGCCGAGCGGCCCCTGTTCGGGACTCAGGACCGAGCGAACGCCGCCGGGGACACTGGCCGCCCGCACCGTCGACGGCAACGACCGCTCCGTGAGCTTGACGGACACGGCGAACGTGCCTGCATCCCGCGAGACGTCGAGGCGTACCACCGTGCCCGGCACCCGGGCCGCGATCGCACGGATGAGGGCCTGATCGTCGGGAATGGGCTGTCCATCAATCGCCGTGATCACGTCGTAGGGGCGCAGCCCGGCCCGCGCGGCCGGCGTGCCGTCGGGCACCTCCTGAATCAGCGCGCCCCGGTCGGTGCCCAGCGACAAGGCCGCCTTCAACCCCGGCGTCGCCGTCGTCAGCATCACGCCCGCGTACCCACGGGACACGCGGCCGCGCTCGCGGAGTTGCGGCAGGACGGACAGCACCTGATTGATCGGAATTGCAAACCCGATACTCTGCGCCTGAGAACTGATGGCGGTCGTCATCCCCACGACCTCTCCCGCGCTGTTGATGAGCGGACCTCCGCTGTTGCCGAAGCTGATCGCGGCATCCGTCTGGATAAACGCATCCAGGCTCTGATCGAACAATTTGCGACCGAGGAAGCTGACGACGCCCACCGTCACGCTGTGGACGTAGCCCAGCGGATTACCAATCGCACACACCCATTCACCCACTTTGATCGTTGAGGAGTCACCGAGTGGGGCCGCCGGCAACAGCCCATTCGTCGACACATGCAGCAGCGCCACATCGATTGCGGGATCAATGCCGACCACCGTCGCCCGGAGCGCGCGGCCGTCGTTGAGGCTCACCGTGACGCGGTCGGCCCCTTCGATGACGTGGTGATTGGTCAGGATGTACCCGGCAGGGTCGATGATGAACCCGCTGCCGGAGCCCTCGCGCGGAACGCCGTTCTCATCCGACATCTCGCGCTGGAACCGGCGAGGCGTCTGCCGTCCACGTTCTTCCCTGGCCACGGCATCCACGTTCACCACAGTGCCGTTGAGCCGTGCGGCCACCTCGGCGAAATCGACCGCGGCCCCCGTGGGGCGCACCGATGGCGCCACCGAGATCGACAGTGGATGGGTTTCAAGTGCCGCCGGTGCAAGCACACCACGACGCACGCCACCAGGAGCGCCTCCCGCAGCCACCAGGCCCAACAGGAAACTCACCACAGCCGCAAGGCCGACCGCCGTCGCTGCATGCACTTTCATGGGCGTTACGCCATTATAAGAGCCTGAAACTGGGCTTCATCCAGCACGGTGACGCCGAGGGCCTGCGCCTTCTCCAATTTTGACCCGGCGTCGGTCCCCGCCACGACATACGTGGTCTTTTTCGAGACAGACGAGGAGACTTTGCCGCCGAGTGCTTCGATCCGGGCGGCCGCTTCGTCGCGAGGCATCGACGCGAGCGTGCCGGTCAGCACAAAGGTCTTGCCGGTGAGGGCGCGGAGGGTGTCGGCATCGCCGCCGTGTGCATCAGCCATCTGCACTCCACGCGCCGCCATCGCATCCAGCACCGCCTGATTGCGCGGGTCGTCCAGGAACGACCGCACCGATCTCGCCACGACGGCGCCAACATCCGGAACGGCTTCGATTTGCTCAAGGGGGGCGGCCCGTAACGTCGCCATGGCCCCGAATGCGCGGGCCAGTGCCTTTGCGACGCCCTCGCCGACATGACGGATGCCGATGCCGTGCAGGACGCGCCACAGGGGCGCATTCCGGCTCGCGCCGATCGCCGCGACAAGATTTGCGGCAGACTTCGGCCCCATCCGATCAAGTGCGGCGAGGGTGTCGTCGGTCAGACTGTACACATCTGCGTAGGTGTGGACGTGTCCCAGAGTGACCAACTGATCCACGAGCGATTCACCGAGGCCTTCGATGTCCATTGCGCGCCGGGACGCAAAATGCTGCAGGCTGCGCCGGATGCGCGCCGGGCACGCGATATTGTCGCAGCGCCACACGACCTCGTTCCCGGGTTTTGTCAGCGGCGAGTGACAGTTGGGGCACTGTGTGGGCATGCTCCACGGCGCGCTGTCAAAGGGGCGCTCAGCCAACACCGGACCGAGCACCTTCGGAATGATGTCGCCGCCCTTTTCCACAAACACGAGATCACCTTCGCGAATGTCGCGCCGCGCGATCTCCTGTTCGTTGTGCAGCGTCGCCATCTGCACGGTGGTGCCTCCCAGCCGGACCGGTTCGAGCACGGCATACGGCGTCACGGCGCCGGTGCGGCCGACATTGACGGCGATCTCTTTCAACCGCGTGCGTGCCTGTTCAGCCGGAAACTTGAACGCCACCGCCCATCTGGGAAACTTTGCCGTAGCCCCGACGGTCGCCCGCAACGCCACATCGTCAAGTTTGATGACCACGCCGTCGGTTTCGAAGGCCAGTGCGTGCCGGGCCTCCCGCCATTCCTCGCAAAAGTCGAGGACGGCGTCGATCCCCACACACAGGCGATGGTGTCTTTCGACCGGGCATCCCCAGGCCTGGAGTTGCGCGAGGGTGTCGTGGTGACTGGACGCCACCGGCGCGTTCCCCTGGGGAAGCACGACCTGATACAAAAACACGCGAAGGCCGCGGCGACTGACAATCGCGGTGTCGAGGGTGCGGAGTGTGCCCGCGGCGGCATTGCGGGGATTCGCAAACAGCGGCTCCCCTTCCGCCTCGCGCTCGTCGTTGACCCGCTGGAACTCTGCGCGCGGGAAGTACACCTCCCCGCGCAGTTCCATCACCTCGGGCACGCTCATCTGCGGTGACTGTCCACCGAGCCGCAGTGGAATCGCGCGAATCGTGCGGACGTTTGTGGTGACCTCCTCGCCCTGCACCCCGTCGCCGCGTGTCACGCCGCGCACCAGCCGGCCACGTTCGTAGGTCAGCGCAATGCTCAGCCCGTCGATCTTGAGTTCAGCCACGTACGGCAGCGGCGTCGCAGGATCGACGTCCAGCGTCCGGCACAGCCTCGCGTGGAACTCGCGCAGTTCGTCCGCGCTGTACGCATTTTCGAGACTGAGCATCGGCTCCAGGTGTGCGACCGTGGGAAACCCTTCGGCCGGCCGCCCGCCGACACGCTGCGTCGGCGAGTCTGGCTCGATGAGGTCAGGGTGCGCGGCTTCCAGCGCGGAGAGTTCGCGCATCCGCGCGTCAAATTCGGCGTCGGAGATTTCGGGCGCGTCGTGGACGTAGTAACGCTCCTCGTGGTGCCGCAGGAGCTGTCGCAGTTCGTGGATGCGGGTGGCGGGGTCCACCGTGGTGATCAGCGGTCGCGCTGCAGGACGTAATCGGCCAGTGATACCAGGCCGTCACGTTCCACGGACGCGGGAAACGCCTCGAGCAGGTGTGCGCGGGCGGCTTGGCCGTAGGTCAGGGCCCGTTCGTACGCGCCCTCGGTGGCACCGTGTGTCGCCAGCATGCTCTTGATCGAGTGCCATGCTTCGGGCGTGACCTGGCGATCGGTCACCACCTGCTGGATCAACGCCGCGACCTCGGGGCCGGTCCGCTGCTGGAGGAGGATGATCGGCAGCGTGACCTTGCCTTCGCGCAGATCGCCGCCGATGGGTTTGCCGAGGACTTTTTCATCCGACGTGTAATCAAGCACGTCGTCCACGATCTGGAACGCGATTCCGAGATTAAAGCCGTATTCCCGCAGCGCGACACGCTGGGCCTCGGAGCAGTTGCCAAGCACGCCGCCAATTTCCGCACACCCGGAGAACAGGAACGCCGTCTTGCGCCGGATGATCTCGAGGTGCTCCTCCTCGGTGATCGCGGCATCGCCCATCTTGGTGAGCTGGTACAGCTCGCCCTCGATCATGCGAAGTGTGACTTCACAGAGCAGCCGGACCACTTCGAGCGAGTCCTGCGTAAGCGCCATCGCCATCGAGCGGATGTAGAGGTAGTCGCCCAGGAGCACCGTGACGTCGTTGCCCCAGCGCGAGTGGGCAGCCAGACGGCCGCGCCGGGTTTCAGCCTCATCGATGATGTCGTCGTGGACGAGCGTGGCGGTGTGAATGAACTCCACCACGGCCGCGTTGAGCACATCCTTGGTACCCGTGTATCCGCACATCCGCGCGGCCAGGAGCAGGACCGCCGGTCGCACGCGCTTACCGCCGCTCATCTGGATGTAGCGGCCCATCTGGGGAATCAGTTCAACCTTTGACTCCAGGTGTTTCGCAAACTCCTGCTCGACACGACTGAGCGCGTCGCGCACCGGTTCAAAGATCCGGCCGAGATCCGGTACGGATGTGGCAGATGGATTCACTGGGCTGTGTTCTTCCGAAAAGCGTGCGTTTCGTCCCAAGAATCAGACCACAGCCTTCGCGGGGGTGTCAACGCGGCGCGCGCCGAGAAAGGCGTCAAAGTTGAGGCGCAGACGCTCGCCCATCGCGACCGCTGTCACACCGCGCAATTCCGCAATGGCAGCGACGGTCTGCGTCAGAAAGGCCGGCTCGTTGCGCTTCCCGCGGAACGGCACCGGCGCCAGATAGGGCGCGTCGGTCTCCACCAGCAGACGGTCTTCCGGCAGCGTCCGGACGACATCGCGGAGCGCGCCCGCCTTTGGAAACGTCACGATGCCTGGAATCGACAGATAAAAGCCGAGGTCCAACGCCCGCGTCGCCTCGGCCTGCGTTCCGGTAAAACAATGCATCACTCCACGCACCCGCCCCTGCCCGGCCTCGCGCAGAATCGCGTGGGTGTCTTCGGTGGCTTCGCGCGTATGTATGGCAATCGGCAGGCCGAGCTCCACCGCAAGCGCGATCTGTGCCGCAAACACCTCGTGCTGGACGTCCCGCGGCGCCTTGTCGTAGTGATACTCGAGCCCCATCTCGCCCAGCGCGACGGCATTTGCGCGGGTCGCTGCGGCGCGCACCACCCGCTGCACATCGGCAATTCGTCCCGCATAGGCGCCCGCTCGATGGGGATGCACTGCGGTCGCGTAACAGACCTCGGGCCACGCCGCCTGCACCACCGGCACACGCGCAAACTCATTCTCGGCGTCCGAGGACAGAATGCACATCACCCGAGTGATCCCAGCCGCGCGGCTGCGTGCCACCACGGCGTCGAAGTCGTCGGCAAACGCCTCGTCGGCAATGTGGCAGTGCGAGTCGACCATCTACTTGATGCGCGTGCCAGGTGCGGGCGCGTCCTCAAACGCCACCAGCGTCGCCTTGCCGCCATCAGCACTGGCCGCCAGGATCATGCCGTTGGACTCGATGCCCATCAGCGTGGCGGGCTTCAGGTTCGCGACGATAGCGACCGTGCGTCCGACCAGCGTGTCGGCTTCGTACGACTCCGCAATGCCGGCCACGAGCGTGCGCTGCTCCGAGCCGAGATCAATCTTCAGCTTCACGAGCTTCTTCGAGTTCGGCACCTTCTCGGCTTCAAGCACCTTCGCCACGCGCAAGTCGATCTTGAGGAAGTCCTCAATCGTGATACGTGACTCCAGGGGCCACTCAGACGCAGGTGGTGTGGGTGGTGTGGGGTCGCTCACAACGATCTCCTTTTTCGGTTCCAGTCTTGGCCACAGGGCATCCTTCGCGGCGACCTGTCGATTGCCGGTGGTCCGCCACATGCGTGCCGTGTCCCAGGTCGTGCCCGGCGCGTCTTCTCCGAGACGCACCAGGATTTCGTGCGCTGACGCCGGGATGACCGGCGACAACATCACCGCCGCCAGGCGGAGTCCTTCGCTGGCATTCCACAGCACACGGTCAAGTGCAGCCTGGTCGTTCTCCTTGGCGAGATGCCAGGGCGCGGCAGCGGCGATGTACTCGTTGAGACGGTCCACCCATCGGAACACGGCCGCACACGCCTCATCCAGCGCCAGCCGCTCGTGCGCGTCCCGCCATTGCGCCGCCACGGCGTCAAAGGCCTCTGCGAGCAGCGGGTCGGCGCCGGTCGCCGTCAATCGTCCCTGGCGGTACCGGCCCACCATCGAGGTCAGGCGGCTCACGAGATTGCCGAGGTTGTTGGCCAGATCGGCGTTGTATTTCTCTTCGAAGCGGTCCCATGAGAAGTCGCCGTCGTTGCCAAAGACGATCTCCTTCGTCAGGTACAACCGCAGCGGATCGGGGCCGAACTTCTCGACCGCCGCCAGCGGATCGATCACCGTTCCGAGCGACTTGCTCATCTTCTCGCCCTTGAGCAGCACCCAGCCGTGTCCGAAGATCTGCGTCGGCAACGGGAGACCGGCGCTCAGCAGCATGGCGGGCCACACCACACAGTGAAACCGCGTGATGTCCTTGCCGACAATATGCAGAACGGTCCGGTCGGTCTCGCCTGTCTGCGTCCACCACTGGTCAAACAGCTGGTCGTCGGCGCCGAACCCCACTGCGGCGGCGTAGTTGATCAGCGCGTCGTACCAGACGTAGACCACGCTGCCCGGATCGTTCGGCAGCGGAATCCCCCAGGCCTGTCCGGCGCGGCTCACCGAGATGTCTTCGAGCCCTCCTTCGAGGAGGCGCAACATCTCGTTCTTGCGCGACTCAGGCGCCACGAAGTCCGGATGCGCCGCGTAATGCGCCAGCAGCGCGTCACGGTAGTTCGACAGCTTGAAGAAGTAGTTCTTCTCCTTGATCCAGTCCGGCGTGGTGCGATGGACGGGACACTGCCCGTCGATCAAGCCCTTCTCCGGCTTGAACTCCTCGCACGACACACAGTACCACCCCTCGTACACCCCTTCGTAGATGTCACCGGCCGCCAGGGAGCGCCGGACCATCTCCTGCACAGCGGCCTTGTGCCGGGGTTCGGTGGTGCGGATGAAGTCATCGAACGAGACGTCGAGTCGAGCCCACACCTCGCGAAATTCCTGCTCCATGCGATCGCAGTAGGCCAGCGGATCAAGCCCGTGTTCTTTCGCGCGCTTGAAGACGTTCTGCGAGTGTTCGTCGTTGCCCATCACGAATCGTACGTCGCGGCCGACGAGACGGTGATACCGCGCGATCACATCGGCGGCAATCTTTTCGTACGCCGTGCCCAGATGGGGCCGGTTGTTGACGTAGTCGATGGCGGTGGTCAGATAGACACGGGACATAAGGGTTGCGGTAACGCCCTATTGTACCAGCCCCACCGCGCGGAACGAGAAGTACTGCGTGTCGGCAAGAATCATGTGGTCCACCACCGGCACGCCGACCACGTGGCCCGCCTGTGCCAGTCGGAGCGTCAACTTGATGTCTTCCTTGCTGGGCTCAGGGTCGCCCGAGGGATGATTGTGGAACAACACCACGCCGGAGGCTCCGCCGGCAACGGCCACGCGGAAGACATCCCTGGGATGCGCCAGCGACGCATCGAGCGCCCCGACTGAGTGGATGTGGGTGCGCAGCAGGCGATGTTTGGTGTCCAGGAGGACAAGTCCGAAGCGTTCGACCGGAAACGCGCCGAAGCGCGGGAGCAGGTAGTCCGCGCTTTCGGCAGGGGTCACGAACCGAGGTCGGACGGCCGGCGGACGCGCCAGCGTCCGGCGTCCAAGCTCCACCGCGGCCTGCACCCGTGCTGCCTGCGCCTCCCCAATCCCCCGCGACTGCCTGAGTTCGTCGCGAGTCAGCCTCGTCAAACCATGCACACCGGAGGCCTGCGCCAGGAGGGCGCCGGCCAGCGTCATCGCGCTCTGTTTGGCGGCGCCATGCCCGAGGACGATGGCGAGCAATTCCTGATCGGACATCGCGACCAGACCGCCGCGCTCGAGTTTCTCGCGCGGTCCGTCTTCGGTGCGTCGCCGGGGCGGTATACTCGTGTCCTTCATGCGCCGCCTTGCCTCTCTCGTGGTCCTGCTGACATCGCTGGTACTCATCACGGCGTGCTCCCAGCCGCCGCAGAAGGAGCGGGGACAAGCCGAAGGCGCCATTGCCGCCGCGCGCGAAGCGTCCGCGGAGGTGTATGCTCCCGACGAGCTGCTCGCTGCAGAGTCGGCGCTCGGCGAATACGATGCCGCCGTCACACAAGGTGACTACCGGGCGGCGCTCAACGCCGCCCTTGCGGCGCGCGACCGCGCGTACGAGGCGGTCCGGCACGCCAGCACGGCCAAAGCCGAAGCTCGCGGACGTGCCGAACGTCTCGTCACCGAGATCGAGGTACTGACCACACAGATCAGAAATCGTCTTGCCGGTACCGCCACACCCCGCATCACGGGTGCCGGAGCGCAACGGCTCCGACAGGCGGTCGCGGCGACCTCCACGATCATGCAAGAAGCGGGCACAGCGATTGACGATGAGCAGTATCCGGTGGCGATTACGCGATTAGAGGCGGCATTGGAGGGGTTGCGGAAGGAACTCGAAGCGGCCACGCGCCGCGGGCGCCCCTGAGATCTGGCAGAATGTGCCACACGTCGTGGCGGCGTGCGTGCGTTATCTGACGACCCACCCGAACGTCAGCACACCAACGACGATCACGACATACCCAACCACATCGAGCACGATGCCCGTCCGCATCATCGCGCCGATGGGAATGTAGCCGCTGCTGTACACGATGGCGTTGGGCGGGGTTGAGATCGGCATCATGAACCCCATGCTGGCGCCGAACGTCGCGCCCAGCGCGGGTTCGAGCGGCGAGATCCCGGCCGCGGTGGCGACGGCAATCGCGGTGGGGACCACGACCGTGGCCGCTGCCGTGTTGGAGGCGGCCTCCGACATCAGGATGGCGATCGCGGTGAAGACCAGGGTGAGTCCGATGGTGCCCGCCCCGGGAACGTGCCCGACCACCCATCGACCAAAGCCATCCGCCAGTCCCGTGGAATCGGCGAGCCCGCCCATGGCGAGTCCCCCGCCGAACAGCAGGATGATGCCCCAGTCGATGTGGGAGGCCTCCTCCCACGTCAGCGTGAACTTGCGCGCGCGCCAGCTGATGGGCAGAAAAAACAGCAGCAAGGCGCCAAGAATCGCGGCGACAGACTCCGGCACCATGGCCGCCACGGCCGTGGTCCATGGGTGTGTCTGCCCGAAGGTCAGCGACAGCAGGCCCGGCAGCGTCCACAACAGCACCGTCGTGCCGAAGGCGATCACCACGTTCCGCTCCCCCACAGTCATCGGGCCGAGCGCGCGCAGTTGCTCCCGGACACCCTCGGTCGCCCGCGCGCTCAGTTCGACGCCTTTTGCGGCCGGATACAACATCCAGACCACCAGCGCCGCGAGCATGACGATTACCAGCGGCACGGCGAAGGCCATCCACCCGGCGAACGAGATGTCGATATTCGCGTTTTTGAGGAGCAGGCCCTTGCCGATCAGATTCGGCGGGGTTCCAACCGGTGTCGCCATGCCGCCAATCGACGCGGCAAAGGACGTCACGAGCATCATGGCCAGCGCGAAGCGGCGGAACGCCGGGTCATTGGTGCGGCCTCGTCCCAGTTCGGCGAGCACCGCCATGCCCAGCGGGAAAAACATCGCGGTGGTGGCCGTGTTGCTCATCCACATGGAGAGACCGGCCGCGACGCCCGCGTAGACCACGATCAGGCGCAACGCGCTGGTCCCGATCCACGGCGAGGCCAGCGCAGAGAAAGCCATCCGCCGATCGAGTCGATGCACAAACATCGCTTCGGCGAGGATGAAGCTCCCGATGAACAGGAAGATGATCGGATCGGCAAAGGGGGCAAACGCTGCGCGCGCAGGGGCCACGCCCAGCACCACCACCAGCGTCGGCCCGAGCAGTGCGGTAGCCGCCAGCGGGATCGCCTCGGTCATCCACAGGACAATCATCAGGACGAGCACGGCGCTCAAGTTGTGCGCGGCCGGCGACACGTCCATCGGCAGCCACAACATCAGGGCCGCCAGCAGCGGTCCCAGGATCAGTCCGGCCGTACGTCGCCGCCGGTTAAACAGATCTTCAGCCGGTGAGTAACTCTCGCCGGACCCGGACGCCTCGTGGAATCGCCTCACGGCATCCCCCACCACTCGATGTGACCGATCACCTCGGCCCAGCCGGTGAGCCAGACCTGCTCCGTCGTCACCTCCACGCGCTGCGTGCCGCCTGGCGCGACCACGTCCATGGTGCCGGAGGCGCCGGCGAACGTCGCGGCGGCGACGGCGGAAGCGCAGGCCCCGGTGCCCGATGCCTCCGTGGGGCCCACGCCCCGTTCCCAAATCAGAATGCGCACGCGGTACGGGGCCTCCACGGTCGCCAGCTCGACGTTGGTGCCTTCCGGAAACCGTGGATGGATGGCCAACGCCGCGCCGACGGAGTGCAACCGCGGAACCGACACGGACGCGGCGTCCCCAAGCACCACACATTGCGGGTTGCCCATGTTGAGCACCACGCAGCGAACAGGCACACCCGCCACGTCGAGCGTCTCCTCGCGCACATCACGCGCCGGTCCCATGGCCGCGCGACACAGGATGCGGGCGCCCACCCGGCTGAAAATCTCGACCGGGCGTTCGCCGGCCTCGGTGTCGATGACCACGGTGGTGCCGGCGCCGAGATTGCGATGGCGCGCCAGCCACGCGACCACACACCGGATGCCGTTGCCGGAAATCTCCGAGCGGCTGCCATCGGCGTTGAGCAGGCGGGTCGCGGCGCCGCGGGGCGTCGGGCTGACCAGCATCAAGCCATCGGCGCCAATCCCTGTGTGTCGTGCGCACAACGTTCGCGCCAGGGCCGGGAGATCCGCGACCGCAGCCACGTCCCCCATCGCCGCCAGGAGGAAGTCATTGCCGTAGGCGTGCGCCTTGACGACTCGCAAGGCCACGGCTCAGCGGTCGCCTTTGCGACAGAACGCGAGCATGTGCCAGCCGTACCGCCGCACCAGTGCGCGCGGCAGCACATTAAACGCGCCGACAAAAAATGTGTTGAAGGCCATGCCCTTCCAGCCTTTGTGCAACCGCGACTTCACCGGGAACCGTTCAAACACCAGCCGCACATCCGTGAAGACCGAGACCAGCCGGCGGAACTCGGTGTCCGAGTACCGTTTCAGCACCGGCGCGTCTTCGTGTTCCAGCGGCGTCTTCATGACCTTCGACAGGAGGTTCAGCCAGGAATTCCGGTTGTAGGCCTGAAACACCGCGAGCCCTCCCGGACGCAGCACCCGGTGAATCTCGGCGACCATCGCACCGTCGTTGCCCGTGTACTGCACCACGCCATGCGCAAACACGAAGTCGAATGAGGCGTCCGGGAACGGCAGATGTTCACCGTCAGCCACTTCGAGGCGGGCCTGCAGGCCCTGCTGTTCCAGATTCCGCCGCGCGAGGGTAATCGCGCTCTCCGCGATGTCCACGCCCGTGGTCCTCGCGCCGGCGCGTGCAAAGCGCACCACCTCGACGCCGGCGCCGCACCCGACGTCCAGCACGTCCTTGTCCTTCCACTCGTCAAAGTGGATGAGTTCGAGTAGGTGGTGCAGCTTTTCGAAGTGGTACTGGTCAAGGTCCGCAAAGAACCCGGGGGTGCCGGGCGCATGCGTCGAGATCTCCAGGTCGTGAATGTGGGTATTCCAGTAGTCGCGGACGCGTTCGTTCATCGGGCCTTACTATAAGGCAGGTATGACTCGCGACCTCCCCCGCCTCACGGCCACCCGGCACGATGTGCTCGTCATCGGCGGTGGCATTCACGGGCTGTTTGCCGCCTACGACGCGGCGACGCGGGGGCTCTCCGTGGCGCTGATCGACCGGGGCGACGTCGGAGGCGAACTCTCCTTCAACCACCAACGGACATTACACGGCGGTCTCCGGGCCCTGCAGGGAGGTCAGATCCGGAAGTGTCGCGAGATGTTGCAGGAACGCCGTGCCTGGGCGCGCATCGCGCCGCACCTGGTGCGCCCCATCCCGTTTCTGCTCGGCACCTACCGCGGCACCAAACGCTCACGTCTGGTCGTGCGCACCGGCTTCAAGGCCTACGATTTTCTGGGCCGCGGACGGAATCAGGACGTGCTGCCGGAGCTCCATCTACCGAAGGGCCGACTGGAATCCGCTGCGGCCACGCGCCGCCTGTTCCCGGGCATTACAGAGCGGGGCCTCTCGGGCGGCGCCATCTGGTACGACTATCAGACGGTCCATCCCGATCGCCTGACGTGGTGCGTCGCTTTGGCCGCGGCCCGGGCCGGCGTGACGTTCGGCACCTATGTCGAGGCCACAGGTCTCCACCGCCACGGCCGCACGGTGGGCACAGTCACCGGACGCGACACGATCACCGGCCCCCCACTGGAAATCGCGGCCAAACACATCATCATCGCCGCCGGTGGCGGCCTGCCCGGACTCCACGCATCATTGGGACTTGGTCCGGCCCCCCCACTCGTGCGCGCCATGAACCTCCTGCTCGATCGTCCGGCGCGTGACATCGCCCTGGCTGCCAGTGCCGCGTCCGGCCGCATGTACACCGCGGTCCCCTGGCAGGGTTTTGTCCTCGTTGGCACGTACCAGTCGGAAGGGGTCGTCGCCAACGACGATCGTGAAGATGGTTCTGCGGAGATTCCGTCATTCCTCGACGACGTCAACTCCGCGTTCCCTGGACTTGCGGCCACACGGGACGATATCCGTTTTGTGCATCATGGGCTGGTGCCGGCGATTGTCCGGGATGGTCGTGCGGATTTGATGCCCGACCCACAGATCCTCCCCGCTCCCACCCTCGACGGCGTCGTCAGTCTCGTCGGCGTCAAGTACACGACCGCGCGCCTTGCTGCCGAGCGCGCTGTTGATGCGCTGGGTGTCACGCGGTCCACCGGACGGACGGGCACCGCGCTGTTGCCTCATGCCGACGTCGCGGACAGCGACGGTTTGCTGCAGGAAGCGCTGCGACCGACCCGCCGGTCGCTGGACCGCGATGTCATGCACCATCTGGCCTCCTGGTATGGCACTGAGGGGGCCACCGTCGTGTCAGCGTCTCTTGCCGGGGATGGACTCGACAGACTCTCACCGGAGACACCGGTGTTGTGTGGGGAGATTCGGTATGCGGCCCGTCACTCCGCGGTTACCCGGCTGAGCGACGTCGTCTTTCGACGCACGCCGCTGGCCTCCGCGGGATCGCCGGGCGAGGCTGCGCTCGAACGAGCGGCCACACTCAGCGCGGAGGTATTGGGGTGGTCACCGGAACGTCGGGCGGAGGAACTTGCCCTCGTGCGCGCGCGGTTGCGACCGGGCGCTACTGCACGCGAAACGCGTTAAACACCCAGGTGAACCCGGTCGAGATGCCCCACGTGGGATCACGTTCGGTGATGCCGAACAAGAGCGCGCCATCGAGGCGCACCGGACCACGCGTGACCCGCGATCCCACGCGCATCACGGAGCGGCTTTCGGTCGCAATCGGCGGCACGCCGCTCCGGGTGTTGGCGCGGCCATTAAACTCGGCCACCACCTCAACGCCGTTGGCCACCGCGCGGGCCAGTGACAGGCCGTACGTCACGACATCGTTCTGACGGTCGCCCCGTTCGGGGTCCCCGAGGATGCCGAGACCGATGTTGCCCACCACACGCACCGCCTGAATGGTTTTGGCTCCCGCCAGTCCGACGTAAAAGTCCGTGGTGTCAAGCCCCAGCCCGCTTTCGTTGCCGGCGTTCGGCAACCGGGTCGAAAAACGCACGGCCATCGAGGGGCGGCGCAGCCCTTCCGACAGGAACCGGACCTTGGCGCCGACCACCAGGTCTTCGACGTCACTGGTGCTGTCGCCCGCAATCTCCAGCATGTTCTCGAGCGGCGCCGCAAACCGGTTGGTGATGGCCAACCGGTTTCGTACACCGCCGTCGAGTTGAATCTCGGCAATCGAACTCACGCCGAAACTGAAGCCGAAGGTGCCAAGCCGCCACAAGGTGCCCTGCAGACCGGACGCCGGATAAAACGCCTCCTTGGCGAAGTCCACACCACCTTCAAGCAGGATTTGTCCAGGACCCACGGTTTCGGGGTCTTCCGTCACGAGCGGGCGCGACTGTGCGGAGGCTGTCGCCGCCATCCCCAACATCACCGCCACCGCACAGTACTTCAGCAGAACTCTCATCGCGCCTCCCTCGAATCCAGAACGATCGTGACCGGGCCGTCGTTGATGGATGACACCTGCATATCGGCCTGAAACACGCCGGTCGATACGGGCAATCCGGCTGCCCGCAAGCGGTCACACAGGGTTTCGTAGAACGCCCTGGCCTTCTCCGGTGCTGCAGCTCCAACAAATGACGGCCGGCGGCCCCGCCGCGTATCGGCCAGCAGGGTGAATTGCGACACGACAAGCACCGCGCCATCGATGTCGAGCACGGACCGGTTCATCCGCCCCTCGTCATCGGCAAAAATCCGGAGGTCCTTGACCTTGGACGCGATGTAGTCCACATCCGCGGTCTCGTCTTCCGCGGCCACGCCGAGCAGGACCAGCAGGCCGCGGTCGATCTGCGACACCTGGGCGTTATCGATCGAAACCGACGCGGACGTCACGCGGGTCACCACCGCGCGCATGGTCAGGTGGTCAGCGCCGCAGCGGCCTGCGCGACGGGATGCAGGCGCGTGTCGAGCAGGTGTCTCGGCTGGACGTTGCCGATTGCCTTGATCATCGAGTTCTTGATGTCGGGATGTTCAAGTTCCATCTCGGCGATCATGCGCTTCAGACGCTGGCGTTTGAGACTCAGGTCGCCGCAGGCGGGACAGCAACAGCCGATGACGGGCAGGTTGTTCTCCGCAGTGTACTCCCGCGCCTCCGCCTCAGTGACGTAGACCAGTGGACGGATGACCACGTACTTGCCGTTGTCCGACGTGAGGCGCGCCGGCATCGCCTTCAGCGACCCCTGGAAAAAGACATTCAGCAGCAACGTCTCGACAAAATCGTCGAGATGGTGCCCGAGGGCGATCTTCGTGGCGCCCACCGAGTTGGCCAGCCGGTACAGCACGCCTCGTCGCAACCGCGCGCACAGCGAACACGGCGTCTCCCCGTCATCAAGGATGTCGTCGATCACCGCCCCGATGGTGGTGTGTTCAATATGGAGTTCCCACCCGTGTTCCCTGCACGCCTGCGACACCACGTCATGTTTGAAGCCGGTGTACCCGGAGTTCACATTGATGGCGCAGATGGAAAAATCGATCGGGGCGCGTTTCTGGAGGACATCCAGGATCTGAATCAGCGCCCAGCTGTCCTTGCCGCCGGACAAACCGACCATGACGCGGTCGCCATCCTCGATGAGGTTGTGCTCGATGATCGCCTGCGTGGTCTTCTTGGCGACGCGTTGTTCCAGCGGAGTTCGGTATGACATGGAGGTCCCGTCAATTATACGGGGCGCCCGAGCGTCGCGGCCACGTGCGCCCACGACATCGTGTCGGCCACCCGGCGCGCAGCCGTTCCGAGCCGCTCGGCGGTCGCCTCGCTCTCCATGACGTCAGCGAGCGCGAGGCCGAGTGCGTCCGCCTCCGGCTCCACCACGCGGCCATGCACTTCGTCCTCCACCAGTTCGGCAGGCCCGCCACTGTCCGTTGTTGTGATGACGGCTTTCGACGACGAGAACGCCTCCGCCGTCACGAAACCGTAATCTTCCTGCTTGGGCACAAAGGCCACGGCGCGGCATCGCGCCAGATGCGCCACCAGAGCATCGTCGTCAATGCGTCCGGCAAAGGAGACCCGGTGGGCAATCCCCAGGTGGAGGGCGCGCTGCTGGAGCACGGCGCTCTCACTGCCCTCACCCGCAATCACGCAGCGAATGCCCTGTGCCGGCGCTGTGGCCAGCGCGTCAAGTACAAGGTCGATCCGTTTTAGTGGCGCGAGTCTGGAGACCACGAAGAGATACGGCTCGTACCCGTCGCAGCGGTACGGCCGCAGCGGCGCCGGCGGGTACAACAGGTCGGACGACGTGTGGTTCCAGCGTCGCAGTCGGGCCTGCACGGTCTTCGACTGGGCGTAGAGGTGTTTCACGTGCCAGAAGAAGAAGTGGGAATCCGCTGCGCGAATGAGTCCGCGACGCACGGATTCCTTCAGGCGTCCCTGCGGGGACAACCGGCCGCTGAAGTCGTCCCAGAGGTCGTAATACTCCCGCATCGTGTGATTGAGCCAGCATACGTGGGAGGGATGCCGCACCGCCCAGGACGGATACCGCGTGCTGATGACGTGGTCGATGCGGCGTCCATCGATGGTCCGCACGTTGGTACGCCAGGTATCGAAATATTCGCGGGCCTGATGGCCGAAGGGGTACGACGGCGTGGTGACGACCGAGGCGTCGTGTCCGGCCTCATTCAACGCCTGCACCAGCGACCGGGCGATGACCAGGTGGCCGCCTTCAACCCCAGGCGGCGCGGATGTCACAACGGCGATGCGCGCCATGCGCCGTCAGGCTCCCCCGGCTGCGCCCAGGATGCGCGCGGGCACGCCGACAGCCGTGGCGCCATCGGGCACCGGCGTGCGCACGACGGCACCGGCTCCGACAATGGCCCGGTCACCGATGGCGACACCGTCCAGGACCTTGGCGCCGGCGCCGATCCAGACACCGCTGCCGACCCGGATTCCGGCGGCTTTGCGCGGCTGCGCGTTGACTGCCGTTCCACGATCGCTGAAGTCGTGGTCGCCGCCGATGAGGTATGCATACGCCGCGAGCAGGGTGTCGGCGCCGATTACGACTTCACCCGCCGAGAAGACCTCGCAGTTGAAGCCGATGTTCACACCGTCCGCGAGTGTGATGTCGCCGTTTTTGCAGGACAGGATGCTGTTGCGGCCGATGAACACGCCGTTGCCGATGCGGATGCCCCGGTTGGCATCCCCTTTCGCATCAATCAGGCAGTGGTCGTCGATGACCACGTTGTCGCCGATGTGAATCTTGTGCGGATGGCGCAGCGCGACGCCCTGTCCGAAGATGACGTTGCGCCCGCACGACCCGAGCAGGCGCGGGTAGAGGACCTTGCGCAGCGCCAGTCCCAGCGCGCCGGGCACCCACTGCGCGAACACCTGAATGGCCTCGTACTTCAGCAGCGCCCAGAGTCCCGGACGGCCGACAATCAGCGCCGCATACTTCGCGCGCGCACCGCCGCTTCGCGCGAAGAGCTGGTCCTGCACGCGTGGAATGCCGCGCTCAGATCCATCCGTGTGCACGGTACCACTCCAGTGTGCGGCCGATGCCGTCATGCAAACCGACCGCCGGGGCAAAACCCAGTTCCGTCTTCGCGCGAGTGATGTCAAACGCGCGGCTCTTCGTGAAGAAGTCCACGCGTCGCCGATACAGCGGGGGCTCGATGCCGAACGGCGCGCAGAGTGCCTCGCAGGCTGCGCCAGCCAGCCACACGGGCCACACGGGCAGCCGCAGCAGCCGGGGTCTCACGCCCGCCACCGATGCGGTGATAGCGATCAGCTCCCGCAGCGTCGTGACTTCCCCACCGGCGAGAATGTACGTGCGTCCTGCGGCGCCAGGCACGGTGCCACACAGCCGGAAGCCGTCACAGAGGTCATCCACGTAGGTGAGATGGTAGAAGATTTCGCCGTCGCCCAGGAGCACGAATCGACCTCGTGCGACGCCCCCGAACAGCTTCAACAGCCGCCGGTCCCCGGGGCCATAAATGCCCGTCGGGCGCGCGATTACGAGTTCGATCTTTGCGGTGGCCGCCGCCTCACGCGCCATGTGCTCCCCTTCAAGCTTGGTGACCTGGTAGATGTCACCGGGGCGCAGGGGGGCGTCTTCATTCGCCGGGGGATGTTCGATGTCGCCATGAACGCCGACGGTGCTGCAGTGCACAACGCGACGGGCGCCCGCGGCAGCCGCCGCGTCAATCAACAGCGTCACGCCCGAGGCATTCGCCGCGCGGTACGTGGCATCCGGCAAGCCGGCCGCCCGGTAGAGTGCGGCGATGTTGTACACGACGTCCATGCCGGCACAAGCCGCCGCCAGGCTGGCGGGACTCGAGAGATCGCCGACGACCACGCGGAAGCCGTCAGCGGCGAGTGCCGCGCCCTTCTCCGCCGAGCGCACGAGCGCGGTCACGGCGTCGCCGTGGTGGCGCAGCCGCCGTGCGAGGTGACCGCCGGTAAACCCGGTCGCCCCGGTCACCAGTACATTCATCGTTCGGCCACCACCGTCACCGGGGAGCCCACCAGCCAGAGCAGCCCCACGGCCGCGAAGGCGCGTTCGAGTTTTTCGGTGAACCCGCGGGATTCGATCGCCTTGTGCGCAGCTATCGGCAGCACAAACTGGCGGTGCACGTGCATGATTCTGAATCCCTGCGCGACAAACGCCGCGCGGACGGACCGCTCCGACATCACGCGGTAGGACTCGACCTTCGCTCCGAACGCCCGCCGGCCGTGCCGAGCCACGCTCTCCAGCGCTGCGGCGCTGGTCAACGACGGGAAGTCCACAATCACCCGCTGCTTTGAGACCCGGCACAACTCGCCGACACAGCGCCGCCAATCGGGTGTGTGCATCAGGACGCGCAATGAGACCGCCACGTCAAAGTGCTCCGACGGGAACGGCAATGCGTGGGCATCACCGACATCAAACGTCACGTCCATCGGCACGTCGATCATCGCGGCCGCGCGTGTTCGCGCCACGTCGAGCATCTCGGCGGAGGCATCCACCCCAACCACCGAGGCTCCCGCCCTCGCCAGGCCGATGGCGGCGCGTCCGGTGCCGGTGCCGACGTCGAGCACTCGCACGCCGGCGCACGGGCGGCCGGGTGTCGGGGCCTCAGAGAGCGGCGCGATCGTGTCGAGCAACAACCGCTCCTGTGTCTCCGACAACAACTCGCCGATGGGCCCGCTGAATCGCAGGGAGTCAAACCCCTCGGCGACCTGCCGGTTCGCGTAGTGCGTGTAGCTGTAGTGCTGGCGGTTCATCGTGCCAGCACCTCGTACACACGCTGTGTCTTGGCGATGAACGCGTCGTCGCTGTATTTGGTCTCGGCCAGATGTCGTGCGCGCGCGCCGAGCGCCTGTGCGCCATGGTCGGTGAAACCGCGCAGAATCCCGCCTGCAAGTCCGGCGACTGTCGGTTCGACCAGAATCGAGACGTCGTCGTCGAGCACCTGCGTGTGGGTGCGGAGGCGCGTCGCGACGATCGGCCGGCCGGACCGCAGGTACTGATAGATCTTGAGTGGTGTGTTGGTGCCACTCGAGCGTGGTGACACCAGAACCGTGGCGGCGTCCAGATAGGCGGGAATCTCCTCGGCCGGCCGTTGCCCGGTGAAGATCGCGGCATCGCCGAGTCCATGCGCCGCGGCGGCGTTGCGCGCCGCCGCCACCTGGTCCGGGTCTCCGCCCACCATCACCAGTGTCGCGCGCGGTTCGGTCTCGCGCACCGTTTTCATGGCCCCGTAGAGCAGGTCGAGTCCCTGATACGCCTCAAACGTGCCTGTGTACAGCACCACCGGCGTGGTGGCGTCCAGTCCGAGCGACGCGCGCACGGCGAGGCCGGTGCCGGCCGACGGCGCGGCGCCTGACCCGGCCGCGTTTTCAATGAGCACGATCGGCACATCGATGCCCTGCGCACGCACGGTGTCTTCGAGGTCCTGGCAGATCACGATGACGGCCTTGGAGCGCCTGAGCATTACGCGTTCGACCCACTCGAAGATCTTCGCGAGCCACGTCGCCCTGCCGTACCCGAAGTTCGAGATCTGCTGTGGCAGGCTTGAGTGCATGTCGTAGAGATGTGGTTTGCGCAGCAGCGCGGCCAGCACCACGCCGATGGCGCCGCCCTCCTCGTGCGAGTGGATGACGTCGTATTTCCTCGTAAACGCCATACGGAAGGCGGTCAGCGCCAACAGGGCATCCAGCGGCACCTTGGCCCACGAGGGGCCAATCCGGACGCGCGACACAAACGGCGGCTTGAGACTCCGGATAATCCGCAGCCCGGGCAGTTCCACGTCCTTCCCGAACGGATACGTGACCAGATCCACGGTATGCCCGAGCGTCGTCAACGCGCGGATGCGGTGAAATTCCGAAAACGGTGTGCCTCGGGGCTCAAAAAAAGGCTCGGGCGCGATCATGAGAATGTGCATGCCGTATAGAGCCCTTGTAGGATACATCGCTGTGAATCCTCCGCGCCCACATCGCCGGCCATGGCTCCCGATGGCCAAGGGCCTGATGTCGGGAGGACTCCTCTTCGCCCTCTTCACGCAGGTGGACGCCGCACGAGTCTGGGCCATCACCCGGACCGCGTCGTGGCGCTGGCTCGTGGTGGCGCTCGCGCTATACCTGCTGATGGTTCTGCTCAGCGCCTGGCGATGGAGCCTGCTGCTGCATGCACAACACGTCGTCACGCGGACAGCCGCGCTCGTGCGCTCCTATCTGGTGGCGACGTTCTTGAGTAACTTCCTGCCGTCCAACATCGGGGGCGACGTCATCCGGATCCGCGATACCGCGGCGCCGGCCGGGTCGAAGACGCTGGCCGCCACCGTCGTGCTGGTGGATCGCGGCATCGGGCTGCTGGGGCTGGTCTTTGTGGCGGCACTCGGGGCGTCACTGACCGCAGGGGCCTCAGACACGCTTGGTCCCGGAGGGCCGATGCTCCTGTGGCTGGCCGTGGCGGCGGGCATCGGCCTGACGCTGCCGGTCCTGCTCTGGCCGCAACACGTCACACGATTGCTTCATCCGCTGAAAGCGATTCATCAGGACTGGGTGGAAGAGCGCCTCGCTCGACTTGTCGACGCTCTGGCGAAGTTCCGCCAGGCGCCGGCCGCGTTGGGCCTCGGACTGCTGGGCGCGGTCGCGGTGCAGGCCGTGCTCGTCGGATTTTATGCGGCCGTCGCGCACGCCCTGCACGTGCCAATCCCGACCGCCCATCTCGCGATCCTTGTCCCGCTCTCCTTTGTGGTGCAGATGGCCCCCGTGTCCGTCAACGGCTTCGGCGTGCGCGAGGCCACGTTCGGCGTCTACTTCACCAGACTCGGTCTGCCGCTGGAGTCCGCGCTGGCCGTGTCATTGGTCGGCGCCGTCCTCGTGATGATGTTCTCGCTGTCCGGCGCCGTGGCCTACCTGGCGGCCCGGGCGACCGACTAGCCGGCGCCCCCCAGCCGGGTTACGATGCAAAGCCATGACGATTCCGAGGGCGAGGCGCGGCCGCCCGCTGAAATTCAGTCGCCCGGCCCGGACGGTTGCTCTGACGTTGCCCCAGGATGTCATCGAGTTGCTGGCGGGCGTGGACCCGGATCTGAGCCGGGCCGTCGTGCGGCTGGCGATGCCGCTGTCGCACATCCCCCCTGACACCGCGCGGGCGGAGGTGGCAGCCTCCGGCAACCGAGCCGTGATTATTGTTCCACCGGATAAGGCACTCGCGGCGTTGCCCGGCGTCGAACTGCTGCCGCTGGCCGACGGCCGCTGCCTCATTGCGCTTGAGGCGGCTGGAGACGCCGCCGCCCTCGAACTGGCGCTGTGGGATCACCTCGATGCGGGCACATTACCGCCCGAATCGTCGGCGCTCTTCGCGGAGGTGGCCCGCGTATTACGCGAGGCCCGCCGGACGAGCTCTGTGCACTTGCGCCGAATCATCGTGCTTCGCCAGCCCGGGCGCTGACCGCCAACACACACAGACGCGACCGGGTGTTACTCAGGCCAGGCCGCGATTTCGTACAGGTAC
The DNA here is from genome assembly GCA_016871335.1 of Acidimicrobiia bacterium. Taxonomy (GTDB): domain Bacteria; phylum Acidobacteriota; class Vicinamibacteria; order Vicinamibacterales; family SCN-69-37; genus SYFT01. The sequence continues at coordinate 84,388 of VFZF01000006.1, forward strand.
ACCTCGCCGCTGGTGACCAACGGGCGCACGTATGGCTCGAACGGCGGGAAGCGCGCGCGCATGATCGCGGAGGCCGCCGCGTTGTACGTGCGCCAGTCGATCACCACGTATCGCACGTCGCGGGCTTTCAGGATGGCGAACGCCTCCGCGCTGGGGAAACTGTTGACCGGAATGGCGAGGTCGAGAATGTCCTGCGGGATGTGATCGGTGTACCCGTTCACGAGCGGCTGCCAGTGCCACATCGACCAGAACATCTGCTCGACATGGGGGAAGAACTCCCCTCGTCGATAGGGAAAGTGCAGAACGACGGTACCGGCGCGCGGCAGCGCGGCCAACATCCGGTACGCATCGGCCACCGGAGGCACCGGCCGAAGCGGCCAGGCGACACGCAGTTCCACCACGACCAGCGCCAGAAGCAGACAGGCGATCCAGGCCGGGCGCCGGACGCGCCGCATCCACACGGCGGCACCCCATCCGGCGAAGATCGCAATGCCCATCAGCACGAGTACACCGAATCGGGCCGGGGCGCGCAGGAACGACATGAACGGAATGACCTCGGCGAGCCAGACGTACAGTCCGCCGCGCGGTCCCAGCGATGCCCACACGGCGACCGTGGTGAGTGCCGCGTAGAAGTACCACAGCCGCCGGTCTGCTGACGGGGCCGCACGCCCGGAGGCCGGCCACGCCAACACCAGTCCGGCCGCACACAGGATCAGCACGAAGACACCGGGAAACAGCACTTCCCCGACACTCCCGACGTAATCATCGATACGCGCGCGCACGGAGGCCGGCAACAGATGCACCAGCGGCCCCGAGTGTCCGCGCATGTACGCCCGATCGTCCGCGGAGTAGGCGATCGCCTCGTCGATGTTCAGTTCTGACCGGACGCCCTCGGCGCGGAGCGCGGCATACGGCATTGCCACCGGAGCCACTGTGAGACCGACCGTCATCAAGGCCGCGGCCAGCCCCCACCAATACGGCTTTGGATCCCGGCGCCGCCACGCAAACCACACGGCGGCGAAGCCCACGGCCAGCCCCATCATGATTCCGTAGTAGGCGCAGGCCAGTATGCTGAAGGTCAGCGTGACGCCGAGCACGGCACCACGCCGTGCCGATGGCTGTGCCTCGAACCAGTGCCACACAATCAGCACCAGCGGCACCACAAACACCATCAGCAACTGGATGTGGGCGGTGTGCGCCGAGACGTACGCGGAAAACGCGAAGCCGGCGGCGGGCGGCACGCCGGCCCAGACCGACCCGGTCAGTTGTCTGACCAATTGCCACGTCAGCACAAAGGCCAGCGCCAGCGACACAAACACCACAAGGTTGTGCGCCAGGATCGGATTACCCGTCAGGGCATACACCGGCACCGCCATCGCGCCGGCCACAAGATTGGCTTCCGAGTAGGCCAGCGTGCCGCGTTGGGGGTGAAAGATATTGGCGTCAAACACGTGGGCGGGGTCCGAGGTCAGGGCATGCGCCACCCACGCGACGTTCCACACGCTGAACTTGCCGTCGTGTGTGTCCAGACGGGTCAACTGGCCCGGCGCCGACATCATCGGCCAGGTCATGACCACGGCCAGGATGCCGCCGGCGATCCACGCGCTCAGGAGCGGTCGCTTCATTGATCCTCCATCGGCACAATCAGCGGTTTCACCCGGATGCCCAGCAGTCGTGTATCCGGTGCCCCGTCACGCTCCTGCGGCACGAACCCGGTGTCGGTGGTGATCGCCACGTGCCAGATGTAGCTGATCTGGCCTTCGCGGTTCTTGAAGCGAAACCCCTCGGGCAGCGCGAACTGAAGTACGCCGGTCTGAAACGGGTCCAGCACGAGCGCGGCGCTCCGTCCTTCCACCTCGACCGTGACCGTCGTCACCGACGGGCTCCCCGTGAATGACACCTCAAACCGCCGTTCAGGATTGTTCGTCCGCAGCAGCAGTTCCGCGCGCGATCGTCCACGCGTCCAGAAGCTCAGTCTGTCGGCTTCAGACAACCAGGAGTTTTTGTCGAGATACAGCAGTTGGAACCCCGGGTGCCGCGGCGTCTGCCCGTACCAGTGCACCATGAGATCCCGCTCGGTCTGCACGGGCAGATCGTTGTAGTTGGTCCGCTCGACCGGCAGGATCCGCAAGGGACCGGAGAACGCCCGGTCACCCGGACGCATCGAGGTGTCGAACGGACTCAGCACCAGCGGCCACATGAACAGGCCGCCCACCGCCCACGGCAGCAGGGCCACCAGCCGCGATCGCACCGGCGGGTACACAAACACCAGCGCCCCGTACACCCCCATGAAATAGCGGTTGCCGACCGATCCGCCGCCGCCGAAGTACGTGTACGGCAACGTGATGAGAAACACCACAATCTGGATGACGACCCCGAACAGCACCAGTGCCTGCCAGACCTGCCGCTCGCGGCGACTCACGGCCCATAACGCCACGCCGAGCAGCACAGGGAAAAAATACGGCAGCAGACCTCCGTAACGCCCGATCACGAAGTACCCGAGGTTGGCCCGCAGGTTGTGCCAGAACATCTCGGGATCAAACCAGACCTCCGTCTGCGCCTCGGACGTCTCCCGCGGATCACACACCTCGAGCCCGATGCCGGGCCCTTCAAAGGGAAACCGCGCGTGACACGTCTCCCGCTGCGCGCCACCCTGGTAGTTCCACTCCCCGCTGATGATCTTGTTGCTGCCCCACCCGGCGCCCGCGGCCACCACAAACGCCAGCGCGACCAGTGCCGCGCGCACCCACTCCCGGCGCCAGAGCCACCACAGACCCATCGGAACGCCCAGCAGCGCATTCGTGGGCTTTGAGAAACACAGGAGGCCGACCAGCAGCGCCGCCACCACGTCGGAGGCGGGCCCTCGGAGCCAGCGGCCCCATGTCGACGTCGACACCGGTGAGACGAACTTGTAGAGCCAGCAAAAACACGCGACCAGCCCGATCACACAGTTGAACAGCTCCGGAGCGATCCAGGCCCAATAGACCGGCACCACCGTCGGAAAGAGAAACCCGCCGGCCGTGATCAGGCTGACCGTGACAGGCGCGCGTGCGGACAGAAACAAATAGGCGCACAGGAACGCCAGTCCCAGCAGCAGCGAGTGAAACACGTGAAAGCCGTTGGTGCCGAAGGCCAGGACAAAGGGCGCAGCAAACAGCGGATAGATGAACGACTTCCCGAAGAACAGGCGGTCCTCGCGGGCTTCCACGCTGCCGTCCTGTGTCACGCCCCGTTTCAGGAAGACACCACTCGGGCCCAGCGGGAACTCCGCACGCGTCTGATCAAGATCCTCCTGCCGGTATTCCAGATCGAAGTCACGGGCGAGGCTGTGGCCCATGAGGTAATACGTGGCTTCGTCGCTTTGAAACGCCGGGAACGCCGTCGGGTCAAACGCAGTGCGACGCACCTCCACCGGATCGATCCACAGGGAGATGGCGCCGAACACGGCGACAATCGCGGCCGCCGCCATCCACCCGGCGCGCCACCGCAGGTCGGCGGCGGCCGGCATCACGGCCGCTCCCTCCCCAGGAACCCGAGGTCCACCTCTTCAGCAATCCGGCGCCGGCGCGCGCGTGACTCCCGATGGAGAATCTCGTACAGCCGCTCCATCTTGCGCACAAACGTCTGGATGTCGAACGCCTCCGCCGTCGCGCGGCTCGCCTGCCCCAGACGTGCGCGCGCGTCCGGATGATCGATCAGATACGTGATGGCCTCGGCCAGCGCGCGGGCATCCCGCCTGGGGACCATCAGGGCATCGACGTCCTTCGTCAACACCTCACACAATCCATCGGCATCCGTGGAGACGATGGCCCTCCCCGCGCCCATCGCTTCAAAGACGGTCAGCGGAGTGCCTTCCCACAGGGACGGAAACACGGAGACGTCAAACGCGCCCAACACGCGGCGCACATCCTTGACGAATCCGCCGAACACAAACCGATCACCAAGACCCGCCTGTGCGGCCTGCGCCTGCAGCAGCCCGAGCAGGGGGCCTTCCCCAAACAGGTAGAACCGCGCCTGAGGGCGGACCGCGAGGACCAGGCGCGCGGCATCAACGAGATACTCGTTGCCCTTGGAGTCGTGGAGGCGCGTCACCGTCCCCATCACGACGTCATCCGATCCTGCGCCGAGTTCACGGCGCGCGGAGGCGCGTTCGTCCGCCGTCGCCGGTTTCCCAAACTCGTCGAGCGGCGCGCCGAGATACACCACCCTGACCCGCGATGGGCGCACCCGCCGCGCCGTCATGACGAATTCCGCCGTGCTCTTCGACACCGCGATCGCGATGTCGGTAAACGGCTCAAGGATGGTGTCCGCCACTTTCTGAAACCACGGCGTGGACGTCAGGTTGGCGTGTTCGTGCAGCACCACCGGTATGCCGCGCAGCGCCGCGGCCAATCGGCCGAAGGTGGTGGCGCCGTATCCGTGCAGGTGCAACACGTCAACCTTCTTGGCGTCGATGACCTTCAGCAAGTCGGCCAGCGTGCGGGGATCAAACTTGCCGCGCTGAAGATACGTGATGTCGATACCAAGCGCGTCAAGCGTTTCCTCCGAGAGATCCTTCTTCCGCAGGCTGACGAGCGCCACCCGGCACCGCGAGGCATCAAACCGGGGAATCATCCATGCGAACAGGCGCTTGACCCCATGCATGCGTGATCCTTCCCATCCGAGGTGGTCACAGACGTGGAGGATGTTCAGGGGGCCTGGAGTGGGCATCACACGGTTCGGGAGGGAGCAGCGCCGTGATCTTATCCGCCGGATCCGGAAGGGTCAATGCAGCCACGGCGTCCGTCGATCGCCCGCTCGCATAGAATCAGGCGCGTGTCAGCCCCACCCCACACCTCGATCTGGACACAGCTGCTTCGTGTGGCACTGGCCGGCGTGTTGCTGTGGCTGGCGCTGCGCGGCGAAGACCTCGCGCATCTGGGCCGGCTCATTGCCGGCCCCTCGTGGGTCTGGATGGCCGTTGTGCTGGCGCTCGTGCTCGTGGACCGCAGCCTGATGGCCTGGCGCTGGATCGTGCTCGTCCGTGTCGTCGAACCGCATCCCCGGATTCCGGCCCGTGAACTCCTTCGCGTCTTTTTTCTCAGTTCATTCGTGGGGACCGTGTTGCCGGGCAGCATCGGTGGTGATGCGGTGCGCGCGGTCAGCGCGTCCCGCCTCGGCCTGCCAACCTCGGTCGGTGTGGGCTCGGTCGCCGTGGACCGACTGCTTGGGACGGTGTCGGTGCTGGTGATGGCCGTCGTGGGCCTCATGGTCGTCGGGCGCTGGGTTGACAGTCGCATCCTGCCCGCCGTCGCGGCCATCGCGGCCGTCGCCACGATCGGCACGCTGGTCGCGCTGTTTGATTCCCGCATTCTGACACGCCTGGTCACCGGCATTGGCCAGGGCCGGTTTCCGAGAACCGAACGGCTCGCACTCAAGGGCCTGGCCTCGCTCCGCCAGTACGGTGACCACCGGCCCACCCTCCTGACTGTGCTCGCCCTGTCGGTCCTCGTGCAAATTCTGCGCACCATACAGGCGTGGGGACTTGGCCTCGCCCTCGGCCTGGCGATCTCCCCCTTGTGGTATTTCGCCCTCATCCCCATCATCGTTGTAGTGCTACTGCTGCCGATTTCGGTGGCGGGCATCGGCTCAGGCAATCTGGCCTTCGAACAGCTGTTTGCCCTCGCTGGTGTCGACGCGGCGTCCGCCCTGGCGATGTCGGTCTGGTTCCTGATGCTCGGACCGATCGGCAGTGTGCCCGGGGGGCTGGCGGCCCTCCTCACCCCGGCCAAGCCCCACACCAAGACCCCCTAGCCAGCGCTGGCGTCTTCTTTGCAGGGATTTGATCGGTCGATGTCTATCGGGCGGCGCGATGCGATCCGATACAGCGAACGACGCCGATTTTTGTCCTGAGGAATCTATGTCGATTACGTCTCTGGTGCGCCAACGTCAGTTTCTGTGGCCCGTCGTGGCCGTCCTGCTGGTCGTCGGCGGTTGTGAACAGTCCAAGAGTTCCAATCCCTTGAGTCCCCTCATCGCAGGTCCGATTGCGGGCGTGACCATCAGCTTGCCAAAAAGCCTTGAACCTGGTGCGGGCTGGAAGATCGAGGACCGCCACCAACCGCTGACCCTTCTGATGGAGAATCCATCCAGCAACAGTCCAAGGCCCTTTACCTTGCGGCTGCAGATCGCGTCGGATTCAGGTTTTGGCGTGGTCGTCCACTCGGTGGCCGGCCTTGAGCCCGGCTCCAACGGGAGGACCAGCTACCGACTGCCGGACAAACTGGCCCATGGCCACACGTATCACTGGCGGGTTCGTGCCGAGGATGGCGCCAACTCCAGTGACTGGTCCGCCACGACCAGCTTTGAGATTCTGACGCCCATTGTCATCGGCGTGCCGATCCCCGCGTCTCCGATTGGCGGCGGCCGCATCACGTCGCGACAGCCGACTCTCACAGTGACCAATGGCCTGTCGTCAGGCCCGCACGCGCCGCTGTACTACCTGTTCCAACTCTCCACGGCAGCCTCGTTTGGCGACTCGACCGCGAGCGCAGAAACGCTGCAGAGTTCAAGCGGCACGACCACGATGGCGGTGCCGTCTCCCCTGCCGTATGACACACAGCTGTACTGGCGCGTTCGAATCAGCGACGGGGCCAACACGGGCAACTGGTCGGCGACCGAGTCGTTCCGTACGCCACTGGCTCCGCCGCCACCACCGCCGACTCCAGGACCTGGCCCGGTCTCCGGCGCCCCCTGCACAGGCTCGCCGGAACAAATCGTCACGTGCAGTCGCAATCGATTTGCGGGCCAGATGTCGACCGACCAGATCCTTCAGTTCCTGGAACTGACGGCGCGCGATCTGACCTCCGCGGGTGTCAACGGCGCGCCGTTCGGGATGCTGGTCAAGACCTCGGGTCACCAGTGCAACGGGTATTCGTGCGACATCCTGTGTTCAGGGAACGGCAGCGGACAGCGCCAGTGGGACATCCTCGGAGACGCCGAAGGGGCCCAGTACCCCGTCTGGGTCGAAATCACCGGACCGAAGGTTGTCCGGCAGTGTGTCATTCGCTGACGCACCGGGGACATCGCGTACACAAAAAAGCGGGGGCTGGACCACTCCAGCCCCCGCTTCCTGTGTCCGGGTTTCTATCAGAAGCGGACGCGCAATCCTGCGCCCATCTGCAAGCCCCCAACATCGAGTTTCAGGTCGCTGGTCAGATTGGCGGTGGCCGCCGAATACCGGAGGAACGCGCCGACGCCGAACCGGCTGGTAATCGCGTACCGCCCATCAAGGCCGGCCGTGTATCCCCACACGGACTTGCTGAGCGTCTCAAGGCCCACTGCCACCGTGGGCGGGGTGCCTTCCGTGATCGTCACGCCTTTCACGGCTTCATGACTGACTCGCACGGCCGTCGGCCCCACCATCGCCGTAAACTCGAGTTGATCGGTGACGGGAAATACCCAGGCGGCCAGGAGGCTGCCTGCCAGTTCCGAGTGCTTCATGCCAGTGATCGGCGCCTCGACGCTGCGAGGCTGATCGTAAAAGACGGGATCGGGCACAATGGTCGTCGCCACCGCATCGCCATTGGCCATCCGTCCAGACACACTCACCGCGACGGCAAGGTTGCCCCACACGCGCAGGCCCGCAGTCACGTCCCACAACGGGCTCGATCCAAGCTCGCGCGCCGTCTCGAGCGTGGCGGTCTCGTCATACAGCGGGAAGGACAGCGTCGACGACGCGTCGGTCTTTCCCGACTGGAATCCTCCACTCAGATCCACAAAACCACGGTCCTTCCACTCCAGCATCTGTGCGCGGGCATCGGTGGCGGCTAGGACACCGGCCAGTGACAGCAGGAATGGCAATACTTTCTTCATCTATCGAACCTCGTATATGAACGGGCGGCCGCACCTGCGGCCCCGGATGCGGTATCATACAACGCCGAACGCCTTACTCTGGAGAAGCTTACGAAGATGCGCACGTCTCCCGTCACTACACTCGCTCTTGCCCTACTGACCGTTGCCACCGCGGTTGCGTGCAGTCAGCCCGGGCAGCCGACGTCGCCCACCGCGGTGGAGGTCGGGACTGCCGACCTCGGTCCCGGTGGCGCCACCCTCAAGGCCCCGGCACCTGTCCTGCAGTCGCCGGCCAACGGCACCCAGGTCACCGTCACCTCCAACGTGCCCCTTGTGACCGGGAACGTGTCCGGCGGCCACGCCAACATCCCGATTACGCTCGAGTTCGAGGTCCGCAACGCGGCCAATGCCGTCGTCGCCAACCCCAAGGTCCCGCGCTCTGCGGGCACCAGCACCACCTACGTGCTGCCAACGACGCTTGTGACAAGCGCCACGTACACCTGGCGTGTGCGCGCCACCTACAACAACGCCTTCGGACCGTGGTCGTCGGCGTTTACGTTCAAGGCGCCGGATATCCCGCAGCCGTACAACACTGGTGTGGAAATCTTTGATCCGCTGACCGCCGGGCGGACGATCGGTACCGTGAGCGGCCCCGTGGAATGGCTCCCCGGCCGCGGAGTGCGACTCGTCGGCCAGGACAGCCACATCACCTACACCTTCAACACCCCGCTGCAGGAAGGCACCTTCTCGATGATGGTGACCGACGTCGACGAAAGCAATCCCGGCGACAAGTCGAAGATCTTCTCGATCAAGGAGGGTGACGATGACCTCACGACGAACGATTACCGGATGAGTGCCGAACTGCGTGGGCGGCTGTACTGCTGCTCCCCCGGAGCAACGGTGGCACGCATCATCACCGGTGACTCCACCGACCATGGTCGAATTTTTGATACGCCTCGGATCATCGTCGACTACAGCCGTAACCAGTGGTACCTGTGGCGGATGACCTGGCGTCTCGGCAGTTTCACGCTGGAGAGTCGGCTCGGTGATGAAAACGGCCCGATTATGTACACATCGACCATCGCCACGGGGTCGCGACCGTACCGGCCGGTGCCGATGAAGATTCACATTGGCGCTCCCATTGGACGCGCCGGCGCGATCGACGCCACTGCGGCGGGCATGATCGTCAAGAACGTGTGGGTCTCGTCAAGGCAGACGCGTCCGCGCTTCGAGTTCTGAGCCTCGGAACCGAGCAGCCTCTCACCGGGCGGGACCACCCTGACAGGGGGTCCCGCCCGTTTCTTTTCCACCGTCCCAGGGTCTATCATGGGAAGGAGTCCTGATGTCCACTGATACATTCCGCCTCCGCTACATCGCCAAGTCGGTTGCCGGCGTGCCCAAGGACCTCGTCCAGTCCGCCGTGTCGCACGTCACGGCCATCAAGCCGACCGTCTTCATCTTCAACTGCACCTGGGTCTGTGACGCCAAGTGCGAGATGTGCAACAACTGGAAATGGGGCAACCGGAAGGAGGACATCACCCTCGAGCAGCTCGACACGGTGATGAACAGCGACTTCTGGAATCAGGTCGAAAACCTGAACATCTCGGGCGGCGAACCGACCACGCGACTGGATCTGCCGGAGATGGTGGAGTTGTTCCACCGGCGGTTGCCGCGCATGCGCAAAATTGGCATCAACACGACGGGACTGACGCCTGCCCGTGCCATTCCGATGCTCACCCGCATCGTCGACTTCTGCGGCGAGAAGAACCTGCTGATCAGCATCCGCGTGTCGATCGACGGCGTCGGCGACATGCACGACCAGGTGCGCAACGTGAAGCGCGGCTTCGACAAGGCCTCGCAGACCATCGAAGCGATGCAGGCGCTCGCCGCGCGATCCCCCCACTTCCAGTTCGGCATCGCGTCGACGATCTTCTCGAAGAATCTCGACGATGCGAAGAACATTCATGCGTGGGCGAAGTCCAAAGGGCTCGACCTGGTGTTCAACATGTTGCGGTTTACCGACAACATGCTGCACAACCGCGACCTCGAGGCGGAGATCGGATTCAAGTCACGCGAAGAGAAGTTCATGCGTGATTTTTTCCTCGACCGCGTTGCCGAGGAGTCAGTCTTCAGCGGCCAGTCGTTCATGTATCTGCATTACGCCGACATGATCGCGAACGGGTATCACCGCACGATGCCCTGCCCGTTCCAGCGGCAGGGGTTGCTGCTGAACCCGAACGGCGACCTGTTCTTCTGCGAGAACTCCGAAAAGCTCGGCAACGTCCTCGAGACCCCGGCCGCTGAGCTGTACTTCGGCAAGACGCAGCTCGACGGCCGCGAGAAGCTGAAGCGCGAAACGTGTCCGACGTGCCTCAGTCCGTGCCAGGTGAACGTTGGGGCCATGAAACAGGTGGTGCCGTACGTCCAATTCCTTCGGCGTGCGTACAAGGTGAAGCACGATCCCTCCCGACACCTCGACACCCTGCCCAAACCGGTGCGCTGATCGGACCTGATTTTTCTGTGAATAAGTCTGGAAGCGTCCGACTTTTTCGTGCATGTTAAACGGGCGGGCTCGGTGTGCCCTGTGGAGACAATCGAATGAGAGCGATGGCAGTGGTGGTAGTGATCGGCGCGGCGTGCGTCGTGGTGGCGTGTGACGCGGGCGGGTCCAGAGAACTCATCCTTGGGCAGGCCCCAACGGGCCCCGGAACAGTTACGTTGACAGCGCCTACTCCGCAGACGCCCATTAACGACGTGCAGACCGACAGTTTGCGTCCGACCCTGACGGTCACGAACGGCAGTTCCTCCGCCGCAGGTACCCGCACGTATGAGTTCCAGATCTCCGACCGGTCGGACTTCAGCGGGACGCCGGCAGCCACACAGGCAGGTATCGCGGAAGGGGCTGGAGGCACCACGTCGTACACGCCAGCCATCGACCTCGCCCCCGCCACCAGAATGTACTGGCGCGCCCGCGTCTCGCAGTCGGGCACGTCGTCGGCGTGGTCCGCGAGCGGCCAGTTCCGCACGAAGATTGTCGGCTTCAACCGCGCGGGCGAACTGTACGACCCGCTCATCCACGGCGAAACCCTCGGGACGCGGTCCGGGAACACCACCTTCATGGGCCAGCGCGGCCTTCGCGTGGACGACTCCAGCTCGTGGGTCCGGTACCAGTTGGCGGCAACACTCACCTCCGGCGTGATCTCGGTCGAAGTCGAAGGCCTCCGTCCCAACGTGTCGCAGGAGAAGGCCCGGATCTTCTCGATGAGCGACGCCACGCCGATCTTGTTCAACAGCAAGTTCCTCTACAACGTGCAGTACCGCGGCATCCCAGGCAATCCCAACAATGCCATCTCCTACAAGGTGTTGATGGGAGATTCGGACCTGAAGTACGAGCCGGATTTTGCACAGCGCTCCGACGGTGTTCGCGCACTCGACCCCGCGACGACCTACCACTGGCAGGCCACGTGGGGCAGCAGCTTCAGCCTCACCATCAGGGAAGGTGGCCCGACTGGGACCATCATCTACCAGCGTTCGCAGAGCACACCCGGTACCTACAACCCGCCGCAGCACTTTGCCTATCTGGGCGCGACGGATGCCGGGTTTGAGACCGGGTCGTATCCCGGCGCCATCTACAAGAACTTCTGGGTAGGCTCGGCGGCCCGTCCGGCCTCACTGGGGAGCGCGTTGTCGAATAAGTAAACTGTTCGCGCACATGCGAACGGCTCTCTACCTGCTTCTGTATCTCCTGGCGCTTGCGCCAGGAGTTCCCATCGGCATCCGGATCTTCGGCGGCTCACCCCTGGGGTGGGTCGCCGGAGCGGTCGTGGGTCATGCGCTCGCGGCCGTGGCCTTCTGGGTCCCCGCCTTCCTGGGCTGGGCGCACCCCGCGGCGTTCCTGGGAATCTGGCTGCTCCTGGCACTGCTGGTCGTGCGCTGGTGGCGGCGCCGGCAGCCCGACGCGCCGCCCCTGGTGCCGCTGCCCCGCTGGACGCCGGCCGACACCCGCCGATGGCTGGTGGCGATCGCGCTGGTCTGCGTCGTGGTGGGGTGGCCGTTCAGCCGCGTCGGCGAGGCCGACTCGGAGGGCGTCACACGCTATCGGGCGTACTTCACCGCGGACTTCGTCTGGCACATGGCCATGACCCAGGAACTCGCCCGCTTCGAGTTCCCGCCGACCAACCCCTATCTGGCCCCCGCGCCCATCCACTACTACTGGACCTATTTCATGGTCCCTGCCGTCCTGGCGGGCCCCTCACACGTCCCCGTGGTGTCAGTGGAACGGGCCCTGCTCGTCACCGCGTTCGGCACCGCCCTGCTCATGTTCAGCGCGGTGTTCCTCGCCGCGTGGGCGGTCACCGGGCGCAGCAGCGCCGCACTCGGCGCCAGCCTACTGGCCCTGCTGGCCCCAAGCTGGGAAGGCCTGTATACGGTGTACGAATTCTGGGTCCGCGGAACGCCGTGGGACCAGATCGTCGCGGCGTGGCGGGAAACCAATATCGATGCAATCACCAACTGGCGCTTTCAGGGCCTGCGGATTGACGGACTCGTCCGGTCGATGTGGTGGACCCCACAGCATGCCCTGTCGTTTACGCTCGGCCTGATCGCCATGGTCGCCGTGGGAGTGCGCCCGGCGTCATCCTGGAAACGCGCTGCCGCGAGCGGCCTGCTACTGGGTTTCTCGGTGGCCGTGAATCCCTTTCTGGGCGCGGCATTCTGTGTGATCCACGGACTGATCGTGCTTATCCAGATCGCCCGCCGGTCGGCGCCCATTGCGACGCTGGGGCAGCAGGCCGCGACGGTCGGACCGGTCCTGGTCGCGCTCGGCTGGACCACAGTGAATCAGATGGCGGGCAACGCGGGCGACGCGCTCACGATCGGCTGGGGAGGCCTCGGCGCGAATGCGCCGGTCCTCACGCTGGTGCTGTCGCTCGGGGGACTCCTGCTGCCTGCGGCGTGGGCGATCGTCCCCAGCCGGCGGGCGCCGATTGGTGATGCGTGGATTGGCTGGGTTGGATTTGTCGTGGCGTTGTGGCTGGCATGGTTCGTCAGTCTCACAGACCGCGCGTGGGTCGGCTTTCGCGCCGGGAACATCTTCCAGATCACCCTGCCGATGCTCGTGGCCGTGGGGTTGACGCGGCTTGAGCGAATCGGCCGGCACGTGGTCACCGTGACCGTCGCCCTGTTGTTGCTGGCTGGCCTGCCCACCACGCTGATTGATGCCTTTAATGCGCAGGACCTGGAAAACCGGACCATGGGGCCCGGGTTCCGCTGGACCATTCCGCTTTCTCTTGATCAGCAGGCGGGATTCCGGTGGCTTCGTGAGTCCACGCCGGTTGACGCCGTCGTCCAGGCCGATCCTGTGAGACGTGGTCGGGATCAGTGGAGCGCCGTCCCGTCATTTGGCGGGCGCCGCATGGCGGCGGGACTGCCCATCTCGCTCATCCACGTCCCCGAATATGACATGCGGAGCCAACAGGCCCACGACTTGCTGACCGGCGCTGACCCGCAGGTCCTGCACGCACAGGCACGCATGCTGGGGATTACCCACATCTGGCTTGATGAAGAGGACCCCGGCGACATTGCCGCGCGCCTGCTCACGCGGCCCGATCTCTTCGGGCTGCTGTTTCATCGTGGGGCCGTCCACGTGTTCGGCCTCCACCCCATTGCGGGTGTGCTTCCCGGGACGCCCTGATACACTGGTGCGGACCGTGTTCAATGCCTGAAACCTCATCGTCTCATGCAGTTATCGTCGGCGCCGGCGTGGCCGGATTGACCATTGCCCATCAGTTGGTTCAGAGCGGTCGTCGGGTGACGGTGATCGAGCGGGACACGTTTGTCGGAGGACTCGGTCGCTCGTGGCACTACGGGGCGTTTCATTTCGACGTCGGTCCGCACCGGTTCCATACCGAGAACCCCCGCGTCGCTGATTTCATCCGGCAGATCCTCCAGGAAGAGGCCATCGAGATTCCCCGGCTCAGTGGCGCCCGGATGTTCGGGAAGTTCCATGAGTGGCCGCTTCGACCGAGCGTCCTGTTCTCGATGCCGATCGGGATGATGTTCCGATGCGCGTTCGACCTGCTGCACCGGCCCAAGGTCGAGGGTGAATCGTTTGAAGCCGACATCCTGAACAAGTACGGCAGGACCCTGTATGAGGTCTTCTTCAAGCCCTATACCGAGAAGTTCCTGTTTCACTCACCCGCCGATCTGCATCGCGACTGGGCGCGCGCCGGCGTCAATCGCGCCGTCATCGACAAGCGCGCATCCGCCGACACCCTCTGGTCGTTGCTCAAGACCACGATGTTGCCCAAGCCGGTTGAGACCACGTTCCTCTATCCCCCGACCGGGGTCGGACGCTTCTCCGATCGACTCGACGAGATCATCCGGGAGCGTGGCGGACGGGTTGTTCTGGGTGCGCCGGTCGAGGCCGTGGAAGCCCGTGACGGCCGGATCGTCTCGGTGACCGCCGGCGGCGAGCGGATCGCCTGCGATCAGCTCGTCTGGACCGCCCCGATGCCGTTGATCAATTCCCTGCTCGGCATCGAGGGCATCACGCTCAACTTTCTCTCGACGATCTTCTACAACTTCGAGATCAAGGGGCCGCTCAAGCACAACTTCCAGTGGACGTATCACGGCGGCGACGAAAGTTTTTCGCGCGTGTCTGCGCCGACGGCCTTCGCGTCCACGACGGCGCCTGCCGGCACCCATGGCCTCTGCGTGGAGTTCACGTGCCGCAAGGGCGACGAACGCTGGTCACACCCCGAGCGATTCACCGAGCGCATCATCGACGACCTGGTGCGGACCAAGACCATCGATCGGCGCGAGGACATCCTGAACGTCCACGTCGAGCCGGTGCCGGAAACCTATCCGATTTACACGCTGGATTACCTGGCCCAACTCACCCGCAGCCTCAAGGCGCTCGGACAGTACCGCAATCTGCTGCTGGCCGGACGGTCCGGCCGGTTCTGGTACAACAACATGGACCACTCGATCGGTCAGGGGCTGACGATGTCGGACAAGATTTTGCGCGGTCAGGCGCTGGCCGAGATCGACGACAACGACCGCGAGTTCTGGGCCGAGGCCTCCGAGGCCCCAGCGAATCAGTAACCGCGGCTGCCCCAGATGCGCGACATCCCCGAGGAGTTCGCGCACGTGGGGGTATACGACCGGTCCAGTGTGCTCTCGCAGAGCCACCAACGGCCCTGCGCATACACCGTTGTCAGGACGAAGTCGCCGCAGAAATCCCCCACAAACCCGGTTGGAATGTACCGGTCGGTGAAGCGTGAGATCGACCGGACTTCGCCCTCATCCGGCCCGAAGAACCGCGTGGACTGTCGCTCGATCCGCGCTGAGATGATGACGTACTCCTCGCGATGCCTTGTGATGTCGACTCGCTCAAGTCGCTTGCCCTCGGCGCACCGGCCCAGTTCGGTAAAGTCCACAAGGCAGGCCTCGACCGGCACGGAGGAATTCCCGAACAGGTCGATCAGGAACTTGCGCGCGAGTTCCTTCATCTCTGCGGCGGAGTCGTGAACGCGAAACGATGCCGACGTGACAGCGACCACAAACTGCTGTTTGACCACCTGGTTGTTAACAACGGCGTCGTAGGTGTCGACGACCGTCAGCGTGATTGAGACGTTTACACCGGCGGTGATACCGGCGGGCATACGCCAGATGGCGGTGGCGCCGGTCCCGGTGATGGTGCCCGCACTCGCCGACCATTGGTAGACCAGCTGCGTCAGCGGAGTCTCGGCGTCTTCGACCGTGGCCGTGATCGTCACATCCGTCGCCGCCTCAACCCGCGAGGTGGGCACCGTGATCGCGCGAATGACGGGCGCGGTGGCAGGTCCCACCACGGGTGGAGGTGCGCTCGGCGTCGAACAGGCGCCCATGGCGACCAGCGAGCCGACAACCCACCAGCCTGAACGTGGCCTGTTGTTCGCCGACGAGGCTCGTGGTCTGAACATGCCTCGCTCAGAACCGCCGGCCCAGCCCGATCACCAGTCGTTTGACCGTCGTGGGGTGATCCGTCGTGTGTATCCGCAGGATTCGTGCGCCGAGATCGAGGGACCAGGTGTCGCCGAACACGATCCCGGCGCCGCCGCCATACGCAAAGCGGTTGGTGGTGCCCATCAGATCGCGGCCGATGGCCACGTTGTAGACGAGGGCCCCCGCACCGGAGATCGGCTGCCCGTCGACCACAAACGCCGGCTTGTATTCCACGCGCGCCACGCCAGCAGTGACAGTGATGTACGGACGGATACCTGAGGACTCGCCCGCCGGTTTTCCATCGGGCATGAAGGTGAGGCCCGCCAGACCGTACAGGGTCGGGCCTTCGATCTCCGCCGTCGCCGGCACACGGTACGCGTCACGAAGGTACGCGGCGTAGCTGTCGAGTTCCGTGCGGCGACTACTGGTCACCACATCAGACATCCGGCCGCTTTCAATTGCCAGATGGACAAACGTGCGCAAACGCACGCTGATGGCACCACCCGCCGTGATTCCCGTGCGGCTCACGTCCTGCGCCCCGGACACCACACCCAGGCTCCATCGGCTGTACGGCGCGCGCGGCTCGTCGTCGCCTGGGCCGCTCGCGGGCGGCACCTGCGCCGCGGCCGGAGCCGCGATCATCGTCAGTACACACGCGGCGATGATTTGTTGCAGTCGGGTCACACTCGATCGATTCATTCCAGCTCCTCTACCGGGCTTTTGACGGACGGCCGGGGGACGCTGGCCGGGGTTTCCAGGACCTGCCGCACGACATAAATCGGCTTGCCCTGTGATTCATGGTAGGTGCGCGCCTGCAATTCCGCGAGCAGCCCTACGGTCAGTAACTGTACGCCGGTGAACACCA
Source organism: Acidimicrobiia bacterium (assembly GCA_016871335.1). Taxonomy (GTDB): domain Bacteria; phylum Acidobacteriota; class Vicinamibacteria; order Vicinamibacterales; family SCN-69-37; genus SYFT01. The sequence continues at coordinate 101,072 of VFZF01000006.1, forward strand.
GCAGGATGCCGGCCATCAGCATCGGACGGTCGGCAATGGCTTCTTCCAGCACGTACTTCACATAGGTCAGGTGAATCAGACTCGCGGCACCGAGCCCGCTCATCACCATTCCGATGAGGCCGAACATCTGCAGCGGCCGGGTCGAATAACTCAACAGGAACTTCACCGTGACCAGGTCAAGCATCACGCGGATCGTGCGGGAGATGCCGTACTTGGTGCGGCCAAAGCGACGCGCACGATGATTCACCACCTGCTCGGCAATCCGCACACCGAACTCGCTGGCCAGCGCCGGAAGGAAACGATGCATCTCGCCGTAGAGACGCAGCGGCTTCACCACTTCGGCGCGGAACACCTTCAGCGAGCACCCATAGTCGTTCAGTCGCACCCCCGTCGCCCGCGAAATCAGCCGGTTCGCGATGACTGACGGCAGGCGGCGATTGATGAACGTATCCTTCCGGTCCTTCCGCCAGCCGCAGACGATGTCGTAGGTGGTGCCGTCGCCACCGGGCGCCTGGCCTTCGAGGCGGGCAATCATGGCCGGCAGATCGGCCGGATCGTTCTGGAGGTCACCGTCCGCCGTCGCGATGAGACGTCCACGCGCATAGGCAAACCCTGCGGCAAAGGCGGCGGTTTGTCCGAAGTTCCGCCGGAATTGAATCACCCGAAGCTGCGGCCACTTCGCCTGGAGCGAGGTCAGGCGCTCGAAGGAGCTGTCGGTACTGCCGTCGTCGACCAGCAGGACTTCGTACGGCCGTCCCCACCGGTCGAGCGTGGAGACGAACTCCCGGCACAACGCCTCGACGTTCTCCGCCTCGTTGTAAATGGGAATGACGACCGACAAATCCGGCAAGACCACGTCCCGTATTCTACGCTGGCCGACGGCGGCGCCACAGCATCCAGACCGCAGAGGCCATTGCCGTCACCGCGAGCAGCCCGAGCGAGGCCTCGGTCAGATGGTCCCGGATGAGGCGGGCGGCCTCCTGCCCGTACATAACGGCGAACCAGCCTTCCCCGAGAAAGCGGAGGCCGCGGCCCAGGGCCACCGCGAGCGCGAAGGTCGCCGGGCCCACACCGCCGATTCCGGCGAGCAGCACAAAAATCTTGTAGGGGGCAGGCGGCGGTGCAAATGCCACAGCCATCAGGGCCCAGAACCCGTACCGCTCGACCACACGCCGGGCTCGGGCGACGTGCTCGGCCTTGAAGCGCTTCAGCAGAAACGCCTCACCGCCTTTCCGCCCAAGGAAATAGACCACCATGGACCCGGCCACCGAGCCGGCCGTGGTCATCAGGGCGTAGTACCACCACAACTCGGGGGTCTTGATTGTCTGCCAGACGATAAGCAGATCGCTAACGCTGGGCATCGAGACAAACGAACAATCCAGCAGGGCAATGACCGCCATGCCGACGCCGCCGAATCGATCCACATACGGTTGAACGGCAGCGAGAAGTTCGTCCATGCCAGATAGAATGACGAAATTATAGCTGACCACTCCTTGTTCCCCCCGGGTTTCCGGCCGGCCGCGCTGGTGACACTGACCCTGGCCCTCGCCGGAGGCGTGGCCGCGGCGATGTATTTCGCCCGCCTGGACCTGACGCTGAGCCACTACGACGCCCGTGGCCACCTGCTTGTGGCGCGACGAATTTTCGATAGCCTCACGCCGGGGTGGATTCAGATCGGCGCGGTCTGGCTGCCGCTGCCACACCTGCTCAACGCGATTCCCGTGCAATGGGACTGGCACTATCGAACGGGTGTCTCCGGCGTCGTGCTGTCCATCGTGCCGCTCGCCCTCGGCTTGAGCGCCCTGGCGGGATATCTCGCAGAGCGAGCCGGGTCGGTGGTGGTTGGTGTCGCTGTGGCGCTGGCGGTCCTCCTCAACCCGAGCGTGCTCTATCTGCAAAGCACGCCGATGACCGAGCCGCTGCTCTTCGGGCTGTCTTGTCTCGCGCTCCTGGCGATGGACCGCTGGATAGACGCCCCCTCCAGCCGCCGCGGGCGGATGGTTGGCGTGGCGTTGGTCCTGTTGATGCTCACGCGCTACGAAGGCTGGTGTGTTACCGGCGCGTTGATGGGGTGTGCGGTCATGGCGCATCCGCGCCACGCGATGCGCCTCGCTCTGTACCCAGCGGCTGCGGTCGCCGGATTCCTGCTTCTGAGTTTCGGTAGCACCGGGAAGTGGTTTGTCACCTCCGGGTTTTTTGAGGCGACCAACCCCGCGCTGGGGAATCCGTGGCTGGCGATCCAGCAGATCGCGCATGAGGCAACGCGACTCAGCCACCTTGGGCTGGTCGTGATCGGCGTGATCGGGGCGGTGGCCGCCTTGGCGCAGGCGTGGACCGAACGTCGCGAGGGCCGTGCCGCGATCGCGCGCGCGGTGCTTCCGCTCGCGCTGCTGGCGGCGGCCGGCCTGCCGCTGTACGCCTTCACCAGCGGACATCCCGTGCGCATTCGGTACATGGTGTCGGCCGTGGTGGCGCTGACGGTGCTCAGCGCGCTCGTGCTGGGCCGACTGCCCCGCCGCTTCCGGGCGCCGGCGGCAGTGACCGCACTGGTCCTGCTGCTCGTGGCCGTGCCTCCGATCGATCCCGACGCGCCGATGGTGCGTGAAGCCCAGTGGGATCGTCCGTACTCCGACGCGCGCAGGGCCGTGACCGCCGCGCTGGCCGAACGCTGGGACGGCAGCCCGATTCTGGCGAGTATGGGATCACTCGGCCATTACATGCAGCAGATGTCCCATGCGGGATTTCACATCCGGGACTTCGTGCATGAAGGCAACGGGATGTTGTGGACCCTGAGCGTGCGCGCACCGGAGCGGCATGTGCGCTGGATTCTGATTGAGGAGTCGGCGGAGGGCGGCGACGTCCTGGCCCAGCGGGCCCGGACGTCGCCGGAGTTTCTCGAACATTTCACCCGCACCGCCGAAGGCGGTGGCGTGGCGCTGTACGTCAGAACCGAATCTGGAATCCGACCGTGAAGTGCATGCCGGACAAATCGATCTTCTGCGTCAGGAACCCGTTGTCCCCGAGGTCGCCTTCGCCGAACTGATAGCGCAGTTCCGTGTTGAGCGCATAGATGTCGCCGTTGAGCGGCATGCGAAGGCCGCCGAGCACGACCCCACCGATCGCCGTGCCGCTGCCCACGTACCGGTCGCGGAACACCGCGAAGCCGTCGAAGAAGTCGACAAACTCGCCCACTTCCGAGTACCGGAAATTCAGCGCGCTGACACCCGCGCCCACATACGGCTGAATCCGGCCCGCCCGGCCGAAGGGCAGGAACCGGACCACGCCGGTCACCGGAATAACACGCAGCTTGAGTTCCTGCTCGATCTCGTTGCCGTTGATGTTCACGTAATCGCGATACACGCTGTTCGCGGTGCGCTGGTAGTACCCCGCGCCGAGGCCCACCTCGACCCGCTCGTTGAACGTGACGGTCCATTCGCCGTGCACCGTCGCGCCGCGGAAGTCCTTGACGTCAAACGACAGCGTGTTGAGATTCTCCACCCAGACGTCCTGGCCGGACCGGCCGTCAAGTGACTTCGGTGAAAACAACCCGGCCCCAAAGTGCAGTGAGTGCACGGCCTGCGCCGCCGCAGGCACCGCAAGCACTGAGAGCAGGCCCCCCATCAACAGAGTTCGTGTGATTGCGCGTTGTACCCGTGTCATATCGCAGCTCCCAATCGTCGTAAACAGACCGTTGCATTCCGGCGGCACACACCGCTGTCACCCACTTCAGCAGGTTTGGTGCCAAGTGAATGATTGCAGGATTTACTGGAAAAACGGGCGTCCCCGTCGTGCACTGTCACCGCCGGAGGCCAGTGAAGACATCCAACAGTCGCGGATGCAGGGCACCGTTGGACGCGATGATTTCGCGCCCGAAGGGCGAGTAGGTCCCCCCGCCGTAATCGGTCACTCGTCCGCCGGCCTCTTCCACAAGCAACGCCCCCGCCGCGACATCCCACGCGTTGAGATTCTGCTCCCAGAAGGCATCAAATCGTCCAGCCGCCACATTGCACAGATCCAGTGCCGCCGACCCGAGCCGGCGCACCGCACGTGACTCCGCCAGGAAGGCCGTGAAGATCGCCAGTTGCTCGCGGCGATCCTCGCCCCCGGTGTAGGGAAACCCCGTCACCAGCAGCGCATCGATCAGCGTGTCCTCGCGGGTCACCGCCAGCCGGCGGCCATTCAGTCTGGCCCCGTGCCCCCGTTCAGCCGTGAACAGCTCGTCTGCCATCGGATCGTAGACCGCGCCCACCATCACCTGTCCGTCAATTTCAAGCGCGATGGACGTGCAGAACAGCGCAAGGCCATGCGCAAAGTTGGTCGTGCCATCGATGGGGTCCACAATCCAGCGAAACGGCACTCCGGCGGCAGACGACCCGCCGGATTCCTCGCCCAGGAATGTGTGCGACGGGAATCGGCGTTCCACCCGCGCACGAATCTCACGCTCGACGGCCACGTCCGCCTCGGTGACCAGATCGATGGCCCCCTTCTTGGTGATCGTCAAATCGCTGCGAAAGTACTGCCGGGCCAGACGGCCGGCGGCCAGCGCGGCGTCGGCCGCGGTGGCGAGATAGGCGGGATCGAGAGTCAGAGCTTCTTCACCATCCGGACCGACATGCCGCCTTCCGGCCGCCTCGCGATCGTCACATCGTCCATGAAATTGCGCATAAAGAAGATGCCGCGGCCGCTCGACTTGAGCAGGTTCTCAGGCGCGAGGGGATCGTCCACTTCTTCGCAATCGAACCCTTCCCCCTCATCAAGGACCGTGACAGAGAACTCATCCGGATGGGTCCGCGGTGCGAGCGTGAACTCCACCGTCACGTGTTTCGCGGGGTCCTCGCGGTTGCCGTGTTTGACGGCGTTGATCACAGATTCCCGCACGGAGACGCTCACCCAGTGGCTCGCGTCTTCATCCAGGCCGGCCAGCGCGGACATGCGATCGCTCAACGCCTGCACGAGGTCGAGCAGGTGGAACGAGCTTGGTATCTCCAGACGGATGAGGTGCTGGTCGGTCGACATAGCCGCGCGTAACATACTATTCGGAAACGGACTGCGAAATGCCTGTTGTCTCCCTTTCCCCCATCCGTGCCGTCTCCGGTCTCCTTGCAATCCCCGGGGACAAGTCCATTTCCCACCGGTACGTGCTGCTGGGAGCCCTGGCCTCGGGGCGCACGACGATGCGGCATCTTGCGCCTGGCGCCGATGTCCGCGCCTCACTGGGGTGCGTCGCCGCGCTGGGCGCCAGTGTCCTCCGTGCCCCTGGCGGTATCGTCACGGTGGACGGGTGGGGCGAGGCGGGGCCGGGATCCCCGACAGGCCCGCTCGATTGTCTCAACTCGGGCACCACGATGCGGTTGTTGCTGGGACTGCTCGCGGGCTTCCCGGTTTCAGCCACACTGATCGGGGACGCCTCCCTCTCGAACCGCCCCATGCGACGTGTCATGGATCCCCTGCACGCCATGGGAGCACACGTCACCGCGGTTGAAGGCCGTGCGCCCGTCACCGTGACCGGGGGACGACTACACGCCACGACGTGGACGCCGGCTGCGGCCAGTGCGCAGATCAAGAGCGCCATCCTGCTGGCGGGCCTGCGGGCGGAGGGAAGCACCACCGTAGTGGAACCCGCCGCCACGCGCGACCATACCGAACGGGCGTTTCCGCTGTTCGGATTGACCTGTGCCGTCGATGGGTTGCGGGTCTCGGTAGACGGCGGGCAACGCGCCGTGGCGCCGTCCGGCACGCTCGACGTCCCCGGCGATCCGTCATCTGCCGCAGCATGGGCCGCACTCGCGGCATCGCTGCCGGGCTCACACGTCGAGTTGACCGGAGTCGCGCTGAACCCGCGCCGGCTGGGCTTTGTGGCGGCGCTCCAGCGCATGGGGGCTACCGTGGCCATCACAAAGACACACGTACTCGGCGGCGAACCGGTCGGCACGGTGGCAGTCACCTACGGCAACTGCGCCGACACCACCATCGAACCGGATGAGGTGCCGGGACTCATCGATGAACTTCCGGTCCTGGCGGCCTGCGCAGCACACGGACGTCGATTGGAAGTCCGCGGCGCCGGCGAACTCCGCGTCAAGGAAAGCGATCGGATTTCCGCGCTGGTCACCGGACTCCGAGCCCTCGGCGTTTCCGCCGAGGAGTTCACTGACGGCTTTGTGATCAACGGCCGGGCCCGCCTGCCCTGCGGCGGCCAGGCGGACGCAGTACACGATCATCGACTGGTGATGGCGTTTACACTCGTGGCGCTCGGGGCCATCGGCCCATCGACGATCACCGATGCGGATGCGGTCGACGTCTCGTATCCCGGGTTCTGGACCGATCTCGCGGCTCTTCGTGTGCCCCTCGCATGAACACCGACAAGGTCTATCTGGTCGGCTTCATGGCGTCCGGCAAGAGCACCGTCGGCAGGCATCTGGCTGCGCGACTGCGCTGGCGCTTCGAAGACATCGACCATCTCATCGAGGTCCGCGAGCAAAAGACCGTCGCCGAGATTTTTGCCAGACACGGTGAGGCCTACTTCCGCACCGTGGAACGCGAGATGCTCGGCGTATTACAGCCGTTGCGCCACGTGGTCATCGCCACCGGCGGTGGCACATTTGCCGATCCCGACAACCGCGCGATGATCAACATGGACGGCGCATCGGTATGGATCGACGTTCCCCTGAACGAACTTGTTGCCCGCATCCCCCTCGATGGGCGGCGTCCGCTCGCCGCCGATCGCCCGGCGCTTGAGCAACTATTTGCCGCGCGTGTCGACAAGTACCGCCTCGCCCACCTTCGAGTACAGGCCTCCCGGTCATCCGCGTCGGTGGTCGTCGATCGCATTCTAGACGCCCTGCACAGTGCGCCGGGGAACTGGCTCTCGTGACCACTCCCCTGCTTGTCCTGAGCGACATCCACGGCAACCTCGATGCGCTTGACACCGTGCCGGCAGACGCGGCATCCGGGGGCTGCGCAGGTGCCATCTGCCTCGATGATCTCGTCGGATAGAGGGCGTCACCCGGGAAGGTGCTCCAGTCCCTTCCGCGGCAATCACGATCGCGTGTTCGCCGGCATCACCACGGCCACACTGTTCAGCCAGGTCGCCCGGAGAGTGACCGCGTCAGGACGAGTTCTTGCGGGAGGCGCGTTCTTCCCGGCGCTTCAGTTCGATCGCAAACGCGTCCCGCGCGGCGCGGGATCCGAGCACCCAGCCGATCACCACGCCGATCAGCAGCACCGCAGGGATGAAGATGAAATGCGACGAGGTCATGCCGGCCATGTCAGCGGCCCTCGCGCCCCTGATTCAGCCTGCGGGTCACGGCCGACAGGTCCTGCTCCACCTGGCCGATGCGGCGCCAGATGACCCAGAGATACCCCATCAACGCCACCCAGACAAACGCATAGGCGTAGAACACCAGCGGCGCCGCCGGCAACACTTCCCGGTTCGTGACCTCACTCATCGGGATGAAGCCTTCAGGCGCCGGCGGCTGCTGCGCCAGTACTGCGGTCGAGACCGCCGCGACACATACGGCCACGGCCGCGACCCATCTGACATTGAACATCTTCCATCTGACATTGGTCATCTCACACCTCAGTCTTCAAGTTCCGCGTAGACCGCCTCGAGCGTCGACTTGCTGCGCTCCAGACGCACCCGCAACAACAACAGCGCGACGTACAAGCACAGGAACGCCGCCAGACACCAGTAGAACGGGAACCGCATTTCCGGACTGAGCGTGCGTACCACGGTGGTCTTCGGATGCAGCGTGCGCCACACGTTCACCGACCAGTAGACAAACGGCACGTTCGCCATGCCGAAGACGCCAACCGCAGCCGCCAGCACATCACTGCCGGGACCGGCGAATCGACGCAACAGCGTGTACGCCACAAAGATCAGCCACAACACCAGCGAGGTGACCAGTCGCACATCACCCCAGTCCCACCAGACGCCCCAGGCCTTCCTCGCCCAAAGCGGCCCGGTGACCAGCACGATGATGCCGAACACCACGACCAGTTCGGCGCCGGCAATCGCCATGCGGTCCGAGCCCGGCGTGCGCCGCGCAAGATAAATCGCGCTGGCAATCCCGCACACAAAGGCGGAGGCGAACATCACCATCGCCGAGGGCACATGGAAGTAGAAGATCTTCTGAATCAACCCCATGGTGGATTCATAGGGTGCGGCATCGATGACAAACGGCGCGCCGGCAAACAGCACTATCGCCACCACGACCAGTCCGGCAATCAGTCGATTCTGTCCCATCGCGACTCCTACGATTCCGCCATCACCGCGTCAAACACCCACAACGCGAGCGTCAGAAACACCGCGTCAAAGAATACCAGCATGGAGAGCCAGACCTCCGCACGGGCCATATTCGGCTCCGCCGACAGCAACGCCGCCGTCCCGCTGACACCGGCAATCATCACGGGAACCGTCAACGGATACAACACCACCGGCAGCAGCACGTCACGCGACTGACTGCGGTTGAGCATCGCGCCGAACAGGGTGCCCACGCCGGCAAACCCCAGGCCACCCGCCACCAGCAGACCCAGCAGATGCCAGAACACGCCATCCAGCGACACCCGGAACAACACCACCACCAACGGGCCGACGACCGCCACCACGAGCGACATGATCACCAGCATCCCGATCAACTTGCCGAGGTACAGCGCGGCGCGCTCGACGGGCGCCAAGAGCAGCGCCTTCAACGTCTCCGACTGCCGCTCCCGCTCGAAGGTGCGCCCCAGCGCCAGCGTGCCGGAGAACGCCAGCGCCACCCACAAGATACCGGCGGCCGCGTCCGTCAGTGGCGCGCCATCCACCACAAAGCTGAACGAAAAAATCAGCACTACGGCCACGGCAAAAAACACCGTCGTGTACAACAACTCGCGGCTCCGGGCCTCGACGACGAGGTCTTTCCGCGCGATGATGCCCACCGTCTTCCAGAAGCCCGGCGTCACCGCGTCTCCTGCAGCGCGAGGCGGTAGCGGTCCCGCAGGGATCCGCTGCCGGCGACAATCGGGAACGCGCGGCCACGATCAATACACACCGCATCATCGACCAGCGTTTCCGCGGTGTCGAAGTCGTGTGTCGCCATGATCACAATGGCACCGTCAGCCGCGAGCGTGCGTAGTCGCGCAATCAGGATGTGCGCGGACGCGTCATCCAGTCCCGTGAACGGCTCATCGAGCAGCACCAGCCGGGGACGGTGGATCAAGGCGCGCTCGAGGGCAAGCCGTTGCCGCAGACCGCGCGAGAAGCCGCCGGAGCGGTCGTCGGCGCGGTCGGTGAGGCGCGCGAGGGTGAGGCATTCGGCGACCCGGGCGTCCAGATCAGGCACGCCGTAGAGCCGCCCGAAAAATGCGAGGTTCTCGGCCGCTGTCAGGTCGGGATACAGGTAGAGATCGTGCCCAAGGACACCAATTGACGCGCGCAATACATCTCCGGCGGTCTCTGACGCATGCGTACCGTACAGCACTTTGCCCGCAGAGGGCCTGAGCAACGTGGCGAGGATGTTCAGGAGCGTGGACTTGCCGGCGCCGTTGGGGCCGAACAGGCCGAGCACGCGGCCCGCCTGGGCCTCAAGCGAGACATGTGCCAGCGCCCGCCGACGCCCGTAGGTCCGTGACACGTCCTGGACGCGTACGGTGGTGAAATCCAGATCAGGCACGCCGGGCCGGCGCGGTCGCTGCGCCCCAGATGCCCCACCCCATAATGGCGAGGCCCAACAACAGCGCGGTCCACTGCGGCCAGGTGGGATGATGCGGCAGCCCGGAAAAATCCACGACGAGCGCCTGCCCGGCCTGGATGGCGGGACCGGACGCGAAGATCAGTGGCTGCCCGTTGCTGTCGACCATGTTGCGCGCCGTCACCTGCGGTGAGGCGATTTCGAGCGCACCGCGTTGCTCGACGAGGAGCGTCAACTGCTGAAGCGTCGCGGGCCACACCTGCGTCAGTTGAGTCGTGGCACCGCGGTAGGGCAACTCGTACGCCGCCTCCACACGCGTCACGCCCGGAGCGAAGGGGCCGGTGACGATGATGCGGGGGCCGTTGGCGGTCGCCTGTTTTGACGACTCGGGCAGCATGCCCGTGCCGCGCGCTTCACGCGGGAGATCAAAAATCAGGGGACCATCGATGTCCACCGGCGTGGAGAGCGCGTTGACCACCTCCATCACGTAGAACACCGTCAGCCCGTTTTCGGCGAGTTCCACGATGACACGCGACTCGGGCCCAAGCACGACCGTGCCCTTGACCGGCGCGGCCCCCGGCTCGGCGGGAGGTGCAGCAACAGCCGCCTCGGCCGGATCAGTGGCCACAAGCGCCACCATCATGCCGGTCGTGTCGATCGGAATCGGTTGTGAATCGAGGCGCACCCCGTTGACCATCGTGCTGACGCGCACGGTGTTCCCCACGCGGAGCCCGGAGACGAGCGCGCGGCCATCCTCCCCCGTCGTGACGGTGCGCGACTCACCATCGACAGAGACATCCACCAAATGACCGGTGACTGGATTGCTGAAGTCTCCGATGGCCACACGCACCGACAGGCTGCCGGGCGGAACGTCCGCGGACGGCAACGGCCGCCCGGACATCTCCCGGAAGTTCGGCATCTGCGCCAACGCGACCGAAGGGCTGCACAGCAGGACGCCCGCAAGGGCGATAAAGACTCCTGCCCTGAGCGAGCGAAGCGAGTCGAATTGGGTCACGCGTTGACACTCCCGAGTCGTTCGCCGCACTGCTTGCAGAACTTGGCGTCGCCGTCATTGGCTGTCTGGCAGCGTGCACACGTCGCCGTTCCGGCGCTCCTGACCGCAGGCGCGTGCACCTGTGGCGCATCCGCAGGAATGGAGTCGAGCTGCTCCATGATCAGCAGCGCGCGTTGTTTGAGACGCCCAAGCATGTCTTCGTAATCGGCGTCGCTGACCTTCTTCATCCCGTAGTCGAACTCGAGGTCCTTGATCGCGCGCAGCACGGTGGCCTTGTCCTGCTCAAGGACTTCACGCTGTCTGGCGCCAAGCACCGGCGCGCGGTTCTTCGATAACAGGCCCAGGACGGCCTGATGCAGCGCATATGCCGTATACCCGGACGCCAGCGCGGCGGCACTGAGCAGCAGCAATGCGGCGGGATGGGTATTGCGCGCCATCACGACGGCGGCGGTCGCCGCCACCATCGACAGCAACACGTAGAAATGTCCGGCAGTAAACGGGGCGGGCTCAGTCGAGGTCGCGGAGCTCATCGTCCAACCTCGCTTCCCGTGCCTGGTGTGCCGCCGTGTCCGCAGGCGCCGCCGGCGCCGTGGTGTCGCCGCCGCGGCGGGTCCACCGCACGGCCACGCCACCCACCACCAGAATACCCAACGCCCCGATCGCGTACGGCAGGAACCAGGCCAGGCGATTAAAGCCCTTGTCAATCGGCGCGGCCAGCACTTCCTGGCTGCCGTACTTGGTCACGTAGTAGTCGACGATGTCGTCGTAGGACTTCCCTTCGGCGATCAGGGCCGCGATTTCCTGCCGCATGACATCCGCCGTGCCGCAGGTGCACTCCGCCACCCGCTTGCGTCCACAGGTGCCGCACATGCAGATGATGTTCTCGCGCGCCTTTTTTTCATCCGGCGACCGTGGCACCAGCAGCACAACCTGCGGGTTCTCCACGTGTTGGGCGTGGGCATGCGGCGCAAACGCCCCCAGCGCGAATACCATCAGCAGCGCCGTGGTCACAGCCCCGGCCGGCGACTTTGCGGCGGCATACGCCATCGCGCGTTCCGGCAACAGCGACAGGATCGTGCCGATCCCGAGAATGCCAAATCCGAACCAGACCCAGTTCACCAGTGGATTCACCGTCACCTCGAACGTCGCGCGTTGTGTCTCCAGCTCGTAGCCGGCCAACACGATGTAGAGGTCATCCGCGAAGCCTCGTCGAATCGCCACCTCCGTGGTGGGCTCGTCTTCGCGCCCGTTGAAGAACCAGCGCGCGGGGTACATGCCGCCCAGCGCCGCGCCCTCCTTCGTCACCGTCGTATGGCCGGTGATCATCTGCTTCTGCGCGTCGTTGGTCACCTTCAGCGCGTCGTATTTCACGACGTAATCGCCAATGGCCACTTCCTGCCCGGGTTCGAGATTGATCTGTTCTTCAAGCTTGAAGCCGTTGCCGGCGAACCCGAAGAAGATCAGCACAATGCCCAGGTGCACGATGTAGCCCGCGTACCGGCGGCGCGACCGCGCGAACAGCCCGATCATCGCCGTGAAGCGGTCCGTGCCTGTGGCGCGCTGCCGCACGCCGGACCCGCGCCAGAACTCCTGCACGATGGTCGTGAACACCCACGCGCACAACCCGAAGCACAGGCCGGCCGCCCAGAAGTTCGCCCCCAGATACATCACCACGCCGGTGGTGACCACGCCCAGGATCGCCGGCCAGAGGAACTGGTGCAGCATGTTGCTCATCGCCGACTTGCGCCACGCGAGCAGCGGGCCGATGCCGGTCAGCAGAAGCAGCATCAACCCGATGGGCAGCATCCACTTGTCGAAAAACGGCGGCCCCACCGTCAGGCGCTCGCCGCGCAGGGCTTCGCTGATCGTCGGGAACATCGTCGCAAACAACACGAAGAATGCGGAGAACAGCAGAATCCAGTTGTTGGCCAGGAACGCCGCTTCCCGCGACGCCCATGAGTCGAGTTCATTGCGGGCGCGCAGCAACGGCATCCGCCAAATCACCAAACCAAAACTGACGGTGAGAATCACGATCATGAAGACCGTGAACATCCATGCGAGCTCGCGGTCCTCACCGAAGGCATGCACCGACTGCACGATGCCGGAGCGCGTCATGAACGTGCCGAAGATCGTGAGGAAGAACGTCATGATCACCAACGAGACGTTCCACACCTTCAACATCCCGCGCCGTTCCTGCACCATGACCGAGTGCAGAAACGCCGTCGCGGTGAACCAGGGCAACAGGCCGGCGTTTTCCACCGGGTCCCAGCCCCAATAGCCGCCCCAGCCGAGTTCTTCGTACGCCCACAGGCCGCCCAGCGCGAGCCCCAGGCTCAGAAACAGCCACGACGTCATCGTCCAGCGCCGCACCGCGCGCAGCCACGAATCATCCAGTTGCCCGGTGATCAGCGCCGCGAGACCGAAGGCAAACGGAATGGTCATGCCGACGAAGCCCAGGTACAGCATCGGCGGGTGGATGATCATGTAGAAGTTCTGGAGCAGCGGATTTAATCCGCGGCCATCCGCCGGTGTCGAGAACAGATGCGTCTCGAACGGGTTGTTGTGGATGACCATCAGGAACAGGAAGAACATCTGCGTCGCGGCGATCACGGCCACGACCCACGGAATCAGCAGCCGATGCCGCTCGCGGTTCACGTGAATCGCCACACTGGCAAAAATCGCGAGCAGCGTCACCCAGAACAGCAGCGACCCGTCGAGACCGCCCCAGTACGACGTCAGCTTGAAGAACAGCGGCATCGCCGAGTCCGAGTAGCTGTTCACGTACTTGATGCTGTAATCGCCGACGACGAACGCGTAGACGATGATTGAGGAGAGCACCAGGGTGAGCCCGGTCAGCACATGCGAGAGCCCGACCGCGCCGTCAGTCAGCGCCAGGCTGCGCCGGCGTCCGCCGGCGATACCGGCCGCAAAAGCCCCAGCCGCGACGACAAACGCCGCGAGGATCAGAAAGGTTCCGAGAGTAGCCACGGCCTACCGCACCGCTGCCGGGAGGGCGTCGGCTTCGTACCGGGATGGGCACTTGGCCATGATCCCGTCCTTCTCCACGGTGATGGTGTCGCCGTTGAGTTTGCCCTTGACGACCACCTCGGCGTCCTTCTTGAACGTATCCGGCACCACACCCTGATACATCGCGTTGACCGTCTTGCCGTTGGCCTGAATCGTAAACCGATACTCAAGCGTCGTCGGGTTGAACAGCGGATCACCGAGCACGTATCCGTGCACGCGCAACCGCTTGCCTTCCCACTGGGCCGGCTCGGCCATGACTTCGTCGACGTACTTGTAATACTCGGCGCCTTCCGAAATGGAGGAGTACATCAGGAACGAAAGCGCGCCAACAATCACCAGAGCGGAGAGACTGACTCGGACCGTTTTCTTGGACATTACGAGGCCTCGTCGTAGGTAAGTGCCCACCGGAATTCGCACGGCAGGCACGTTCTCAGGATACCACCGATACACCGCGCAGAAGACGATCGACCACCGCCACCGGCAGGCCGACGACATTCGTGTATGAGCCCTCGATTCTCGGAATGAAACGCGAGGCCAGCCCCTGGATGCCGTACGCCCCGGCCTTGTCCCTCGGTTCTCCACTCTGCACGTACGTCGCGATTTCCTGCGGAGCAAGTGCATGCATCCACACGACCGTCTCCTCGATGGCGTCCATGGGTTTCGGCCCGCCGACCAATGACACCGCCGTCAGCACGCGATGCGCACGCCCCGACAGTTTCTCCAGCATCGCCACCGCATCGGCATCGTCCACAGGCTTTCCAAGCACGTCGCCGTCGACGACGACGATGGTGTCGGCGCCGAGAACCACGGCGCCGGACCGGCGCGCGCTGACCGCCTCGGCCTTCGACCGGGCGACACGGCGCGCGTAGGCTTCGGCCTCTTCTTCCGGGCGGCGGCGTTCATCAACATCCGCCACGTCTACCGTGAACTGAAATCCTGCCGCCGTGAGCAACTCCCGGCGTCGTGGCGAGGCGGACGCGAGGATCAATGGGAGCATCCCCCGGATGATACACTTCGAGGTCGGCATGGAATCGCTGCAGCAGACCGCCGTTCGTGCGCTTGGCCCCCTGCTCCACGCCCAGCCCCTGTCCCCCGGCAAAGTCGCGTTTGCGTGGTCCATCGCGGCAGGTCCCCTGCTGGCGCGGCACGGCACACCCCATTGGCACCCCGACGGCACGTTGTACGTGCATGCGCGGGAACTGGTGTGGTTCAAGGAACTGGAACGTGCGAAGCCGGTCGTCGCCGAACGCCTCGCCCAGCTGCTCGGACCCGGTGTGGTCCGTCACATTGCCATTACTCGATCGGAGTTCTCCCATGCGTGAAACCGTCATCGTCAGCGCCGTTCGCACCCCGACCGGCAAGTTCCTCGGCGTGCTGAAGGATTTCCGGGCTCCGGACCTTGGCGCCCTGGTTGTGCGCGAATCGGTCCGTCGTGCCGGAATTGATCCCGCGCTGGTGGACGAATGCCTGATGGGGAATGTCGTGCAGGCGGGCGTCGGCCAGGCGCCCGCACGGCAGGCGGCGTTGCGCGGCGGGCTCGCCAACTCCGTTGGTGCGCTCACCATCAACAAGGTCTGCGGGTCGGGCCTGAAGGCCGTGATGCTCGCCGCGCAGGGAATCAACGCCGGGGACATCGACATCGCGGTCGCCGGCGGCATGGAGTCCATGAGCAACTGTCCCTACCTCATGACGAAGGTGCGCGAAGGGCTTCGCATGGGCGACGACAAGATCATCGACTCGATGATTCACGACGGCTTGTGGGATGCGTTTGACGACCTGCACATGGGCATCACCGGCGAACACGTCGCTGGGAAGTTCAAGGTCACTCGCGAGGAGCAGGACGCGTATGCCGTGAACAGCCACCGCAAGGCGGCGGCCGCCACCCGCGAGGGCGCATTCACCGACGAGATGCTCCCCATCTCCATCCCGCAGAAGAAGGGCGACCCGATTCTGGTGAACGCCGACGAACCGATCCGCGAAGACACGTCGATGGAAACGCTTGGCCGCCTCAAGCCCGCGTTCAAGAAGGACGGCACGGTCACGGCGGGCAATGCGCCCGGCGTGAATGACGCCGCCGCCGCGCTGGTGGTGATGGGCGCTGATGTGGCGGACCGCCTCAACCTTACGCCGATCGCGCGTGTGGTCGGTCAGGCGACCGCCGGCCTCGAGCCCCGCATGGTCATGATGACGCCGGTGGAAGCGGTCCGGAAGCTCATGACCAAGACCGGCTGGCATCTGCAGGACGTGGACCTGTTTGAGCTGAACGAAGCGTTCTCCGTCCAGGGCGTCGCGGTGGTGCGCGAACTCGGCATCGACCCGCTGCGTGTGAACGTCCACGGCGGCGCGGTGGCCCTTGGTCACGCGATTGGCGCCTCCGGTGCCCGCGTCCTCACCACGCTGCTCTACGCGCTCAAACGCCACGGCAAGACGCGCGGCGTCGCCACGTTGTGCCTCGGCGGCGGCAATGGTGTCGCCCTCGCGGTGGAACGCCTCTAAACCTTCGGAACAACGGAAGTTCGAATATGAGCATCAAGACGATCGGTGTAATCGGCGCGGGCACGATGGGGAACGGGATTGCGCAGGTGTTTGCGCAGTCGGGATTCAACGTGAAGGTATTTGACGCGTCGCCCGGCGCCGTCGACAAAGCCCTCAAGATAATTGAAAAGAGCCTCGCGAAGTTCGTGGAGAAGGGCAAGTTGTCGGCGGAGGACGCGGCGGCCACTCGCGCGCGACTGACCCCGGCCGGCGCGCTCGAAGACTTCGCCGACGTGGACTACGTCGTCGAGGCCGTCATCGAATCACTCGAGGTCAAGCGCACGATTTTTTCCGCGCTCGATCGCATTACGCGGCCTGACGTCATCCTGACGTCCAACACATCGTCCATTTCAATCACCACGATCGGCGCCTCGACCAAGCGGCCGGACAAGGTGCTGGGCATGCACTTCATGAATCCGGTGCCGCTGATGACACTCGTGGAATTGATTCGCGGGCAGGCGGCGTCGACCGAGTCGATGCAGACGGCGTCCGCGTTGTGTCGGACCCTCGGCAAGACGCCGCTCGAAGCGGCCGACTACCCGGGCTTCATCGCCAACCGCATCCTCATGCCGATGATCAACGAAGCGATCTACTGCGTGATGGAAGGCGTGGGCACCAAGGAAGCCATCGACGGGGTGATGAAGCTCGGCATGAATCACCCGATGGGCCCGCTCACGCTAGCCGACTTCATCGGCCTCGACGTGTGCCTGGCCATCATGGAGGTGCTGCACGACGGCCTGGGTGATCCCAAGTACCGTCCGTGCCCCCTGCTCCGCCGCATGGTCGCCGCCGGCCACCTCGGACGAAAAACCGGTCAAGGGTTCTACACCTATTAGATTCACAGCGAGCCATGGAGGGCTCCCGTGTCCTCCATGGCTCGTTGTGAACGCTTCTTCCACCAGACGCCAGCCGTCACTGGTCCAAGCAGGATCAACTCCTTCCCAATCGACGCCAGATTCATCGACCAGAAGTTGTCGAGCCAATACCGTCTCGAGATCGGCCCGAAGACGCTGAGGCCCGTCTGGTAGTACTCGTGTGACCACGGCCAGAACGCCGTGATCCCCAGCGGCACTGAGGTGTCGAGCGCCAGCGCGTCGAGCACAGGGTGCGTCAACCAGGCGGCACACACCGCCAGCCAGATCCGCCATCGGGTGGACGCGACCGGCCATCGCTGCCAGGCCGCCACGCTGGCGACGAGGATCGCGGCCCCCATGCTGTGGGTTTCCCGGCTGTGACGTCCCCAGAGCAGATCGAGGTCGGGCGCAGCGCCAATAGCGACCAGCAACGCGGCCTGTATCAACCGTGCGCGACGGGCCACCGCCACTCCAGCGAGGGCCCATCCCGCGGAGAGCGCCGCCAAACCATGTCCCACAGACGAAGGCATTCCGTAAGACCTTACCTCGTCCCTGTGTCCTGCCCTGTCACACGGCACCTGCACGCTGTAGTCGGTTGGCAGAATCCGAATCGCCCGCCCCGCGGGAGAGGCAGATTTTGTCGTCGCCGCTGGCATGCAGGCGAAAGTCACTACGCCTGTAACTAACTGTTTTTAAGATGGATAGAGGAACACCATGAAGAATTTTCGCTTGACTGACCCCTGGCACACTTCTAGAATGACCTATGGTCCAGCCGTGGTCGCGCCCATCGGCGCTCCCGGGGGAAGGATAACGAGGCATATGGCATCAGCAGAACGTATCGAGAAGACGGACAGGGCGGATCGCACAGAGACCGGCGTCGACAAGGAGCGCGCAAAGGCCGTCGAACTGGCCGTCGGCCAGATTGAGAAGCAGTTCGGCAAAGGGTCCATCATGCGACTGGGCGACAAGGGGCTGGTGGCGCCCATTCCGGTGATCTCGACCGGGGCGATCAGCCTCGACTGGGCGCTCGGCGTCGGCGGGTTTCCGCGCGGCCGGGTCATTGAAATTTTTGGCCCCGAGTCTTCAGGCAAGACCACACTCGCCCTGCAGACCATCGCCCAGGCGCAGAAACTGGGCGGAGTCGCGGCGTTTGTCGACGCCGAACATGCCCTCGATGCGAAGTATGCCCAGAAGCTCGGCGTCGATCTGGAGAATCTGCTGGTGTCGCAGCCCGACAACGGCGAACAAGCCCTCGAAATCACCGAGGTGCTGATTCGCTCCAACGGCGTGGACGTGGTCGTGGTGGACTCGGTCGCCGCCCTCGTCCCGCGTGCGGAAATCGAAGGCGAGATGGGCGATGCGCAGATGGGCCTCCAGGCCCGGCTGATGTCACAGGCGCTCCGGAAACTCACCGGTGTGGTCGCCAAGTCGAAGACATCACTGATTTTTATCAATCAGCTGCGCGAAAAGATCGGCGTCATGTTCGGCAACCCCGAAACCACCACCGGCGGCCGCGCGCTGAAGTTCTACTCCTCGATGCGCGTGGACATTCGTCGCATCGGCGCCATCAAGGACGGCGATCAGGTCACGGGTGGCCGCACCCGCGTGAAGGTCGTCAAGAACAAGGTCGCCCCGCCCTTCCGTGAGGCGGAATTCGACGTGATGTACGGCGAGGGCATCTCGCGCGAAGGAGACCTGCTCGACCAAGGCGTCGAACACAACATTGTCGAAAAGAGCGGCACGTGGTTCTCCTACAAGGGCGACCGCCTGGGCCAGGGCCGGGAGAACTCGAAGACGTTTCTGAAGCAGAACCCGGACACGGCGGCCGCTATCGAACTGCAGTTGCGCCAGGTGATGGGGCTCACGTCCCCTGAGAAGGTCTGAACCAGCCTGATTTCTATGTAGCCGCCCGGGCGTCTTGCGGTGTCCGGGCGGCTACAGTCTTCCCTCCTCGCTCGGCCCGAATCTTGCTAGTGCGTGCTGTATGACCTCTACACCCACTGGCCGACTCGCTACTTCACTGGTTGTGGCACTGGCTCTGCCCGTCAGCGGGGCCGTGGCCCTCAACGCAGGCCAGATCAGCCGACCACGCCAGACAACCACCACCGCTCCCTCGCCGGCGATCCCCGCCACCCAGGCGGGCCCAGTAGCAGCGCGACTGTACCTGGCCGTCCTCGGCCGTGATGGGGACGCCGCCGGCCTGCGCAGCGCGACAACCGAGATTCAGCGAGGCAGAATCAACAACCAGGTCGCGGCCATGGTAACCAGCGCAGAATTCAGACAAAACGTCCAGCCAAAGCCAGCGTCCGACATTCTGGCCCAGTTCTACCAGGGACTGTTGGGCCGCAATCCCGATCCGGCAGGCATGAACGCGTTCCTGCCCCGCCTCGGTCGCGGTGAGTACACCGGGGTCATTCTCGAGATGCTCGGATCGCCGGAGTTTCGCGAGACGCTGGCAGCTTCACCGGCGAACCTGACCAGCGAGCTTAATTCCTTCAAGCCGATTTCGAGGGTGGATGCGGCACTGCTGTGTCAGGCAAAGGTCATTACGGCATACAGCGGCGACGTGCCTGGCCGGCGCGTGTTCATCTCATTCGACCAGATGCCGGAAATCTCCCAGGAGCTTCGTTTCGTGAGCGGAAGCGGTGTCGACCGGCTCGACAACAACCGCACGGTGACCTACCGCTGTGAAAATAACGCCGTGTCGTTCTCGCACGATGACCGCCGCGCCATGGTGGGTGCCGACCCGCGGGAGAATTTCGGTGCCGCAACCATTGACGCATGCATCGCCGGCGCCGCCCCGGAGTTCCGAGGAGTGTCAGTGCGGGCCGCTACCATGACCACCACGGACATCGATCGCCAATTCTTCATCCAAGCCTATAGCGTGGTCGATAGCCGGCCGGTTTACGTTGTTTGCGAGTTGGACTACACCCGGATTGTGTCAATTCGACGCCGATAGGCCCGGCAAGCCATCCATGGCCCCCCGGCCGTCGCGGAACGCCCGGGGGCTATGGTAGACTTTGCTTTTCTTGGGCCCTCCCAGCGCCGAGGTAGCTCAGTTGGTAGAGCATACGATTGAAAATCGTAGTGTCGACAGTTCGATTCTGTCCCTCGGC
Source organism: Acidimicrobiia bacterium (assembly GCA_016871335.1). GTDB lineage: Bacteria > Acidobacteriota > Vicinamibacteria > Vicinamibacterales > SCN-69-37 > SYFT01. Next base: position 121,287 of record VFZF01000006.1, read on the forward strand.
ACCACTTCCACACGCACATGACTGATAGCGCCGACATCTGCGACACACCTCGCGTCTCCGCAGGTGTCGGTGCCAGGTCACACTCCGGCGAACATCGTTAGCGCGACCCGGAGACAGGCCTCCACCCACGGCTGGGGATACACACCCATCCCGATGATGCCGGCCAGACAGATGAGGATGGCCACCTGCAGCACGGCCGGCACTGGGACTGGGCCGGTCACCTTCGGCGCTTCGATGTACATGCGCCGCGCGACCACCAGGTAGTAGTAGAGGGCCACGACCGTCAGGACGGCACCGAGGAACGCCAGCGCATACATGCCCTGCTCCACAGCGGCCCAGAACACAAACAACTTCGCCCAGAACCCCGCAACAAACGGAATACCGCCGAGCGAGAGCAGGAACAGCAACAGCGCCAGCGCCAGCGGGTGTGAGCGACGCGCGAGTCCCTGATACGCCGTGATTTGATCCGACCCCGTGGTTGCGGCCACGGCCTGCACGACGAAGAACGCGCCCATGTTGCCGACGAGGTACGCGACCAGATAAAACAGCACCATGCCGACGCCTGACACGGACATGGCCGCCATGCCGAGCAACAGGTAGCCGATGTGGGCCACGCCGGAATACGCGAGCAGGCGTTTAATGTTGGACTGTGGAATGGCAAGGAGGTTGCCCGCGACGATGGTGATCGCAGCCAGCACCGCCAGCACCGGCACCCAGGTCAGTGTGGCCGCCCCGACGCCTTCGACAAACAGGCGGAGCATCACGACAAACCCGGCCGCCTTGGGCGCAATCGACAACCATGCGACAAACGGCGTTCCACCGGCCTCATACGCGTCGGGCACCCACATATGGAACGGCACGGCCGCGATCTTGAACCCGAGGCCGGCGAGCATCAGACTCAGGCCGAGCACCATCAGCGGGTCACCGGTCGAGAGTGCGGGCCCGATGGCCGCGATATCGGTCGACCCGGTCGCGCCGTAGACAAACGACAGGCCGTAGAGCAACACGGCGGACGACACGCTGCCGATCACGAAGAACTTGAGCGCCCCTTCCGGTGCCGCCGCTTCCCGCTTCCTGAACCCGGTCAGGAAGTAGAGCGGAATCGACATCAGCTCAAACGCCACAAACAGCAGAATGAGTTCCCGCGCCGACGCCAGCACGAGCATCCCCAGGACCGACGCCAGCAGAATGGCGTAATACTCGGTCGAGCGTCGCCAGAAGCCTGCCTCGGTGAACGCCAGCGTCGCCAGCACACTCAGGGCCGCCGACACCAGGAACAGCCGCTTCATGAACACGGCGAGTTCGTCGAGCACGAAGGTGCCGTCGAGCCACAGACGGCCGGGTTCCGCCGACCACGCCATCAGACTGACGACCGTGAGCCCACCCAGCGTCAGCCATCCGCTGAGCCGGTCCGTGGACCCGCGGCGGATGAGTCCGACGATGAGCACGAGCAGCCACACTCCGGCGAGAGCGGCCTCGATGCCCAGCGGTTGTGAGGGGTGCAGACTCCATGACGTCATCACATCACCCCCAGTCTGGTGAGGATGGCCACCGTCGACACATCAATCGGATCAAGGGCCAGGCGCGGAACCACGCCAAACAGAATCAACGTGCCGACGAGGATCACAATCGCCACCCACTCGGTGCCCTGCGCATCAGGCAGGTGCTGGAAGTGCGGGTCCGTGCTCTTCGGCCCCCAGAAGATCGCCCGAACGACGCGCAGGACGTAGAGGGACGTCAGGAACGCGCCAAACACCGCGGGGAACAACCACCACGAATGGGCTGAGGCCCAGGCGCCGAGGAACGTCAGGAACTCGGCGACAAACCCAGCGGTCGCCGGCAATCCGAGTGAGGACAACCCGCCGATCGTGAACGCCACGGCGATGCCCGGCATCATCGTCGCGAACCCGCCCATCTTGAAGATCTCGCGCGAGTGCGCCTTTTCGTAGACCAGACCCACAAGCGCGAAGAACAAGCCGGTCATGACGCCATGCGCGAACATCTGAAAGACCGAGCCGTTGAGGCCATGCTGCGTCAGCGTGGCGGCACCAAGCATCACGACACCCATGTGCGACACGGAGGAATACGCGATGACGTACTTCAGATCCTTCTGCGCCATCGCGCTGAGGGCGCCGTAGACGATGTTGATGCAGGCAATCGTCCCGACCAGCCACATCCAGTCGTGTGTGCCTTCCGGGAGCAGGCCCATGCCGACACGCACCACGCCATAGGCGCCGAGTTTCATGAGCACGCCGGCATGCAGCATGGAGACCGCCGTCGGAGCAGACGCGTGACCGTCAGGTGACCAGGTGTGGAAGGGGAAGATCGCGGCGAGGATGCCGAAGCCGATGTAGAACGCCAGGAACACCCAGGACTGCAACTGCGGGTCAAACGAGACCTGCTCGAGATTCAACAGTGAGAACGAGGTCGAACCGGCCGCGACGTAGAGCGCCAGCATGCCGACCAGAATGAACGCCGACCCGAACAGCAGGTACAGCGTCAGCTTCATGGCGGCGTATTCCTTGGTGCCGACACCCGTCTTCCCGAAGGCCCAGCCGAAGACCCCCTGCGGCCGCACTTCCCCGCTCGATCCCCAGATCCCGATGAGCAGATACATCGGCAACACGGCGATTTCGTAGAACAGGAAGAACACGAACAGGTCCAGCGAGACGAACACGCCAAAGACGCCCGTCACCAGAATCAGCAACAGCGCGTAGAACTCCTGATCGCGCGTCTTGACGGTCCAGGAGGCGAACACGCCGGCAAAGATGATGATCGCGGTGAGGACGACCATGACCAGACTCATGCCGTCGAGCGCCAACTGGTAGCTGATCCCCAGGGACGGGACGAGTGCGATGGTTTCGTGGAACTGGAACCCACCGGCGGCCTGGTCGTAGGCGCCGTAGAGCCAGAACGCCCCCACGGTGGAGACCGTCGCTCCGGCCACGGCCGTCCAGCGCACCAGCAGCGGCCGCGATCGGCCGAAGGCCATGATGATCAGCGCCGCCACAAACGGCGCCCACGTCACGACGGAAAGCATCGGCAGTCCGTTCACCAGAGGCCTCCCAGGAACCACACCACCGCCACCACGCCGGCGCCGACGGCCAGCACGTAATCCTGCACGCGCCCGGTCTGCACGCGCCGCAGCTGCTCACCGGCCGACACCGTCCAGGCGCTCACCACGTTGAGCACCCCGTCCACGATGTAGCGATCAAGCCATCCAAAGATCGCCGCCATCCGCTGCAGGATCTGCCGGTACACCAGCAGGAAGGCCTCGTCGATCCAGAAACCACGCGCCGCCGCCACGCGGAGCGGCCCCGCCATCGAGGCCAGTGTCTCCGGAGCAATCAGGTGCCGCTGATACGTCGCCCACGCCAGACCAATGCCGGCCAGCGCGACGCCGGTCGCGGTGGCCGCGAGCCAGGCCGGCGGTTCGAACGGCAGTTCCGGATGTGAGAACGTGAAATACACGCCAATCACCATGGAGGCGATCGCGAGGATCCACAGCGGTCCTGTCATCGACCACGGCGCATCGTGGGCATGGTGCCCCTCGCCCTGATGCCCGGCATGCGGCGTCCCGAAGAACGTGAGGAACACGACCCGCATCATGTAGAACGCCGTCAGAAACGCGCCGGCCAGCAGAAGGATAAACGGCACGGTCACACCACCGGCCCACACCGCTGCCAGAATCTCCTCCTTCGACAGGAACCCGGCAAACAGCGGCAACCCGGCAAGCGACAACGTGCCAATCACAAACACGACCATCGTCTGTGGCATCCGCCGCGCCAGCCCACCCATCTGCGTGATGTCATTGGTGTGCACCGCATGGATCACCGCGCCGGCCCCGAGGAACAGCAGCGCCTTGAACACGCCATGTGTCAGCAGATGGAAGAAGCCGGCGGCCGCATACCCGGCACCGATCGCGGCCATCATGTATCCCAGCTGCGACACGGTCGAATACGCCAGCACCCGTTTGATGTCGTTCTGGGCACACGCCATCATCGCCGCGGCCAGCGCGGTCAGCGCGCCGATCCAGCCGACGATGAGGAGCACGTCGGGTGTCAGGGCGAAGAGAAATGCGGTACGCGTCAGCAGATACACGCCGGCGGTCACCATGGTGGCCGCATGGATCAGCGCGGAGACCGGCGTCGGGCCCTCCATCGCGTCCGGCAGCCAGATATGGAGCGGCAACTGGGCGGACTTGCCGGCTGCGCCGAGGTAGAGGCAGAACGTGATGAGCGCGAGCCCGTCCAGTCCGACCATGCCGGATTCAACGAGCAGGCGCAGTTCCGCAAAGTCGAACGTCCCCGTGTGCCGCCACAGCAGCACGATGCCGATGAGCAGGCCGACGTCGCCGGCCTTCGTCGTCCAGAAGGCCTTGACGGCCGCACGCGCCGCCGAGTGTTTCTTGAACCAGAAGCCGATGAGCAGGTAGGAACAGAGACCGACCAGCTCCCAGCAGATGAACAGCTGCAGGAGGTTCGGCGCCAGCACCAGCCCGATCATCGAAAACGCGAACATCGACTGATAGAGGTAGTAGCGCCCGAGGGCCGCCGGCGGTTCGTCGCTGAGGTAGCCGAGCGAGTACACCTGGACGAGCAACGCCACCAGCGTCACCAGCAGCAACATGAGGGACGAGTCGTGGTCCGCCAGGACACCGACCGTCGCCAGGGTGCCCTGGGCGTCCAGCAGCCAGTTCCACTCGGTGAGGATCGGACCAAACGTGGTGACCTGCTGCCAGGTCATGGCCGCAGCCACAAGCGCCGTCAGTGCACCGGCGATCGAGATGAACGCCGCGGGCCGACCGGTGCGGCGCACGGGCGCGACCAGTCCGAGGATCAGGATCGCCGCCAGCGGAGCGAGAAGTGGAATGAGACTCATCCCTTCAACCAATCCACCTGGTCCGCCATCGCGGTACGCCGCATGCGGAACAACAGGATGACAATCGCGAGCCCGAGCGCCACTTCAGCGACCGTGATACAGATGGCAAAGATCGTCAGGACCATGCCGGTCACTTCGCCGTGGAACCGGCTGAAGGCGACGAGGTTGATATTGACGGCGTTGAGCATGAGTTCGATGCCCAACAGAATCCCGACCGTGTTGCGGCGTGTCATCACGCCGAACAACCCGATACAGAAGACCGCCGCTGCCAGGATGAGCCAGGCTGAAAGTCCCATGGTCAGTCCTCCGGTCTCGCAAAGTAGCTGGCCGACAGCAGGGACACCAGCAGAATCACCGCCAGCAGTTCAAACGGCAGGACGTAGCGCGTCATCAGTTCGCGGCCGATCAGATGCGTCGGATCCGCCTCGAACGGAATCCGCACCGCCGGCACCGGTGTGCGCATGAGGGTGTTCACGAGCAACATCAACAACACACCGGCCACCGTCGCGCCACCCACCAGCCCCCGGCTGGTATGTGACAACGTCTCCCCCACCAGGCGCTCCGTGACCACGATGGCGAACACCACGACGGTCACGACGCCGCCCGCGTAGAGCAGAATCTGCACGCCGGCCAGGAACTCGGCCTGCAGCATCAGGAAGACACCGGCGGTTCCCGTCAGCGCCAGGGCCAGCCACAGCACCGAATGGAATAGGTTCTTCGTCAGCACGACTGCGAGCGCCGACCCCACCAGCAGGACGGCGAGGATCCAGAAGCCGATGACCTCGAGTGTCATGCCTCCCCTCCCGCCTTCTCGGCCGCCGGCTTCTCGGCGGCGACCTTCTTGGGCGGCGCCTGCATGTCACGGAGCCGGTTGCCCGTCGCCCACGAGGCGTCAAACGTCTCACCGATGGCGTGCAACCGGTCCTTGTCGAGCAGCAACTCACGCCGGTCGGTGGTCGCCATGTCGAACGACTTCATCATCACGATGGCATCCGTCGGACACACCTGCACACACAACTCGCAGAACTCGCAGGCGTAGAGCTCAAGCGAAAACGTCTTCGCATAGTTCCGCTTTTCGCTCTTGAGCATCTCGACCTTGATGACGGCCGGCGGACACACAAACTCGCACAGGCGGCAGCCGATGCAGTTCTCCTCCCCCGTCTCCCTGTCGTAGGTGAGCGCGAGCAGTCCCCGGTAGCGATCCGGATACGTCCGGGGTTTGTCCGGGTAATGCACGGTGACCGGTTTCCGCAGGAAGTTGCGGCCCGAGATCCGCATGGCGCGGAACACGGAGGTCGCCACGTCCCACGTCTCCTGAAGAATGCCTCGCGACTTAGCCACCGGTGCTGCTCCTGATGACGACGGTGATGGCGGTGGCGATGACCAGCACCAGCGACACCGGCCACAACAACTTCCAGGAAATCTGCAGAATCTGATCCACGCGGATACGGATGAAACTCCATCGAATCCACGTGATGAGCAGGAAGATCAGCAGCGCTTTCAGAATGAACCAGACCGGCCCGAGCCACTCCGGCCCCGGCCCCGCCCACGCGCCCAGGAAGAGGAGCGCGCCGAGGAAGGAGGTGCCCAGTACGTGGGCGTATTCCCCGAGCTGAATCAACGCGAACTTCATGCCGGAGTATTCGACCCGGAACCCGGCGACGAGTTCCGATTCCGCTTCAAGAATGTCGAACGGCACGCGATTCTCCGCGGCCACGCTCGCGATGATGTACGCGATGAAGCCCAACTGCCCGAGCACGGGATAGGCGATGAACCAGAGGGCGTCCTGCGCCGCGGCAATCTCGCCGAGCTTGAGCGAGCCGGCAAGGATGACCGGCACCAGCGCCGCCATCAGGAACGGCAGGTCATACGAGATGATCTGGTTCACCGCGCGCATCGCCGACAACAGCGCGTATTTGTTGTTGGAACTCCAGCCGGCCATGAACAGGCCGACGACCTCCATCGACGACACGGCCAGGAAGAACAGGATACCGATGTTCAGGTCGGCGACGCCCAGGCCCGGCGCAAACGGGATGGTCGCAAAAATCAGGATGCACGGAATCAGGAAGACGACCGGCGCAATGCTGAAGACCCGTCGATCCGCGTTGCGCGGAACGACGTCTTCCTTCATCATCAGTTTCACGGCGTCGGCAATCGGCTGCAGCAGGCCGTGCGGGCCGACCCGATACGGGCCGATGCGCGACTGCATGCGCGCGGCGAACTTCCGTTCGAGCAGCGTCACGTAGGTGACCAGACCGATGACGCCCAACAGGACGCTCACGCCTGCCACGGCCCCGAGGGCGGCATCTGGCCAACCGGTCATCGGTCCACCTCCCCGAACACCGGGTCCACCGACCCCATGATTGCCACGACGTCGGCCACGGAATGGCCGGGAATAATGAACGGCAACACGGCCAGGTTCGAGAACGACGCGCCGCGCCACTTCATACGGTAGGGTTTCGGTCCGCCATCCGCGATGAGATAGCACCCCACTTCCCCGCGCGGCCCTTCGACGCGTGTATACGTTTCACCCTTCGGGACACGCACCTGCGCGACGGCCTTGACGCCGGGCCTCGACGAGATCGGTCCTTCGGGCAGGCCGTCCAGAATCTGGCGCACGATGCGAATCGATTCACGGAACTCGACCATCCGGACCCGGTACCGCGCAAGACAGTCGCCATCGGTTTCGACCGGAACCTTGAACTGGAAGTCCTGATAGGACGAATACGGCGCATCGCGGCGCAGGTCGAAGTCCACGCCCGAGGCGCGCAGCAGCGGACCACTGATCCCGACCTCCTCGGCAAGCTGGCGCGAAATCACGCCGACGCCCTTGGTGCGCATCAGGAAGAACGTGTTGTCCTCGAGCATCGCTTCGTACTCGAGCAGGCGCGCCTCAATCAGGTCGATTGTCTGGCGGCAGTCTGCCGCGAAGCCTTCCGGCATGTCGTACCGCACGCCGCCGACCTGATGGAAGCCATACAACAGCCGCGCGCCAGTCAGCTTCTCGAACAGATCCAGCACCAGTTCACGTTCGCGGATGCAGTACAGAAAAATCGTCGCGCCGCCCCCAAGCGCCCCGCCCATGTCCATGCACCAGGTACCCAGCCACAGACAATGCGACGCCACGCGCTGCAGTTCGGCGACCAGCACGCGCAGGTGCTCAGCGCGTTTGGGCACCTCGATCTTTGCGATGCGTTCCGCGGCCATGACGTAGGCGAGTTCGCTGGTCATCGCCGCGACGTAGTCGGTCTTCGAGGCAATCGACGGATACTGCACGTACGCCAGTGTCTCGGCGAGTTTTTCGTGGCAGCGGTGCAGATAACCGATGACCGCGTCGACCCCGACGACCGTTTCGCCTTCCAGCGTGAGAATCGCGCGGAAGACACCATGGGCCGACGGGTGCTGCGGCCCCATGTTCATGGTCAACCGCTCGGCGCCGGCGTAGTCCAGTTCCGTCGTGACGCGTGGAGTGAGGTCAGTTGCCATGCGCGTCTCAGCGATACGGGGGGTACGGCGTGTCCACGTCGTACAACTTCAACAAGGGGTACCCGACCCAGTCGTCGGGCAACAAAATACGTCGCAGATCCGGATGGCCCTCAAACGAGATGCCGAACATGTCGAAGCACTCACGCTCCATCCAGTTTGCCCCGCGGTAGACCTCCGCCAGTGACGGACACGTGGTCCCCCCCGCGCCAAGGCGGGTCTTGAGCACCACCGACAGCCGGGCATCCGTGTTGTCGATCCAGGCCACCACCTCGAGTCCCTCCTCCTTCCAATCCACTGCGGACAGGAACGAGAAGAACCCGAACCCCATCTCATCCTTCAGCCTCGTGGCGATGGTCGCCCACTGCGCCGCCGGTACTGTCACAGTCAGGGGCGAATCGCCCTCGGCGATCGTGACGCCGTCGAGGGTGGCCAGGCGGCTGCGGACGTCGGCGGCCGTGAGCATCTAGTCCACCTTCTCCGTCGGCGGTGCCTTCTTGCCGGTCTTGTGAAAATGGGCGATCTGATCCTGCAGCAACAGCAGGCCATTCAGCAGCGATTCCGGCGGCGGAGGGCACCCCGGCACGTACACGTCGATCGGAATGACCCGGTCCACGCCTTTGACGACGTGATACCCATGGCGGAAGGGGCCGCCCGAGTTGGAGCAGGATCCCATCGACACCGCCCACTTCGGATCGGGCATCTGGTCGTAGATCCGGAGCAGCATCGGCGCCATCTTGATGGTGACCGTGCCGGAGATGATCATCAGGTCCGCATGGCGGGGTGAGGCCCAGGGCACCATCCCCAGGCGTTCCACGTCGAACCGCGACGCAAACGTGGCCATCATTTCGATCGCGCAACACGCCAGCCCAAACGTCACGGGCCACACGGAGGATTTCCGGGCCCAGTTCAAAAAGTTGTCCGTCACCGTCGTCAGGACAAATCCGCCGGGAAACTGATGCAGGCCTTCGGTCAGCGTCTCAAAGGTCTCGGAGTGTTTGTCTCCGGTCTGACGCTGTTTGTGGAGTTCGTTCCACTCCTGAAGGTCCTTGAACTCCTTCCAGATCGGAGCCGGCACGACGGGAACCGGGCGCTTTATTTCCACTCGAGAATCCCTTCGCGATACGCGTACACCCAGCCGAGCATCAGGACAGCCAGAAAGCCCCCCATGACATACAGCGCACGGGGGCCCAGTTCACGGAGCACCAGCGTCCACGGGAACATGAACACCGCCAGGGCGTCGAACACGATGAACACCAGCGCGACCAGATAAAAACCGACCGGAAATTGCACCCACGCGGTGCCGATGGGTTCGGCGCCGCATTCGTAGTTGTCGGATTTTGCTGTGTAGGGTCGACTGGGCCGCAGCAGCGTCGCGGTCAACAGGGAGACCACCGCAAAGCCGGCGATGAGCGCGAAAAAAATCACGACGGACAAGTAACCGGTCACCGGAACTCACGTCCTTCCCGAAATCGCGGCGAGTATATCACTCAGCGTGCGCCGCTGAAGCCACCACCGCCGGCCATGCCCCCTGCCGAGATTCCGGCACTGTTGCCGGGACTGCCCGCGGCAATGATAATCGCAGTCAGCGCCGCTGATGGGTTGCTTATTCCAGCGAGCCACGACACCACCGCGCCCGACTTCGCGAACTTCGGCCCGAGCCCCAAACCGACTGCGACCGGCAGCCACTCCTCAGCGTGCTGGCCGGCACGATGCGCCGCCGCTTCCGCCTTGAGGAACGCCGCACGCGCCGCCCACTGCCCTCCCACGGACACGCCGCTGGTGGTGAGCGCGGGGAACGTCTCTCCGGCGATGAGAAAGACCACGCCAAGCACGATCACCGCCCCGGGCACGAGCATTGCGGCCGGTCCCATTGACGACACCCACAACGCACTCGCCACAAGGCCCGCAAACCCGACGAGAAGGGTCACAACACCGGATGTCGTCATGCTCCGTGCCGCCCATCGACGCTCGGCGTCCACGTACCCGGCGTCACGAATTTCCTGGTGGGCGGCCGCCTTGAACGCGGAGAGCACCGACATCAGGCGGCGCTGGGCGTCCTTGAGCGGCAGCCGTCCCTGTTTCGTGGCCAGCCACAGCGCGTCCATCACGACCTGCTCATGTGGACGAAGACGAGGGGCGGCGGCGTCCATGGGAGGCACCACGATGGTCATCGTCCCGCCCGCCTCTTCAATCGTCAGCACGCGTCGCGCCAGCAGATCACACAGCGTCGCCGCCATCTGCGGCAATCCCACCCTGGGCCTGGTGATGGTCATCGCCGTCCCCAGCCCCGGTGGGAGCGATCCGGCCGCCGCAGGGACGGCGGTGCCATGGTCGACTCTCGGCTGGGGGTAGCGCAGCCGCATCATCACGACCATGCCTGCCCCCATCACGAGAATGACGGCGCCCCCCACGATGAACGCCGGCGCCAGCTGACGCGCGCGATCCTCATCCACCTGCCAGCGTGAGGGGGCGATGGCGAGCGACGTGGGCTCCAGGTGATCGGTCAGGATCGCGGTTTCGTGGACCGCCACATCGCGTTTCCGCGCGCTCCACACCTGCTCGCCTTCCCGCGTCCATGACCACCCCTCGGCCTCCAATGCCGGGCCTCCCTGCGAGACGACGCCTGCAGGGACCTGCCAGATCAATTCGGCGTCGGAGATCGCATACCGGTGGCGGGTCGGCAGGATATGCCACGCGAGGTGGGCACCACGGGTGTCCACGCGCAAGGCGCCCATCGCGCGGTACCGCAACGTGAATTGATGTGTTGTGTTTCTGGTTTCCGGGAAACGCCACAGCACCCGAAGCTCGCGCCGGCCGATCCCGATGCTGGCCTGCCCGGCCTCACGTCCCGCCGGCAGGACGCGGCCGTCCATCAGCGCTTCCACGTCAATCAAGTCGTCCACGCGCCCAATCGGGACCCGCCGCTCAACCTCCCTGAACGCCCGGTCAGTGAAACGCAAGGTGATGACCTCCTCCACCTCCAACGAGCCGTCTGCCAGCAGTGTCAGCCGTGCATCGAACCGATCGGCGTGGAGGCCCCTCGTGGGCGACTGCGCCTGGCTCTTGCCGGGCACGGCAAGACAGCCAAGAACGGCGAGGACAAGGAGCGTTCGGCGCATCGCCTCATTGTAGGCGACCGGAGCGATCACGAGGATGCCTCCGCGTCTCCCTGTTAAGTGGTCTCCCAGCAGCGCGCGACGCGACGGGCCGAGGCGAAGACCACCGCGGCCCCCAACAACACCAGCAACACCCACTTGCCCCCGAGTACGCCGTGTATGCCGGCCGGCACAAATACCGACACGTGGCCCCTGCCTTTCGACAAGACGATGACGAAGCGGACCGACAGCAGAAACATCAGCGCCGGCACGACGCGAGCCCGCTTCATCGAGAAACAGTTGATGCGCAGCAGAATGAGGATTTCCCCTTCAACTCCCTGCCGTTGAGGCCAGTGGAATCTCACTCCTGATAGAAACCCCTATCCGCGTTTCAGCGTCCTCGTGACTTCTGCATGACCTTGATCGCCCGGCTGATGACCTTGCCCTTCCGCTTCTGCTCGAGCAGTGCGCGCTCTTCCTGCCGCTTCTCCACCGCCACGCGCTCATCGTCGAGCTTCACGAAGCTTTCGTAACGGGCCGCGTCGAGCGTGCCCTCCTCAACGGCCGCCTTGACGGCACAGCCGGGCTCCTGCTTGTGCCGGCAATCGCGGAAGCGGCAACCCGCGGCGAGGTCGGCGACGTCGCCAAACGTGTCGGCCGCACCGGGACCCACGCTCCACAGCTGCAGTTCCCGCATCCCGGGCGTATCGATCACCAGCGCGCCGCCAGGCAACGCGATCATCTGCCGATGGACACTCGCGTGACGGCCGCGACTGTCCGATTCGCGTACCGAGCGCGTCGGGAGCACCTTCGAGCCGACCAGACGATTCACGATCGACGACTTCCCCGCGCCCGAAGACCCGAGCAGTGCGACCGTCTTGCCGGGTTGCAGGTACGGGTCCAAGGCGTCGAATCCACGACCATCCGCCGCACTGATCGCCAGCACCGGCACACCCGGGGTCAGCCCTTCGACCAACGCCACCGCGTCATCCACGTCGTCGGCCACGTCGGCCTTGTTCAGGATCACCACGGGCGTTGCGCCGCTCTCGCGCGTCAGCAGGAGATATCGTTCGATGCGTCGTGGATTAAAGTCCCCGTCCAGGCCGGACACGAGGAAGACCGTGTCGATGTTCGCGGCGACAACCTGGGCCTGGGTGGTGTCACCAGCGGCCTTGCGCGCGAACCGTCCCGTGCGCGGCAAGACTGCACGAATCTGACAGCGCCCGCCGTCGTCGAGGCGCAAGACGACCCAATCGCCGACGGCCGGCATGTCCTGGCGGCTGGCGGCTTCGTGTCGAACACGGCCGGAGACTTCTGCCAGTTGTTCCCCGGACTCGGTCAGTACGCGCAGTACGTGGTTATGCTCCAGCGCGACGCGGCCTGCGACGACTCCCGGCCCGGCCCACGGGGCAAAGGCCCGGGCGAAGTGGTCCGTCCAGCCGAGGTCTCGCAAGTCTGGCACACCGAACATGGTGGCACGGTCAACCGGTGGGACCAAATTCCAGTCAAAGTCCCCGATGCGGGATTCGGGTTTCCCGAAACCGCACCATCGGGCGGGGCCAGGGGGAAGTAGGAATGCACGCTAAGGCATGACGACCGTTAGACTTAGAGCGCGCGCCAAGAGTTGGCACGGCTTCTTGCATAGAGAGCGGTTATGACAATGGACGTCAAGCGTGATCCCGCAATCCTCAAGGCAAAAAAGCGTCGGCAGGTGTTGATGGCCGGTGTTGGTGTGGTGGCCCTCATCGCCGTGTCTGTCTGGGTGATGACTCTCGAACCGGCGGCACCGACCGTTGATGGCAACGCGGCCTGGACCGGTAAAGTCACCCGAGGGTCGATGGTGCGCGAAGTGCGCGGGTCGGGCACGTTAGTGCCGGAAGACATCCGCTGGATTACCGCGACTACATCGGGACGCGTCGAGAAGCGGCCGCTGCGGCCCGGCGCGCAGGTGCGGCCCGACACGGTGATTCTGGAGCTCAGCAATCCTGACCTTCAGAACCGGGCGAAGACGGCGGAACTCGCATGGCGGTCGGCCGAAGCCGGTCTCGCCACGCGAAAGAATGATTTGGCCACGCAGCGGCTGCAACTCGAAACAGGAGTGGCGAACGCGGCCTCGCAGGTGGAGCAGGATGAACTGCAGTATCAGGCGGACCTGGAGTTGAACAAGCAGGGGATTGTGTCCGCCCTGACCCTTCGGCGGAGTCAGGCGAACATGGACCGCGCGCGCAACGCGCTGGCGCTGGAGCGCAAGCGCCTGCAGGCGAGCACCGAGGGGGAGAAGGCCCAGCTTGCACCGGTGGAGTCAGAAGTGGCGCGTGCAAAGGCGGCGTACGAGCTGGAAGCAAAGAACGTGGCCGACTTGAAGGTTCGCGCAGGCATGACGGGCGTCCTGCAGCAGTTGCCCGTCGAGGAAGGCCAGCAGGTTGGCGCGGGCACCAACATCGCGCGCGTGGCGAACCCGACGGCCCTCAAGGCGGAGATTCGCGTGTCGGAAACACAGACGCGTGATGTGCGGGTGGGACAGGTCGCGATGATCGACACACGTACCGGGACGGTCAAGGGATTCGTGTCGCGGATCGACCCGGCGGCCCAGGGCGGCACGGTCGGCATCGATGTGACGCTCGATGGCGACCTGCCTCCAGGGGCACGGATGGACCTGAGCGTGGACGGGGTGATTGAACTTGAACGCCTGGAAAACGTCCTGAAGATGCAACGTCCCTCGTTCGGGCAGGAGAACGGCACCGTGATGTTGTATCGGGTCGGGGCCAACAACGAGGCCACCCGCGTGCAAGTGCAGCTGGGACGCGCCTCGGTGAGCGAGATGGAAGTGAAGGCCGGACTCAACGAAGGCGACGACGTGGTGTTGTCGGACATGTCGCAATACGATGCGTTCGATCGCGTGCGGATACGACGGTAAGGCGACCGGAGGGGGGCTCCGGTTGATTCAGCACCCCGCGCAAGCGGGTGTGAAAGGGACGGTCATGAGTACTTCGGGACAGGCGCTGATTCAGCTTGATGGCGTGACGAAGGTCTTCTACACGGACGAGGTCGAGACACATGCGCTCGCCGGCATCCATCTGGAAATTCAGCGCGGCGAGTACATTTCGATTGCGGGCCCCTCGGGCTGCGGCAAGTCGACGTTGCTCTCGATTCTCGGGTTGCTCGACACCCCCAGTGAAGGCACCTACATCCTGAACGGCCGGTCGGTCGCCGATTTGCCGCTGTCGGAACGCGCCCGGGTGCGCAACCGCGAAATCGGGTTCATCTTCCAGAGCTTCAACCTCATCGGCGACCTGACGGTCTACGAAAACGTAGAACTCCCTCTGACCTACCGCGGCATGAAGGCGGCCGAACGGAAGGAACGTGTCATGGCGGCGCTCGAAAAGGTCGGCATGTCACACCGCGCGAAGCATCTCCCCAGCCAGCTCTCCGGCGGTCAGCAGCAGCGTGTCGCCGTCGCCCGTGCGGTCGGCGGATCGCCCTCCATTCTGCTGGCGGACGAACCGACCGGCAACCTCGACTCGAAAAACGGCGAGGCGGTTATGTCGCTGCTCCACGAACTCCACAAAGAAGGCGCCACCATCTGCATGGTGACGCACGATCCCCGCTACGCACGCGGCGCGGAGCGTTCCATTCACCTCTTCGACGGCCGCGTCGTTGAAGAAGATGCTGCTCACGCGGGGGCCAAGGACCTCGAAGAGAGCGGCTTCCACCTGGGACACTGAGGGACTTCTGATGCACACCGTATTGCTGCTGCGGGGATTCAGCTGATGACCGCCCCGGTTGCGCAGATTCCCGCGTCCACGTCGGGCTTTGAGGCGATGCGCCTGCGTGAGGTCGAGGGACAGCTTGTGCGCGCCGCCATGCAGAAGGCCAAAGGCAACGTCAGCCGCGCAGCCCGCACCCTTGGCTTGAGCCGTTCGGCCCTCTACCGCCGACTCGAGCGCCACGGACTCACCACCGTCGGAGAGTTCAGTCGGTAGGTCCAGGGTCCAGGGTTCGACTCACGTGAAGGGCGGGTGCTTCGGCGCCAGCCCTTTTTCCTTCTGACCCAGCTTCACCAAGCCTGAGGGTATTCTTTCTGCATGGAACACCTATCCACGCTGTTTGCGGGTAGCGCACAGTGGGCCTGGCTACTGACCAGCGGTCTCCGTATCATCTTGATTCTCGGGTTGGCGTGGATCGCCCTACGCGCGGTGCGTGTCGGACTCGATCGGTTTGAAGATCGCATCCTGACCAACGCGGGGCCGGGAGAAATCGAGAGCGCCAAACGCACCAAGACACTGAGCGACATGCTGCAGAACGTGCTCAGCGTGGCGATCATGGTCATTGCGGCATTGACGGTCCTGCAGGAACTGCGCATCAACATCATGCCGATCCTGACCGGCGCCGGTATCCTCGGCCTCGCCATCGGCTTCGGAGCCCAGACGCTGGTGAAGGACGTCATCAGCGGCTTCTTTCTGATTCTGGAAAATCAGGTTCGTGTAGGCGACGTAGCCCAGATCAATGGCACCGGCGGGCTCGTGGAGGCCATCAACCTCCGGACCATCGTGCTTCGGGACCAGAGCGGCGCGGTCCACATCTTTCCCTGTGGAAGCGTCACGACCATGACCAACCTGAGCATGGACTTCGCCTATGCGCTGCTCGACGTCGATGTCGCCTACAAACACGACACCGATGAGGTCGTCGCCGTGCTTGAGCAGACAGCGGCCGCCATGCGCGACACCGCGGAATTCGGCCCCCTGACCCTCGAGCCCATGGAAGTGATTGGCGTGGAGCGATTCGGCGAGTCGTCCGTGACCATCCGCGTCCGCATCAAAACTCTGCCCTTGAAACAATGGACGATTACCCGTGAGTACCGACGCCGGCTGAAGAAGTCGTTTGAATCAGCCGGCATCGAGATTCCGTTCCCACAGCGCGACATCACCGTGCGGCACATCACCGACGGGAAGTCAGTACGCTGATTTCTGTGGCGCGGGTGGCAGCACCGACGGCACGTCGGCGCCACGCAGCTGCTGAACGATCTTGACGCCGGCGCTCGCGCCAACACGGCTGGCTCCGGCAGCGACCATCGCCTTCAGGCCCTCGAGGTCGCGCACGCCGCCGGCGGCTTTGACGCCCATCTCGGCCCCCACAACACGGCGCATCAGCGCCACGTCGGCGACCGTGGCGCCTCCGGGACCGAACCCCGTCGACGTCTTCACAAAATCCGCACCGGCGGCCCTCGACAGCGTGCACGCCGTCACCTTCTCGTCGTCGGTCAGATAGGCGGCTTCGATGATGACTTTGCTGATCACGCCGGCGTCGCGGCAGGTCTGCGCCACGGCCTCGATGTCGCGCTCGACCAGCCGCACGTCGCCGGACTTCAGGGCGCCGACATTGATCACCATGTCCACCTCGCGCGCGCCGTCGAAGATCACCCGGCGGGTTTCATAGTTCTTCACGTCAGGGGTGGTGGCCCCGAGCGGAAACCCGACCACCGTGCAGACGCCGACGTTCGTGTGCCGGAGTTGTGACGCACAGTACGCGACCCATGTCGGATTGACACAGACCGTGGCGAACCTGAACTCGGCGGCCTCCCGGCACAACTTTTCGAGTTCCTGCCGCGTGGCATCGGGCTTCAGGAGCGTGTGATCGATCAGGCCCGAGACCCCGTCCGGTGCCCCACCAGTCGCATGCATGCCGAGACGCACGGCACCCGCGTCCAGCACGCCCTGCAGGCGCGTCGGACAACAGTCCTCATTGACCGCATGGCAGCCGCACTGGGTTGCGGGTCTGCGCGTCGCCGCCAGCACCTCTTCGGTGATGATCGCAATCAGTCGCGAGAGGTCGACCGCCTGTGTATCCATCTCAGAACCTCTCCTCCAACCGTCGGACCTTCAGCAGGCGCCGCACATACCGCGCCTCCTTCATCGGCGTGGTCACCCACGTGTCCACAATCGCGAGCGCTGTGGCCGTATCAACAAGGGTGGAGCCGAGCGCGAGCACGTTCGCGCCGTTGTGCTCACGTGCATACCGGGCCAGCGTGACGTTGAGACACATCGCCGCACGAATCCCCCGCACCTTGTTGGCCGCAATCGTCGACCCGAGGCCGGCGCCGTCGATCATGATGCCCGCATCCGCCTCGCCCCGCGCCACCGATCGGGCCACCGTGCCCGCGATATCCGGATAGTCCACGGCGTCGGTCGTGTGCGTCCCGACATCCTCCACGGCGATGGCCTGCTGCCGCAGGTGCGCGACCAGCGCCGCCTTCATCGCCAGGCCCGTGTGGTCGGAGCCAATCGTCACTCGTCGAATCGGACTCACCGGCGCGAGGTCCGCCGGCAGGGCCGGATCAGCGCTGCCGGAGGCCACCACGGTCACACGGCGTGCCCGCAACGTATCTGCCGCCAGCGGCGTCACGTGGCCCTTCGGCTCAAGCTCCACCGTCGTTCCCGGCTCAATCTGCCGCGCGTCGGTCTCTGTGATGATGCTGAACCGTCGACCCGCCATGCCCTACGCCATCCCTTCGACCACGCCGATGTACGGGAGATTCCGGAACTGCTCGCCATAGTCGAGCCCGTAGCCGACAACAAACTTGTTTTCAATCGTGAAGCCCACGTAGTCCACCGGCACCTCCACCTTCCGGCGCGATGGCTTGCTCAGCAGACACACGGTCTTCAGGTGGCTGGGCCGCCGCGTGTGAAACACCTCCTGCAGGTGCGCCAGCGTCAAGCCGGTATCCACGATGTCCTCGACGATGACGACATAGCGATCGTCGATCGGATGCCCGAGGTCCTTGATCATCTGGACCTGCCCTGTCGTGGAGGTCCCGGCATAACTGCGCACCACAATAAAGTCGCAGGTGACGTCGCCGCCAATTTCACGGATGAGATCCGCGAGAAACATGAATGCGCCTTTGAGCACACAGACCAGGTGAATAGGCGTATCCGATCCGGCGTCGCGTCGAATCTCTGCCCCCATCGCGGCGATCCGGGCTGCGAGCTCGCGCTGGCTGATGAACTCGGTGATTGTCACTGGCCACTCCGGACGGCCGCCGCGACCTTTGTCGCCATCGCCCTCGCCTCGCGCAGCACCGCCTCACGGTCGAGGGTCAGCACCCTCCTCTGCCGCATCAGAACCCGCCCATGCACGATGGTGGTACGCACATCGGTGCCGTGCGTCGCGTACACCAGATGCGACATGGGGTCATACAGCGGCGTCTGCCTGGCAGAGTCGACCGACACCGTGATCACGTCCGCGAGTTTCCCCGGTTCGAGGGATCCGATGCGGTCCCCCATGCCGAGCGCCTCAGCGCCGCGACGCGTCGCCAGTTCCAGCGCCTGGCGCGCCGGCATGGCGCGCGGATCGCCGGACGCGTGTTTGTGCAGGAACGCCGCCACGCGCATGGCCTCAAACATGTCGAGGTCGTTGTTACTGGCCGCGCCGTCCGTGCCCAGACCAGCAAGCACACCATGTGTCAGCCACGCCGGCACCGGCGCCGTGCCGCTCGCCAGCTTCATGTTGCTCTCAGGGTTGTGCGACAAGCCGACCCGTCGCTCCGCCAACATCCTCATATCGGCATCGTCGACCCACACCGCATGCGCGGCCAGCGATCGGCCGTTCCACACGCCGAGTCCGTCGAGGAACATCGTCGGCGACTGCTTGTACTGCTCTGCGATGATCCCGACTTCATCCCGGGTTTCCGCGAGGTGGATGAGCAGCGGGACGTTATACGTGTTCGCAAGCGCGCGGGCCGCCTTGAGCGTCTCCGGCGTCAGGGTGTAGGGCGCGTGCGGTGCCACGGCGGGCGTAATCAGCGGATGATTCGTAAACTCCTTGAGGAACGCCTCGGTGCGCGCCAGTCCGGCTTCCGGCGTTTCGGCGTCCGCCACCGGGAACCGGATGATCGTCTGTCCCAGGACACCGCGGAGACCAGCGGCGGCCGTCGCCCGCGCAATCTCCTCCTCGAAGTAATACATGTCCGCGAACGTCGTCGTCCCTGACGCGATCATCTCGAGAGCCGCGAGCCGCGTGCCGATACGGACAAACTCGGGGGAGACCGTGGCCTTCTCCGCCGGGAAGATGTACTGGTTGAGCCAGTCCATCAGCGCCATGTCGTCGGCCAGCCCGCGAAACAGCACCATCGGCGCATGACCGTGGGTGTTGACCAGGCCCGGCATGATGACCTGACCACGCGCGTCAATCTGTTCCGCACCGGCGAACCGCGCTGCAATATCGGCGGCGGTACCGACCGCGACGATTTCCGAGCCGTCAATCGCCACGGCGCCGTTCTCAATCACGGTGGCCTGCGCGTCCATCGTGACGACCGTGCCGCCCGAAATAACCAGCGACACGGGCGCGCCCGGCCGCGCTGACTGCCACATCAACCCTGCGACGACAAGCGCAAGCGCCGCCGCCAATGCTGCCCCACGAATCATCCCGAGATTCTAATCCGTAACCTGCGACCCCCGATGTATAGTTCCCGCCGATGGCCCTGCATCTCGTGACCCACCCTGTGGCACAGGACGCGCTCGCGTCCCTGCGTGATACCACCACCCACACCAGCCTCTTCCGGCGGCTCGCCCACCGCGTCGGCGTGCTCGTGGCCATGGAGGCCACCCGTGACCTTCCGACACGGCCGATGCCCATTGACACCCCGATGGAGGCCACCACCGGTCACCAGTTGTCCACCGATGTCGTGGTGGTGGCCGTGTTGCGGGCAGGCCTGAGCCTGGTGGAGTCCGTGCTTGAGCTGATCCCACACGCCCGGGTCGGTCACGTCGGCCTCAAACGCGACGAGGCCACAGCCGTCGCGCACAAATATTCGAGTCATCTGCCGCCGGCACTCGGCGACAGCGTCGTGCTGCTGGTTGACCCGATGCTTGCCACTGGTGGCAGCGCGATCATGGCAGTAGACGTGCTCAAGGAAGCGGGCGCCAGACACATCCGCCTGCTGTGTGTGGTGGCCGCCCCCGAAGGGGTTGCCGCCCTCGAAGCCGCGCACCCTGATGTGGATATCTACACCCCGGCCCTCGACCGGGAACTCAACGCGAAGAAGTACATCCTTCCGGGCCTGGGCGACTTCGGGGATCGCCTGTACGGAACGACGTAAGGCGCGCAGGGGGTGAAGGCGTCACCTTCCACATGAGACCGTACGGGTGCAGGTCCCCTTCACCTCGCACCCAGGGCTGTATCTCTACCACTGTCACATCCTCGAGCACGAGGACATGGGCATGATGCGCAACTTCAAAGTGATCTAAATCACAGGGAGGCGCGGAAGATAAGATGTTCGGGTTGTGCCCCTGATTCAGCGACGTCCTCTGCTCTTCGTTTTCTCCTGCCTGCTTGCCGCGCCGGCGCTCGTTGCCGCCCAGAGCCGGCAGGAAGGTGGTCAAGTCCATGTGCGGCTCGCCGGGGCCGCCGATGCGCCGGTGACGGTCACGCCGGTGGCCGAACCCCCAGTGCGCGTCGATCACACGGTCATGTTCCGGGCCGTTACACCCGGAACGTACACGATTACTGTCGGCGCCCGTAGCAGGACCGTCCAGGTCAACCCCCGCGAGATCGTCGTGCTTGCCGATGGCGATACGCTCGACGTGGTTGACCGCCAGTCACTGGGTGAAGGCTTCCACGTGACCGACCGCTGGTTCACGGATCCAGCCTCCGCGCGTGATGTCTGGACCCTTATCGAGACGATCGCGCCGTACGTGATTGCCGATCGCATGGACAACGGCGGGCTGGGCACCGGACGCACCGCGTTCCTGGGATCGCGCGGCTCGTCCTGGACGACCACCCGCATGACATTTGGCGGCACCACACTCATCGGCCCGAATCTCCATGGGCTCATGCCCTTCGGCCTCGACCTCGCCGCTGTCGGCAGCGCCTCGATCCTCAGCGGTCAGGCCCCCGTCGAAATCGGCACTCCGGGCGTCGTGGTAGCGCTCACACCCCGCGCGCCGTCGAAGTCCCGCAGCGGGTCGTTCGACCTGTCGCTCACCACGCCGCGCATGGTCACGCGCAACGCGCTTCCACACGCCCCGTCCATCCAGCGCACAGACAACGCCCACGAGGGCAACGTCCTGGTCGAAGGTCCGCTCGGCTCGCGCAGCGAACTGCTGCTGTCGGCCTCTCGATCGCGCATTCAGTTCTACGAGCGCGACAGACCGGCCCTGTGGACGTCCACCGCGACATCCCTGTTTGCCCATGTCATTAGGCGCGCCAGCGACAACAACCAACTCCGCGCCATCGCCACCGTCCAGCACGTGTCCGCCCCCTTCGAAGATCGTCGTCAGTTCCGCGATCGCGCGGTCAACGAAAACGGACTCTTCGCGCAGCTGTCGGCCACCTGGGACCGCACGCTGACATCAGGAGCCCACGTCGAAACATCGGCCGGGTTTCACCGCGGAGCCTTCCGGCCGGACGCCGCAAATGCAACCGGCGGCACCATGGATCGGGTCTGGGATGGCTACGTCCCCACACCTGCGGCTGACGTTACGACCACGCAGTGGGAGTTGAACTCGACTCTGCACCTTGCTCCGTGGCCGTGGCGCGGTGCCCGGCATGACGTCAGGGTCGGAGGCACGCTCCGGCGTGCCGGTCAGACGTCGGTCTTTGCCCGCGCCGTGGACATCGCCGAGGTTGTCGCCGGACTTCCCGCTCGCGTCTGGCGCCCCGCCTCTTCGTCGGGCGACTCACAACGCGCGATTCTTGAAGGCGCCGCCTTTGTCGCGAACCGGATGGCATTCGGCAACAACCTGACGGTGGAGGCTGGTGTACGTGCAGAGGTCACTCGTGGCTCAATTCGCGGCGCATTGCAGGGCGTGTCATGGGAGACGATGTCACCGAGGGTCTCGGCGCAATGGCACTACGGTCCACTCGCGATCTTTGCCGCAGCGGGTCGATACACGGACCCGCTGAGCCTCATGCAGCTTCGTCACGGCGACCCTGGCGAGACCACGATGAACGTGCACCGCTGGACCGACCCTGATGGGAACGGTCAATTCGCGCCCAGCGAAGCCGGTGTGCTCCTGTGGCGAGCCGGTCGCAACGATGCCATCGCCTCCATCGATCCTGAATTGAAGGCGCCGCGCACCACCGAGCTCACAACCGGCGCCGAAATGCGCGTCGGCCAACACTTCTCCATTCGGACGGCGCTGATCTGGCGCTACATGCGATCGATGCTCGGGTCGGTGAACACCGGCGTGACAGCCGCATCCTACGACCAGCAGCTCATCCCCGATGCCGGCGGCGACTGGGACGGACCAAGCGATGACATGTTCCTGATCGTGTACGACCGTCGCCCCGAGGCCTTCGGCCTTGATCGCTATCAGCTGACCAACCCTGAGGACGCGACGGCGAAATACGAGGGACTCGAGACCACCTGGTCCCTGCGCACCCAGCCGGCAGAACTCCACTTCGGCGCGATGGCGTATCGCACGCGCAGCTGGGCCGGGCATCTCGGATTCGGTCCGCTGGAGAACGACCCTGCCGTGCTCGGCGAAGTTTTCGAACGCCCCAACGCCCGCCCCCTGCATCAGGGCAGCTACTTCTTCGACCGCTCGTACGTCGGCAAGTTGTCGGGATCCGTCCGCTTGCCCCTGGACCTGCGCTGGGGATTCGCAGCGCGGTATCAGGACGGCCAACCCTTCTCACGCATTGTCGTCGCCACCGGCCTGCGGACCGGCCCCGAGATGATTCACGCGTATCGGGTAGCCCGAACACGTTACACATACACGCTGACGCTCGACATGAGACTGCAGAAGTCGTTCACGGTCGCCGGCCACACCGCCGCTGTTCGCCTGGACGTCTTCAACGCTACGCAGCACACCAACGAGGTCGAAGAGAACGCGCTCACCACGCCGATCTTCCGGCTCTCCACAGCCGTCCAGCCCCCGCTCACGTTCCGGCTCGGCCTGCGGTACTCCTGGTAACGGTCAGAGGAGACGCGGAGGAGTCTTTTTGGGTGTGGGAAACGCCGGCGTGTTCGTGGTTTCCGCCAGTTGGAGCAGCTCGCGGCGTAGATCCGGCCACGATTTTATCGCTGTCGTGAGAGCCTCGGGAGATGAGTCCTGCGGGGCGCCCCCCAATCCCCGTATTTCGACAATTGATCGACCGCTGCCGGTTGTCAGATTCCAGGCGTCGTCGCTCTGCCGACGTCCAAGAAACAGTAGGCACGTCAACTCGATCCCAGCGCGTTCACTTGGGCGCTCACGTAGCGCTCGACATATGCCCCACGGTCGCGATCCCCTACGAACGGAATGATCACTTCGATCAGTTTCAGCGGATCAAGATCACCGGCGCTTGGCTCCGCGCGAGGAACGTGCCGGAATACCTCATCCACGGCGACGGCGTATACCGTCGCGACACGGATCGTGTTTGGCTGACTGGGATCAAGAACCACGTCCGCTGGCCGTTGACTGAGGATGCGGCCCACGACGACGAGCTCTGGCGCAGCGAACAGCCGAGGCACATCTGCCACCTCGCTGGAAAGGGCCGGATGGTCATTGAGTACGGTCCTCTTGACTGGCCTTTGACTCAAGCCCTGCAGCCCGACACCCTGCGCCGGCAGCACACACACAACGAGCGAGATGGCGACTAGCCTTTGTCTGGATGTGCGCATTGCGCCCCCCCCCCAAAGAATCCTCCGCGCCTCCTGTGATTCACCCCCAGATCGAATAGGGACATTTCGCCAGATAGGAATTCGCGTAGCGGTAGTCGGCTGAGACCTCGTAGCCGGCCCACGCGGGTAACTCGACGGCCTCCTGTTCGGACACCAGTTCGACCTCGGCCACCACCAACCCCTCGTTCGCGCCGTGAAAGACGTCAATCTCCCAGGTGTGGGCACCGTGCTGTTCAACGTGCCGGTGTTTGTCGAGCACGGCCGTACACACCTGGTCCAGCAACTGGTGGGCGTCGGTCACGGGGATTTCGTACTCGAATTCGAGGCGTGACAGGCCGGTGGTCGGCCCTTTGATGGTCAGATACGCCCGGTCCTTGCGCACGCGAACCCGCACGGTCCGGTCTGGGGAGGACGAAATGTAGCCCCGGCGGATGAGGTCCCCAGGGCCGGCCGGCGTCCAGAGACCCGGCCGCACGAGGAACTTGCGTTCAATCTCGACGGCCATGGATGGGGGGAAAGTTGGTGGGCGCTGCAGGACTCGAACCTGCGACCACCGCCGTGTGAAGGCGATGCTCTACCAACTGAGCTAAGCGCCCAACTGAGAACCGGGTAAGTTTACCGCAACCGTGCACCGGAGCACCAGAGCACCCGTGCACTTACCCAATAAAAAGTGCATCCTCATCATCACGGCCGTAGCGACCTTTGTCCTGCCGCGCGCGGAATACGGCGATGGCGGCCTTGAGGCCCGCCATCACCGCCGCGCCCTGCTTCACCGGCACGATGAGCGATTCCTGCACGATCCGCAGCGTGTCGTCGATCCGCATCGCCGTGGTGGCCATCACCTCGTCCACCCGCTCGACCTGCGTCAGCGCCAACGCGCTCACCTTGCCGGCATCATCCGCAATCTTGTGCGCTTTCTGGATGAGCGGACGCACTTCGGCCTGAAACTGCTGCAGGGCCGAGGCAGCGTCCTTGGCCGTGCGCAGCATTTGGAGTCCGACGACGACCTGCACGACGGCCATGGTCAGTACGGCCAGCGCGATGACGCCCAACCAGACTTCGTTCACAGCGTCTCCTTGCGCACCTGCTCAAACGTCTCGCGCCCACGCTCCACCGCCGCATTCAGGTTCTCGCGCTGACGCGCCAGAAACTCGCGACCTTCACGCGCCACCGACTCGGCCTTGTCGCGCCCTTCGCGCGCCTTGTTCGCCAGCTTGCGGCGCGTCTCCTCGCCCGACGACGGCGCATACAGCAGTGCGACGGCCGCACCGGCCACCGCCCCGAGCACAAACGCCAACAACACCGGGCCCGATGAATTCTCGTTGTTTGCCATACCGGCCTCCTTGCTATCCACCAAAGATACTGACCCGCACCGTCAGATACTTGCGCGGGTCGGCTTTAATCGCGGCGATCAGCTCATTGAGTGATGTGGCCGCCTCGTTCATGTTGTCATAAAGCGCCTTGTCTTGCAGCAGCATGCCGGCCGTTCCCTCCCCCTTCGATACCCCGGAGACCAGGGTGTCCAGGCGGGCCGTGAGTGCATCCAGGCGGTCGTAGAGCTCGGTTTCGTTGAGGAGCTTCCCGACCGTGCCCTCGCCACGCGCTACACGACCGGTCATCGTTTCAAGATTGGCCGCCGTCCCGGTCATGGACTTGGCCAACGCCTCATCCGCGAACAGCTGCCCCAGCGGGCCCTCTCCGCGCCGAATCTTCGCGGTCATCGCCTGGAGGTCATCAAGCGAGGCCTTCATGGCCGTGTAGGCCGCCGGATCGTTCAACAACGCCCCGACCGTGCCCTTCCCGGAGTGCACCTGGGCGGCGACCCGGCTGGCCGACTGCAACAACGCCGTGAACTCCGTGTAGACCGCATCGTCGGTGACCAGCTTCCCGGCGGTCCCTTTGCCGGCCCGGATGTCGGTCAGCAGCTGCCGCACTTCGTCCAGGGTCTTGCCGGCCGACGAGGCCGCGTCGGCAATCATGCCGGCCGAATCACTGGTCCTGAGGTACGCGTTGTCGGTCAGCGGCGCGCCGCCGGTCCCGGGTGAGATCGCGATCAGCGGCTCCCCCAACAGGCTGAGCGTCCCCATGCTGGCGACCGACTGGTCGGTGATCATATGGCGCACGTCCTGCGAGACCTCGATCGTGACCTCAATCTGCGATTCGGCGAAGTCGACACCGGTCACCTTGCCGACATCCTTGCCGGCAATACGGACCACCGCACCGGTCTTCATGCCCTGCACGTCGGCAAACCGGGCCTTCAGCGGATATCGTTCCCAGGGAAATCCGCCCTGCCCGCCCACCGCCAGAATCAAGGCACTGGCCAGCACCATGGCGACAATGGCGATGCTGCCGATTTTCAGTTGCGCCCAGCCGATCGATCGAGTTCTTGGCATAGTCGTTACTCCAGAAACGCCTTCACATACGGATCCGTCGACGCCCGCAGTTCGGGCAGTGTGCCCTCGAACAACACCTTGCTGTCCTTGAGCATCAGGAACTCGGTTTCCGCCATCTTCTCCGGGCTGGCAGGCACAAAGCGCAACGCGCCCTGCTCCCGCACCGCCATGTGCGACGCGATGTAGAACGCATCGCGCAGCTGGTGTGTCACGATCAACGTGCTGACCTCCTCCAGATCCCGCAGCTTGATGATCTCATCGTCAATGGTCAGCGCCGTGATGGGATCGAGGCCTGTTGTCGGCTCGTCGTACAGCAGGATCTGCGGCTTCGCGGTCAGCGCACGGGCGATCGCCACACGCCGACGCTGCCCGCCCGACAGTTCGGAGGGCATGCGCGCGACAAATTCGTCCAGACCGACAAACCCGAGCACTTCCATCACCCGCGCGTCAACCTCCGGGATTGGCATCGAGGTGCCTTCGAAGAGTTTGTAGCCGACATTTTCGCGGACCGTGAGCGAGTCGAACAACGCCCCTTCCTGAAACACCATGCCAAGGCGATCACGGACCGGCATCAAGGCCTCTTCCGACAGCTGATCAACTCGCTCGCCGTTGATGTGAATTTCGCCGCTATCGGGTTTGAGGAGTCCGAGCACCAGCCGCAACACCGTCGACTTGCCCACACCACTGCCGCCCAGGATCACCTTCGCGCGCCCGGGCAGGAGCTCGAAGCTCACCCTGTCAAGGATGACCTTGTCGTCAAACGCCAGCGAGACGCCGACAAAACGGATGACCGGAGCGTCGGGGTCGTGGGTCGCCATGTCAGTAGAGCAACGTCAGAATCAATTTCGTGAGCAGGAAGTCCACCGCCAGCACGGTGACCGAGCCCGCGACAACGGCATTGGTGGTGGCGCGACCGACACCCTGCGTGCCGCCGGAGGTCCGCAGTCCGACGTGACAGCCGATCGTCACAATCACAAAGCCAAGGAAAAACGGTTTGATGAGCCCCATCCAGACGTCCTGAATGTAGAGGCCCTGCACGACGCTGTTCCAGAACACGCCGCCGGAGACGCCGAGCTGCGTCACGGTGATGATCCAGGCGCCGACCATCCCCACGCCGTTGGCGATGACCGTGAGAATCGGCACCATCACAATGCCGGCGAGCACCCTCGGCACCACAAGCTTGCGCACCGGGTCCGTGCCCAGCGCACGCAACGCACTGATTTGCTCGGTGACCATCATCGAGCCCAATTCGGCCGCGATGCCCGACCCCACCCGGCCGGTGACCATCAACGCCGTGAGCACAGGCCCAAGTTCCTTGACCATGGTGGCGCTCACGAGACGTCCCACCATGGAGCGCGCGCCGAACTGGTCGAGCGTTACGCCCGACTGCAGGGCGAGCACCATGCCGGTGAAGGTGCCCGTCAGCAACACGACGGTCATCGACCCGATGCCGATGGCGTCAAACTGCTCGATGATGTCGCGAAAGTAGATCGGACGTGAGGTCAGTCCACGCACAATCTGGCCCAGGAGCCTGAAGTACTCCTGCACCTCGAGCACGCCCTTTTTGACGCCGGCGGTGAAGGTCACTTAGACGTCCCCTCCCACCAGAACGCGGCCCGGATCCCGCAGCTTCCGCAACTCGTCGCGGAGGCCGGCAGCGCGTTCGAACTCCAGATTTGTCGCCGCCGCCCGCATCCCCTGTTCGAGTTCCGCGATCCGGCGGTCGAGGTCTGCGCGCGTGCGGAACGTCTCGCGTCTGTCCGCGGCCGGCATCGTCAGGTAGTCGCGTTCGTAGACGCTCGACAGCACTTCGTCGATGTGTTTGACGATGGAGGCGGGGGTGATTCCGTGTTCGAGGTTGTACGCCTCCTGGACGGCGCGGCGGCGCTCGGTCTCCCGCATCGCGTGCTTCATCGAGTCGGTCACCTTGTCGGCATACAGAATCGCGCGCCCACGCACGTGCCTGGCGGCCCGGCCGATCGTCTGAATCAGGGCGCCGCCCGACCGGAGAAACCCTTCCTTGTCGGCGTCAAGAATGGCGACAAGCGAGACCTCGGGGAGGTCGAGCCCCTCCCGCAGCAGGTTGATGCCGATGAGGACGTCGAACGCCCCGAGCCGGAGGTCGCGCAGGATCTCCACGCGTTCGAGCGTGTCGATGTCGGAGTGGAGATACCGCACCTTCACGCCGAGTTCCTGGTAATACGTCGTCAGGTCTTCGGCCATGCGTTTGGTCAGCACCGTGACAAGCACGCGTTCGCCACGGGCCGTCACGTCGCGAATCTCCGCCAGCAAATCGTCCACCTGGCCCGCCACAGGGCGCACGTCGATCGGCGGATCAACCAGACCGGTCGGCCGGATGATCTGTTCGACAATCACGCCCCCGGCGTGTTTGAGCTCGTACGGCCCTGGCGTCGCGCTGACGTACACCACCTGCGGGCGGCGTTCCTCCCACTCGTCAAACGACAGCGGACGGTTGTCGAGTGCCGACGGCAGCCGGAATCCGTACTCGACCAGCACTTCCTTCCGCGACCGGTCACCGTGATACATCCCGCGCACCTGCGGCACGGTCTGGTGACTCTCGTCAACGATCAGCAGCGCATCCTCCGGCAGATAGTCCAGCAACGTCGGCGGCGGCTCGCCCGCCCCCCGGCCGGAGAGATGCCGCGAGTAGTTCTCGATCCCGTGGCAGTAGCCGATCTCCTTCATCATCTCGAGGTCGAACATCGTGCGCTGATGGAGCCGCTGCGCCTCAGGCACACGACCGGCCCCTTCGAGCTCGGCCAACCGATCGCGCAGTTCGTCCTTGATGCGCTCAATCGCCTCAAGCGTCTTGGACCGCGGCGTGACGAAGTGCGACTTCGGGAAAACAGACAACCGATCGTGCCGGCGTACCTCCCTGCCGGTCAGTGGATCGAACGTCACGAGCGCGTCCACCTCGTCGCCGAAGTACTCGAACCGGAACCCGATGTCCTCGTACGACGGATAGACCTCGACGATGTCGCCGCGGACGCGGAAGGTGCCGCGCGTAAACTCGTGATCGTTGCGTTCGTACTGGATTTCCACCAGCGACCGCAGCAACTGATCGCGGCCGGTCGTGGCTCCCTTCTGCACCTCGACAACGAGTCCGAAATACGACTCCGGCGATCCCAGGCCGTAGATGCACGACACACTCGCCACAACCAGCACGTCGCGTCGTTCAAACAGCGATCGCGTCGCGGACAAGCGCAGACGGTCGATCTCCTCGTTGATGATCGACTCCTTCTCGATGTACGTTCCGCTGGCCGGCATATAGGCTTCCGGCTGGTAGTAGTCGTAATAGCTGACGAAGTATTCGACGGCGTTGCGCGGGAAGAACCGCCGGAATTCCTGGTAGAGCTGGGCCGCGAGGGTCTTGTTGTGCACCATCACCAGCGCCGGCCGGTTCACGGTCGCGACCACCTGCGCCATCGTGAACGTCTTGCCGGAGCCGGTCACGCCCAGCAGCACCTGTGCCGGGTCACCACGCTCCAGCCCTTCGACCAACTGCGGGATGGCACGCGGCTGGTCGCCACGGAGCTCAAAATCCGACTCAAGTTCAAAACGATCGGTATCGGAAGGCATCGGTGATCCAGCTCGAATCACCCATGGTAGCAGAGCGGTACGTCAGCGAATGGGCGCGAAGTAGCCGAGCCGGGTCCGCACCTTGAGACCACTCACCTCCGGGGCGCGCACACGGACCTGCACCTTCCGGAACGCGCCGTCCTTCGCGGGGTTGGTGGAGACGTACCCGAGCGTGTAGCGGGATTTCAGCTCGTCCAGAATGCGCCCGTAAATCTTCTCCAGGTCCTCCTTCCGCCCCGGATAAAACGTCGCGCCACCCGTCTGATGCGCGACGTCGTTCATTCTCATCGTCTGCACGGCCCGCTCGGTGCCGGTCTGATGCTCCATGTAGCCGATGACATAAACCATCACCTGACTGAGGCGCAGCATCTCGACCAGTTGCGAGAACGTGGTCTCACTCCGGGAGTCGCCGCCGTCGGTGTAGAGCAACAACACCTTCTGCCCGTCCTGCGATTCGGCCGCCGCGAGATACATGGCCAGCGCGTCATACAGCGCGGTGTATCCGTCGGCGCTGTTGCCACGCATGCGTTCGAACAGGTGCGGATAACTGCCGGGCGAAAACCGGGAGACGCGCACCTGGGTCGCGAAGTCGACAAACGTGACGTCCCGCGCCTCATCCAACGTGTTGATGAACCTGATGGCCGCGGAGGTGGCTTGCGGCAGGTCCCGTTGCATGCTGGCGCTGGTGTCCAGCAGCAAGCCCAGGTGCAGCGGAACCTCCGGCGTGGCGCCGGTCGCACAATACGTGAGCGTCTGTGGACGTCCGTCTTCGAGCACCTCGAACTGGTCCCGCTGAAGCCCGGGGACCAGGGTGTCGCCCTTGGCGGTGACCGTCACCGGGAGCGTCACGACGTCTGTGGTCGCGCGAAAGACCTGCTGGCGGGCCGGCAGGGGGGCTGCCAGCAGCCACAACGCGACCGCCGTCGCCGCCACACCTCGTGCCGCCACTGCCGCCCCGCGCGTGTTCCGCCGGCCAGTCATGATGCGCGCATCATACCCCGCGGGCATGACGAGGTACGTATAATGGCTTGTTTACGTCATGAGAGCACTCGCCGTCTGCCAGGACGAACTGGTGATTCGCACGCTCCACCAGGTCCTGTCGAGCACGCTCGACCTTGAATTTCTGGTCGAAAGCCGCCCCCTCGCCCGACGCCTCATCGAGGATCAGATCGCCGTCACGGTGGCCGATCCGAAGCGGGTGGATTCCTACCTCCGCGCCGATCTCTCACCCTCCACGTGCGTCCTGGTCGAAGACAACGGCAAGCGCAGCCTCAAGAAAATCGTCAGCGCCATCCGCGACGCCGGGGGCAGCCTCCTCTATATCCTCCACGCCGGCACGCGCCCCGAGCAGCGCAAGAACTATGACGACCTGCAGGAACTCGTGCCCGAGCTCACCCACCTCGGCCTGGCCGAGCTGCTGAGCGCGTCACTCACTACCGAACTCGAGCGCGCCATGACCCGTGCGCGCGTGCAGCAGTACCAGCGGTACTTCGCAGACGCGGATCGGGTCCTGATTCTGCTGCACAACGACCCCGATCCAGACGCACTCGCCGCAGGCCTCGCCTTGCGCACGCTCCTTCGGCGCACCAAGACGACCGCCATCATCGGAGCCGTGCAAGGCGTCACGCGCCCTGAAAACCTCCGCATGGCCGACCTGCTCGACATCCAGGTGGAGACGCTGACGCCCGCCGACTTCGGCACGTTCGACCGTATCGCCACCGTGGACGTGCAGCCGCACTATTTCCCGGGTCAGCTGCCTCGCGTCGATCTGGTCATCGACCACCATCCCGAGCAGACCGGCTACACGGCGGTGTTCAAGGACATCCGGCCGGAGTTCGGCTCGACATGCACGATCCTCACCGAGCACCTGCGCGCCGTCGATGTGAACATCTCGGAACGCACCGCCACCGCGATGCTCTACGCGATCAAGTCCGACACGCTCTTCTTCGCGCGCCACACCAACCGCTCCGACCTCGAGGCCTTCACCTTCCTGTACCCGCTCGCCGACGCCGCGCTCATCCGCAAGATGGAGGGCGCCGAGATCACCCTGGACCGGCTTGAGCACGTCACACGAGCGCTCGCCACCAGCCGCATGCGCAATCAGGTGTTCTCCGCGTTCATCGGCGAAACCACGCGCGAAGACTTCATCCCCTACACCGCCGACTTCCTGTTGCAGCTGGAAGGCGTCAAGTGGTCGATCATCTCAGGCATCGTCGGCGGCCAGCTCATCGTCAGCGTCCGCAACCTCGGGTATTCAAAGAATGCCGGTGAGTTTCTGAAAACCAACTTCGGAGATATCGGCAGTGCTGGTGGACACCGCGCGCTCGCCAAAGCCGTCGTGCCCGCAGAACGCTTCGCGGCCAAATTCGGCGACCTCTCCGGCATCGGCATCGCCGCCCGTATCGGCGAACTCGCGGAACACTTCCTCGCCGAAGCCAAAGACGACAAGAAGCCCACCGAAAAGACCGGCAAGCACGTCTAGCACGACCGGTTCACAGGGAGGCACTAGACAAGCGCTTGTCTGAGGTCGTCGATGAGATCCGTGCTCGACTCCAGGCCGACCGACAGCCGAAGCATGCCTCGAGTGACCCCGGCGGCCGCGAGCTGGATGTCATCGAGCCCGTATTGGGACGTCAGCACCGGCAGCGAGCACAGGCTCTCGACACCACCGAGACTGGCGGCACGCTGGAAGAGCTTAAGGCGATCGAACGTGCGCACCGCGCCCTCGTAGCCGCCGGCACATTCGAAACACACCATGCCGCCGAAGCCGCTCATCTGCTTGCGGGCGATTGCGGCATCGGGGTGTGAGGCGAGCCCAGGGTAAAACACGCGACTGACCTGCTTCTGCTGTTCGAGGAACTCAGCCACGGCCTGTGCGTTGGCGTTGTGTCGCGCGACACGCACGGCGAGGGTTTTTATGCCGCGGGCCAGCGCATACGCCGACGCCGGCTCCAGAATGCCACCAAGCAGTTTCCTGGCGGGCGTCACGCGGTCGATGATCGCGCGCGACCCGACCAGCGCGCCGGCGGTCACGTCGCTATGGCCATTGAGAAACTTCGTCGCCGAGTGCATCACCAGGTCCGCATCCAGCGCGAGCGGCTGTTGGTTGATGGGGCTCGCGAATGTGTTGTCCACGATCGAGATGACACCCTTGGCGCGGCAGGCCGCCGCGACGCTCGCGATATCGACACACCGCAGCGTCGGATTGGTCGGCGTCTCGAACCACAGCACCTTCGTCTTCGGACCGAAGTGCGGCCCAACATCCCCGAGGGCTTCCATCGAGACAAACCGCGTGGCGACGCCAAACCGATCAAGAAACTGCGTCAGCACCTGCACCGTCCCACCGTAGATTGACGACGCGCAGAGCACTTCATCGCCGGCTTGTAGCAGCCCGAACAACGCGGTGGATGTGGCCGCCATACCTGAGCCGGTGACGAGCGCAGCTTCCCCACCCTCGGCCGCCGCCAGTTTGGCCTCCGCTGCCTGCACCGTCGGATTCGCGTATCGCGAATAGATGTAGTGCGTCGAGGTCCCCTGCTGGAACTTCTCCAGTTCCGCGGCGTTGGGAAATGTGAAGGTGGTCGCCGAATAGATTGGCGTGGTGATCGGTGTGGCGGATGATGGAACGCCTTCGCCCGCGTGAAGAATCTCCGTGTCGCGCGTGCTCACTCGATGCGCTCCCCTGTCGCCACAACCGGCTCAATGAACTGCCGATAGGCATCGTCGTATCCCTGCCGTACGAGTTCAGCGAGCGAACGGACCCGGTCCGACGACTCGTCATAGACCCCGGAGAAGTCGAACGGCCCCACTGGGTTGTGATCAGGCCGGATGGCAAAGACTCCAGAGAAACGGTGTGCGGCAGCAGCCCAGGCTTCCTGGAACGCCGCAGTCTCGACCGACCGCACCGTCTCGCCCATGCGGTGCCGGAAGTCGCCCGGTGTGGCGCGCATGTCGTGAGGCTGCGCGGCTGGGGGCGCCGGCGTCACCAGCACCACCTGCTCCACCCCTATACGCGCGACTTCATCGATGAGGCGGCCCACAAGTTCCGGCCGATCACACCACCGGTGCGTTTCGCCCTGCCAGTAGCTGTTGACCGGAAACGTCACTTCGTGCGGCACAGAGGCCACAGGCAATCGCAACCCGGCGATGAGCGCGTCGACCACGAGTGCCCGTTCGGCCTCCGCACCAGCGGCGACGTCCACGGACTCCGCTTCGCGCGGTCCGGCCCCCACACGACGCTGGGCGAATGCGGTGTGCCACGAGGGCGCCACCAGTCCGACCACCACATCGCGCCTGGCATCGATGTCGTGTATTGCGAGCAACACTTCGCGGAAGCCGGGCTGTCCGAAGTTTTCGGACACCAGTTCCACATACCGCCGCCCCATCTCGTCGCACGGAGAGGCGGGGCCGGAGGACCCTCGTGTGATCTGCCACAACGCGTCCACGGCGAGACCTTCAGGTTCAGCCGGATCCAGCGGGTGGCCAAGGAGGTGCCACCAGAACAATCCCCTGGTTCTCCGCCTTGAGCGCTGGCCTTTCCGAGCCTGCCACGCCGACACCACGAGCACCGCCACCATGCCAACGAGCGCCAGCACCACCAGACGCGGCACAACCGTCGGAAGAATTGGAGGATCAAACAGTGAGGTCAGAACCTGCGTGTATGTGTTGAGCAGCCGCTCCGCGATCGACGGAAGGCTCACCAGCGAGGCCAGCATGCCGCCCGCATACAGCGCCGTCGCAGCCACAACGGCCAGCAACGGAGACAACAGGAGCAGACACGCCAGGCCGAGTGCGCCCACCGCGACCCGCAGGGCCCGGCGCCATCGGTACGCGCGTGTCGCCCTCGGCGTGGTCCACGGACCCGCGTCGGCCCACAGGTGACCACCGCTGTCCACGGCTGCACTCAACGCCCCGATCGCGCCGACGCCATGCGCCGCCACCACGTCCACCTTGATGCCCGCCTCGTTCAACGCGCGAAGCACGCCGGCGTGGTACGGGCCGGCCGTCCCCGTGCCGCACAACACCACCGCCGTGCGCAGGCGTGGGGCGTAGGAAGACAGGGCCATGGGTGAAATCAGGCTTCGTCGTGCACGGTAATCAGCCGCACGAGCTCAAAGGCTCGCTTGCCGGCCGGCGTCACGACGAGCACATCGTCGCCCTCTTCCTTGCCGACAAACGCACGGCCGATGGGTGACGCCACCGAGATCAGGCCCTTGTCAGGATCCGCGTCCTCGGGCATGCAGAGTTCGAACTGCAACTGCTTCCCGTTTTCGATGACGGTCAATTTCGACCCGAAGCCGGCCTTGTCGGTCGGAATCTTGTCGAGGTTCATCAGCTGCAGTTGCGACACGCGCGTCCGCAACATCGAGATGCGGGATTCCACCAGACGCTGACGTTCCTTCGCGGCCGCATATTCGGCGTTCTCGCGCAGGTCCCCCAGCTCGCGGGCGCGCTGGATCTCCTTGGGCAGATCGTGGGTCAGCTCGCGGTCGAGCACGGCGATTTCATCTTCGAATCGCTTGATCAGACGGGCTTTCATCGTATGAAAAGTCTATCCTATCCGGCGTGCCCATTCCCCGTCTGACCCGGCGTCAGGACCCCATCGTCACACGCCTGCGTGAGCTCGCCAGGGGGCGCGAGGCCGGCAGCAACGACGTGCTGCTGGATGGCACGCATGTGCTGCTCGAGGCCCTGAGGGCCGATGTTCCCCTCGACGTGATCCTGGCAACGACCGACCGGCTTGAGGACACGTCGCCCGAGATGCGCCAACTATGGTCGCTCGCAGCCGCATCCGGGGCCGCCATCTACGACGCCACCACGTCCGTGATGGACGCCGCCAGTCCCGTCCGCACGCCGAGCGGCATCGTCGCCCTGGGGGCATGGTCTCCAGCGCCACCTGCCGCTCTGTGGGAACCAGCCCCTGCGCTTGTGGTGGGCCTGGTGGACGTGCAGGATCCCGGCAATGCGGGCGCCGTCGTGCGCTGCGCCGACGGACTTGATGCCACCGGCGTCGCGATGCTCGGGTCGACGGCGGATCCCGGCAGCTGGAAGTCGCTGCGGGGCGCCATGGGCAGCACCTTCCGTTTGCCCGTCGCTCGTGGCGGAGTTGGCGACGTGTTGGCAGACGCACGCACGGCCGGCGTCACCATCGTCGCCACTGTGGCGCGCGACAGTGCTGACGCCGTCGAGCTTCGCGAAGCAGACCTCAC
Organism: Acidimicrobiia bacterium; assembly: GCA_016871335.1. Classification (GTDB taxonomy): domain Bacteria; phylum Acidobacteriota; class Vicinamibacteria; order Vicinamibacterales; family SCN-69-37; genus SYFT01. Next base: position 157,552 of record VFZF01000006.1, read on the forward strand.
CCAGCCGGTCCTGCTGCTGCTTGGCAACGAGGGCGCAGGCCTCTCTCAGGGCGTCCAGGCAGAGGCCGACGTCCGCGTGTATATCGATATGCGCGCGGGGCTGGATTCCTTCAACGTGTCGGTCACCGCCGGCTTGCTGCTGTACGAAGCGCGGCGACAGCGTGAGTCCCGAGGCCGGGCATGACGACGTCGCTGTTCGACGATGAGCCTGGAGTCACGACGGGGACGCCGCTTGCGGAACGGATGCGGCCTCGCACACTCGACGAATACGTCGGACAGACACATCTTGTCGGAGCTGGACAACCGCTGCGGCGCGCCATCGACGCCGGGGTGTTGCACTCACTGATTCTCTGGGGGCCACCAGGCACCGGAAAGACCACACTGGCCCGTGTGCTCGCCCAGGCCAGCGGTGCGGAGTTCGCGGCCTTCAGTGCGGTCACCTCCGGCATCAAGGAGATCAAGGACGTCATCGCTGTCGCCGCGCATACGCGTCGGCGTTCCGCGCGACGCACGATCTTCTTCGTGGATGAAATCCACCGTTTCAACAAGGCCCAGCAGGACGCGTTCCTGCCGCACATCGAATCCGGCACGGTCGTGCTCGTAGGGGCAACAACGGAGAATCCGTCGTTTGAGGTCAATTCGGCGCTGCTCTCGCGATCAAAGGTCTACGTCCTTCAACCGCTGACACAAGACGATGTGGTGACGATTCTGCGGCGGGCGCTGACAGATCCGGAACGTGGCCTTGGGTCGACTGGTGTGGAGGCAGACGACGAGGGGCTGGCGGCGGTGGCGCGGTATGCCAACGGAGATGCACGCGTGGCGCTGAACCTGCTTGAGCAGGTGGTGTCGTCGCTGCCGGCCGCTCCTTCGGGTGGTCCGAGTCGACTGACGGAAGGAATCCTGAAAGACCTCGTGGATCGCCGCGCGCTGCTCTACGACAAGTCCGGCGAAGAGCACTACAACATCATCTCGGCGCTTCATAAGTCGATTCGCAACAGCGATGCAGACGGCGCCGTGTACTGGCTCGCGCGAATGCTCGAAGCGGGTGAAGACCCGATGTATGTCGCGCGTCGGCTGGTGCGATTTGCGTCCGAGGACATCGGCAATGCGGATCCGCGGGCGCTGCAACTTGCCATTGCTGCAAAGGATGCGACGCACTTTCTCGGCATGCCGGAATGCAACACCGCGCTCGCCCAGCTCGTGACGTACATGGCCGCAGCGCCGAAGAGCAATGCCGTCTACACGGCTTACAAGGCGGCGGCGCGCGATGCGCTCAACACTGAAGCTGCGCCCGTGCCGCTACACCTCCGCAATGCGCCAACGAAGTTGATGAAGGATCTGGCCTACGGCAAGGACTACCAGTACGCGCACGATGCGCCGGATGCCCTCACCGACATGTCGTCGCTGCCCGACAACCTTGCGGGCCGCGTCTACTACGAGCCCACCGAGCGAGGACTTGAACCCAAGCTTAAAGAAGCACTCGACCGCGCCCGCGCGAAGCGTCGCCGCTGAGATCAAGTTCTTCACCATGAGGCTCATGAAGGGATACCGGCCCCGGCTTGAAACGTGGTCTCCGGCCGCATCACAAGCGGCAGGAACGTGACGCCGATTGCCACCTCCCACCAGCCGATGACGCTCACCCACTGCGTCGGCGTGAAGACCGGCATCCAGCCGACGGTGGCTTCCACCAGCGGCCCGGCCGGCGACAGCCCGAGCGGTTTGAGCTCGCCGACCCAGATGAGAATCACCGCCAGCGAGACCCGCGATGCGGGCACGCCCAGGCGCGCCATGGTGGACGCGATGCGCCGATCCAGTTCAGCAAGAGGCGTCACACATCCGTCTCAGCAACCGAATCTACCCCGCATGATACAGGTCGTGCGCCCCAGCACCGGAGATGACTTCAGCGATGGTGAAGGTATGCGACGCGCTCTTCGCGTTCAGGCGTCGAGCCGGCACAGCACGTGCATACGTACGCAGGCGGCTATGCCAGAGACGCAGCAGGTCAACATCCGCCGTCCACTCCGACTTCGATGGCTCCACCGGCCGTTCGAAGAAGTCCGAACCATCGAGTTCGAACACCGGCACGTCCTTGTGCGTGATGAGTCGGCATACGCGGTACTTCCAATAGGCCGCGTGCACAACGAGCTCCTTAACGTTGTGACGATCCGGCTGGGGACGCCAGACCGCCTCGGCAGGCGTCACACCCCGCAGCGAGCCCAGGAGATTCGGACCATGTCACGAGCGCGTGTTGAAGGCCAGATCCAGTTGATGCGCGAGGAGGGCTGAAGGTGTCATCGACCCAGTCTCGCTGTCCGGCTTTTGGTGTAGTGCCACCAGGGTTGTGGCTTCTCGACATTCATGCACTTGGTCACCGAGATGAAACAGTCCAACAGACCCGGGTCCTGCCCCGCTAGTTGTTGCGGCGTCGAGTACCCGAGCAGGCGCAGGTCCGTCAGGCGCGTGACTTTGGATCGGACGACTTTGGCGGGATTCATGACGTTGTCGAACAATCGAACGTGGCGACGCTGGTTGCAAGCGTATCTGCCCGAAGACGGGACGGCCGGTGGTATGCTCCCGGCCCAAGGAGATCCCCACCATGAGTCTTCGCCGCCGTCTGCTGCTCGTCGCCCCGGTTGTTCTCGCCTCCGTGTCGTTTGCCGCATGCGCCGTCCCAGGCCCAGCCGAACCGCCGCCAGCGGAAGCGCCCGTGCGCCAGTACCTCGAGCCACGGACGGCCGCCGATACAACGCTTCCGCCCTTCAGTGGCGCCGTGCTGACCGGTAACACGCTCTACCTCTCTGGGCACATCGGCGTGGACGATCAACAGCGGGTGCCGGACACCGCTGAAGCCGAGGCCGCCGCAGTACTCGATCAATTTCAGGCCACGCTCAAGTTGGCCGGTATGACGATGGACGACCTCGTGTTTGTGCAGGTGTTCTGCTCCGACGTGGCCCACTACGCCGCGTGGAACACCGTGTATCGGAAGTACTTCCAGAAGGAGTTCCCCGCGCGGGCGTTCATCGGCTCAGGGAAGCTGCTGTTTGACGCGCGGTTTGAACTGCAGGGGATCGCGGTGCGCCGGTAGCCGCGGTGCAGGTCGCAAGCGCGGCCGCCACGCCACTTCCTGCAGTCAGCTGTCGGCTGCATGCCGAGTTGGGCAGCACGTTCACACAGCAGGATCCCCACCTCGACTCGTGTGCCAGAGGGACAGCACCTGGATCGATCGAGGCGGACCATCAACACAGCGGCAATAGAAGTGGTACCTGACGCGGCTCAAGAGTACCCGCCGAACTCCGGCGAGTTTGACGTTTCGTGCCGCGGCTCCGATTTCTGGCTGCAGGGCAATGAGTTGGAGCGCCTATTCGAGTTCCTGACGGAGCGCGTCCGGGGCCAGCGGGCGGTTCGCCCGCCACCACAGCGTAGTCGGCTCGGTCTGCGCCGAGGCCCGGCGAGTGCAATCAGCGGAAAGAGGCGCGGTCACTCACCGCGTCCGAAGCCTGTGCAGCACCTCGGCTGCCGGCACGAGGTCGCCGCGGTCCGCCTCGCCAATGGCGGCGAGGAGTTCGGCCTCGGCGGTGGCGTCGAGAGTGAACGTCTCGTCGGCGTCGCGAGTCTACCGCCGATCCGTTTCGGATTGGATTTGGTCCGCCCAACTAGTATCGGAGTAGACCGCCAAACGGCCCCCCGCAGCTATCCACGGATGCAGCCAGGCTCGCGCTCCCTCCAACTCATAGACCCAGCGCATGACGCGCAGCAAATGCTCAGCAGCTGCAAGCCGTTGGCTGCCATAGGCTTGGCGCCGTCGGCCGGCCAGGCCTGGACGTGTATGGCTGTAGCGGCTTCGCAGCCATCCACGGCAGTGGAAGGCCACAGAACCCTCCGTGCCTCCCTGTTAAATCCGCTCGAAGGTGCGCTCGATCTCTCTCCGCGTCAGCCGCAACACCACCGGACGCCCATGGGGACACACAGTCGAATGCGACGTGCGTCGCAACTCGTCAAGCAGATACTGCATCTTCTCGCGCGTGAGCGGATCGTTCGCCTTCACCGCCGCATGACACGCCATCGTCGCCGCCATCTGGCGCAGGGCGATATCAACACTGGCACCCGGGGACAGTCCATCGAGGTCGGACGCCACAGCGCGGAGCGCGGCATCCACCTGCTTCCAGTCGAGCAGCGCCGGGACGGCCGTGATGCGCAGGCTGGTGCCGCCAAAGTCCTCACACTCGAAGCCGAGTTTCTCGAGCTCGGCCGTGTGCGAGAGCAACGTCTGATGTTCGCCAGACGACAACTCGAGCACGACAGGTGTCAGCAACGGCTGCACTTCGACCTTCCCCGTCGTCAATCGCTCCGCAATCTGCTCGAACAGAATCCGCTCATGCGCGACGTGCTGATCGATGATCGCAATCCCCTCATCGTCCACCGCCAGGATGAACGTGTTGCGGAACTGACCAAGCGGCGTGAGGGGCTTGATCAGGGACTGGACGGTTTCCTGGCCGCCCGAAAGACTCAGACGGGTAGGTGGCGCAGGTGGTGTGGGAAAGGTTGAGTAGGGTTGGGTGGGGTTGGGTGAGGTTGGGTACGGTTGTGTCTCCAACATCCCCTGACCGAAGCTCCAGGCCAGCGAGGTGCCGAGGGGCTGCGGAGCCTGGACCACGCCGGGAGACAACACCAGTTCCGGCACGCCGCCGTGCCCCAGCGCGTCGATCAGGGCCCGGCGCAACACTTCGTGCACAAGACTTTGATCCAGAAACCGTACTTCGGCCTTGGTCGGATGGACGTTGACGTCTACCCGGTCGGGCGGTACTTCAATGAAGAGGTGGACTTCGGGGCTGCGTTCCTTGATCGTGGCCACGCTGTAGGCCGCCGAGATCGCATGGGCAATCGTGCGGTCCTTTACAAGGCGACGATTGACGAAGACGTGCTGGGGACCACGCACCGGCCCCTGCTCGGCAAGGGCGGCGATGAAGCCCGAGACGCTCATCCCAGCCGCCTGCTTGCGGACGGGCACCAGGTCCGGACGGTCGCCGTAGATCTGATAGAACCGTTCCTCACTCGACCCGGCGGGCGGCGCTTCGATGAGCAGACGATCGCGACTTCGAAGCGTGAAGCCGACCTCCGGATACCCCAGCGCCATCTGCGTGACGAGCCGCGAGATCTGCGCGGACTCTGCGGTATCCGCTTTCAGAAACTTCCGCCGGGCAGGCAGGTTGTAGAACAACTCCCCCACCTCGATGAGTGTGCCCTCTGGCGCACCCACTTCCCGGTCGGACACCACGTGACCGGCGTCAATGCGAATTTCGGTTCCACTCAGCGCGCCTCGTTCGCGCGTGCGCAGCCGGAATTGTGAGACGGACGCAATCGACGGCAACGCCTCACCCCGAAACCCCAGGGTGAGAATCGCCGCCAAATCATTCGCCTCACGTATCTTGCTCGTGGCATGCCGTTCAACAGCAAGCCGCGCATCCTCAGTCGACATCCCCAGTCCGTCATCCTCGACCGAGATCAGCTTCTTGCCGCCGAACTCCACCGTGATGGCGATACGGGTCGCCTCCGCGTCAATCGCGTTCTCAACCAGCTCCTTGACGACGGATGCGGGACGTTCGACGACCTCACCGGCCGCGATCTGGTTCGCCAGTTCCGGCGGGAGCCGGCGGATGCGCGCTGAGGGGCTGGTCATGCTGGTGTCGCCGCAACCCACAGGGGGACACGGAGGCGAAGAGCGGGTCTCCGTGTCTCCCTGTGCATCCTTACGCCTTCTTGTGCTTGATCGCCGCCTGCGCTGCCGCCAGGCGCGCCACGGGGACGCGGTAGGGCGAACAGCTCACGTAATCAAGGCCGACTGAGTCGAAGAAGAAGACCGACGACGGGTCGCCGCCGTGTTCGCCGCAGATGCCGAGCTTGATGTTCGGCCGCGTGGCGCGTCCCTTCGCGACGGCCATCTGCACGAGCTGGCCGACGCCGCTGGCGTCAATCGTCGCAAACGGGTTGTTCGTGACGATTTCCAGTTCCTGGTAGTGCGGCAGGAAGGAGCCGGAGTCGTCACGCGACATGCCGAGTGCGGTCTGCGTCAGGTCGTTGGTGCCGAAGCTGAAGAACTCGGCCGACTGCGCGATCTCGTCCGCCGTCAACGCGCCGCGCGGCACTTCGATCATCGTGCCGACGAGGTAGGTCAGCTTCACCTTCTGCTCCGCCTGCACCTCGCGGGCCTCCTGATGCACGGCGGCGATCTGCAGGTCGAGTTCCTTCTTGAAACCGACCAGCGGGATCATGATCTCGGGACGAACCTTGATGCCTTCCTTCTGCACCAGCGCGGCGGCTTCGAACACCGCGCGCGCCTGCATCTCGGAGATCTCGGGATAGCCGATCCCCAGACGGCAGCCACGGAAGCCGAGCATCGGGTTGAATTCGTGCAGGCTGTGGACGCGATGGTGAATCTGCGCCGCGGGCACGCCCATCTTCTTCGCGAGTTCTTCCTGCGACTCCTTCGTGTTCGGCAGGAATTCATGCAGCGGCGGATCCAGGAAGCGGATCGTCGCCGGGTAGCCCTTGAGCGCCCGGAAGATGCCGGCGAAGTCCTCGCGCTGGAACGGCAGGAGCTTGGCCAGCGCAGCCTCGCGAGCCTCGACCGTCTCCGCGAGGATCATCTCGCGCATCACGTCGATGCGGTTGCCCTCGAAGAACATGTGCTCGGTGCGCGTCAGGCCGATGCCCACCGCGCCGAACGCCACGGCGTTGGCCGTCTGTTCCGGCGTATCGGCGTTGGTGCGCACGCTCATGCGCGTCGCCTTCTCACACCACTTCATGAGCTGCTGGAAGTCGCGGAACTTCTCCGTCTTCTGCGCCGCCTTGTCGTCATGAATGAGCGCCGCCACGATTTCCGACGGCGCCGTCTTCACTTCGCCGGCGTAGACCTTGCCCGCCGTGCCGTCAATCGAGAGCCAGTCCCCTTCCTTGTAGACCTTGCCCGCGACGGTCGCAGTCTTGGCCTGGTAGTCGATCTCGATGGCCGCCGCGCCACAGACACACACTTTGCCCATCTGCCGGGCGACCAGTGCGGCGTGTGACGACACCCCGCCACGCGCCGTGAGGATGCCTTCGGCCGCGATCATGCCGCGCAGATCTTCGGGCGATGTCTCGACGCGCACCAGCAGCACCTTTTCGCCGCGGCCCGCCGCGTCGACCGCCCGCTCGGCATTCAGATACACCCGACCCGAGGCCGCACCGGGACCGGCCGGCAGGCCCGTGGCAATCACCGGCGCGTTCTTCACCTCAGACGCGTCAAACACGGGCGCCAGCAGCTGTTCGAGCTGGTCCGCCGGGTTGCGCATGATCGCCGTCTTCCAGTCGATCAGGCCTTCCTTCTGCATGTCGATCGAGAACTTCAGCGCGGCCATGGCCGTGCGCTTGCCGTTGCGCGTCTGCAGCATGTACACGACATCGTCTTCAATCGTGAATTCGAAGTCCTGCACGTCCTTGAAGTGCTTCTCGAGGTTCTTGCGGATGCGTTCGAGCTCCGCATACGCCTTCGGCATCTGCTTCTTGAGTTCAGCGACCGGTTCCGGGGTACGCACGCCGGCGACCACGTCTTCGCCCTGGGCGTTGATGAGGAATTCCCCGTAGAACTCCTTCGTGCCGTTGGCGGGGTTGCGCGTGAACGCCACACCCGAGCCGGACCGCTCGCCCGTGTTGCCGTAGACCATCGCCTGCACGTTGACGGCCGTGCCCCACTCGCTGGGGATGTTGTACTTGCGGCGGTAGACCATCGCGCGGTCGTTCATCCACGAGCCGAACACGGCGCTGACCGCGCCCATGAGCTGATCCCACGGCGAATCCGGGAAGTGCCGGCCGACGCGATCCTTCACCAGCGCCTTGAACCGCACAACCAGTTCCTGCAGGTCGTCCACCGTCAGCTTCGTGTCCTCGATGTCGGCGTGATACCGCTCGTGCTTGAGGCCGTGAATGACCGTCTCGAACGGATCGTGATCTTCATCCGGCCGCTTCTGCACGCCGAGCACCACGTCGCCGTACATCTGGACGAAGCGACGATAGCAGTCCCACGCAAAACGCGGGTTGCCGGTCTTGGTGGCGAGTGCTTCCACGGTCTTGCTGTTGAGGCCCAGGTTCAGGATGGTGTCCATCATGCCCGGCATCGAGTCACGCGCGCCCGAGCGCACCGACACGAGCAGCGGGTTCTTCAGGTCGCCGAACTTCTTGCCGGTTTCCTTTTCGATGGTGGCGATGCCCGCCTGGATCTGCGCCTGCAGGGCCGCGGGATAGGTCCGCTTGTTCGCGTAGTAGTAGGTGCACACCTCGGTGGTGATCGTGAATCCCGGCGGCACCGGCAGTCCGATGCGGCACATCTCGGCGAGGTTCGCGCCCTTGCCGCCGAGCAGCGGCTTCATCGACCCGTTGCCATCGGTCTTGCGTCCGAACTGGTAGACGAACTTCTGCGCCGCCGACGTCTTGACGGTCTTCTTGACAGCCTTCTTGACCGTCTTCTTGACGACCGTCTTCGTGGTCTTCTTCACGAGCTTCCTCTTCACAAGCGTCTTCTTCACACTCTTCTTCGCCATCGCGATGTACTCCGTTATTCCGCCGCTACGATCTCGGAGATATCCCCGAGTTGTAAGATCAACCGCTCCAACCGCTTCATCAATTGCAACCGTGCCTGGCGAAGTGCGGGGTCTTCAGCCATCACGAATACATCCGTAAAACACTTCGCCACCGCCGGCTCGAACTTCGCGGCTTCCTGATACGCCTCGCGATAACCGCTGCCGGTCGCGACCGCGCGATCAATCACCGGGCCGCGCGTCTCAATCTCCGCCAGCAGCGCCAGTTCGGCGGGTTCCACCAGGGCGCCCCGTTCGGCGTCACCCGCGTCTGCCGAGCCATCTTTCGCGATATTCCGCACACGCTTGAACAGCGTGGCCAACTGCCGGAAGGACTCGGACGAGGCCACGTCCGGCAGGGCCTGCACGTTCGCCTCCAGATCCCGAACCGGACGAGTCGTGCCGGATGCCAGCACCGCGCGCGCGTTGCGACGATCGGCACCACGCGCCACGAGCACGTACTCCAGTCGCTCACGGAGGAACGCGGTCAGATCCGTCCACGCGGCCTCGCTCATGACGTGGTCATCGCTGCCATCGCCATACCCCTTCACCGCCCGTTTGATGAGCGAGTCGAGGGTCGGCCTCACGGTCAGGCCCGTGAGCGGCTCGAGGTCGAGCAGGATCCGCAACACGCCGTGAGCGGCACGACGCAATCCAAACGGGTCTCGCGATCCCGTCGGCCGTTCCCCGGCATGGAACAGGCCAGCGATGGTGTCGAGTTTGTCGGCCAGCGACACAGCCGCCCAGGTCACGGCGCCGGCGCCCAGGTGCCCAATGCCTTGATTGGCCGTGGCTTCGACACTGACCGGCTGGTAGTGGTGGTAGATCGCTTTCCAGACGGCTTCCGGCGCGCCGCTTTCGCGCGCGTAGATGCCGCCCATCACCCCTTGCAGTTCGGTGAACTCGCGCACCATATCGGTCGCGAGGTCGGCCTTGGCCAGCCGCCCGGCCTCTTCCGCCTGCGCGGCGACTTCCGCCGACTGGCCGAACACGTCACTCGCGATCCAGGCCGCCAACGCGGCGATCCGATCCGCCTTCGCGCGATACGACCCGAGCTTTTTGTGGAACGTCAGGGTCTCAAGTCGCGGCAACCGGGCCGCCAGGCCCACCTTGCGATCCGATGCCCAGAAGAACCGCGCGTCACGTAGGCGAGCCGTGACCACCCGTTCGGCGTTCTCCGCGATACCCTTGGTGTTGGTCCCCTGCGTATTGGTCACGGCCAGGAACGCCGGCAGCAGCCGCCCTTCCTGCCCCACCACCGGGAAGAAATGCTGATGATGGATCAGCGTTGTCGTCAACACTTCCGCCGGCAGCGAGAGGAACTCGGCCGCAAACGCCCCGGCTACCACACCCGGATACTCGACCAGGTCCGGCACTTCCTCGAGAAGCGCCTCGGCCTGCGCCGACTGATGCAGCAACATGCGGCCGCCGAGTTTGCGCGCCTGACCATCGAGTTCACGAATGATGCGGTCCTTGCGCTCGATGCGCGAGAGGAACACAAAGTGTTCCGCGAGCTTCTTCTTGTACTCGTCGAACCCGCGCACTTTGATGGCGCGGCCGGCCCGGCCGCTCGACGCGAGCACCCGGTGTCCATACGTCACGGCCCCGGAGGTCACATCCTGCACCCGGACGCTGGCCGCCAGACTCGTGCGCGAAATCGTGTACGGCACCACACGCCCGCCGTACAGAAACAGCAGCCAGCGCACGGGACGTCCGAACACCAGTTCACCGCGCCCGTCGTGCAGTTCCGCATCCCAATGCATCTGCTTCGGGAACGGCAACGTGCGCAGCACCTGCGTCAGCACATCCGGCAACACATCCACGGTCGCGCGGCCGCGGGTCTTCTTCTCGAACGTGAGGTAGCGGCCCTTGGCTGTCTCCACCTGGGTCAGCGCCGCAAACTCGACGCCGTTCTTCTTCGCAAAACCGAGCGCGGCCGGCGTCGGCATGCCGTCAGGCCCGAATGCCGCTGAGACCGGAGGTCCGGTCAGGGTCTCGTCACGGTCCTCCTGCCGATCGGTCAGCGCGGGCACACACGCCGCCAGACGGCGCGGCGTCGCGTGTACTTCGATCGACTCGGTGTTCGGCAACTGATGGTCGTGCAGCGCCTTCCGCAACGTCTCGGACAGCTGCTGCGTCAGCGTGGGCAGCCACGACGCCGGCAATTCTTCCAGGCCCAGTTCGATGAGGAGTTCACGATCCATGGTGCGACTCCCCCTGTTCCATCGGGTCTGCGGTCCAGGCTTTGGCAATCGCGACCGCGAGCTGGCGCACACGGAGGATGTAGGCCGTGCGTTCGGTGACGCCGATGCTGCCGCTCGCGTCGAGCACGTTGAAGGCATGGGAGCACTTCAGCGCATGGTCGAGCGCCGGAAGCACGAGGTGAGAATCCAGCAAGGCCTTCGAGAAATCGTAGTACTGGTTGAACAGATTACGATGGAAGTCTGCAAACGCACCATCGCCCAGCGCCGGCACGTGGCCAAACGCGTATTTGGACTGCTCCACCTCGTCGCGCAGCCGGACTTCCCCGTATTTCACGCCCTTCGCCCACTCGAGGTCGTACACGTTGTCCACACCCTGCAGCGACATCGCAAACCGCTCGAGACCGTAGGTCAGCTCCACGGAAATCGGCGCCAAATCCTGGCCACCCGCCTGCTGGAAATACGTGAACTGCGTAATCTCGAGGCCGTCGTACAACACCTGCCAGCCAATGCCCCAGGCGCCCAGCGTCGGCGACTCCCAGTTGTCTTCCTCGAATCGCACATCGTGCGCGCGCAGGTCGATGCCGCACGCTTCCAGACTCTGCAGATACAGGTCCTGAATGTCGTCCGGTGCCGGCTTGAGAATCACCTGAAACTGATGGTGCTTGAACAGCCGGTTCGGGTTCTCCCCGAAGCGGCCGTCGGCCGGCCGTCGCGACGGCTGCACATACGCCACGTTCCATGGCTTCTGGCCCAGCACTCGCAGGAATGTCTCAGGGTGCATCGTGCCGGCCCCCATCTCGATATCCATCGGCTGCTGAATCAGGCAGCCTTGTGCGGACCAATAATCCGACAGCTTGAAGACAAGATCCTGAAACGTCACAACTACGGCCTCAACTCCCTCACCACCCGCGCGGATCGCACATCGCGCTCCAGATGCATCGCAATCAACCGCGCATGCACCACTTCCAGTTCCCGCATCACCTCAACGGACGCCCCGTCGTCGGTGATCGCCGCCGGTGTCTCCGCCGCCGCGCGGCACAGCCACCCGAACGCATCCCGTGACACGGTCAACGCGCCATGCCCGCACCGAGCGCAGGCAAACTGCCAGTCCCCCGGATCGAGCACCGCGCCGTCGACCAGCGTCCGGCCACATCGCGCGCAGGCGCTCAACGCCGGATACACGCCCTCGAGTCTGAGCAGCCAGAACTCGAAGTACCGCGCCAGAGACTCGGCCGACCCGGCCCGGCTCATCGCGTCTCCGACAGACGCCGCCAGACGGTACAGCCGCTCGTTCGCCATCGCGTCCGGAGCCCACTCATCCACGAGTTCGGCGAAATAACTCGTGTACCCGAGGGCCCTCGCCGCATCACCATCCACCCGGCCCGCCGACGACTGCATCGGGCTGGTCACCGGCTCGATGCGATCCAGCCGCACCAGCTCGCGGCCCTCCCGCTCGACGTACGTCACACGCCCACGCGTGAACGGCTCCAGCGCGCCGCCAAACCGCCGCCGCGACTTCGTCGCATTCTTCGCCACACCCCGCTTCTTGCCCTGGTGTTCGGTCAGGAACACCACAATCCGATCCGCCTCCGCGTACCGATACGTCCTCAGGACAATCGCATCGGCCACGATGGTGCGCATCAGTGACGCCTCACCCGCCGTGCAGGAAGCGGAGGAACACCGTCGCCAGTCCGAGGAACGACAGAAACCCGAACACGTCGGTCAGCGTCGTGATGAACACCGACGACGCGAGCGCCGGATCCACCTTGGCGGCCCGCAAACCAAGCGGGATCAACGTGCCGGCCACAGCCGCGGTGAACATCGTGATGATCATGGCCAGACCCAGAATCGCGCCGAGCTTCCAGTCATCAGCCAGCACCCACGCTCCCAGCACCGCCACCAGGCCCAGCGCCACGCCGTTGCCCAGTCCGACCAGGCCTTCCTTCAGCGCCGCCTGTCTCGCGTTGCCCCACGTGAGTTCGCCCAGCGCGATGCCACGGACCACCACCGCCAGCGTCTGCGTCGCCGCGTTACCGCCCATGCCGGCGACGACGGGCATCAGCGCCGCGAGGTACACCACTTTTTCGATCGTCGCGTTGAACCGGCTGACCACAAACGCTGCCACAAAGGCCGTTCCGAGGTTGACGAGCAGCCAGGGCAGACGCTTCTTCAGCGATTCCAGCGGCGGTGTCAGCACGCCGTCTTCTGCCGACACGCCGGCCAACCGGAAGACGTCTTCCGTCGCCTCATCCTTCAGGACGTCGATCACGTCATCCACCGTGATGACACCCACCAACTTGTTCTCGGCATCAACAACAGGAATCGCGAGCAGGTTGTACGAGGCGACCTGGCGCGCCACTTCCTCCTGGTCTACATCAACGCGCGCGCTGTAGACGTCGCTCGTCATGATGCGTTTGAGCGGTGTATCCGGGGCGACCAGCAACAGCCGGCGCAGGGACGTCACGCCCACCAGATGCCGACGCTGGTCCACCACGTACAGGTAGAACACCATCTCGACATCGCGAGCGCCCTGGATCGCCGTGATGGCTTCGCCGGCTGTGATCTCTTCCGGCAACGCGAAGACATGCGGGTTCATCAGACGACCGGCCGTCTGGTCGTCGTATTCGAGCAGTTCCGAGACACCACCACCGGGCTTCGGCCTGATGAGATCGAGCACGACAGCCGACAGCTCGTTTGGCAGGTTGTCGATCAACCCCGCCGCGTCATCGGACGGAATCTCCTGGACGAGTCTGGCAATTTCTTCAGCCGGACGATCCGCAAGAAGCAGCGCGCCCTTTTCGGGGCCCAATTCCGACAAGGCCTCCATAGCGAGGCGGCCGTTCCGTTCGACCAGGATGTTGAAAACGGCGTGGCATTCCTTGTCCCCGAGCTCCGCAAACACCTGGGCCAGGTCGGCCGGATGCTGCTTCTGGAGCAGGTTCAGGAGGTTCGGGGTCGCCCCCATCCGCAGCAGTCGCCGGACCGACTCGAGCACGAGATCGTTTCTGCGGGGCGCGGACATCCTGACATTTTAGTCTGGTCTGGGTCTTGCAAGCAGCCCTATCCCTGCCGTCACAAAAGATTCACAGGGAGGCACGGAGTTTTTCTTTTCGGCTGGTCGGCAACTTCGACCGGGATTCTGCTGGGAGAGCATCACCCCAAAGAGCATTCTCCGTGCCTCCGTGTCTCCCTGTTACCTGGCGTTGAGCCGTGCCCGGAAGGCCGCGGCGACCTGTGGGTACGTGCCGAGGAGGTTGTGCTGCTCCCCGGGGTCCGTGCGGCGGTCAAACAACAACTCACGGCCGGTGCGGGACAGGATTCAAGTGTAGCGCGCATCCCGGAATCCGACCTGACCTGGCCCCCAATCGGTGAGATGCAACAACACCCGGTCTGGCGCCTCGAACAGCAGCGACATCCCGGACCGCTGGGGCGCATCCACGCCGAGCAAATCAAGCACCGCCGGCCGCACATCGTCGAGCGACCCCAACTGCGACACCCGGGCGGGCAGGCCCAGGCGCCGCGGATGCAGGAGCAACATCGGCACGTGCAGGTTCTCGGTGTAGAACTCTTTCGAATGAATGAAGTTCCCTGCGTGTTCGCCGAACGCCTCCCCGTGGTCCCCGACAGCAATCACAACTGTGGTCTCGGCCAGACCGGAGGCCTTCAGCCATCTGTAAAAGTCCGCGAGTCGATCCATCTGGTGATCAACCAGCCGCCGGTGGCGTTCCTTCGGGTCGTCACTGGTGCCAGGGCCAGGCACGAGTTCCGACGCGTAGGGATGATGTGGATTATTGGTGTGGACTGCCAGAAACCATGGTGAGGCGCCGTCCCCCTGCCGCTCGAGGAAGACCTGCGCTTCGTCAAACAACATCCGGTCGTCGAAGCCCCACGTGGTCCGTGCGTGCCGTGCGCCGACCTCCCACGTGCTGTGCATGTTCAGCGACCGGTCGAACCCACGCGCCGCCAACGCATCCATGATCGGGTCGGTCCCGCCGTTCACCAGCAACTGCGTCTGAAACCCGCGGGCCTTGAGCACCTCGCTGAGTGTCGGAACATCCGCGATTCTGGCGAGCGCCGCCGCAGCCGTGGGGCCCGGCGTCTCCCCTGCCATGACGCTGACGAAGGCCGACGTGGAATTCGGCGCCACCGCGAACACCTGCTCAAACGTGGTGATGTCGTCGGCACACTCCGCGAACAGCCGGCGCCCGCCCGTCGCAGCGTCGTTGTAGGCGACGATTGAGGACGCCGGGGTTGATTCGAGAATGACGAGGACCACGTTGAGCGGACGCATCACCGGTACGAGGGCGCGGTGCTGCGGCCCGATCGGCGCCATCACGGCAGCCGGGGGCAGATCTGCATAACTGACCCGTTCACCGAAGAGCATCCACACGACGGGGTGCGGTTCCAGGCGCGCTTCAGCAAGATTAGGACGGCCGGCCGCCCACGTCACACCGGCAAGGGCCGCAAGCAGCACGATGCCGCCCGCAGCGACACGGCTCACCGTGCCCGGTGCCCACCGTGAGACCCAGAGCGGCAATCCGGTCATGGTTACCACCCACACGACCACCCCAACGGCAATCGAGGTATGGGCAAACAGATCAGTCGACGCCAGCAACTGCGGGGCAAACCCGATGTACTCGAGGTCGTCGAGGGAGAAGTGTGTGTGATACACGGCGTAGTACGCGATGCCGAACACGCTGATGAGTGACGTGACAGCCAACCCCGCTCGGAACACCATCACGGAGGCGCGTTCCCACCGCCCGGGTTCGGGTCGCCATCGGCTCCAGAGCAGCACCACAGCCAGCAGCACCGCAGCCACAGCGAACTCCTGCCAGGAGAACCGCAGCGACATCCAGAACTGGAGGAGGCGGCTCTTGACGGCGCCCTGCGGCTGAATGAGCCAGCGATGCTCATACGTGAAGAGCAGTTGCGAGTACTTGACGAGCAACCCGACGGTCAGAAACGCCGCAATGCCGCCGACGACTTTCGCATACACCCGTGTCGCGCTCATGACGTGGCCACCCGCGTGATGAGATCAAGGGCCTGGCCGGCCGCGCGCTCCCACGTGCGCCCCGTCACAGACGCCTGCGCCGCGCGACCAAGAGCCACGCGCAGTTCGGCGTCGCTGACGCACCGACGCAACGCATCGACACACGCCGTCACGTGCCCAGGCCGAAACAGCAGACCATTCCGCCCATCCGTGATCAGGTCCCGCTGGCCACAGCCATCACTGGTGACGCAGCAGCGGCCTGACGCCATCGCCTGCAACAACGACAGCGGCTGCCCTTCGAACAGACTCGGCAACACAAAGATGTGCGCCTGCGCGAGCAGCTCCTCTTCCTCAGCCGCCGCAAATCCCGGGATCACCCGCACGCGGTCCTGGGTGGCGGAAGAAAACTGCCTGCGAATGCTGCCGGCATCCCCGCCGGTCCCCCGCAAGCACCCACTGGACCTCACGCCCCTCAGCCGCGAATGCCTCCGCCGCCGCTACAAGCGCAGCCACCCCTTTGCGTGGGATCCACGAGCCGAGAAACAGCACCGTCACCGGACCGGCCGGCACATCGTCAGCGGTCAGCGACGTCGGATTCACGCCGTGCTGCAACACCGTCGCGTCCTCTGCACGACGATCGTAGACGTCACGCACAAAAGCGGCGTCATCCTGATTGAGCACGCAGACGTGTGTGGCGCGGCGCAGGCCGTGGTCGGCGTGGCGCAGACGCCAGAGCGGAAACGTCACCCGGGTCTTGAGTGACGGCCGCTGATCGTCCCCGAAGCGGCCTTCACACTGCATCTGCCACATCCGGCGTTCCACACCGTGGCTGACCGCGACCAACGGCGACGGGAACTTGACGAAAGCTCCCGATGCGGGTTCATGCACCACGAGACAGTCCTCGAGTTGCCGCATGGAGCGATACACGCGGCGGGCGGCAGCGGGAAACTGCACAAGGTGCCGCAGAGGTGGCACTTGCCTACGGCCAATGTGCACAAACGGCAGACCGCGCCGACGGGCCTCCTGCTGCCAGTGCCACGCGACTCGCCCCATGCCGGTGGCGGATGACGGATCCACCTCGGCCACGTGTACGATCCGCATCAACGGCGCAGCCCCAACTCGTCGAGCAATCGCTCGTCATCGCGCCAGTCCCCCCTGACCTTCACATGCAGGTCGAGGAACACCTTGCCCTGCAGCAACTCCTGCAGATCCGCGCGCGCCTCGGTGCCGATGAGTCTGATCATTTCGCCGTTTTTCCCGATGATGATCGGCTTCTGCGACTGGTGATCCACCAGGATCGACGCGTAGATCTTCGTGGGCTCTCCCGGCTCGGCGGGTTCCTCAAACTGGTCGATCACCACGGCCGTCATGTACGGCAATTCGTCGCGCGTGTGACGCAGCACCTTCTCGCGAATCAGTTCCGCCGCGAGCGTGCGTTCGGTCTGGTCGGTGAAATACTCCTCGTCGAACAGCGGCGGCCCCTCGGGCAGCGCGGCCAGCAGTTCCTTGACGAGGGCGTCGAGCCCGTCGCCATGAAACGCCGACATCGGCACGATGGCCTCCACCGGCAGCGCCTTCGCGTAACTCTCCATCAACGGCAGCAGCTGGTTCTTCTGCTTCAACCGGTCGATCTTGTTGAGGACGACGATGACCTTGCACTTCGCGCTGCCGAGCAACTCGATCACGTATCGGTCGCCCGCCCCGGGCTTCTCCGTGACGTCCACGACCAGCACGGCCACGTCGACTTCGCGCAGGGTGTCGACCGCGGCATCCACCATGCGCTGGTTCATCCGGTGTTCGGGTTTGTGGATGCCCGGGGTGTCGATGAACACGATCTGGCCGCCGGGTTCATTCCGCACACCGGTGATGCGGTGCCGCGTCGTCTGCGGCTTGTCCGAGACGATCGCCACCTTCTGGCCCATGAGTTTGTTCATGAGCGTCGACTTGCCGGCGTTGGGCCGGCCGACAAACGCGACGTACCCCGCCTTCACTCGGTGTCGCTTTCCGGAGTCGGCGGCAGCCGGCGGACCCGCACCTTGTGGATGCGCCGGCGTTCCGCTTCGAGCACTTCAATCGAGACGCCGTCGGCCTCAAGGCGTTCGCCCGCAGCGGGCACCCGACCGGTGCGGCTGAGCACGTAGCCGCCGACCGTCTCAAACCCCTCGTCCTCGATGGTGAGTCCCAGCCGCTCGGTCATCTCCTCGATGGCCACCTTCGCGCTGAACACCACTGCGCCGTCGGCCTCGACGACGATCGGTTCAGCCTCGAGATCGTATTCGTCCCGTATCTCGCCGACGATTTCCTCGATCAGATCCTCAACGGTCACCAGGCCGGCGATGCCGCCGTATTCATCCACGACCATCGCCTGCTGAAAGCGGCGCTGCTGGAATTCACGGAGCAGATCCGCCACCCGCTTCGTCTCCGGTACAAACGCGGCCGGCCGCATGATGTCACTGACCGTCGTGTCGTCGGTCACCTGTTCGCGCTGAATGAGGTCCTTCACGACAACCAGCCCCACGATGTTGTCGAGATTCTCTTGAAAGACAGGCACGCGCGAGTATTCCTGTTCACGCAGCAACGCCCGCAGTTCGACGACGGTCGCGTCGGCCTGAATGGCGACCACATCCGGCCGCGGTGTCATCACCTCACGCACGAGTGTGTCGCCGAAATCCACCACCGACCGCAGCAACTGCCCGTCTTCCTCGTCGGCCGACACGTCGTTGGCACGTGCGGGCGACGACACGGCATGGCCGTTGGGACGCGCCGGCAGCGACTCCGCGGGCCCGAGCCAGCCAATGACGAGGCTGGTCAGCGGAGTGACCACATTGGCCATCGCCGTGAATGGCGGCAGCAGCATGCTCAGCAGGCGTTCCGGGGCGCGGCGCACGGCCAGCGCCGGAATCAGGTGCCCGGCCACGACGTTCAGGCCAACCGCCAGTGCAAACAGCACCACGGCCGCGTAGAAGCCCACGCCGATCGGCTGCGCCAGCAGCACCACCACCAGGATGAGCAACAGACCGCGCATGAAGCGCGCCGGCACAAACAGCTTCAGCGGATCGTCGAGATAGGACGTGAGGCCGTCGGCGTCGCTCTCACGTTCGGCCTCGAGACGCTCCGGCAGCCGCATCAACACGCCAAACGCGGTCTCAATGACAGCGAGGTACGCCATGGCGCACACCACGACGAACACAAGCAGCGGAATCCAGATCATCGGCCGGTCACACCAGAACCATGCGCACGGGCGATCAGGCCGGAGGGCAGCCCGGCCTTACGGCGCAGGCGTTCTTCCACACGCGCCATTGCCCCCGTGTCGGTCTCGTGATCGTACCCCAGGAGGTGCAACACACCGTGCAGGGCCAACACCCGCAGTTCGACCCGCTCGCTGTGCCCCAGCCGGCGCGCCTGACGGGCCGCAACGCCGGTCGCAATGGCGATGTCGCCGAGCAGTCCCGGCTCGTCGGACGGAAAGGACAAGACGTCGGTGGCGTAGTCTGCCTTGCGAAACTGCGCATTTAACCGGCGCATCGTCGCATCACTCACCAGCGCGACCGTGACCTCGCCGCGCGCCGACGCCGGTGCCGCGCCGGCGAGCCACCGGCCCAGCGCGGCCTGCGCCACGGGCCGGCCACGGCCGTCAGTGACACGTACACGAAGCCGGGATGTGGAGGGCGGCCCCATGTCAGGCGTGTGGTTTGGTGCCCGCCGTGTAGGCGTCGTACGCCTTCACGATGCGCTGCACAAGTGGATGCCGCACCACGTCCTTGTCGTCGAAGCGGATGATGCTCACGCCTTCCACCCCGTCCACAATGCGCAGGGCGTCGATCAGCCCCGATCCTCTCCCCGCCGGCAGGTCGATCTGCGTGACGTCACCGGTGATGACGGCTTTGGACCCGAAGCCGAGACGCGTGAGGAACATCTTCATCTGCTCGGAGGTGGTGTTCTGCGCCTCGTCGAGAATGACGAACGCATCGTTGAGCGTCCGGCCGCGCATGAAGGCGATCGGCGCAACCTCAATCACGCCGCGCTCGAGCAGGCGCTCAACACGCTCGGCATCGAGCATGTCGTGCAACGCGTCGTAGAGCGGCCGCAGATACGGATTCACCTTCTCGGCCAGATCGCCGGGAAGGAAGCCGAGCTTCTCCCCCGCTTCCACGGCCGGGCGCGCCATCACGATGCGGTTCACCCGCTTCGCCAGCAGATACGCCACGGCCTGCGCCATGGCGAGATAGGTCTTGCCCGTGCCGGCCGGGCCGACGCCGAACACGACGTCGTGCGCCTCGATCGCCTCGAGGTACTCTCGCTGCATCACGCTCTTGGGCGCCACCTGTTTGCGTCCTGCCGACCGCGCGGTGCTGCGGAGGAAATACTCCTGCAATTCGATGTTCGGGTTCTGCGTGAGCAGCTGGGCCGCCGTCTTTACGTCTCCGCGGCCAAACCGGTAGCCGGCGGTCAGCAGGCGCGCCAGTTGGTCGACCACCCGTTCGGCCCGCCCCACGTCGTCGGTCTCCCCCTCGACAATTAGTTCGTGTCCCTGGGTCTTCAGGCGTACGTTGAGCGCCCTTTCCAGCGAGCGCAGGTGCTCGTCAAAGGGACCATACAGGGTTTCGATGCCTTCGTCGGGCATCTGGATGCGGCGGGCAGTCGTGGCTGGCATCAAGACGTGGGGTGAGTATACAAGGGCCAGAGCCAGGCTGCGCCCCGAACGCCACTGGCATCGCCGTACGCGGCCGGCACAAAGCGGGTGGACACGACGTCGGAGAACGTCCACTCCGCCCAGCGCGCGGGAACCCGTTCGTAAATTCCCGGAATCCGCGACAAGCCGCCCCCCACCACAATGACGTCAGGGTCGAGCAGGTTGATGACGGTCGCCAGCGACCGCGCGAGCCGGCCCTCCCATGTGGCCAGTGTCTCGCACGCCGCCGGTTCCCCAGCACCCGCCCGGGCCACCACGACTTCACCGGGGACCACATCTCCGGCCGCCAGAGTGTATTCGCGCGCCAGTGCCGGGCCGGACAACCAGGTCTCGATACAGCCGGTGCGGCCGCAATAACACGTCTGCCCCGGCCACTCGGTCGCGTCGGGCCAGGGCAGCGGATTGTGTCCCCACTCGCCGCCGATGGCGTTCGCCCCTTCCAACAGGCGGCCATCCACCACCACCCCACCTCCGGTGCCGGTGCCCAGGATGACGCCAAACACCACGCCCGCGCCCGCCGCAGCGCCATCCGCAGCCTCCGACATGACCAGACAGTTCGCGTCGTTGGCCAGCCGCACATGCCGGCCCAGTGCGGCCTCGAGATCGGCGTGCAGCGGCTTCTGATTCAGCCACGTGGAGTTCGCGTTCTTGATCAGGCCGGTGACCCGCGACGGCGCGCCGGGAATGCCGATGCCTACCGTGACCGTCGCGCCGACCGCCTCCTCGCCCGCCCGCACCAGATCAGCGATCGCGCCAATCGTGCCGGCGTAGTCATGCCGCGGCGTCGGGACGCGCATCGTCCACAC
>VFZF01000007.1 GCA_016871335.1 Acidimicrobiia bacterium
CGCGCGCTCGAGTTCACCTTCCCCGACGCGCTCGCCCCGGGCGCGTCGGGGATTCTGCTGACGCTGGGCCACGCGGCGGCGTTCGAGCCGGCCGGGCGTCAGCCCGGCCGGGCGGGCGACGCCACGCTCGACGCGTGGCTGCGCGACGCCGCGGGCTACCACGCCCGTCTGCAGGGCGACCTGCAGACGGGCGTCGTCGAGGCGCTGCGCGCGCTCACGCGCGTGCTGCGCGGACGGGCGGCCCACACACCCTCGGCGTTCGACGAGTCCCTCACGCTCGTGTACCGCATCCTCTTCCTGCTGTTCGCGGAGTCGCGCGCGCTCGTCCCCATCCACCACCCGATCTATCGCGAGGCCTACACGCTCAGCGGACTGTGTCAGGACGCAATGCAGACCGGCACCGTCGGCTTCTGGGACGCACTCGCGGCGATCACCACCCTGTCGAGAACCGGTGGGCAGGTGGACTCCCTGCGGGTCTTCCCGTTCAACGGTCACCTTTTCTCCAGACGCGCGGCGCCCTCATTGGAATCCGACCGCCGCCCCGCAGGCCCCACACCGCGCAGCCGTGCCCGCGACCAGGCCTTGCGCACCACGCTCCTCGCACTCGGCACCAGGACGGACGCCGTCGGACGTTTGCCGCTGCAGTACGGCGACTTCGGCGTCGAACAACTTGGCGCCGTCTACGAACGTGTCCTCGACCTCGACCCCTCGACCATGGGCGACGTCGCGAGCCTGCGTCCCGCTACGAAGGGCCACAGCGCTGCGCGCAAAGACACCGGCACCTTCTACACGCCCCTCGCCATCGCCGACCTGACCGTGCGCCGCACCCTCGGTCCACTCGTTGATGGCGCGACATCCGACCACCTCCTCT
This sequence comes from Acidimicrobiia bacterium, assembly GCA_016871335.1. Taxonomy (GTDB): domain Bacteria; phylum Acidobacteriota; class Vicinamibacteria; order Vicinamibacterales; family SCN-69-37; genus SYFT01. The sequence continues at coordinate 872 of VFZF01000007.1, forward strand.
CCCTCCGCATCGTGGATCCATCGATGGGAAGCGGCGCGTTCCTGGTCGCCGCCCTGCAGTACCTCGCTGACGCGTACGAACGGACAGTGATCGCCGAGGGGCGGTACGCACCACTGGAGATCGATGACCACGTACGCGCCGGGTTCAGACGGACGATTGCGCAGCGCTGCCTCTACGGCGTGGATGCCAATCCCGTCGCTGTCCAGGTGGCACGACTGTCGATGTGGCTGGCCACGCTGGCGCACGGCAAACCACTCGGATTCCTCGACCACCGCCTCCGCGTCGGCAACAGCCTGCTCGGCACAACGCCTGACGCCGCGCGACGACCGCTCGGCGCACGCGACCACGCACTGCCGCTGTTTGACGAGATGGATGGCCGCCTGCGTCACGGCATGGCGCAGGTAACGACACCGCTGCTCGCCATGGCCGGCCAACCGGATGAGTCCGTGGATGTCGTGCGCCACAAGGAACGGCAGTGGACGCAGCTCTCGTCGGACACCGGGCCCTCGGCGCGCTGGCGAGAGGCCCTGCACCTCTGGTGCTCGCGATGGTTCTGGCCCGAGAGCATGCCGGTGCCGTCAGCCGGCGAACTCACGCATGCCATCGAGTCGATCGTGCGGGAGCAGGACAACCTGGGCGGCATACACCTGGCGCTGTGGCGTCGCACGGCAGCGGCCGTGGCGACCGAGCGCGAACTGTTCCACTGGCCACTCGAGTTTGCCGATGTGTTCTACGACGGTGAAGGCCACCCACGGACGGACGCGGGATTTGATGCCGTCATTGGCAATCCCCCATGGGCCATGATGCGTCGCGACCCGATCGTGCGGTTCATCCGCGAATCCGGACTCTTCCCGCTGTGCCGCTCGGGGCACGTCAACCTTTATCAGCCGTTTGTCGACCGCGCCCTGCAACTCCTGAGTCCCCGCGGTCGCATGGGCCTGGTCCTCCCCTGGGGCTTTGCCGTCGACGACGGGGCAGCGGAGTTGAGGCGTGCGGTCATCGACGCCGGCACCCTCGACACCTTCGTCGGATTCGACAACGCCAGAGGCCTGTTCCCGATCCATCGAGGGGTGCGGTTTGTAGTGGCGGTGTGTCGCTCACCTCGTGATGCCGCCGCAACGATAGCCACACGCGCCAGGTTTGGCGTGATGACAGCCGAGGAGGCGGACGCCATTCCGGAGCGTGGTGCACCCGAGGAGCACACTGAGCTGCCGCATCAACTGGACCACGACACGCTGGTGCGGCTCGGAGGCCCGACACGTCGCCTGCTCGACCTGCGCGGGCCGGGGGATGTTGAGTGGCTGACCCGCATCAGGCAGCATCCGCCGCTCGGCTCTGCGGCGGGGTGGGGCGTCTCCTTCAGTCGCGAATTGAATGCCTCCGACGATCGCGACCTCTTCAGGCCGCGCACGCCGCAAGGGTCAGGCCTGCTCGTCGCCGAAGGCAAACACATCGCGCCATTCGTCTTTGACCCGGACGGCCCGACGCTGGTGATTGATGCAGCGGAGGCGGAAGCGAGACTGGCCGACGGCCGATACCTGCGGCCGCGTCTCGCCTACCGGGACGTCTCCGGCGTCGGCAACACGCATGCGCTGGTCGCCGCGATTATTCCTGAGGGCGTGGTCACCACCCACACGTTGTTCTGCCTCAGAACAGACCTTCCAATCGAACAGCAGCACTTCCTGTGCGGCCTGTTCAACTCGGCCGTGTTCGACCGTATCGTCCGTCTCGAAATGGGGAGCCACGTGACGACGACGCTGGTGGAGAATCTGCCGGTACCGCCATGGACCGGATCGCGTGTACAGCGCGAGATCGCACGACTCGCCCGGAGCCCCGGAACTTCGCAACTCAATCTCCTCGTGGACTCCATCTATGGGCTGCCTGCGTTATAGTCCCTTCGCGTGCCGAACTACGGGTTTGTCATTGATCTGAAGAAGTGCATCGGGTGCCATGCCTGCTCGATCGCGTGCAAGGCGGAACACGACATCCCCGTCGGGGTGAACCGGTGCTGGGTCAAGACGGTCGAGAAGGGCCGCTTTCCCGACGCGGAACGCCTGTTCCTGCCGGTCCTCTGCAACCAGTGCACCGATGCGCCCTGCATGAACATCTGCCCGACCAGCGCCCTCTTCCGGCGCAAGGACGGCATTGTCGATCTCCATGGCGACGCGTGTATCGGATGCAAGGCATGTATGGCCGCGTGCCCGTACGACCAGTTGTTCATCGACCCGAACACGCGCACCGCGGAGAAGTGCAACTTCTGCGCGAACCGGATCGAAAACCAGCTGCAGCCGGCGTGCGTGAGTGTGTGCCCCACCGAGTGCCGCATCTTTGGCGACCTCGACGACCCGGCGACCAAGGTTGCGCAGATCGTGGCCCAGCAGGACTTCTCCGTGCGGAAGCCCGAGAAGGGCACCGGACCGAAGATTTTTTATCTGCAGGCCGACGAGAGCATCATCAAGCCGGAGATCGCCACGCGACCGTTCATCTTCAAGGAAGGGAACGTGCACCTGCGTCCGCTCGGCGCACACGAACCCGATTCCGTCGACCCGGGCGCTCCCCGCGTGGATTACGACGCGCCGCACAAGAAGGCGTGGGGCATGGACCTCGTGCTCTATCTGATGGCCAAGGGCATTTCGACGGGTGCGTTGTTCCTCGGCGCGCTGTTCTGGCTCATGGGTGACACGTCCTCGTTGACCGGGATCGCGGCGCCGGTGATCGCCACCGTGTTTGCGGTCGTCACCGCAGCGGTGCTGGTCTGGGACCTCGAACGGCCCGAGCGCTTCTACTACATCCTCACGCGTCCCAACTGGACGTCGTGGATGGCGCGCGGGGCATTCATCCTCACCGCTCACGGCGCAATCGCCGGCCTCTGGATGCTCGCCTGGCTCCTCAACCTCCCCATCGTCATCACCGTGCTCGCGGTGCTGGCGCTGCCGATCGCCCTTGCGGCAACGGCCTACACGGGACTGCTGTTTGCGCAGGGCCTCGCGCGGGATCTCTGGCAGGGCTGGCACCACACGGTCGACCTCATCGCCCAGGCCGCCGCCGAAGGCAGCGCGGCGCTGCTGCTCGTCGCGTTGTTCGTGACGGTCGAGACCAGCACGCTACACGCACTCGGCTGGACCCTCGCCGGCGCCACGGCGGTGCATCTGCTGATTCTTGTCGCTGAAAACCTCGTGCTGCGCAGTCACAGCCGGCATCACGCGCTCGCCGTGCGCGCGATTCGATCGGGCGCCTACTCCAAGCTCTTCTGGACCGGCGCGCTTGGCCTCGGAGGCATCGCGCCGCTGCTCCTCTTCTGGATCGCGTCGGTCACCGGCTTCTCGATGTTCGCGCTCGTCCCCATGGCGCTGGTGACCCTGGCCGGCTCGCTCGCGTGGGAATACATCTGGGTGGAGGCCGGGCAGTGTGTGCCACTTTCGTAATGAGGCAATGGGCCAATGACTGAATTCCGCTCACATCCGCCCGTCACCGACTGGGATAACTACGTCGACTTCGAGTCCACGAGCTGGCCGAAGAAGGATCGGCGCAACTACTGGATCATCCCGAGCATCTGCTTCAACTGCGAGTCGGCGTGCGGCGTGATCGCGTATGTCGACAAGGACACACTCGACGTCCGGAAGATCGAGGGCAACCCGGTGCACCCGGGCAGCCGTGGCCGCACCTGCGCCAAAGGCGTCGTCACGCCCAACCAGCTCGAGGATCCGGATCGCATCCTGTATCCGATGAAGCGCGTCGGGAAACGTGGCGGTGGAGAGTGGGCGCGCGTCACGTGGAACGAAGTGCTGGAGGACATCGGTGCGCGTGTGCGCAAGGCAATCGTCGAGGACCGCAAGCGCGAGATCATGTATCACGTCGGCCGTCCCGGCGAGGATGGGTACGCCAACCGCGTGATCCAGTCCTGGGGCCTCGACAGCCACAACAGTCACACCAACGTCTGTTCGTCGTCGGCGCGACTGGGACACTTCCTGTGGACGGGTGCGGACCGTCCGTCGCCCGACTACGCGAACGCGAAGACCATTCTTCTGCTGTCGTCGCATCTGGAATCGGGGCACTACTTCAATCCACATGCGCAGCGGATCATCGAAGGCAAGGCGGCCGGCGCGAAGTTGATCGTGATGGACCCGCGCCTGTCGAACACGTCGGCGAAGTCGGATCTGTGGCTGCCGGCCAATCCAGGCACGGAGGCGGCGCTGATTCTGGCGATTGCCCGGCATCTGATCGATCACAGGAAGTACAACCGGGCGTTTGTCGAGAAGTGGGTGAACTGGGAGCAGTATCTCGACGCGATGCGGCCCGACCTGCCGAAGACGTTTGACGCGTTCGAAGAGGCGCTGAAGCAGGAATACGAACTGTTCACGCCCGAGTACGCCGAGATTGAAACCGGCGTACCCGCGCACAAGATCATCGAGGCCGCTGAAGCTGTGGCGTCGGCTGGCACGGCGTTCGCCACACACAGCTGGCGCGCGGCAGCGGCCGGTCACCTCTGGGGATGGCAGATCACACGATCGTTGTATCTGCTCGTGGTGTTGATGGGCGCCATCGGTGAAAAGGGCGGCGTCAATCTGCACGCGACAAACAAGTTCGTGCCGAAACATCCGAATCCGCCACCGGCGCCGGAGTACTGGAACGAGTTGCTGTTCCCGAAGGAGTTTCCGCTCTCGTTCCACGAGATGAGCTTCCTGCTGCCTCACTTCCTCAAGGAGGGCCGCGGCAAACTCGACGTCTACTTCACGCGTGTCTACAACCCGCTCTGGACCAACCCCGACGGCTTCACGTGGATGGAAGTGCTTGAGGACGAATCGAAGATCGGCATGCACGTCGCGTTGACGCCGATCTGGAGCGAGACCGCCTGGTTCGCCGACTACATCCTGCCGATGGGCCTTGGCACCGAGCGGCACGACACGATGAGTCAGGAAACCCATGCCGGCCGCTGGCTGGGGTTCCGTCAGCCGGTCAAACGCGTGGCCCTCGAGAAGAAGGGCACGCCTGTCTCCTCGACGCACGAAGCCAACCCTGGCGAAGTGTGGGAAGAGTCCGAGTTCTGGGTCGCGCTGTCGTGGAAAGTGGATCCCGACGGCTCGCTCGGCATTCGCAAGTTCTTCGAATCCCCGTATCGTCCCGGCGACAAGATCACCGTGGACGACTACTACGGCTGGATGTTCGAGAACTCCGTGCCCGGCCTGCCGGAAGCCGCAGCGAAGGAAGAGCTCACGCCGCTCCAGTACATGCGGAAGTACGGCGTGTTCAAGGTGGACGACAACGTCTACAGCAAGGCTTACGAGACGGCCGGTTTTACGACACCGTCGAAGAAGCTCGAGTTTTATTCGTCCACACTCGCCGAGTGGGGCTGGCCCGAACACGCGATTCCCCGGTATGTGCCCGGCCATGTGTACTGGCGCGGCCTGAATCGGTCGGAGAACGAGTTTGACCTGCTGCCGAACTTCCGGCTGCCGACGCTCATCCACACGCGGTCACCCGTGAAGTGGTTGTATGAAATCTCCCACAGCAATCCGCTGTGGATGGCGACCGGTGACGCCGCGCGCCTCAACATCGCCACCGGCGATCTGGTGAAAGTCCATACGGGCATCGGCTTTTTTGTCACTCGCGCCTGGGTCACCGAAGGCATCACCCCCGGAGTGGTTGGCATGTCGCACCACCTCGGCCGCTGGCGGCTCGATGAGGACAAGGGCGGCGCGCGTAACGCGACGGCGCTTGTGCGCATCGCGCGGTCGGCCGACGGCAAGGTCGAGATGCGGCAGGTCCACGGCACCCAGCCTTTCTCGAGCAAGGACCCTGACAGCAGCCGTGTCTGGTGGACCGAGGTCGGTGTGCATCAGAACCTGACGTTCCCCGTCCAGCCCGACCCGGTCAGCGGCATGCACTGCTGGCATCAACGGGTGCGGCTCGAAAAGGCAGGCCCCGACGACAGGTACGGCGATGTGAGTGTGGACACGAACAAGTCCCACGAACTCTACAAGGAGTGGATGGCCCGGACCCGTCCCGCCCCCGGTCCGGACGGCACCCGGCGGCCGGCCTGGTTCGATCGCCCGTTGCGCCCGGTCGCAGACGCGTACAAACTCAACAGCGAATGACTGAGCCCCGCACCCTCCAGGTCACGGTGATCGCCACAGCGGCGCTCCAGGTCGTGGTGTGGGCGGGCGCCGGTCGCGGCTGGCTCACGCCGGGTCAGGCGACGGCGCTTCACCTGCTCGTCGCCTGGGGGGCCATCTTGACGCTTGCGCTCGTAGCGGCTCGCTCGATCGGCAGGCTCCGGTCCGAGCTCCAGGCCCGCCAGGTGCAACACGAGGCCACGCTCTCCGAGGTCGATCAACTCGCGACCCTCAACGAGATGTTGACCACCGCGGGCCAGTCCAAGGATGTCGGACTCGCCTTCCAGGCGCTGGCCCGCCGCATCGGCACCCTGATCCCCTGTGACCGCCTCGGCCTCGCCCTCGTCAAAGACGACGGCCAGTCGCTGCAGGTCTACAGTTCCCGCGTCAGCGAACCCGAGCGTCGGCGTCGCCCGCGCGCCGAGCAGCAGTTCGGCCTGGAGCGCAGCATTTTTGGTCAGGTCATTCGTACGTGTGACCCGGTGCTGATCGAAGACACCAGGGCGTTCGCATCCGACTTTCACGACGCCGGCGTTCTCGCCTCCCAGGGTTTCCATTCGCTGCTGATCCTGCCGCTCATCTCGCGCAACCGCGCGATTGGCGCGCTCACCGTAATCTCCGAGCGTACGGCCGCCTTCACAACCAGCCACCGGGACCTCCTTCAGCCGCTCGCAGAAGTCCTCGCGTTTGCATACATCGTCCATCACCAGTACCTCGCGCTGGATCGGTACAGGACAATGGAGGCGACGGCAGAGATGACGTTGTCGATTGCGACCGACATCAACAGCGGGTTGCAGGTGATCGCGGGTCAGTGCGGCATTCTCCAGAAGCTGCACCCGGGTGCGGCCATCGAGATCGACGCGATCGCGCGGCAGACCGAGCGCATCTCATCACTGCTCGACCGCATGCGCGGCGCCGCCGACGAACGCCTGCGCGAAGCCGCCGCACACGCCGGCGCGATTCTGTCAAGCCCTGAAGAGTTCGCCGACAACGAAACGTAGGGCGCGCTGATCTGAAGCGCGCCTGGCGTGGCCCGCTACAGTGCAGCGGGCCCTACGAGGAGCGCATGTAGGGCGCGGAGCGCATGTAGGGCGCGCTGAACTTGAGCGGGCCAGAGCTATCGCAACTTGTAGATCGTCGTGGTGATCAGCAGCAGGATGACGCCCGCCGCGGCCCAGGCGAACGCCCGCCGGCCGGCGGACCATTCCTCGGCAAACACCGACACGACATTCAGCAGCGGCACCAGCACGAGCAGCGCGAGGCCGGTCCAGACGAGCGCGGTGGCCACCTGCGCGACCGGGCCGGTCACAAGGAACGACATGACCAGTCCGAGACCGAGACATGCGGAGGTGGCCGCAAGCAGGATGCGGAGCCATGAGCGGAGGCGTTCGGCAGCGTAGATGGTGGTCATTTGAAGTAGAGGTACTCCACGGCGACGCCCGCGAGGATGCCGGCCATCAAAATCTTCAGGGCGCGCACTTTGACACGAGTGGTGATCCAGAAGCCCGCCCTCGACCCAGCCAGTACGCCGAGGACAGCGCCCGCCGCGAGCAATGGCATCGTGAGGTGTCCAGCCACGTAATAGCCGACTACCCCGGGCAGAGCGGTGATGCCGAGGATGACGGCACTGGTGGCGGCCGCGACACGCATCGGCACGCCGCACCGGGAGTTGAGCGCGGGCACCACGAGGATGCCGCCGCCGACTCCAACCAACGACGAAATGATGCCGGCACAACACGCGACGGAGAGTCCAAACGGCAGCCGCGTGACGCGATATGCGACGTTCTGGCCTGTGTCGGGATCCTCGATACGTCCACCCAGGGCACCGACATCACCGGCGGCCCTGAGCATTACGTTGCGGTGATCCAGCCGCGCAATCATGACGGCAGCCACGAGCAACGCGGTGCCGCCGAAGATCTGCTCGCGCATTCTGGGCTCGATGAGCGCGAGGATCTCGAGGCCGGCCAGGGCACCGATCGCGGCCGGTACCTGCAGCACCATCGCCAGGCGCGCGTTGGCCCACTTCCGGCCGGCACTCGACAGCGATACAAAGTTGGATGTCGCGATGACGGTGACCAGACTGATGGCCATCGCCTTGTCGATGGGAATGTTCAACCCGATGTTGAGGATCGGGACCAGAAAGATCCCGCCACCAAGACCAAGCATGGCGCCGAGGCTGCCGGCCCCCACGCCGGCCAGCATGACGAGCAACACCGTCAGCACAGCGTCATTGCCTCATTGCCTCATTGCCCCATTGCCTCATTTCAGGAAGGCCCCAGGGCCCAGGGCCTGAGCACAGCATACAGGCCCTGCATAATGGGCGTCGGCACACCGACCTGGCGGCCACGGCGCACGACGGAACCCGGCAGGGACTCCACTTCGATGCGTTTGCCCGCCTGTAAGTCGATCAGCAGCGACGAACGTGTGGTCCCTGGGATGCTACCGGTGTACGTCGCGATCCTGTCGCGCACATCGGCAGCAACGTCGACCCCTGACGCCCGCGCGACACGTTCCACTTCCGCCACCGCCTCCATGAACGTCGCTCTCGCCTGATCGTCTTCCCAAATCGCGCCGATGGGTTTGCGCGCGGCGCCGGTAAACGCCGCAAATGGCGCGAGGTAGATGAACTTTTCCCAGAGTGGAATCCGCGCGTCCGCCACCGGCTCCGCGTGAATGTCGGCGGCGACCATCAGGTCGGCGAGATCGCGCACGCGGGGCGACACTGTCGGTGCGGGGTCAAAGACTTCCCCGAAGACGATGCGCCGGTGGGTGCCTGTCTGGCGAATCACGCCGGGTGCGTCGATGGCGGTCGCCACGTAGGTCGGCCCAGCAATCACGCGGCTTCTGCCAATGACGCCGGCCAGATCATCCGCGCTGTCCACACCGTTCTGCAGCGTCAGCACGCAGGTGTCTGGTCCGAGCAACGGCGCGATCAGTGGGAACGCCGACGTATTGTCGTAGGTCTTCACAGTGAGCAGCACAACGTCGACGGGCCCAATCGCCGCGGGGTTGTCTTCAGCCGGGAGGTGCACGGTGAAGTCGCCCTGCACGCTGCCGACGACCTGCAGGCCGTTGGCGCGAATCGCATCCCGATGCGCGCCTCTGGCGACGACACTTACATCCGCGCCTGCCCGTGACAGAAGTGCGCCGTAATATCCGCCGACCGCGCCGGCGCCGATGATCGCGAGCTTCATGCGGAGGCATTGTATCCCGGGTCGTGCCGCGCAATATTATACCATTACACCTTTGTGGTATACCATGGTGTAGCCATGGCGCTGAACATCAAGAACACGTCCGTCGAGCGCCTCGCCGGAGAGGTCGCTCAATTGACCGGCGAGTCGAAGACCGAGGCCATTCGCCGTGCCCTGGAAGAGCGTAAGCGACGACTTGTCGTCACTCCGGTGCCCGATCGCCGTGCGGCCGTGTTGGCATATCTGAAGAAGCAGGTATGGACGGGTGTGCCGAAGAAGGAAAAGGGCCGCGTGATGACCCGCGCCGAAGAGGACGCGATCCTCGGGTACGGCCCAGAGGGTGTGTGACGCTCGATTCCTCAGCACTGATCGCCATTCTGTTTGCCGAGCCCGGGTACCTGGATCTTGTCGATCGGATCCTCGCGGCTGACCACGTACGCATCGGGGCCCCGACACTCGTCGAAACCAGCCTCGTGTTTGCCGGCCGGAGAGGCTTGCGCAGCGCTGAATCAGTCGAAGGCCTTGTGCGGGAACTGGGTGTGACTGTCGTGTCGTTTGGCGAGGCCGAATGGCGCGCGGCGACCGAGGCCTTCCGACGATTCGGTCGTGGCCGCCACGCTGCGGCACTCAATTACGGCGACTGTCTGGCGTATGCGACCGCGCGCGTTGCGCGCGACACTCTGCTCTTTGTCGGGGGTGATTTCTCGAAGACCGATATCTTGCCGGCCTGACGCGGCCGCGTCACTTCACTCCAAGCACGACCTCGGACGTCACAATCCGCTCCACCCGGTACCGGCCGTCAGACTGCGGCGTCAGCAACATGAGATCGGCCGGCACTGTCGCGCCCGTGGTGATCACCAGATCCACAGCCGCTACGGACACAACGGCGCCGACGGCGGCGCCCTGCGTGCGGCGCGCCAGCACCTGCCCGGCGGCGTTGATGTCGAACGAGGTCGCCGATGCAGTCAGATCGCCGGCGCCGGCGACCGTCAGATTCAGCACGGCGGTGCGCTTGCCGTTCTCCAGACGCACGCGGCGCACACCCACAAGGCCCACGTCGATCACCTGCGGCGTCTCGCCCTCCGTACGCGTCACGGTGGCGCCGCGAATCACGGTGTGGAACCCGCCGCCTGAGTTCTCCGGCAAGGAGTCGTACCGGGCAGGGTCGGCGTGATGCACCGACCCGTCCGCCAGTGCATGCAGCGACCGCACGAGCGCGACGTAGTTGAGCTTCACCAGCGTCGGATCGGGATTGGCATCGGGCCAGGGGCCGGTCTCAATGAGCAGCACCGGCGTGCCGACCAGCGTCAACTGATCGCCAAACGCACGCGGCTCAAACGAATCGTCGTACCGTCCGATGCGCCCGAGCGCATAAGGCTCCAACGCGTCACGAATCACGGCGCCCAGCTTCTTGGTGAGGACACGGCCGTCGTTCATCGACCGCGCCTCGTCGTAGGCCACCGACAACAACGAGATGGCCGCGCCCATCATCGGCGGCCCTACCGACGTGCGCCAGTTCTGGTTGTGCAGGTTGTACCCGACCTGCGGGTTGAGCGAATCCCGCAGCGCCTTGAGCAGCCGCGCCTCAGGCGTGGCCAGGTCGAGCGCGTCCCTATTGATGTCGATGTTCTGGACGTTCCGCCGCTGAAACCGCTCGGCACCATCTGGATTGAGCATGGGCACGGTGTGCACGGTGAGCTGATTCAGCAGATGCGCCACCGCAGGCTCATGCTGGTGCCTGCGGATGTACTCGTAGAGATCAAACAACGCCGAGGTCGCCGTGGGCTCGTCGCCATGCATCTGGGACCACATCAACACCACAAACGGCCCGCGCCCGAACGACACACTCCAGATTTCGCGGTTCTCGACCGACCGGCCCTCTTCCTTGACCAGGAACAGTGACCCGCCGGCGTCCCGAATGGCCATCACCCGCTGCCGCACCTCCGCGTGATCCACCAGCGGCGACAACGGCGAGGACACCTTCTCCGCGTCCCACATCCGCGCCAACGTGGGTGCGTTCGGGGCGATCGGAGGGTGACGAATCGGAAACCGTGACGGCGTCGTCGCACACGCGGTCAACGCGAGCAGCGCCACGCCGACGACGAACGGCTTCACGGCTGGAATCGCACGCGCGTCAGCACGCCGCCGGGTGCCAGGAAGAAGAGACTGTCGTATTCGCTCTCGCCGATGATGACGTCCGGACCGCCGAGCGCCTTGATGATGGCCGGCACTGAATTCGAGTGACCCACCACCAGCACCGCGCCCGTGGTGTGCGCCTTGATCTTCGCAACGAGCGACGCCTGGTCGCGCGACTCGATCGCCTCTGGAGAAATCTTCAGAACACCGGCGAGCGGCGCCGCCGTGTCGATGGTCCGCTTGTACTGGGTCGTGACGATCTTCGTCACGCCCGCGTCCTTGAGCATCGCCGCGAGCGTCAATGCCCGCGCCTTCCCGGTCGCCGACAGTTCCGGATCAGCCGGCGTCATCATCGCGTTGGCCGCAGGCGCGCCACCATCCGCCCGTTCGGCATGCCGCACCAGAATGACCATCTGCGCCGACGCCACCGAGGGCGCGACCAACATCACCAACACCACCCACACCACCGACATCACGTGTTTCATGTCGCTCTCCACCGCGCCACGGCAAACAACACCGCACCGACCACGAGACCTATCCCACCGACCTGCAACTGCAGCGTCGTCGCCCCACCAAGAATGGCGAGCGAGACCAGCAGTGCGACGATCGGAATCACCGGACCGCCGGGAATCGTGAATGCGGCCGGTCCCTGCCGCCGCAGCACGAGCACGGACGCACACGTGCCCGCGTAGACCATCAACCGGCTCACCGCGCTGCTCGCCGCCATCGTCACGAAGTCGCCAAACAGTGCGAGCCCCAAGGCGACGAGCGACGTGAACACGATTGCGACCGCCGGCGTGTGGAACCGCGGATGCACTCGACCGAGGATCGACGGCAGGTCGCCCTGCTCAGCGAGTGCGAACAGGTTGCGCGACCCCGACAGCGCCTGCCCCATGTTGTTGCCGCTCATGGACACCGCACCGCCCGTGGTCATCAATAACGCGCCCCACACACCAATGAACAACAACGAGGCGTCAGCCAAGGGGCGTTGAGACGATCCGATGTCCGGCAACGTGCCCATCGCCACCACCTGCGCCAGCGTCATCACGATGGCCACAATGACGATGGTCATGACCATGGCGAAGGGGACGGCCCGCGTGGGATCCTTGGTCTCGCCCGCGGGTACACCGACCACTTCGTAGCCGCCGTACGCGAAGATGAGCAGCAGCGCCGCCGTCGAAATCTGCGTCCAAGTCGGCGCCAGCTCTGGCACCAGTGCGGAGAACGCCACATGCGGCAATCCGAGGAAGATGAAGATCACCAGCGGCGTGAGCTTGCCGATCGTCAGTGCATTGACGACCCAGGCACTTTGGCGGATGCCAAGCACGTTGATGGTCATGATGGTGAGAATGACGCCTGTGATCACCACTTCGCGCGCGAGTCCGGGTTGATCGGCCCCGAGTGATGGCCAGTAGTATGCGAGCGCGGTCGTGAGCCCGTTCACGACCGAGGCCCAGCTGGTCACGCGGGTCACCCACATCATCCAGCCGACCTCAAAACTGAAGAACCGCCCGAAAGCCGCGCGTGTGTAGAGGTACGCGCCACCGGTGCCGTCAAAGCGGCTGCCGGCTTCGGCGAAGTTGAGCGCGATCATCAGCGAGAGAATCCCAATCAGCGCGACGGCAATCGCGCTCCAGGGACCGATCTCCCGTGCCAGGGGTGCGGCCATCAGGAAGACCGCCCCGCCAATGACCTGATTGACGCCGATGGCGGTCAGGTCCCATTTGCCCAGCTCGCGTTTGAGGCCTGCCATGGTTTGGTGTGAGTATATTGGGGCTGCCCGGAGCCACCAAGCCTGATGTCCGCCACACCTCGTCCCCCGCTCCCCCCGACCGCGTTCACCCTGCCGGCGAAGTACTACACCGACCCGGCGATGTTCGAGCGCGAACTCGACGTGTTCTTCCGTCGCATGTGGGTGTGTGTCGGGCGGTTCGAGGAATTGGGTGAGCACGGGTCATATCTCGCCCGCCATCTCGCAGGGGATTCACTGTTCCTCGTGCGCACCAGCCGTCCCGGTGAGCCAGACGCGGTCAAGGCCTTCCACAACCTCTGTCGGCACCGCGGCACGGCCCTCTGCGCCGAAGAGCGCGGACACTTCGCAGGATCGATTCAGTGCGAGTATCACGCGTGGACGTACGACTTTGACGGCCAGCTGATCGGTGCGCCGCACATGGACGGGTCACCGCACTTCCGCAAGGAGGACTTCCCGCTGCTGCAGGCGCGTGCCGGCGTGTGGGACGGGTTCATCTACGTCTGCCTGTCAGATACCGGTCCCACACTCGAGCAGCAACTCGCCGACATGCCGACGAAGTTCCGGCCCTGGCACATGGGGGAGCTCCGGCGAGGCGACGGCATCACCTACGACATCCGGGCCAACTGGAAGCTCATCATCCAGAACTTCAGCGAGTGCCTGCACTGCCCCAACCTGCACCCGGCGCTCAACAAGCTCTCGCACTATCTGAGCGGCGAAAACGAGCCGCTGCGGCCCACCTACATGGGTGGCCGCATGGACCTCAACGACGGCGTGGCGACGATGTCGATGGACGGCACGTGCCGGCGGGATTTTCTGCCCGGCCTCGCACCCGAGGATCAACGGCGCGTCTATTACTACGCCCTCTTCCCGAATCTGCTGATCAGCGCACATCCCGACTACGTGATGACCCACACGCTCTGGCCCATCGCCACCAATCACACACGTCTCGTCTGCGAGTGGTATTTCCATCCTGACGAAATGGCCAAGCCCGGATTCTCGTCAGCCGACGTGCGGGCGTTCTGGGACATGACAAACCGCCAGGACTGGCACGTCTGCGACCTCGCGCAACGCGGCATCAGTGCCCGCGCCTATCGCCCAGGCCCATACTCTGCGCGCGAGGACCTGCTCTACGCCTTCGACAGATTCATTGTCGCTGCACACGAGTAACTCACCATGGAAAGATCGCTTCCCGCGTGTTGAGTCCATCGTAGGCGCCGTAGAGGATGTAGACCGCGCTCACGATCCAGCACAACAGGATCAGGCGCCGGGATCTGGGCGACAGTGAAGGCGTGATCACCGCAGCCAGGGCGAGCAGGATAAACACTTCGTAAGACGTACGTTGTGCATTCCCGATGTGTCCCCACACGTTTGGAAACGTCAGCGACAAGGCCATCAGGCCATAGCCGACCAGCGCGAGGCCGATGTGGCGGCCAACCTGCGTCCACAGGCTGAAGGCCACTGTCGACACGAGCATCAGCAGTGGCGGGAACCACACCGCCGCCAATCGTACCGAGATGCCACACCTGTGGCGCGAGCACCACGGCCAACAATTCGACAAAGGAACTCGCCGGCATCATCAGCAGGAACGACGACACCCACGGCGACACCACCATGGCCACTGCCAGCACAGCACCGGCGGCCACCACAGCGCGATGCACGAGCACGACACGTCTCGACCATGTGGTCGCCGGTCGCACCAGCAGGATCCCCCACAACACCAGCCAGGTCACACCAACGACAACCCAGTTCGGGCGATGAAAGTCGGCGTTCACGTTGGGCAACACGTGAAACGGAAACAGCCGCGAAGACGACCCGTGGTGCGTGGCAATCTCCAGGAACTCCAGAGACCAGTCAGGTCCCTCGCCCGTCAGCAGGATTTGATGCGCCGGTCCGCGCACCCACCCGGTCGACACGACACAGTCGAGTCGCCTTGACGTCAGTGGAGCGATGGTCGCGGTGCAGACGGGCTGGTCGTCCACCTCGATCGCAACAGTCTGCTGGGCCGGCAACGAGTTGTGCAGGACGGCGATCAGCGCGACAGGCGCACTCAGCTGCGCTGTGCGGGCGTCGTGGGATGTATCAATCCGGACAGTGCCATCGACCGCAGGCACCGGAAGTGTGACGAGTTTGACGCGCACCGCGTCGAACTCGGTGAACACGCGCGTCGCAAGCACGACACACAGCGCCCCAGCGACAATCGCCGACGCAGCGATCCGGACCGCCCGCAGGTCAACCAATCCGGACATGCCGCGATTATCTCACCCAACCCTACTCAACCTTCCTTGATGGGTTGAAGAACGGCATCGGCACCACCGTCGCAGGCACACGATGGCGCACCACATCCACGGTGTGTTCGACCTCGATCTTCGACCCTGTGGAGGCATGTGCCACGTCAACCGTCGCGAGTCCGATCATCTGCTTGAGAATCGGCGACCACGTTGACGACGTCATGCGGCCGATCTGGCGGCCGCCAACCGACACCGGCACGGCCACGCGCGACGCCGTAGCCTGCGCCATGGGCGGCAACCCGACAGCTTCGTACAGTTTCTCGACGGCCGGCCAGTCAACTGCCACGCCAACAATCCGCCGCCGCGGCGCGCGTGCCTGTTCAGCGGCCAGCGCCGCGCGCCCGATGAAGTGTTCCTTGTTGAAGTCCACAAGCCGACCGAGACCCAGCTCAAACGGCGAATACAACTGCGACGCGGTCAACGCCTTGCGCGCGCTGAAGAAGTCCACATCGATCAACAGGAGCCCGGCTTCTATGCGCGCCACATCAAGCGCGAGCATGCCGGCCGGTCGCAACCCATGGGCCGGGCCGTGCGCCATCAACGCGTCCCACACCTTGGTCGCATCCTCACGATGCATCCAGATTTCGTAACCCAGGTCCCCGGTGTACCCGGTGCGCGACACATCCACCTTCGCGCCCGCGATGGTCCCGGACGTCACCCGGAAGTACTTCAATGCCGCAATATCCGCATGCACGACGTTGCGCAGCAACGTCGCCGACGTCGGTCCCTGCACCGCAAGCGCCGCAACCGACTCCGACACATCCTCGATCGAGACCTGCAACCCCGCCGCATGCTGGTGGAACCACCGGAGGT
The DNA here is from genome assembly GCA_016871335.1 of Acidimicrobiia bacterium. Lineage (GTDB taxonomy): Bacteria > Acidobacteriota > Vicinamibacteria > Vicinamibacterales > SCN-69-37 > SYFT01. Next base: position 17,166 of record VFZF01000007.1, read on the forward strand.
TCGGTTCCGCCGCCGTCACGCGAAACTTCTGCTCCCCCAGCCGGCTCACCGTCCCATCGTCAAGCACCCGGCCATGTTCGTCACACCACGGTGTATAGATGACCCGACCGACCGCAAGGCCGTTGGCGTCCCGTGTGATCACCCGATCAACAAGCCGCGACGCGTCGGGTCCCGTCATCAGGTATTTGAAGAGGGGCGAGATGTCGAACAGGGCCGACCCGTTCCGAATGGCGTTGTATTCGTGTTCGTGATGCGCCTCATAGGCACTGACCGTGTAGTACCCGGCCCACTCGCGGTAGTTGAGACTGCCGCACAGCGGGAAGGTCCGTTCGTGAAAAGGGGTTCCTACGGGCATAGGTGATTCTAGTCGGGGTCCTGGGTCCGGGGTCCAGGGGGCCTTCTGGGCTCTTGCAGCAGGGTGACCCGGGCGTCCAGTTCCAGCGCGAATCGGCCAGTTCGACCGGTTCAGCAGGGCGCTGGCGCACATATGTCCCTTTGATCCGGCAGGCACGCTCATCGGCCCGTGCGTCCGCCGTCGTCACGTCTGCGTTCAGATGTTCACAGTCGTCTTCGATCCACACGGCGACTACCCTCGCGCCGGAGAGATCGAGCCGAGCAATGCGCGTCCCCATATGGATCGCCATGCCCTGTTCGAGGAGCGAGATGAGGTCAGCGGGCACCGTCACGGCAGGCGGCTGCGAGTATACGTTAATGAGTTCTCAGGGAACGCCGGTCGGCTCCGTCTGTATCGCACGGAGACGACAGAATGACCACAACCCAAGTTGCTTCAACGACCACCATTCCCGCCGGCGCCTTCGGTCCAGGGTCCGGTGTTCGGGAATTCAGTCCGCAGTACCCCTTGTGGAGTGGCCGCAGTGGACCTTGGCCTTTGGACCCCGGACCACTAGAATGTCTCCGCATGCCACAACAGTACGACGCCATCGTCATTGGCGCCGGCCACAATGGATTGACCGCTGCCGCGTACCTCGCCCGGGCAGGGCGCAAGGTGGTGGTACTCGAACGACGCCATGTGGTGGGTGGCGCGGCGGTCACCGAAGAAGTCTTTCCAGGATTCAAGTTCTCGGTGTGTTCGTACGTCGTGTCGCTCCTGCGGCCCGAGATCATCCGCGAACTGGATCTCGCCAGCCACGGCCTCGAAATCCTGCCTCTGGACGGCACCTTCACGCCGATGCCGAACGGCGACCACCTCTGGCGCACCAACGATCACGCCCAGACGTTCCGAAACATCGCGCGGCACTCGCGGATGGATGCCGAGGCGTACGACGAATACGGGCGTGCGATGGTGGAGATGGGCCGGTTCGCAAAGCCGATTCTCGGCATGACGCCGCCCGACCCGTTTTCGATGCGGCTGCGCGAGCTGAAACCGCTGCTCGACATTCTCAACCGCTTCCGCGGATTGCCCGACAACGATCGCTACAACCAGCTGCAACTGCTCACCATGAGCGCCACGGACTTCCTCGACCAGTGGTTCGAGACCGATGTGCTGAAAGCGACGATGTCAGCGTCGGGCATCATCGGCACGTTCCTCGGGGTGAAATCACCAGGCACGGCGTACGTGCTGCTCCACCACTACATGGGAGAGATCGACGGCGCGTTCCGGTCATGGGGCCTGTCACGCGGCGGCACCGGCATGGTGTCCGAATCGATTGCCTCAGCCGCGCGTGCTGCCGGCGCCGAGATTCGCACCAAATCAACCGTGACGAAGATCATGGTATCGAACGGCCGCTCCAGCGGTGTCGTGCTGGAAAACGGCGACTACATCCTGGCAGACACCGTTCTCTCAAGCGTTGACCCGCGCCTCACGTTCCAGAAGATGGTGGGCGAGGAACATCTGCCGACCGAGTTCGTCGAGGACATCCGCCGCTACAAGTTCCGCGGCTCCTCCGGCAAGGTCAACATCGCGCTCGACGGACTGCCCGACTTCACCGCGATGCCCGGCGTGGGGCCACATCTGCGCGGTGCAATCTCCATCTCGCCCTCGGTCGAATACATGGAGCGGGCGTACGACGATGCGAAGTATGGGCGGTATTCGACACAGCCGTACATCGACATCGTGATCCCGAGTCTGACCGACCCCTCCGTGGCACCGCCCGGCAAACACGTGATGTCGTGTTTTGTGCAGTACGCGCCGTACGACCTCCGCAATGACGATGGGTCGCCGGCGGACTGGGACGATCATCGCGAAGCGTTTGGTGACGCCGTCATCAACGCCATCGCCCGGCACGCGCCGAACATCCGCGAACGGATCCTGCATCGGCAGGTGTTGACGCCACTGGACATCGAGCGCGAGTTCGGGCTGTCGGAAGGCAACATCTTTCAGGGCGAACTGACACTCGAGCAGTTGTTCTTTCTGCGGCCGGCGCCGGGCTGGGCCGACTACCGCACGCCGATCAAGGGGCTGTATATGTGCGGATCGGCGACGCACCCAGGCGGCGGCCTCATGGGCGCGCCCGGCCGCAACGCTGCAATGAAGGCGATGCAGTCATGACCGACGTCATCATCATCGGCGGCGGTCTCAACGGTCTTGTGGCCGCGAACGTGCTCGCAAAGAAACAGTTCTCGGTGCTGGTGCTCGAACGTGAGGACCAGGTCGGCGGCGCTGCGGTCACCGGCACGTCGGCCCTTGGAGTGAAGTTGCCGACGCTGAGCCACGCGCTGGGCCCGGTGAGCGCGGATGTCTGCCGCACGCTCAAGCTCGATCGAGCCGGCATTGAATTCATGATGCCGGACCCGGTGCTGACGACATTCGGCACGAAGGGCGAGGTGATCACGTTCCATCGCGATCACATCCTGTCGGCCGCGTCGATTGCACGTGTGTCATCGGCGGACGCGGCAAAGTGGCAGTCGTTCGGTGTGACGCTGCAGCGACTGGCCCACGTGTTGAAGGAGCTGAATCGGCACCAGCCGCCGTCGGTTGACTCACCGGCCTCGGCGGATTTGTGGCGGCTGCTGAAGGTTGGCCGGCATGCCCGGGCGCTGGGCAGCCGCGAACTCGCACGACTCGGCCGGTACGTGCCGATCTGCGTCGCAGACCTGGTGTCGGAGTGGTTCGAAAGTGACCTCGTGCAGGCGGCTGTCGCCGCGCGAGCCATCTTCGGTCACCACATGGGCCCGTGGTCGGCGGGCACCGGTGCGCTGTTGTTACAGCGGTTGGCTGAGGACCCGATGCCCGTGGGCGGAGGCGCCACCATCGAGGGAGGGCCGGGCGCATTCTCAGCCGCGCTGGCCTCGATGGCGACACAGTCGAACGTCACGATTCGCACGGGCGTGAAGGTGGCGCGCGTGCTCACACACGCAGGCGCTGCTGCCGGCGTTGTGCTGGAGTCTGGTGAGGAGATCCAGGCACACGTGGTCGTCGGTGCGATCGATCCGAAACAGCTGCTGCTTTCACTGGTGGACCCGACCGACCTGCCGCCCACGTTCCGTCAGCGTGTGCAGCAGATTCGCGCGCGCGGAGTCACCGCGAAGATCAATCTGACCCTGAACGGTGTGCCGGCATTCACGGCGCTCCATGGTGACGACCTGCCGTTGCGAGGACGAATGCTCATCGCACCGTCAATCGACTACCTTGAGCGCGCGCACGACGCCACAAAGTACGGCGGGATGGCAGCCTCACCGTGGGTGGAGTTGAGCTGCCCGGGCATCAGCGACGACACGTTGGTCGCGCAGGGTCACCATCCACTCTCAATGTATGTGCATGGTGTGGCGAACAACTCCGGCATCACGCGCGAGGAAGTGCTCAAGCGCGCACTCGCGGTGATTGCGCCGCATGCACCGGCGCTCGAATCGCAGATTGTCGAACGGGAAGTCCTCACGCCGGCGGACCTGGAAGCCCGCTGGGGCTACAGCGGCGGGCACTTCTTCCACGGAGAGGGCGCGCTGGACCAGTGGTGGGTCAGCCGGCCACTACTCGGCTGGGCGGATCGCTACGCGTCGCCGATTGAGGGGTTGTTTCTCGCGAGCGCAGGCACACACCCAGGCGGCGGACTCACCGGTCAGTCGGGCCTCAACGCCGCGCGTGTCATCTCAGGCGTGCTCGGCCGTCGGCGTCGCTGACTCGTTGTCCACCACGTCGCCCTGCCGATGACGGTGGGGGCATTGGGTGTGCGCGTGATCCACGACGGCAAGCGGCGCACCGGCCCACACCTGATACACGCCCACCAGGCAACCACACGCGCTGGTCCCGCTCGCGAGCATTGTTCTCAACGCGGGCGACCATGAACCGATACTCAACACTCGACGCGTTTCGCGCTTCCCAACAGGCATCTCAAGAACATTGGACCGGGCGCCGATCCGAAAAGTGACATCGTCACGCCTCAAAACATGTCCAGCGGCCACCAGACCTGGTGGGCGGGTGGGCGGATGGGCAGGTGGCGGACCATCATGACTTCGGGGGCATCAAAGGGTGCGCTGAGGTGGACCTGGGGTGGATGCAGGCCTGGGGGGAGCCACGCGCGCAAGGTGCGATCGCCTTGTGAGGGATCCCGCTCGACGTAGGCCTCCAGGAGCGCGCCGATGCGGGCACCGGACGGGTCGCGATCGCCGCAATCCTCAAGGACGACACCCTCGGGTCCGCGACTGACGATGATGAAGGCAGCGGCACGGTAGCCCTCTTCCGCCACAAACACTTCCACCTGGCGAAGACCGGCCGGGCCGAGTCCTGCACGGAGGCGGCGGCGAGTGATGCCGAAGTCAATCAGGTCAGGCGTGCGGATGAGTGCAAACGACGCGTCGTGCGCGTACGTCATCGACAGCGCCGAGATCTCGGGAAGGTCCAGCGGGTCGGCGGCCCGCACCATGGTGGCGGGAGCCCCGCGTCGGGTGCGTGGCACGTCGATCGTCACCATCCGGCGAGGCACGACGGTAAAACCGAGTCGGGTGTAGTAGTCGGCACCGATCTCCGAGAACAGCAGCGCCACTGTGCAGCCGCGCGCCTCCCCGTCGGCGATCATGGCCTCGATCAGCTTCGGTGCCAGCCCCTGCCCACGGTGCGACTCAGGCGTCAAGACGGCGCCAATGCCAAGGACTCTGGCCGGTTGGCCGCCAATCACGCCGTCGAACAGGTAGCGTTTGGCCGAGGCCACGACGCGATCCCCCTCCACAAAGCCCACCCGAGCCAGATTCGACTTCCCCCAGGTAGTCTTCATCTGGGCCAAGTTCCACAGGCCATACGCCTTCCGGCTCAGCCCATCCCCCCACAGGTCATAGGTGTCATCCAACACCTGTTCCAAGAGGGGCCCGTCAATCTCTCTCAATTCCATCGACCCATCCACACATCCACCCAACCGCCCAACCGCCCAACCGCCCAACTTTTAACTATCATTCCCCAGTGCCGGTCCAAACAGTCATGAAACGCCATCTTTCATTCTCCGGACGCCTGGTCGCCGCTGTGGTGGCGGCCGGTCTCGGCGTCGCCGCACCACTCTCCGGTCAGTCGGTCGCTGTGAAGGCCGACACCGACACCGTCGTCCACGTCTTGAATCGGCTTGGGTACGGACCGAGGCCGGGGGATGTCGCCCGTGTGAAGGCGATGGGCCTTGAAGCGTTCATCGAGCAGCAGCTGCATCCCGAGCGCATCGTGGATCCCGTGATCGACCGCCGCCTTGCGGCGTACCCGACTATTCAACTGACCACGGCCGAGATTGCGCGCGACTACTACGGACCGGCCGAGGCGCTGCGCCGCGCTGGGCAGCAGGCTGCCGGACGACTGGGCCGGCCACCCACTCCGCCGGTGATGATGGATCCGACGATGATGGGACAGGCGGGTCAACCCGCGCGACCGGCCCAGAACGTGACACCAGAAATGCAGGCTGCGCGTCAGCGTGAGCAACAGATCCTCCAGGACCTGATGCAGGCGCGTCTGATGCGCGCGGTGGTGTCCGAACGGCAGCTTGAGGAAGTGCTTGTTGATTTCTGGTTCAACCACTTCAATGTGTTTTCGGGCAAAGGGCAGGTGCGCGTCTACCTCACCGAGTACGAACGCGACACCATTCGTCCGCATGTGCTTGGCAACTTCCGCGACATGTTGGGCGCCGTTGCTGAGAGCCCGGCGATGTTGTTCTACCTGGACAACTTCCAGAACGTGGATCCCAAAGCCGCGCAGCGTCAGGCGGACGAGCAGATGGCACGTCAGCGCCTCGCCGCCGCGCGTGGTGGGCGTGGCGGCAGGGGTGCGGCGCGGCCACAAAATCAGCAGCAGATGGAGCGCCAGCAACAGCTGTTGCAGCAGGCGCGCAATCGCGGGCTGAACGAAAATTACGCGCGCGAATTGATGGAGCTCCACACGATCGGCGTGGATGGCGGTTACACGCAGGCTGACGTCGTGGCCGTGGCCCGCGCGTTCACGGGCTGGACCATTGATCGTCCGCGCGATGGCGGGTCATTCCAGTTCAACGCCGCGATGCACGACAACGACCCGAAAGTAGTGCTTGGCACGACGATCAAGGCCGGCGGAAAGAAGGACGGCGAGGCCGTGCTTGATCTGCTCGCCACGCATCCGGCGACCGCGAAGTTCATCTCGGAAAAACTCGCACGCCGCTTTGTGTCGGATACGCCGCCCGCGTCGCTGATCGATCGTGCCGCGAAGGTGTTCCTCAGCTCGAAGGGTGACCTGCGGGAAGTGACACGCACCGTCGTGACGTCACCGGAGTTCTTCGCCGTTGAGGCTCGACGCGCCAAGGTGAAGACGCCGCTCGAGTTTGTCGCGTCGGCCGTCCGCGCGTCCGATGCAACCGTCAACAACGTGCAACCACTGGTACAAGCACTGCGCACCCTCGGCATGCCGTTGTATGGCGCGCAGCCGCCAACCGGCTGGGGCGATACGGCAATGGACTGGGTCAACACAGGCGCACTGCTGAATCGTCTCAACTTCGCGATTCAGCTTGCCGGCAACCAGCTCCGCGGCGTGCGCCTTGATGTGCGCACCCTGGCGCCGGACACCGGCGAGACCACCCGCACGCAGCTCGTCACGACACTGGTGTCTGGCGAGGTCTCAGACATCACACGGAATACGCTGGCCAAAGCCGAATCGCCGCAGCATCTGGTGGCACTCACGCTCGGGTCGCCGGAATTTCAGAAGCGATGAGCTCGGAGGCGATTACTGGTTTGTAATCGCCTCCGAGCTCATTTTTCATGAGGATTTGATCATGCTCACACGAAGGGTCTTGCTCAAAAACGGCAGCATGGCGATGTTGAGCCTGGGGTTCGCTCCGGCGTTCTTCGAACGCGCCGCGCAGGCGGCACAGACGAAGCGCAAGGTGCTGGTCACGATCTTCCAGCGTGGCGCCGTGGACGGTCTGAACATGATCGTCCCCTTCGGCGAGAAGGCCTACTACCAGGCGCGGCCGTCGATCGCGATTTCACAGCCGGGACAAGCGAACGGCGCACTCGACCTCGACGGGTTCTTCGGTATGCATCCGCGCATGGCGTCGCTGCATCCGCACTTCAAGCGGGGCGAACTCGCGATCGTCAATGCGACGGGCTCCCACGACCCGACGCGGTCACACTTCGACGCGCAGGACTACATGGAAAGCGGCACACCTGGACTCAAGAGCACCAGGGATGGCTGGTTGAACCGGTATCTGCACGCGAAGGAACACGAGGAAGCCAGCGCCTTCCGCGCGGTGTCGCTCACGCAGCAGCTGCCGCGTGCGCTGCAGGGCCCGGCGCCGGCGCTCGCGATCGACCAGCTCGGACGATTCGGCGTTCGAGCCGGTGAGGCCGGCGACATGATGCAGTCCTCTTTCGAGGCGCAGTACGCCGCGGCCGCTGATGCGATGCTCCGTCCGACTGGCAAAGAGGCGTTTGAAGCCATCAAACAGCTGCAGTCCGTGGACATCGCGACATACACGCCGCAGAACGGCGCCGTGTATCCGAACAGCGGATACGGCCAGGCGCTCAAACAGATCGCGCAACTCATCCGCACGAACATGGGTCTCGAAGTGGCGTTCGCTGAGTCCGGCAACTGGGACCACCATGCCAACGAAGGTCCGGCCATCGCCAACCGGCTTGGCGACTTCGCCAGTGGCATCGCCGCCTTCGCGCAGGACCTCGGCGACAAGATGGCCGATGTTGTGGTGCTGACGATGTCGGAGTTTGGCCGCACGGTGGCGGAGAACGGCGCGCGCGGCACGGACCACGGCCACGGCAACGCGATGCTGCTGCTCGGCGGGAATGTGAAGGGCGGAAAAATCTACGGCCAGTGGCCCGGCCTCGAACGCGAACAACGTTACGAAGGCCGCGACCTGGCGATCACGACCGACTTCCGTGACGTCTTCTCAGAAGCGCTCACAGGCCACCTCGGAGCCCGGGACACGGCCCGAGTGTTTCCAGGGCACAAGCGCGGAAAAGCACTCGGAATAGTTGGGTAGATGGGCGGGTGGGCAGCTGGGCGGATGGGCAAAAACCATCCGCCCAGCTACCCAACAACCCAGTTGCCCATCCGAGCGCGGCACGCGTCAGCGCGTCGCGCTCCAGTCGGCGCCTTTGATCGACTTGCCGTCGGCCGACACAGTGCCCGTGTAGGTGGTGCCGCCCGCAGTAAAGGTGATCGAGGTGCCGTCGAGTTTGCCGTCGGTGATGGCGACTGAGCCCATCGTGCCCGTCACGTTCTGAAACTCCTGATTCAACGTCAACGCCTGCCCGTTCATCGTCCACTTGCCGTTCACCTTGGCGGGAACGATCCAGAGGTGGGCGGTGCACCAGGACACGCAGTCTTCGGACACACGACGCGTTTCATCCGGCACCCACTCATCCTCGCCCGAGCCCATCATGAACGTGTTGGACACGATGCGTGTGCCGGGCTTCATATCGAGGATCTGTGGACGAATGCGGAGGTTGATGTCGGGCAGCAGGAACAACGTCAGGACGTTGGCCTGCGAGAAGTCCGTCTTGAAGAGGTCGGCCTGGCGGAAAGTCGCGCGATCGGTCACGCCGGCTGCCTTCGCGTTTTCGACCGAGAGCGCCACCATGTCCGGGTTGTACTCGATGCCCAGTGCGCGCGCACCCCGCTTTGCCGCCGTGATGACCGTGCGGCCGTCACCCGACCCGAGATCGATGTGATAGTCGTCCTTGGTGAGTTTCGCCATGTTGAGCATCAGCTCAACGGTCTCCTGCGGCGTCGGCACCCAGACCACGTCCTTGCCCGCCTGACCCGATCGCGGTTCGAACTTCTGCTGCGCACCCACACCCTGCACCAGCGCAGCCACCATGACCGCCGCCAGCGCACCACATACCATCCGTCGTCCGTCCAGTCGCATTACGAGTACCCCCAAGCCGTGAATTGTAACTCCGAAGGCATAATGTCCACGGTCATGATTCTTCGCACCCCCTATCCGGTTGTCTCAGCCTCCAGACTCAAAGCGAACATTCAGCGCATGCAGGCACTGGCAACCCATGCCGGCGTCCGGCTGCGACCGCACGCCAAGACCCACAAGAGCCCGGTCATCGCCCGGATGCAGATCGAGGCAGGAGCGATCGGCATCTGCTGCGCGAAACTCGGCGAAGCCGAAATCTTTGCCGATGAGGGCATTACGGACATCCGGCTCCCTTATCCCGTTCACCCGTCAAACGCCGATCGTGTGCTCGCGTTGCTCGACCGCATCACGCTGTCGTTTATCGTCGACGACGAGGACGTAGCGAAGGATTGGTCGTCGGTGATGAGCCGGGCCGGGAAGGTGGTGAACATCCTGGTGAAGGTGGATGTCGGATTCCACCGCTGCGGCATGGATCCGGCGGCGCCTGATCTGGTCGAGCGCATTGCGCGGATTGCGGCGCTGCCCGGACTCGCGTTCAAGGGCATTCTGAGCCATGCCGGCAATGCCTACCATGCGGGATCGCCCTATGAGCTTGCGGCCATGGTGGCGACCGAGACCGAGATCATGATCGGCCTTGCCGGGAAGCTGCGGGCTGCCGGTGTGACGGTGGAAGAGATCAGCGTCGGATCCACGCCGACGGCGGCGTTGGCACCAACGCAGCGGGGCATCACGGAGATGCGCCCTGGCAACTATGTGTTTTTTGACAGGACGCAGGTCTCGCTTGGATCCGCGACCTTTGCGAACTGTGCTCTGTTCGTCGTCGCCACGGTGGTCAGCCGGCCGGCGCCGGATCGCGTGATTCTCGACTGCGGCAGCAAGACGTTGACCAATGATGGAGCCCGCGGCTTCACTCCCGCGCCCGGGCACGGTTTGGTGTTCATGTCGACGAACGAGGACGTGCCCGAACCGGCGATTCTTATTGAGCGGTTGTCCGAGGAGCACGCGACCTGTCGTGTGCCTGAGGATTCCCCGCTCCGGCCCGGCGACCGCGTCCGGGTGCTTCCCAACCATGCCTGTACGGTGACCAACCTCATGGATTCGCTCGTGCTGGCCCATGAGGATGGGTCCATGGGCCGGTTGCCCGTCGCTGCGCGTGGGCGAATCTGGTAGAGTAGCAGCCGCGATGACCCCCAAAACCCCACCTTCGGGTGACGCGCTCGGCATGGTCGAAACGCGCGGTCTGGTTGGCATGATCGAGGCCGCCGACGCGATGGTCAAGACAGCCAACGTGACGTTTGTCGGCTATCAGAAGGTCGATGCCGGTCTCGTCACCGCCATTGTCCGCGGCGATGTCGCGTCCGTAAAGGCCGCAACCGACGCGGGCGCCGCCGCCGCGCGCAAGGTCGGCGAACTCGTCGGCGTGCACGTCATTCCCAGGCCCGCTGACGACGTGTCGGATGTTTTCCCGATCGAGTAACACGGTCCGCGGTCCGCAGCTTGCCCCGCCGTAGCCTTGGCGTAGGCGGGTCCGCTGGTCCGCAGTCCGCAAGTCCGAAGTCGGCAGTTGGGGAGATTCCCGTGGAGCGGCTATCATGCGCTCCATCAACGAGTTCTGCTTTGATGGACAACCTATTGATTGTCGGTGGCGTCTTGCTCTTGGTCGGCGGTCTTGCCCAGTCATGGCTCTCGCTGGGTCTCTTCCGACTTGGTCGGCAGTGGCGCGGCTCTGCGATCATCTCTGGCGGGTTCGTCCTCTGGGGTGTGGCCGTCTTGGTCGGCATCCAGTCCAGAGGTTCCTTGCTTGGTGCGGTACTTACTTGGGTTGTTGTCGTCGCAGTGTGGGGTGGTCTGTGGCTGCGGTGGCGGGAGCAAGCCCAACAACTCTGAAGACGCGCCCTAACTTGGCCTACAGTCGACGGCGACGCGTGCCATCTTGCCTGATGGTCCGCGCCGAGGCAGGCGGGGCTCTGCCTGGAGTCGCTGTCACCGCAACGCTGCACACCGGTGGCGATCCCCACAGGGCAACGACCGGCAGCGACGGCACTTACGAATTCAAGGCGCTGCCGGAAGGCGACTATCAGGTCGACTTCGATCTGACAAACTTCAACGTCATTCGACGGAACGGGATTCGTGTCCGGCGTGACGCGGCGACTCATGTCGAGGTTATGATGCACATCAAGGCGATGTGCGAGTGTGTCGAGCTGGGACCTCGCGGCATCGGTCTCCAGGAGCGTGCCGGACGTGTCGTGTCCGACACGGGCCGACCTCTGCTGTATGCCCTGCTCGAAGTCAGAAGCCAGACGATCCATGAGTCGGCGTACGCCGACCGCGAGGGACTGTTCCGAGTCATGGTGCCCTCGAACGAACCATGGGTGTTGACGGCCTCGACCACCGGATTTCAGCCGGAAAGCCGACAGGTTCGAAGCGCAGATGCGGCGCCCCTGATCTCCCGGTTGCCAGCCGTCTCCTCCGCTCCATGGCGGGACCTTCAGGAATTCAGGCGCGGATGCCATTGCCTAGGCGACGTGTTTCGGCACCAGGGACGATAGACCAGCACTCTCATGCACCTGCTCTCCGGAATCGTCGTCGTCAGCTTCGGCCTGTATCTGATCGGCCTGGCAGCCGTGATCGTGGCCGCGCCGGCGGTCGCCGATCGGTTTCTCAACGCCTTCGCGAGTTCGGCCAGGACCCACTACACCGAGCAGGCCCTCCGTCTGTTGGTCGGCGGGGCCACCATCAACTTCGCCGGCGCGATGTGGTTCGAGGATGCCTTCCGGCTCTTCGGCTGGCTGGTCATCGTCAGCACTATCGGGTTGCTCTTGATCCCGTGGCAGTGGCACCACAGGTTCGCGTCACGCGTGATGCCGCCGATGATCGAGCGCAAGTGGCTGCTGGCGGTTGGCTCGTCGGCGCTCGGGGCGTTCGTACTCTACGCTGCCTCGCGGACCGTGATTCAATAGACCGCACCCCATGAAGTCCTATCGCAAAGAACTCTGGTTCGACGTCCCCACACGCCGGGCGTTCCTGAACATCACCCCCGACGTTGAAGCGTGCCTGCGCGAGAGTGGCGTGACCGAGGGCCTTGTGCTCGTGAACGCGATGCACATCACTGCGTCGGTGTTCATCAATGACGATGAGCGGGGGTTGCACAAGGATTACGAGGCGTGGCTCGAAGAGCTGGCTCCGCACGAGCCGACATCACAGTACCTGCACAACCGCACTGGCGAAGACAACGCCGACGCACACCTGAAGCGCCAGATCATGGGCCGCGAGGTCGTCGTCGCCATCACAAAAGGCGCGCTCGACTTCGGACCGTGGGAGCAGATCTTCTACGGCGAATTCGACGGACGACGCCGCAAACGCGTGCTGGTGAAGATCATCGGCGAGTAAGCGCTCCGTTATCGCTTCAAGCCTCGATCGAGAAACTCAATCAGGTTCCTTGTGAGCGCCACGCGATCCTGATCGCGCAGATACATCATGTGCCCTGATTCGTAGTACTTCAGCGTGATGTTGCGCTGCAGCCGCGCGGGGATGCCGAGGTGCGACATCGTGAACTCCGCCGGGAAAAACGGCGTGGCCATGTCGTAGTAGCCGTTCTCGACCTGGACCACCATGTGCGGATTGGCCACCATGGCCTGCACGAGATCACCCTGCACATTCGGGGCACTCGGAAAAAACCCGCGCCCACCGGCCTGACGCACCCAGTTCCACCGGCCACCAGCACCGTTGGTGTTGAGATAGGGACGGTCATCGCCGAACTTGAGAACCTCACGTGTGAAGTGATTGACGGCCGCCGTGTATGCGCTGCCCACGGCCGCGTTGAACGGATCGTTTTCGGCGTTTTCGGTGAGCTGATTGACGGTATCGCCGGCAAAGCGCGCATCGATGCGCCCTGCGGTCAGCCGGCGCGTCCGCATCAACTCCGCGTTGAACTGCCCGAGCGTCGGACGCAGACTGGCGCGCTTGAGATAATCCTCGGACAACCCGGTAAACGTCGAGAGCCTCTTCGCGACGGCAGCCATCTCGGCCTCGGTCAGCGCCGAGCCTTTCATTAACGCTGCGGCATACTCGGAGGTGGCGTACCGTCTCGCATCTTCGAGCAGCTGTTCGAGAGACGACGGCTTGTTCTGCAAGACACCGTGATACCACGCCACGGCCGCATAACTCGGCAGGTAATAGATGTACGGACGGTCGTCGCCAGGCGCAAACGTGATGGTCGACAGGTCGAGCACCATCGACAGCAGGTTGAGCCCGTTCAGGTGCACACCGCGCTGCTGCAGCAGGTTGGCCACCACCGCGCCCCGGAAGGTACCGTAGCTCTCACCAATGATGAACTTCGGCGAGTTCCAGCGTCCGTTCCGGCTGAGCCACGTGGTGATGAACTGCGTAAACGCCGTCGCATCCTCGTCCACCCCATAAAAATCCCGCTCGGCGCCGCGCCCCACAATGCGGCTGAACCCGGTCCCCATCGCATCGATGAACACCAGATCACTCCGATGCAGCATCGTCTCTTCGTTGTCGACGATCTGATAGGGTGCCGGTGGTGTGTACTGGCCGTTGACTGTCACGACGCGCTTCGGGCCCACCGACCCCATGTGCAGCCACATCGACGCCGATCCGGGGCCACCGTTGAAGAGGAATGTGACCGGGCGGGTGCTCTTGTCCTGCACATCGCTGCGAACGTACGAGACGGAATACATCATCCCGATGGTCTCGTCGGTGGCGCTCTTGATCGCCGTGGTGCCTGCAACCGCGTTGTAGGGAATCGACTGATTCCCCAGCTTCATCGTGTGCGAGGTCGTGGACCACTCCTCAGCGGGAACCGCAGAGGGAGTCGCAGGCGCCTGCGCAGCGGCCTGGGCCTGTACCGGCGCACTTCCTCGCCAGGACGGGATGGCGACAGAGACGACGAAGGTCAGGGACGCGGCGACGACGAGTCGAAGGCGTGAGGGCATGACCGATACTCTACACCGTAGCCATGCGAGACAGCCGGGCTGAAGCCCGGCTGCTCCAACCTGGGCCCGGTTGCTCCACCCTCAGCGCATGATGGCGTTGAACAGCACCTTGAAGGTGCCGAAGGTCTGACCGCGCCACTGCGGGCGGAAGCCAATCAACACCACTTTGCCGTTGCCATGCTGCACTTCAACCGCAGCGGCTCTGCCACGCAGCAGTTTGTCGCCCAGCAGGTACCCTGACGCGAGCAGGTCCCCTTCATCCGCGTACGTCGCGAGCACGGCGCCCTTGAACCCGTCGAGTGTCTCAAACGCAGGGCTGCTGTTGAAGAACACGTGCCCATCGGGTGCAAAACCCGCCATGACGGGATGTGTCGTATCCACCTTCACATTCAGCAGCGACCCGGCGGCAAAAAACTCCTGCCGGCCCACGCCCTGCAGCACGTTGCGCACGGGCAGCTTCAGCTGCTCGATCGCAAACGCCGTGCTCCGGTTCATGGTCACCAGCGTGCCACCAGCGCGAACGAAGTCGTCAATCGCCTTCACCCGCGCGGCATCCTCCGCACCTGCAGCATTGGCGGCAGCGCCAGCCGGACGAAACGCCCCTTCGGTGCCAGGCGCGCCAGCCGCGCCTGCTCGCCCCCCTCGCCCCCCAGCCCCGAGCACGCCACGCGGCTCGTCGGTGATGATAATGGTGTCGAAGCGGTCACGGAGCGGTGCACCGGTGAGATCGGCATCGGTGAGGGCGCTGAACTCGAACTCGAAACGTTCGAGCACCCAGCGCGTCCATCCTTCGTCCATGCTTGCGTTCGGGCGGAACATCGCCACCCGTGGCTTCTTCATCGTTGTCGTCGGCACATCCGAACGGCGGAGATGGACGCCGTTGACGTAGAGGCGGCGCAGGAGGTCGCTGATGCGCACGCCGTCGATGCCGCCGAGCACGTAGTGGGCGGCACGGTCCTGCGTCTCGGGCAGGTACGACACGGCGCCGCCCATCTTCCAGATCTGATTCACGACACGGAAGGCGTTCACTTCGACGGGATTGATCGCAACGTAGGACGTCGGAGGATCGTTTTCGCGCATGGCGGGCGCAAGACCAACACTGGCCGCAGGCGGGACGATGGCGGCAGCGACCGGGTGTGAATCAAATCCGAGTCCGGGCGCGCTGTCAAATGGTGCAGCGTCGGGACCTTGCAGCGAGTTGTACGGCATGGGTGGCGCGTTGGCCGGCACCAGAGTACCAAGCGGCTTCAGGGCCTTGCGCAACTCGTCGGTCATTGGCGTGGTCAACGTCACCATGTTGACCCCCATCGCCATCGGCAGCGTCCAGCCTGCGGCGTCGTAGGGCTGCGCCGGTGCGCCGCCAGGAGTCTCACGGATGTCGGGGTACTTCTGCGGATCAAGCACCGAACGGGCGAGAGCGATGAATTCCTGGTCGGTCGGAATCACCCACGACCCCTCGGGGAATTCCCGAAGGTCGATCGTCACCGCGCGGGTGAGCTGAAACACGCGGATGCCGCCAAACGCGAGCCGGCGCAGCAGCTCGACCGCGGCCACGGGATCGCGCTGCCAGGCGGACACGATGTAAGCGTACGGTCCCGACTTGCGATGTTGCTCGATCTGCGTGATGCCGGCGCGCCACCGGTTCATCAGCAGGTTCTCCCTGAACCGCGCGGCGTAATCCAGCACACCCATCGAGGCGCCGTGCATGTACGCGATGGAGTCGGCGAGACCAAACTTTCCGCCGGGCCACGGGCTCGGGTACAGACTGCGCGGTTGCAGGTCGCGGTACGCCGGTGAAAAGTCCGACGCGGAATACTCGCGCGTGGCCGCCATGTTGGCCAGGGCGGTTTCGGTCCAGTAGGCGGCGACGTTCTTGAAGATCGGCGCGTAATCGATGTAGCCGGGATACCACGCGTCGAACGTGCCCATGTGGGTGGCGCCGACGAGCCCGCGTTCTTCGAGGTACTGCGCCATCGCCATGCCGATGGTGTTGACCGTGCGGGACAGGATCGGCGGCGCGTGCAACGCGATCGGTTCCGCGAAGGGCGGCAGCCAGATGCGCGTCGGGAACGGCGACGTCTGATGATGCACGTGCACGATCTGCGGCTCCCACTGCCGCCACGCCTGCTCCATGACGCGCGACTCGACCATGTTCAACATGTACGCGTCGCGGTTGTTGTCGTGCCCGACGTACTCCTGATACAGACCGGGCATCGGCGCCCCCTCCGTGGGCGTGCCGACGTGTTTCATGTACCAGTCGGCCACCATCTGGTGCCCGTCCGGATTGATCGTCGGCCACAACATCACGATCACGTTGTCGAGGATCCGGGCCGTATCCGCGTCAGTGCGCGTCAACAGGTCATACGCCAGCTGCAACGTGTGCTGCGGGCCGGCGACTTCAGTGGAGTGCAGTCCGCCGTCGATATGAACGATCGCCTTGCCCTCGATGGCGAGGGCGCGGGCGTCAGCGTCCGACAGCCCCTCGGGCGACGCGAGCCGTCGCGCGATCTCGCGGTGACGGTCCACCTTCGACAAGTTCGCGGCACTCGAAATCAGCGCGACGTGAAACGTCCGTCCCTGCGTGGACGTGCCCATCGGCAGCAACGTCAGCTTGTCGCTCGCCGCATCCAGCCGCTGGAAGTACTGAATCGTCTGCTCGTAGGTCGCCAATTTGAACTCGGTGCCCGGCGCAAATCCGATCACCGACGCCGGCGTCGGCACGGGGGCCTGCGCGACCAGCACGGCCGGCGCGAGAAGGGCGAGCGCAAACACGATGGCACGCTGAAACCCAGCGTGCCCCACGTACGGAAATCTCTGTGCGGTCATTCGGTCTCTTTCCTCTTCGGCTTCCGCGCGGCCTTGCGCTTCGCCTTTCCGTTGACGGGTTTGAGTTTCAACGCGTCGCTGCCAAGCAGCGCCTGCATCGGATCCACCAACAGATCGAACACGTGCCCTTGTCGCGTCTGCAGAAACAAGCCGTTGCCATCGGTCAGCAGCCGCAAATCCCCGGCGTCATCCAGCGTTTCGGACAGACGACGCCGGAAGTATTCGCGGAGGGAGTCCATCATCAACTTGAGCTTGGTGTTGTCGAAGCCGCGGCGACGGAGGTCGGCCAGCGCGAGCAGTTCAAGCACGTCCACCGGCGAGTACCGGCGCTCGGTGAAGCCGCCCTGCGACGTGCGGCGCGGCGCAATCGACGGCTGAAACACGCGTGCTTCGTCCCACCACTGAAGCTGCCGGCCGGTGAGGCCGGTCAGGGCCGCCACTTCCCGGGCGGAATAGGACGTCTTGAGCTGCATACCGACAGGTAAGTGTATCGGGGATTACCGGGCCGCCGCGTCCGACGCCCGGGCGCCGGCAAGGTCCTTTTCAGTGACGCCTCCCTCGCTGTGGGTGGACCAGGTGACAGTCACCTTCCGGTAGGAAATCAGCAGGTCCGGGTGATGGTCGGCGGCCTCGGCATCAAATGCCAGCCGGGTGGCAAACGCGATGGCATCGGGGAAGGATGCGAACTGATACGTCCGGACGATCGCCTCACCGGAGGTCGTCCACCCTGGCAGTCCGTCAAGAGCCGTTCGCAGCGCCTCCGGGGTCAGTATGGCCACGGCCCAAGTCTAGCAGCAGGCCCCGGACCGCGGACTGCGGACTGCGGACTAGCTGTATGCTGTCGACCACTGAGGAGATCTCCGCATGCGCAAGCGCCCGATCGACCGGTTCCTGAACGGCATCGAATCCGCCGGCAACAAACTGCCCGACCCGGCGATTCTGTTTGTCATCGCCCTGATCATGGTCTGGGTGTTGTCCGCGATTCTGTCGCCGATCGCCTTCACTGAAATCGACCCGCGCAACCAGCAGCCGATTCAGGTCCAGAACCTGCTGTCGGGTGCCGCGCTCGCCGCATGGCTGGCCAACATGGTGAACGTCTTCGTCACGTTCCCTCCACTCGGCGTGGTTCTTGTCGCCCTGCTCGGCGTCGGCGTCGCGGAATCGGTCGGCTTCCTCAACGCCGGCCTGAAGTGGATGCTCAACCTCACGCCGAAGGCCCTGCTGACGCCGATGCTCGTCGGCGTCGCCTGCCTGAGCCACACCGCCACGGACGCCGGGTACGTGCTCGTGATTCCGCTGGGCGGCGTCATCTTCTACACCGCCGGCCGTCATCCGCTCGCCGGCATCGCAGCCGCATTCGCCGGCGTCTCGGGCGGCTTCAGCGCAAACGTCATCCCGTCGGGCATCGATCCGCTGCTCCAGGGCTTCACACAATCCGCGGCGCAGCTCATTGATCCGGCCCGCATGGTGAACCCTCTCGCGAACTGGTACTTCACCGGCGCCTCCACATTCCTGATCATGCTGCTCGGCTGGTACCTCACCGACCGCATCGTCGAACCCCGCCTGCAGGCGCTGAAGGTGGATGGCGACACCAAGGACATGCCGACCCTGGAGCCGCTGACGCCTGCGGAATCCCGCGGCCTGCGTGTGGGCGGGCTGGCGATGGCCATCGGTGTTGCCCTGCTCATCTGGTGGGCGATGCCAGGCAGCTCTCCGTTACGCGCGCCGGACGGCCAGATCACGTCGTTCCAAGCCCCGCTCATGCGCTCAATCGTGCCGCTGATCTTCCTGCTCTTCCTGTTCCCCGCCATCGCGTACGGCATTGCGGCACAGACCGTGAAGTCGTCGAAGGACGTCATCAGCGGCATGTCCAAGTCGATGAGCACGATGGGCTACTACATCGTCATGGCTTTTTTTGCCGCGATGTTCACGGATGCGTTTGGACGATCGAACCTCGGCGCGTTGCTGGCGTTGAAAGGTGCGGCGTTCCTGCAGGCACTCGACATGCCTGGACAGGTCACCATCGGCGGCATCATCCTGGTGACGGCGTCGGTGAATCTGCTGATCGGTTCGGCGTCGGCGAAGTGGGCGCTGCTCGCGCCGATCTTTGTGCCGATGCTCATGCAGGTCGGCCTCTCGCCTGAACTCACGCAGGCCGCGTATCGCGTGGGCGACTCGAGCACGAACATCATCACACCACTGATGCCGTACTTCCCGCTCGTCGTGGTGTTCTGTCAGCGTTACGTGCGCAGCGCCGGCATCGGCACCGTGGTCTCGATGATGCTGCCGTTCTCACTCACGTTCATCGTGTTGTGGACGATCTTCCTGCTGGTGTTCTGGGGGATTGGGATTCCGCTCGGAGTCCAGAGCACCTACGTGTATCCGTAGAACCGTTCGGGGCTCACCAGATCCAGCGCGGCATCGCGCTCGTTGTTGAGTACCAGCTTCGAGACGATATCGGCCGTCAGCGGCGCGAGCAGGATGCCGTTGCGATAGTGTCCTGCGGCGAGGATCACGCCCGGATGCGACGACAGCGGACCGAGCAGCGGCAGGTGATCGGCGGTGGCGGGCCGGAGGCCAACGCGCACGGCCTCGAGCGAGGCGTCGGCGGCTGACGGCAACAACCCAACGACGGCATCCATCAATTCGCGCACACCGGCCACCGTTGCGCGTTCGTCGAAGCCGACGTCTTCCACCGTGGCACCCACAAGCAGGGAGCCATCGGCCCACGGCACGGTGTAACACCGTGTGCCCCAGATCGAGTGCGCCGGGCGGGCACCGTCGGGCCATCGCACGTGCAACAACTGCCCACGGATCGGTCGCACGGGAAACACCGGCACACCCGCCACCCTCACGCGCCGCGTCCAACTGCCGGCCGCGATCACCACATGGTCGAAGGTATGGCGTTGATCACCGATGCGCACTTCCACCCCATGCCGGACCTGCTCGACGTGCACGATCTCAGTCGGGGTCACACAGACTGCGCCAGACAGCCGTGCCGCCTGCACCAGCGCTCGGACGAGCGCGCCGACGTTGACGATGCGGTGATCGGGGAGATGGAGGGCGCCGCGGGCGGCAGACGTGACCATCGGTGCGCGCGCCACGAGTGCCGGGCCTTCGAGCCAGTCGTGGGTGACGCCCTCCGAGGCCAGCCACGCGGCGGCTGTCGTGAGATGCGCGTGTTCTTCGTCAGAGAGCGCGACTTCGAGTGTACCGGTGCGCACGTACTCAACCTCATGTCCTGGCGCACGGTCGCGCACGCCCGCCATGAAGTCGTCCCACATCAACAGGCTGCGAGCGCCCAGGGCGAGCAACGGGCTGCCGGGTTTGGCTTCGATGAACGGTGCCAGTACACCAGCGGACGCCTGCGAGGCGCCCGCTCCCGGTGCACGCATGTCGAACAGGGTGACGCGCACACCGCGAGACGCCAGCGCGTCCGCAATGGACGCACCGATGACACCCGCTCCGATGATGGCTACACGTCGTTCAGACAACACCCCCCATTATCCGCCCGAGGGCTTCTTGGGTGTCTCTTTCCACGCATCGGGTCGGCGCTGGCTGTTGAAGCCCCAGTAGACCGGCTCGGGTTCCTTCACGGGCTCACGTGGCCGGACCGGCACCGGCACGTACACCGGCACCGGCACGTATTCGCGTTCGCGCGGCGCCCTCGGCGCTTCCACGCGGACCTCCTGCGTGACGGCTTGATGGACCACCACCGGAGGCGGTGCGGCCTGCTCGCGTTCGGGCACGGCCCTCGGCGGCGGAGGCGCCGTCTTGGACTCGATCATCGTGATCAGCACGCGTTCGCTGAGCCCCTGTTTCCGCAGGTCGACAATTTCGACGTACCCCAGATTGAACACCGCGTAGCTGGATTCAATCAGGGCAATCAGCACCTCGTCCCCAAGACCGGCCTGGTGAAGCGCGACAAGGTCACGCGCGGCCAGATTCTGGTTCGGAGCCTGAGGTTGCGCAACGGCGCTGTTGGGCACCGCCAGGAGGGTCACGGCGACAAGCGTTCGAAATAGAGGACGCATGACACCCTGTCCTGCAACAAGCGGTCCAGTCGATGCAGTCCGCAGTCCGCAGTCCACACCGGAGGTCACCGCTTGGAGACAGGACGCCGGAATCCCATGCCCTGCCGACAGGAAGTCGACGGTACGGGCCTTGCTGGAGGTTGGGGTGAGGGTCTTTACGTGTCCTGGAAGTTGATCGGTATCGGCGTGTTGGTGGCCGGGGGACTGACGGCCGCGGTGACGGGGTACGTGGTGCTGCGTGAACCGGCGGCCGTGCCGGTGCCCGAAGCCGTCATCTCGACGCCGGGTGAACCAGCCCCGGAGATTCTCACACCACCCACACCACCCGCTCCGACGACGCGCCCGGCGTCCTCGAGTCCATCGGCCCTGGCGACCGAACCTGCCGAAGTGTCGCCCACAACACCTACGCCACCCACGCCACCTGCGCGTTACGTCCCTGATCCACCCGGTGTGGCGCCTGATCCGGTTCCGCCGCCGGTCCTGGAGCCGGTCGTGGAGCCGGTCGCACCGATGGTTGAACTCACCGTCGAGCGCAATTCGGTGATTGGCATCCGGCTCGACTTTGCGATCTCCACGAAGACCGCCCGGGTGGAAGATCGGGTGGCGGCGACGGTGAGCCGGGAGGTGACGGTAGGTGGCCGGGTGGCGATTCCGCTCGGGGCGCGCCTCGAGGGCACGGTGACCGCTGTGGATCGCGGCGGTCGATTCCGCGAACGACCCCGACTGGGTCTGCGGTTCGACACGTTGATCCTGACCGACGGCACGCGCCTGTCCATCAGCACGGACATCATCTTCCGCGATGGGGACTCTCCGTCCTCCGACGCAACGGCAACAGTCGGCGCCGGAGCCGTGGCTGGCGCCATCCTCGGGAGCGTCCTCGCGGGGAAGAAGGGCGCAATTCTTGGCGGCGTCGCGGGAGCCGCCGGCGGCACGGCCACGGTGATGACCGGTGACACCAACGAAACCGCACTTCGTGAAGGAGCGCCCCTGACCGTCCGGCTCACCGCTGACCTCACAGTCCGCAGTCCGCAGTCCGCGGTCCGCAGTCCCTAGGTTCTATAATCAGCGCATGTCCTTCCTTCCCCTGATCACGCTTGCCGTCACCCTGGCGGTCACCCCACAACTGCAGAGGGAGACCGTCGACGGCATTCGGAACTACACGAAGGTTGACGCGACGGTGGGCTGTGCCGGCGCGACGGATCCGAAGGCCATGGCGGCTATCGCGAAGTTCGGCTACAAGGCCGTATTGAATCTGCGCGAAGCCTCCGAAGAGGGCGCACAGATTCCGGAATCACAGGCGGCGGCAGAAGCGGCGGGGCTGCAGTTCATCCATGTGCCGTTCAAGGGCTCGGCGCCGGATCCTGCCGTGGTGGATGAGTTCCTCAAGGTTGTGGCCAACACGGCCAACCAGCCACTGTTCATCAACTGCGGATCCGCAAACCGCGTCGGCGCCTTGTGGCTCGTCAAGCGCATGATGGTCGACAAGTGGGAGCAGGGTCGCGCAGTGGAAGAAGCCAAAGCCATTGGCCTCTCGAGCGCCGCCCTTGAGAAGTTTGCTCTCGACTACGTCGCGAAACACCGCTGACCATGGCGTACGATCCCTCGCGCGCGCCACTCGGCGATATGCCGGTGGCGGAGTTCCGCGAACACGCCCACACACTGGCCGACTGGGCCGCCGGCTACTTCGAACAGATCGAAACCCAGGCCGTACTGTCGCAGGTCAGGCCCGGCGAGATTCGCAGCGCACTGCCGGCACACGCGCCCGAACTTCCCGAACCGTTTGCCGACCTGATCGCTGATCTTGACCGCCTCGTCGTGCCGGGCGCGACACACTGGAATCACCCGGGCTTCTTTGCGTACTTCGCCATCACCGGCAGCGCCCCTGCAGTGTTGATGGATCTGGTCTCGTCGACGTTGAATCAGCAGGCGATGCTCTGGCGCACGTCGCCAGTCGCCACTGAACTCGAGGAAGTCACCCTACGCTGGCTCGCGCAACTGATGCATCTGCCACAGGGCATCGAGGGCGTGATCTACGACACGGCGTCAATCTCGACGCTGCACGCGCTGGCGGCCGCCCGCGAAGTCGCCGTGCCGGACGTGCGCACACTCGGACTCGCCGGCCGCAATCTGCCGCAGCTGCGCGTGTACTGCTCCGAGCACGCCCACTCCTCCGTGGACAAGGCCGTCATCGCGTTGGGCCTTGGACACCAGTCCCTCCGCCGCATTCCTGCCGACGCGCAGTTCCGCATGCGCACCGGGTTGCTGGCCGCGGCTGTCAACGAAGACCGCGATGCCGGGCTCCTTCCAATTGCAGTGGTCGCCTCAGTCGGCACCACGTCGAGCACCAGCGTCGACGATGTGGCGGCAGTGGCTGATGTGTGTGCCCGGGAAAAGATGTGGCTGCATGTGGATGCCGCATACGCCGGCGTCATGGCCATGGTCCCTGAATTCGAGTGGATGCGCGCCGGGTTCGACCGCGCGGACTCACTGGTGGTGAATCCCCACAAGTGGCTGTTCACGCCCTTTGACCTGAGCGTCCTGTTCACACGCCGGATGGACGTCATCCGTCAGGCCTTTTCGCTGACACCTGAGTACCTGAAGACGACCGAAGCCAATACCGTCAAGAACCTGATGGACACCGGCATCCAGCTCGGCCGCCGGTTCCGATCACTTAAGTTGTGGGCGGTGCTCCGGTACTTCGGCGCCGAAGGCATTCGCGCCCGACTCCGCGAACACGTGCGTCTCGCCCAGCTCTTCGCCTCTTGGGTGGACGCCGATCCCGACTGGGAACGCGCGGCCCCCGTCCCCTTCAGCGTCGTCTGCTTCCGCGCAGCACCGCGGGGCTACTCGGGCGACCTCGACGCGCTGAATCAACGCATCCTCGAGACGGTCAACAAATCAGGCGACGTATTCCTTTCCCACACCGCCCTCGATGGTCACATCGTGCTGCGCCTCGCCGTCGGTAACATCCGGACGGAAGAGCGGCACCTCAGACGGGCGTGGGAACTGTTGACATCTGACATCTAACGTCTGGCAGCAGGCTCGCGCCAGAGTTCGTGCCATGTTTGACCGCTGTCATCGGTCTTCAGCGCGACGACGCCGTGTTGGGGCATCGGTGCGCTGTCGGGCGACAGCAGACGCAGGAGTGCGGGAAGGTGTGGCCAGTGGCCGACCAGCGCCAGGTCCTGTGATTCGCGCTCGAGCGCGAGCTGAATCACCGACGGTGCATCGTCGGGCGACAGCCCCTTCACCATCGTGAACTTCGCAAACGGCGTACACACCTGCAGGAACGCGTGGCCGGTCTGCCGCCCACGCAGTTTGCCGCTGTGCCAGATCGCGGTCGGCACCACGCCATGTTCTTTCGTGAGCTCCGCCATGCGGAGGGCGTGCTGATGCCCGGCTTCCGTCAGAGGGCGCTGCGGGTCGTCGTAGGGGCTGACAGCCTCGGCGTGGTGGATGATCAGAAGAGTCACGAAGAAAGGAGGCGCTCCACGTCCTTGCGGATCTGCGCGGGCGTGTCCACTGACCCATAGCGCTTGATCACGTGCCCCTCGGCGTCCACGAGGAACTTGGTGAAGTTCCACTTGATGGCTTCGATGCCGAGGATGCCCGGCTTCTCCGACGCGAGCCACTTGAACAAGGGATGACCGTGGTCCCCCTTGATCGAGATCTTCTCGAACATCGGAAACGTCACTCCGAACGTCGTCTCGCAGAACACACGGATGTCGTCGTTGATGGCAGGTTCCTGCCCTCCGAAGTCATCACATGGAAACCCGAGCACGACGAATCCCTGATCCTTGAACTCGCGATACAGAGCCTCAAGGCCCTCATACTGCGGCGTGTATCCACACTCACTCGCGGTATTGACGATGAGCAGGGTCCGGCCCCGGTAATCGGCCATCGTCTCCGGCGTACCGTCGATGCGGGTGACGCCGATGTCGTAGAGCGTCGACACTAGCGAGCCCCAGCCTGGAGTCTGACTTCGAAGCCCTGATGCAGTCGTGCCAGCAGTACCGCAGCGCGTTTGGTCTGCGACGGCAACGTGCGCATGTCGGCGGTCTCATGCACCGTGTGTCCGCCGCCACCCATCAAGCCGACACCATCAAGGATGAACGGCACATACTCCGAGACGAACGACACGTCGGCCGCACCGGCTTTGTCAGGATCAACGGCGACAACCGGACCGGCACCGACATCCAGACTCGCCTGGTGGTAGAGCGTCAGCAGGACTTCATTGCCGCCCGCGGGCGCGAGCGGCGGATAGCCGTCATCAAACTCGATGGTCGCGCTCGTCTGCGGAAGATTGGCGGCGACGATCGCCTCCATCGCTTTCTTCGCCTCAGCGAACTGCTGCGGCGTCAGTGCGCGCAGGTCTCCGGCCACCACCATCTCCTCGGCGATGACGTTGGTCTTGCCGAACGCCGAACCGCGGGACGCGGCGGTATCAAAGTCCACGGTCGTGCCACCAAGCACAACACCTGGATTAAAAGTAAGGTGGCGCTGCCCTGCCAGCTTTTCCCGGAAGGCGTTCAGAATGCGCGCGGCCTCAAACGCGGCTCCATAACCGTTCTCGGCGTTGAAGATCTGCGACGAGTGCGCGGGACGTCCCTTCACGCGCAACGTCCAGTTCGTGGTGCCTCGGCGCGCGATGACCGCTGTTGCCGGATTCCCATCGCCGTCTTCGAACCCAATCGCGACATCGGCCTCTTTCGCGGCCTTCACAAGCGCCTCCCGCGACATCGTCAACGGCCGTCCCGCCGCTTCTTCGTCGCCGGTCATGACGACGATGATATTCATGGACTTGAGGAGGCTTGCCGACCGCAACGCCTTGAGCGCCTGGACGATGATGACGTTGCCGCCTTTCATGTCCGTGATGCCTGGGCCTTTGGCCGCGAAGTCGCTGACGCGTTCGTATTTCTGGAACGGACTATCCGGCTCGAAGACCGTATCGAGGTGTCCGATCAGGAGGATCGTCGGCTTTCCGGATCCCTGCGGTGCGCCGCGGTGTTCGGCAACGAGATGGCCGGCGCGTTTGAATGGCGCGCCATCCACCCAGGTCGTCTGAAACCCGAGCGCGTCGAATTCAGCACGGAACAAGCTGCCGACCTCGCGCACACCGGCAACATTCTGCGTGCCGCTGTTGATGTTCACCGACCGCTCAAGCAGCGCAATCGCCGCCGCGTTGTTGGCATCGATAAACGCCACCATCGCCCGTTCGTCCGGCGACAGCGACCCCGACTGCTGTGCGAGCATTGCAACCAACAGGGGAACGACGAACCTGGCAATCATGCCCCAATCTTACGCCACGCCCCGCAGGACTGCGGACTGTTCACCACTTCCACTCCAGCCCCAATATCGGAAAGAGCCCCTGCTGCTCCTGGAAGCGCACCGTATTGGTGCGGCGGTTCCACGTGTATGCAGAGAAATTCAGGCGGTTGGTGACATTCTGCACGCCGAAGAACACCACCAAGGGCTTCGAGAAGTTGAAGGTGCGCTGGGCACGCAGATCGACCCGGAAGTAGGCCGGGGCTCTGGCGTCATTCACCCTCGTCAGGTCGTAGATGCCGCGTCCCGCTGCCACTGACACGGTTTCATCAAACGGCGTGTACGGTCGGCCGCCCAGATAGGCCACACGCGTCGAGACCTGCCACTGGGTCGTCAGGTCCACGCCGCCCGACACATTCACGACAAGGGGATAATCAAACGAACCCGGCCGCAGCACGCCATCCAGCCCAGCCTGCCGCGAGCGCGCGATTGACACGTTCGCCTGGCCGAACCACCGTTGGCCCGGTGCACGCTCGATGAACAGTTCCACGCCCTCGGCGCGGCCACGTCCGGCGCTGGTCAGCGGGAACAAGACCTCGCGCACGTTGAACGTGTCGCCGACGTTGGCGAGTGACAGTGACGGGAATTGCGTCGAGACGGGATAGTCCTCGTACCGTTTGAGATAGCCCTCAAGTGTGATGCGCGTCAGTGCGTCCGGCTGGAACGAGAAGCCGGACACAACGTGATCGGCGCGCACGGGCTTGAGGCCGGCGTTCTCGGGGAACGCCGCCAGAAACAGAAAGAACGGCTGTTGGAAATAACGACCGGCGCTGGCGTTCCAGCGCACGCGGTCGGTCAACTGGACGCCGAGCCCAATGCGCGGGCTCACACGCCCATGGCCGGTGTACTGGTAGTGGTCGAAACGGAGACCGGTCGTCAGGTTCACGCGCGTCGTCACGTCCTTGGTCGCCTGCGCGTACGCACCAGTCTGGTAGGCCGTGAACTGACGGTTGAGCGTGAACGCATTGATGCCCGGAACCGGCGAAAACGGACTGTCGTCACCCAGCGGGGAGCCCGTGTCGTAGTTGAGACGGAACGCCTTGAAGCTGCCACCCACCTGGAACTTCGTATTCCTTCCCATCAGCGGCACATAGGTCGTGAGGTCGTACTTGATGGTGGTTTCGCCTTCGCGCGACCCTTCCGTGAAGACCAGCGGCCCCTGCGCGATCAGATCGTCGACGGGCACACCGGGAAGAGGCACTCCGTCACGCACCAGGTCCTTCACCGTGGACGTGACTGACGCCTCCGAGTGGGAAACGCCAAGCAGGCCGACGCCACGTGTGCCAAACACCCGCTGCCAGTTGATACCCGTCGCGCTTCGCCAGCCGCGATACCGAATGTCAAAATCAGCGAGTCCCTCGTCGAGATCCGTCGTCTCCGTGAGACCGAGCCGAATGCGATCGATGCCGGTCACGTTGACGACCCAGAGGCGATCGGCCGGGGTCAGGTCGTACACGGCTTTCGCATTCACCGTGTACAACACCGGCACACCGCCGAAGCCCACATCCTGCGTGAAGATGTCGAGAAAGCTGCGGCGAGCCGACACGATCCACGAGCCCTTGCCGCCACCGAGGGGCCCCTCTGCGATCGCACCTGCACCCGCAAAGCCGACAGTCCCCTTCGCGCGAAACCTCGTGCGGTCGCCTTCGCGCTGGGCAATCTGCAGCACGCTCGACACGCGATTGATGTAGGGCGCGGGGTACCCGCCCGTCAGGAACGTCACGTCCTGGATGAGTTCGGTGTCGAGAATGCTGACCGTGCCACCGGCCGATGCAAAGTTCGCGAACGCGTTGATGTTCGGAATCTCGATGTTGTCCACCACGAACAGGTTCTCCAGCGGGCTGCCCCCGCGCACGATGATGTCGTTGCGGAAGTCGTTGGTGCCGATGACCACCCCTGGCAGCGTCTGCAGATACCGCGAGACATCCTGCAGCGCACCGGCGTTGGTGAGAATCTGGGTCGGACGAATCAGGAAGTTCGACGTCTTGACCTCCTCCGGCGCGACAAACGCCGAGGCTGTGACCGTCACGGTCTGGTCGAACTTCCCCGCCACGGGCTGCGGCAGCGTGACTGCGACCACTGCGTCCAGTCCGGCCCGCACCTCGATCGCATCACTCAGGATCCGCGGTTCGCCAGGCGGCGTCAGTTCAAGCCGATACTGTCCCGCCCGGACATCGGCAATCCGAAATGCCCCCGCCTCGTCGGTCACGCCGCACTTGGTGGTCTCCGCCAGACACACCGTCACGGCCAGCGCAGGCTGCTTGTCATGACTGACCACCGTTCCCACAACAGCACCGACTCCTGTCGTGTCTTGAGCGAACGAGTGAACAGGGAGAAAAAGAGACGAGACAAGAATTACCGGGGAGAAAAATTTAGCGATACGCATGGCACACAGGCTTACGTCACTCAACGAGGATCGGTTGCGTCGCACGGTGCACCGAGCACTACCACCGATAGGTGGTTGCCGCCGCCTGCGCGGCGAGCGCCGTGCGCAGGTCTTCCGCGACGTCCCGCGGGAGATACGGCACATCGACCTGATGGTCACCTGCTCCGGCGGTATCAACAGCCACAGAAGCCATCTGCCACCGGCGGTCAAAGGGCGACTCGTGGAGGGACACGGACTGCACTTTGGGAATCGGCACGACCGTGATGGCCTTCCACAACCAGCCGCTCTTGAAATACACCGCATGGTCCGACCTCGACCAGCCGAGGTTCTTCACGTACTGATGGGCCGCAATGGCGCCCCACACGCCGAGCACCGCCACCATCCCCGCCACCCACACATCGTCGAGCCAGAATGTGGAGACGCCGCCCAGCACAACCGCGCGGTACACAGCGAGCCGGATTCGGCGGACGCGGGCGCGGGGATCGGCAGGAGCCCACTCGACAGCTCCCAGGTCCACATCCGGCAACAAGCCCCGAACAAACGCGGGCACGTCGTCGTTACGGATGATTGGGGCGATCCAGTCGCGCTCGGCTCCGCCAGGAGAGGCGCCACCACCGCCGGCCGTGTCCACCCGAATGGCCGCACGCTTTGTGAGCAGGTAGCCGGGGCCGCGAACGATCTTCACGGCCTGCACCCGTCGGAGAGGAATTGTGGCCGTGACCTTCGTCAATCCGCCATATTCGGTGAAGAGCTCCGCGCCACGGCGAGTGAGCGTGAAGCCATGGAGTCGCAACACCGCCCACGCGACTGAGAGAATCGGCGACACGACAAACAACCCGGCGGCGATGGCGGCCACGATGGTCCACGAGGTCTGCGGCAACGTCTCGAAGCGATCCATCAGGCCCGCTTCCCACAACAGACCCGAGGCGGCACCGATCACGACCCAGCCGCGATTGTCGAGCAAGCCCGACAGTGCCGTCTCACGAACCGGCAGTTGAAGGATGGTCTCCGCCGCCACGGGCGCGACAGGAGCCACCTCCACAACCTCAGGAGCGGGGACCTCGCCCCCGACGGTTGGTGTCGCAGCAGTCGCAGCTCGTTTGCCCGCAAACACCCGCGCCCGCATTTCCTCGAGGGCTTCAAACGGCAGCACACTGAGCGTCGCCTCGGCTTCGCCGCCGGTACCGGTCTGCACATTCACGTCAACGACGTTGAACATGCGATGAAAGACGTTCTGCTTCGCGTCCACGCTCTGGATGCGCGCGTATGGAATATGCCGCTCGTTCTTGAAGAACACTCCCGTACGCACAACCAGTTCGGTCTCGTCGTACCGGTAGGTGGATGCCCAGTAGCGCGCGATCGCCATCGCGAGGCCGGGAATCATGAAGATCAGAATCCAGTTCTGGACGTCGCCGCCGCGTTGACGAGCGGTGAATGTGGCGAAGATGATCGGCGCCAGAAAATTGCGGAGTTCGCCCCCGAGCGCGAAGAGTACCGTCAGGGGATGGAAGCGCTGATCAGACGGCATCACGTCCGTCGTGCGGCAGCAGTTGATCGCGCAGGCTCAGGGCGGTCTCCCGGCTCAGCCCGGGCAGCCCCACCCGGGCATGTTCCGTCCCCGCCGTGTGCACCACCAGCGTGCTCAGGCCGTGACTGCGTTCCAGCGGCCCCTGCGACACGTCCGTATGCTGCACGCGGGACCTCGGCACGTTGATGATGCGGCGCCACACCACCCCCCGCCGAATCTCCAGCCCCTCGTCATCCAGCTTGTAGGACGCGTGCCGGTACGCGATGACCGGCCACTGCCACAACCACCCGGCCAGCCCCGCCGTGAGGGCCAACCAGGCTCCGGCTACGACGATCATCAGCCGCCAGCCCGGCCGCACCGAAAAGCCCAGGATGCCGAGGATGATGAACAGGTTCACGGACAGGACGCCGGTAAAAACCAGGCCCATCATCCGGCGGACATCGATGATGCGAGGATCCAGAGGGTTCACGCCCGGCCATTTTCGCCGAAAAAGTCTCCCGACGTCTTTTTGTAGCGGGATTTTCCCCTCCTCCCAACGACGCCACCCTCGGGGCCGCTCTGCCGGGGCGTGATTCACCCGGGCATGGATTTCGCACAACCACGGTTCCATGGCCCGCCCCTGGATCACCGTAGACGGTAACGAAGCAGTCGCCCTGGTCGCCCACCGCACCAACGAAGTCATCGCGATCTACCCGATCACCCCATCCTCCGGCATGGGCGAACTGGCCGATGAGTGGTCGTCCAAGGGGCGGCCGAACATCTGGGGGCAGGTGCCGACCGTCGTGGAGATGCAGTCGGAAGGCGGCGCGGCTGGTGCCGTCCATGGCGCGCTGCAGACCAGCGCGTTGTCGACCACGTTCACGGCGAGTCAGGGGCTGCTCCTGATGATCCCGAACCTCTACAAGATCGTCGGGGAGCTGACCCCGTTCACGATTCACGTGACCGCCCGCACCATCGCCACCCATGCCCTGTCGATCTTCGGGGATCACTCGGACGTGATGGCCTGCAGGCAGACAGGCATTGCGATGTTGTCGTCGCACACCGTGCAGGAAGCCCACGACTTCGCGTGTATCGCACAAGCGGCGACGCTCGCATCACGCATCCCGGTGATGCACTTCTTCGACGGCTTCAGGACGTCGCACGAAATCGCCCGGATCGAGACGCTGACTGACGAAGACCTGCGGGCGATGTTGCCGGACGAGCAGATCGCGGCACATCGCGAACGCGCGCTCTCGCCGGACCATCCCGCCCTGCGCGGAACGGCCCTACTGGCGACCAACGCCAAGTTTCTCGATCTTCCGCGCCTGCATGTTGTAGACATCACCGGGCGACAACACGATGTACGGCTTCTCCCACGGCTGGTAAAGCCGCGTGTTGTCGTGCACGGTCACCTTCCACTTGCCCATCACTTCAAACGTGTCGCCGGTGACGACGATGGCGGTGCCTTCGGAGAGACCGATACCCAGCAGGTTCGGGAATTTGGCGATGACCGGGATGAGGTCGTCCCAGCGGTTGCGCGCATTGATGTGCTGGTCGATCGCGGACTTGCGCAGGAACTCGAAGCCCTTCTGGTGGTTGGGCTCCTGCGTCATCATCACATTCGGTCCGGACGTGTCACCGCGCACGAGATATTCGCCCTGAATCGTCGCGCCGGCCGAACTGCCCGCGATCACGCCTCCACGCGCGAGCACATCGTGGAACGCCTTGTACGTTCTCGTCCCGGCATACGAATCCACGATGTTCCACTGACGACCGCCATTGAACCAGACCGCATCGGCGTCGCGCAGGATGGACGCACATTCCTCGGTGTCGGCCACCTTCGGATCGTGCGTGTGCAGCATCCGCACGTGCTTGAGGCCTCGCTTCACCCAGGACGCGACGACCTGCTCTTCGCTGTAGGGACGCACGGTGCCGTCGGCGTTCCGGTTGCCCCCGGCTGTTGGGACAATCACGAACTTCTTCTCGACGCCGCCCGCAATCTCGATGAAGCGCTCGACGATGCCCGTGCCGTCGGTGGAGCCGCCACCAACGATGACGAGGGTGCCTCTGGGGGGACCGTACTGCGGTGCCGCCGCCTGACGTGCCGACAGCGGCAAGGCCATCGTCAGCAGCAGTGGAGCGAGGAGCAGGGACTTGAGTCTCATGCCGGAATCCTATCCGACAAGAGCAGATTCACAACGAGATACGGGGTTGAGCGGCACTCAACCCCTCACCTCAGGCCCTCCATGTCTCGTTGTGAACCTGAACTGCCGTCTCCGTGCCTCAGCGCCTCCCTGTGATCCAGGCCTTCGTTTCAGCCAGCGCGGCTGCCACAGGTGCGGGGCCGGTGGACTGGGGCGTGCGCCGCGCGCGGACGGCGGCCTCCGGTGTGATCGCCTTGAAGACACCGTCTTCGAAGACGTCGTGGTACGCGCGCCAGTCGGCAAGCGTCAGTGCCGAGAAGTCGCGACCTGACTCGTAGAGGTCGCGCACGATCTTGCCGGACACTTCGTGCGCGGTGCGGAACGGCAGGCCACGACCGACGAGGTAGTCGGCCACTTCGGTCGCAAGCAGTAATCCCGACGCAGCCTGGCGCATCACCGCAGGCCGCGGCGTCAATGTGCGCACGACAGCCGCGCAGGTCATCAGACACCCCGCGAGATCGTCTTCGGCGCCAAACGCCAGCGCTTTGTCTTCCTGCAGGTCCTTGTTGTACCCAAGCGGCAGCCCCTTCATCGTGGCCATCCAGCCCGACAGCACACCAATCGCGCGCCCGGCTTTGCCGCGCACCAATTCCATCGGATCGGGGTTCTTCTTCTGCGGCATCAGGCTCGAACCCGTTGCCACTTCATCGGCCAACTCGAAGAAGCCGAACTCCTCGCTGGTGAAGAGAATCACGTCCTCCGCCAGCCGGCTGAGCCGCGTCATGCACATCGCGCAGGCGTACATGAAGGAGGCGACGAAGTCGCGGTCGCCAGAAGTATCGATGCTGTTAAGCGTGACTCGCGAAAATCCGAGTGTTTCCGCCAGGAACGCCGTGTCGATCGGGTAACTCGTGCCGGCGATTGCTCCAGAGCCCAGGGGCATCAAATCCGCTTCGTGCCGCGCGGCCTCGAGTCGATCCCAGTCCCGCCGCAGCGCTGCGGCGTACGACAGCCACACATGCGTCACGAGCACCGGTTGCGCGCGACGCAGGTGCGTGTACGACGGCATGGTGGCATCACCCGCGCGCTCGGCCTGCGCCACCATGGCCTCGATCACCGACACCACGGCGCGTTGCAGCACAGGGATGCGACGCCGGAGGTAGAGGCGGAAGTCGACCGACACCTGTTCGTTGCGGGATCGCCCGGTGTGCAGCCGTTTGCCCGCATCGCCAATCCGCGCGACGAGTTCGCGTTCCACAAACGCATGCACATCCTCATCGTC
This sequence comes from Acidimicrobiia bacterium, assembly GCA_016871335.1. Classification (GTDB taxonomy): domain Bacteria; phylum Acidobacteriota; class Vicinamibacteria; order Vicinamibacterales; family SCN-69-37; genus SYFT01. The sequence continues at coordinate 50,900 of VFZF01000007.1, forward strand.
GGCCCGATCCAACATGGCGGGGTCGGCGTGGACTGCGGCACGCACGGCGTCGAGGCCTGAAACGATCGCCTCTGTGTCGACGGGCGTGAGCACGCCGGCGCGCCCAAGAGCCTGCGCCCACGCGCGACTGCCGGTGATGTCATCGTCGATCAGCCGTTTGTCAACGGGCAGTGACTTGCCGAAGTCGAAGACTTCGGCGTTGGGGGCATTGTCGAATCGTCCACTCCAGAGGTTCGTCATCCGGCCTACTTCGCCTCGCCATGAAAACACGTGAATCGTACGGTGCCGTCCCCACTGCCGAGTACGGTGAGCGCCTGATGCAACACCGTGGAGGCTGGTGCCTCCTCAAGCGTGCGTGGCCGGACGCCCGCGAGCGCCGGATGATCGAGGCGCCCGATCCCGTGCGCGCCGGCGATTGTATCGAGGGAGACGATGAGGTCGACCAGCCGCAGTTCGACGCTGTTCAACGCGACGGGCACACCGCGCGCAAACGTGATCTCCACCGCCGCCGGCTCAACCGCCCAGTCTGCAACCGACCGCGTCATGGTGAACAGATCATTGGGCGGCTCCGCGGCCGGATCGTCCAGCACGTCACTGGTTACGGCGCGTCCCCACAAGTTGCGGACTTCCATCACGTGCCGGATGGAGGCCGACGGCAGGGGAATGCCGCGGGCCTTGCCAAACTCGATGAGAGCGGGCACATCCATGCCCCATTCACGCGCGGGCGCGAGGAGCGGCACGTCGATACCCGCCGCGACAAACGCCGCCTCAAGACCCACGGGGTCCGAGGATGGGAACGCGCTGCCGTGCGCCACAGCGGCGGCACCCTCGATGCGCGCGACTTCCAGCGTGTGTTTCGCAATGAACGGACGTACGAGCGCGGCGGCTCGCGGCTGATCAGGAGGCAATGCCCACGTCGCAGCCACAGCATCACGGGCAAAGGTGATCCGCGCGTCGAGTACATGTGCGCGCGTGGCGCCAATACCCAGCGCCCGATCACGCACATCATTGAGGTCGCGGCCCTGGCCGAGATCCACGGTCACCGTGGCCACCTCTTCCGCCCCCTGCTCGAGCAACCACGCCAACGCCGCCGAGGTCACAAGATCCCCCGAATACGACAGCACCACCCGTTGTCCTTTGATCACTTCCGCACTTCCTCGTTCCAGCGCCTTTCGATCGCCGCGGCGGCCTCGGCCCCGCGACACACAATCAGAATCGTGTCGTCGCCGGCGATCGTGCCGGCGATTTCGCTGAGCTTCACCCGATCGATCAACACCGCGACACTTTGCGCCTGGCCAGGGTCCGTCCGCAGGATGACCATGGCGTCCACCCGCTCGAGCCCACGGACGAGCGTACCGATGGCCCGTCGCAGCTGATCTTCCGTGGCCGGGCTGCTTCGCTCCATCCCTGGCCGTTCGTAGGCGCCGTCTCCGGCCCGCTTGACCAGCCCTAACTCCTTGAGATCACGGGAGATAGTGGCCTGGGTGGCCTCGATGCCCTTCTCCGCCAGCCGCACGCGCAACTCCTCCTGGGAGGCGACTGCTTCCTGATCAATGACGGAGAGAATCTGCGATTGGCGCCAAGCTTTCATAGATATTCAACCAAAGGCCGTTATTATACACGCTTCAGTTGACCTTACGCGTATACTTACACGGTCACGATGAATACATATTCATCTCCAGTCAGTGTCGCAATCGCGGGAGCCACGGGATATGCCGGTCAGGAACTGCTGACCCTGCTCAACCGGCATCCGGAAGTCCACATTGCGGCAGCCATGTCGTCGAGTCCTGATTCTGCCACGCGGCCGATGCCGAGGCTGGCCCGCACATGGGACGGCAAGATTGAGCCGCTCAACCGCGCGAAGCTGACCGAGTCCACGTTTGTGTTCCTGGCGGTGCCGGAAGCGGCGGCCGCCGATCTCGCGCCGGAGCTGCTTGAAGCGGGCGTGAAGGTCATCGATCTTTCGGGTGCCTTCCGGATCAGGGACGCAGCCAACCGCGCGAAGTGGTATCCGGCGACGACGCTGCTGCCGGAGGGTGTGGCGTATGGTCTCGTCGAGCACAATCGGACGGCCATTGAACAGGCGTCGCTGGTCGCGTGCCCGGGGTGTTATCCGACGGCCGCGTTGCTCGCGTTGACGCCATTGATGCAGGCGGGGCTCCTCGACCTCTCGCGCGATGTGGTGGTGGATGCCAAGTCCGGCATTTCGGGCGCCGGGCGTACCGCCAGTGATCGCACGCACTTCTCCGAGAACCACGGATCGATGGCGGCCTACGGCGTGCTCGGCCATCGGCATGTCGCGGAGATGGAACAGTCGCTCGGGTGCGAAGTGACGTTTGTGCCGCACCTGGTCCCGCTCGATCGCGGCATTCTCGAGACGATTTATGTGCGGGTGACGCCCGGCACGACCGCCGAAGCCATTGGTGAAGCCCTGGGCCGCACGTATCAGCACGCGCCGTTTGTGCGCCTGACGGGCGATGCGCTGCCGGAAATCAAGCACGTGGCGTGGACGAATTTCTGCGACATCGGCTGGAAGTTCGACGCGGCGGCACGCCGGCTGGTCATGGTGGTGTGCATCGACAATCTGGTGAAAGGCGCGGCGGGGCAGGCCGTCCAGAACTTCAATGTCATCTGCGGCTTTGATGAACGGACGGGGCTGCGATGAACGGCCCGCTGGTGCTCAAACTCGGTGGTGAGTTGATCGAAACCGCCGCGGCCCGGGACGCGGTCTCGGCGATGGTCGCGGACCTTCGCGTCTCCCGCCCCGTCGCCATCGTCCACGGCGGCGGCCGGGCGATTGATGCGGAACTCGATCGCCGCGGCATCCTGCCGCAGAAGGCGGATGGCCTGCGCATCACGAACGGTCCGACACGCGATGCGGTGGTTGCGGTGCTCGCCGGTTCGGCCAATACCGATCTTGTTGCTGCGCTTGTGAATGCCTCTGTGCCGGCCGTTGGCCTGACCGGCGTTGATGCGGCGATGGCCGAAGCGTCGAAGGCTCCGGCGTTGCGCTCGACCAAGGGCATCGACGTGGATCTGGGCCTTGTGGGCGATCCAGACGATGTGGATCCGGCACTGGTGGAATTGCTGATGACGTCCGGCTATGTGCCGGTAGTCGCGAGCCTCGGCATTGAACGTGGCGCTGCGGGCGCCGGCATTCTCAACGTGAACGCGGATGTCATGGCGTGCCGACTGGCGGCCGCTCTCGGCGCGGAACTGGTCATTGCGGGCACGACGGCGGGCGTGCTTGATGCGCAGGGGACGCTGCTGCCCCTGCTCACGACTGACGACATGGACGCGCTCATCAACGACGGTACGGCGACGGCCGGCATGGTGGCCAAACTTCGCGCGTGCCGGACGGCACTCGACGAAGGTGTGCCGTCTGTGCGGCTGGTTGACGGCCGAGGTTTTGCCGCCGGGATCAATCCCAGCGACACCCCGGGTACCTCTCTCACTGCGAAGGTCACGATTCACTCATGAGCACAACCGCCACTGCACCCTCGTCCGTTCAGACACTCGAAGCCCAGCACATCCTGCAGGTGTACCGCCGTACGCCGGTGGTGTTTGACCGCGGCGAAGGGTCGTATCTGATCACGACCGAGGGCAAGCGCTGCCTCGACTTCATCTCCGGCGTCGGCGTGGTGTCGCTTGGTCATGCCAATCCGGCGCTGGCTGCGGCGATCGCTGATCAGTCGCGCACCCTGCTGCACACGTCCAATCTGTTTTTCCACCCGTTGCAGGCGGAAGTGGCCACGCGGCTTGGGGAACTGACGGGACTCGACCGCGCGTTTTTCTGCAACAGCGGGACCGAAGCGGTTGAAGCCTGTCTCAAGTTTGCGCGCCGGTACTGGCACTCCAAGGGCGAGACCTCACGCACGAAGTACATCGCCTTCTCGCACGCGTTTCACGGGCGCACGATGGGATCGCTGTCGGTCACCTGGGACGATCACTACCGCGCGCCGTTTGCGCCGCTGATTCCCAACGTCGTGTTTGTGGACACCAACGACCCGGCGGCGCTGGCGGCTGCGGTTGACGGCAACACGGCCGCCATCATTGTCGAGCCGATTCAGGGTGAGGGCGGCGTGCGTCCGATCAGCAGCGACATGGCGGCGGCGATCGAGGGCGCCTGCGCATCGAGCGGCGCGTTGCTGATTGCGGATGAAGTGCAGAGCGGTTCGGGCCGCACGGGCGCGTTCCTCTACAGCCAGACGCTGGGCCTGACGCCTGATCTCGTGGCGCTCGGCAAGGCGCTTGGCGCCGGTGTGCCGGTCGGCGTGGCGATGTTCACGAACGAGGTCGCGTCGGCTGCCGCTCCTGGTGACCATGGCAGCACGTACGGCGGCAACCTCCTGGCCTGCCGCGCGGCATTGGTGTTTCTGGATGCGCTGGCGTCGTCGGACCTGCAGGCATCGATGGCCAGCGCGGCTGCACGGCTGGGCAAAGGTTTCTGCGCGATGATGGGCCGTGTCCCGGCCATTCGCGAAGTGCGCGGCAAGGGATTGATGATCGGCATCGACCTGACGTTTGATGCCACGCCGGTGGTGGCCGCCGCCTTTGAGCGCGGCCTGCTCATTAATCGCACAAGCTCAACGGTGGTGCGGCTGTTGCCGCCGTACACGATTATCGACGCGGATGTGGATGCGGCGTTGCCGCTGCTGGAAGACGCCATCGTGGCGGCAGGGAGGGACTCGAAGTGACGGATCTTGTTGTACGGGCGGCCACGATGGCCGACGCGGAAGCCATTCATCAGCTGGTGCAGTCGCACCTGGACGAAGGACACCTGCTGCCCCGGAACATCTCCGAGCTGCGCGCCCATGCAGAACGATTCGTGGTGTGCGACGTCGGCGGACAGATCACCGCGTGTGCGGAGCTCGCGCCCTTGTCACAGTCCGTCGCCGAAGTGCGGTCGCTGGTGGTCTCGCGGGGCTTCCGCCGGGTCGGTCTGGCGCAGCGGCTGGTGAACGAACTGCGCGCGCGCGCCAAGGCGCTCGGCTTCGACACGCTCACGGCCTTTACGCACGATGCGCGGTTCTTCGTGCGCCAGGGTTTCTCCATCGTGCCGCACGTGTGGGTGCCGGAGAAGATCATGACCGACTGTGTCGGCTGCCCGCTCTTCCGGCACTGCGAACAGTACGCGATGGTGCTGCCGCTCGCCGCCCATCAGACCTATCGTCCAGCCAGCGCACGCGCGACGGCCGTGCCCGTCGCCGTGAGCGCGGCGTAACCCGCGTCATGGAAGCCACTCTCATCGAAGGCGGCGTCACCACGCCGGCCGGATTCGTCGCGGCCGGTGTGTACTGCGGCATCAAGAAGCCGACGCACGCCTGGCCACTGGATCTGTGTCTTATTGCGTCCACGTCCGGCCCCGTGCCGGCGGCGGCCGTGTTCACGACCAATCTCGCAGTCGCCGCGCCGATCGTGGTCTCGCGGGATCACCTCACACGTGCAGGCGGCCTCTGCGCGGGCGTGGTCGTTAACAGTGGATGTGCCAATGCGTGTACCGGCGAGGCCGGCATGGCCGTGGCCAGGGGCATGGCCGGCGCGGCCGCCTTGGCCCTCGGCGTGGGTGACGAGTTCATATTTGTCTCCTCCACTGGCGTCATTGGTGTTCCGCTGGGCCTGGCCAAAGTCCGTGCCGGCATCACAGCCGCGCATGCAGCACTGTCGACTGAGGGCGGCGCCGACGCCACGCGCGCGATCATGACCACGGACCCGTTCCCGAAGTCGTGTGCGGCGGTGATTGATACGCCGAAGGGGCGCGTCACGGTTGGCGGCATCACCAAGGGCTCCGGGATGATCGAACCCCGCATGGCCACGATGCTCGGATTTCTCACCACCGATGCGAAGGTGGCGCCCGACGTGCTGCAAGTCGCACTGCGTCGTGTCTGTGATGAGACATTCAACGCCATCACCGTGGATGGCGAATGCTCCACCAACGACTGCGTGTTGTTGATGGCCTCGGGCGCCTCCGGCGTCGAGATCGCGGACCCCGCGAATCCCGCACTGGTGGAACCGCTGCGGGCCGTCGCGGGTCACCTTGCGCGCGAGATCGTGCGGGGCGGCGAAGGCGCCAGCAAACTGGTCACGGTTCGCGTCACCGGCGCCGTCTCGCTCGAAGACGCGCGACTGGCCGCGCGCACCATCGCCAATTCGCCGCTGGTGAAAACCGCCATCCACGGCGGTGACCCGAACTGGGGCCGCCTGATCGCCGCCTCCGGCCGTTCGGGTGCACACTTCGTGCTCGAACACGCGTCGGTGCGCATCGGTGACGTGGACCTCTTCGTCAACGGCGTGCCGTACGACGAACGGGCCGACGCCGCAGCCGCGGTCCTTCAGCAGAAGCAGATGGTCATCACGGTGGACCTCGGCACCGGCGGTGGCCACGAAGCTACGATGTGGACCTGCGACTTCAGCGCCGAATACGTGAAGATCAACGCGGAATACCGGACGTAATTCAATCATGATCGTTGAACTGCCCGCTCTGAAGTCCAAGGACTTCCTCTCCATCCTCGACCTCAACCCCGAAGCGCTTGAGCAGGCGCTCGAACTGGCTGCGGTCTTCAAATCCGAACGCGTCAAGGGCCGCCCGCACGCGCACGTGCTCGAAGGCCAGCACGTTGCGTTGTTGTTCGAGAAGCCGTCGCTCCGGACGCACTCCGCGTTCACGATCGCCGTGCGTGAACTCGGCGGCGACGTGATCGAGCCGGCCTCCGACGTCGCGTTCAGCGGCCGCGAATCCGCCTCCGACGTTGCGCGCAATCTCGAACGCTGGGTTCCCATCGTTGTCGTCCGCACCTTTGAACAAGCGCGTCTCGAACGCTTTGCTGTGTCCTCGTCGCGCATGCGTGTGATCAACGCCCTGACTGACGAAGAACATCCGTGCCAGGCCCTCGCCGACATGCAGGCGCTCATTGAGCGCTGGGGTTCGGTGAAGGGCCGGACCATGACGTATGTGGGAGATGGCAACAACGTCGCGGCCTCACTCGCGCAGGCATCGGTGATGCTCGGCATGCACGTCCGGCTCGCCACACCCGAAGGGTTTGAGTTGAACGCCGGCTTGGCAGAGTCCGTCACCCGCGTCGTGCGATTTGGTGCGACCTTTACGCAAGGCCACGATCCCGTTGCTGCGGTCAAAGGCGCCGATGCCGTGTACACCGACGCCTGGGCGTCGATGGGACAGGAGGCCGACGCCGAACGCCGCGCCGGCATTTTCAGGCCCTTCCAGGTCAACGCCGCACTGATGGTTGCCGCCGGCAAGGACGCCCTGTTCATGCACTGCCTCCCGGCTCACCGGGGACTCGAAGTCACCGACGAGGTCATCGATTCCCCGGCCTCGATCGTCTTCGATCAGAGTGAAAACCGCCTGCACACGCAGAAGGCGCTGCTCGCGATGATGTCGGCGCGATAGACGCCGCCTGTCGGGCACGCTGGTGTGTAGCGTGCCGTGCACATCACGATATGCTGCCGCCATGAAAGCCCTGCGCATCGGGTTCGGCCTGCTGGCGGCGGCGATTGCCACGCCTGCGGCGCTGGCGGCGGTGTTCGCCGGCCGCTGGTATTTCGGGCTGGAGGGCCAGGGCGGCCAACCGTGGCCTGACGTGCAGGCGCGCATCGACACGTATGCGCTCCTGTCCGCCCCGGTCGCGTTCTTCGTCACTCTCGCCTTTGGCGCGCCGTATGTGCATCGCCTCGCCGAGATCGGCCGTGCGACGCTCCCGCGCGTCGCGGTCACCGGCGCACTCGTCGGCGCACTCCCCTTCCTCCTCTTCGATGGCTACATCGTCGGCATGAACTTGCTCTTGCTCGCGAGCGAGCCCTACACGCGCGAAGGCTTGATTACAGCTGCGCGGTGGGCGGCGCTGGGATCCTGGTGCGGCATTTGGTCGGCGCTGTCGTACTGGATGGTGGCGATTCGCAGAACTCGTTGATGGTGCCGGGGTGAGGGGTAACGGCCCGCTCAAGTTCAGCGGGCCCTACGATGACGTACGTAGGGCCCGCTGGGTTCGAGCGGGCCGTGCATGGTCAACGACCAATGGCCGGGCGGCGTATCCGTACGCTACAGTTCCCCGGGTTCATTACTCCCATCTGGAGGCTCCATTGGCACGTCGAACGATTCACTCCGTAGTCCTCGGGTTGGCAGCGGTCGCTGCTCTCCTCGTCCCGGCCGCCGGCGCACGTCTTGCCGGCAATTCCGACGCCCCCGCCCCGCAGGCGGCACGGGCGTCGTCGGTCGTGGCCATCCGCAACGCGACGATCATCACCGTGTCGCGCGGCACCATCAACAACGGCACGATCGTGATGCGGGACGGCAAGATCGCCGCCGTCGGCACGAACGTCCAGATTCCGGCCGGCGCAACCATCGTCGACGGCACGGGCAAGTTCGTGACGCCCGGGCTCATCGATGCGCACTCGCACATCGGCAATGACGCCATCAACGAAGGCGCCACGGCGGTCAGCTCGATGACCGATATGGGTCAGGTGCTCAACCCGACGGCGATCGCCATTCAGCGCGACCTGGCGGGTGGCCTGACGATCGCGAACGTGCTACACGGATCGGCCAACCCGATCGGCGGCGGCGCGGTCACGATCAAGCTGCGCTGGGGTGTGGAACGCGGCGACGCGCTGATCATGGAAGGCTCGATGCCCGGTATCAAGTTCGCGCTGGGTGAAAACCCGAAGCGTTCGGGCGGCGGCGCCGGCGGCCTGCAGGGGAATGCCCTGCCCCGCTACCCGGGCACGCGCCAGGGCGTGGAGTTCGTCATTCGCGACGCATTCACACGCGCGAAGAAGTATCAGAAAGACTGGGCGGCGTACAACGCGTCCCCCGACAAGGCGACCACCATTCCGCCGCGTCGTGACCTCCAACTCGACGCACTGGTGGAGGTCCTCGAAGGCAAGCGCCTGGTGCACTGCCACTCGTACCGCGCAGACGAAATCCTCATGATGATCCGTCTCGCCGACGAGATGGGTTTCACGGTCGCCACCTTCCAGCACGTGCTCGAGGGCTACAAGGTCGCGAAGGAAATGGCGGCGCACGGCGCCGGCGCGTCCACGTTCTCCGACTGGTGGGGCTACAAGATCGAAGCCGAGGACGCGATCCCCGGCAACGCGGGCCTGATGACGCACAAGGGCGTCAACGTCTCCATCAACTCCGACAGCGCGGAACACGCGCGCCGCATGAACACCGAAGCGGCCAAGTCCGTGCGTTGGGGTGACGTCAGTGACGACCAGGCCATCGCGATGGTGACGATGAACCCGGCGCGGCAGCTGCGTATCGAAGACCGCGTGGGTTCGCTCGATGTCGGCAAGGACGCCGACGTTGTGCTCTGGAACAACCATCCGCTGAGCACCTACGCGATCGTCGAACACACGTACATTGACGGCAAGCTCTACTACGACCGCGTGGCCGACCTGGCCCGCGTGGCGGCGGCCAGCACGAACCGCCCCGCACCTGCGGCGCCGGCCGTCACGGGCAACCTGTTCAACGTCACGCTGGAAGCGGGCAAAGTCGTCTACAACACGAACGGTCCGGCGTGGGCCATCACCAATGCGCGCATTCACACGGTGTCCGGTCCGGTGATTCCGCGCGGCACCGTGGTCATTCGCGGCAACACGATTCAGGCGGTCGGTGCGAACGTGTCGATTCCCTCGGGCGCGCGTGTTGTGGATGCGCGTGGCGCAAACGTGTACCCCGGCTTCATCGATGCGCAGACGGACCTCGGCCTCAACGAGCCCGGCGTGCGCGGCTTTGAGGACGTGAGTGAAATCCTGACGTTCAACCAGATGCTGCGCACACGGGTGGCCTATCAGTCGGACAGCGACGCCATCGCGGTGGCGCGCACGGAGGGCATCACGTCGGCCGGTATCTTCCCAGGTGGCGGCATCATCGGCGGTGAAGTGCCGCTGATGAACCTCGACGGCTGGACGTGGGAGGAAAACGTGGTGCGCCCGGCAGCGGGCCTCGCGTTCTCGTTCCCCGGCGGCGGCGGTGGTGGACGTGGCGGCGGCGGATTCCCAGCGGGTGGCCGCGCCGGTGGCGCCGCCAACTCGGGGCTCCGTGAACTCGACAACCTGCTCGCGCAGGCGAAGGTGTACGGCGCCAATCCGAACCGCGACATGAACTGGACGCTCGAGCCGTTCCTCCCGATCCTGAACAAGCAGCAGGCGTTCTATGTGAGCGCGGGCAGCGACGCCGCGATCACGCAGGCGATTGCATGGGCGCAGCGCCAGAACGTCAACATCGTCATTCGCACGAGCCCGGCGACGGCGGTGTCGAGTGCGGCGGCCCTGAAGGCGGCGAATGTGCCGGTCATCCTCAGCACGATTCTGGCAATGCCGGCCGGCAACGACGAGACCTTCCACGCGGCCACGTATCAGGCGGCAGGAGAGCTCGAAAAGGCCGGCGTGACGTTCGCGTTCTCGAGCGGCGGCTTTGAGACGGTGCGTCTGATCCCGTTCCAGGCCGCGATGTCGGTGGCGTGGGGCCTCAGCAAGGAGCGCGCGCTGCAGGCGATGACGCTCGACGCGGCGAGGATCTTCGGCGCGGACAAGCTGGTCGGCAGCATCGAACCCGGCAAGGTCGCCAACCTCGTCGTCACCAACAGTGACGCGATGGAAATCCGCTCGCGTGTGCTGCATGTGGTCATCGCCGGAAAAGATGTGCCGCTGCAGAACAAGCAGACGGAATTGTTCAACCGTTACATGGGTCGGCAGTAGGAGGACATGCACATGCGCAACCTGAAATCACTGTTTGTTCAGGGCGCCGCGGTCCTCGCTGCGACGCTCACGTTCACTCTCACCGGCGGGGCGGCTCCTCAGGGCCTGACCTACGCCATTCGCGGCGCGAAGATCGTCACGGTCTCGGGCGCCACGATCGACAACGGCACGGTGCTGATCCGCGACGGCGTCATTCAGGCGGCCGGGGCCTCGGTCACGGTGCCGGTTGATGCGCTGGTCACCGACGGCGCCGGCCTCACGGTGTACCCGGGCTTCATCGACCTGAACAGCGCAGCGCCCCTCGGAGAGGCGGCACCGGCAGCCGGCGCTGAGTTCGCCGGGCGCGGCGGCGGTGGTCGCGGCGGCGGTGCCGGCGAAACGTTCGCCAATCGCGAAGAGGCCGAACGCGCGAAGCGTGCGGCGATTCTCCGCCCCGACTACGAGGCCGCCCAGAACATCGTCGAATCGAACGACACGTTGTCGGCGATGGCGCAGGCCGGGATCACGTCAGTGCTGGCCGTGCCCTCGCAGGGCATCTTCAAGGGCCAGAGTGCACTCGTGAACACGGCGTACCCGCCTGCGGATCCGCAGATCAGCACGGTGGCGGCCTACCGACGGGGCATCGCCGTCGTGAAGGCACCGGTGGCGCAGCACGTGAACATCGGTGGACGCGGAGGCGGCACCGGGTACCCGAACTCGCTGCTCGGCACGATCGCGTTCACGCGGCAGGGGTTCCTCGATGCGCAGTGGCAGCGCGATGCCACGGCCATCTACGAGAAGGCCGGCGCCCGTGGCCCGCGTCCCGTCGTGGAGCCCTCCCTCGACGCGCTGAAGCCGGCGCTGGCCAAGCAGATGCCGACGGCGTTTGATGCCAACCAGGCCCGCGAGATCGATCGTTCACTCATCATGGCGAAGGACTTCGGTCTCGACCCGATCATCGTCGGTGGCGCCGAATCGGGGAAGCGCATCGCCGACCTGCAGAAGGCCGGCGCTCGCGTCATCCTGAGCGTGAACTTCCAGGGTAGCGGCGGTGGCGGTGGTGGACGAGGCGGCGGTGGCGGCGATGGCGCCCAAGCCACTGCTGAAGCGACAAAGACCGCAACCCAGCTCGCACAGGCCAGCGTGCTGTTCGGCTTCACGGGCGGCGGCACGCTCGCACCTTCGGCGTTCCTCGCCAACGTGATCCGGACGATCAAGGAAGGCGGCCTGCCGCCGGCCACAGCGCTTCGTGCCCTCACCCTCGACGCCGCACGCGTCGCGGGCGCGGCCGATCGCCTCGGCTCGATCGAACAGGGCAAGATCGCCAACATCGTCGTGATGGAAGGCGAACTGTTCGAAGCCAACGCCCGCGTGCGTCACGTCTTCATCGACGGACGCCCGGTCGAGATCACCGGCGCCGCACCGGCGCCGGCAACCGGCCGGGGTGGCCGAGGCCGCACCGGGCGCTAGCGCGCCCGGGTTCATCGGTTCATGGTTCCGCGGTTCTAGTGCAAGGTTCACTGGAACCCGGAGCCAGAACCGAGGAACCATGAACCGATGAACCAGTAACCCGCGTAAAGGCGTAGAATCCCTCCATCCCAGGGAGGGTTCGATGAGAAGACTGCTGAGCATTGTCGCTGTTGGAATCGTTGTCTCGCTGACCGTCGCTACGCCACACGCGAGGCGCCAAGCGCCCTCAGGCTACCTCACTCCACCCAAAGTCATCGTCGACATCATGGACGCCGAGCCGTTGCCCGGCGTCCAGCTGTCGCCCGATCGAAAGACGATGCTGATGACACATCGGCGGAGCATGCCGACGCTGGCGGAAGTCGCGTCGCCGATGCTCAGGCTGGGCGGGTCGCGCATCAGCCCCCTGACCAATGGCAACCATGTGCTGAACGGCACGATCGGCCTGACCCTGAAGGACGTCGCGACGGGCGCCGAGCGCAAGCTCGTGTTGCCGCCGACCGGGTCGTTTGGCGCGAGCTTCTCTCCCGACGGCACAAAGATCGCCATCACCCACACCGCCGCTGACACGATCCGGCTGCTGCTCGCGGACGTGGCGACCGGGCAGATCGCCACGGTGGTTGATCGCGGCATCAACGGACTGGGCGGTGGGTGCAGCTGGCTGGATGACTCGACCGGATTCCTCTGCAGCATGATCCCGGCGGGCCGTGGTGCCGCACCGACGGCGCCGGTGGTGCCGTCGATGCCGAACATGCAGGAGAACCTCGGCACGATCGCGGCCGGACGGACCTATCAGGACCTGCTCACCAACGCCCACGATGAACAGCTCTACGACTACTACTTCACGTCACAGCCGGCGTGGGTGGATCTCTCCGGCAAGGCGACGCCCTTCGGCCGTCCTGCCATCTATCAGGGGCTCCAGGTCTCGACCAATCGGGAGTACGTGATCGCGACGCGGATCAAGCGTCCGTATTCGTATCTGCTCCCCGCGTCGAGTTTTCCGCGTGATGTCGAAGTCTGGGATCGCACCGGTCGCGTCGTCCGCAAAGTCGCTGATGTGCCGATGGGAGATGTCGTGCCGGTCAACGGTGTGCATCAGGGCGCGCGGAGCGCGCAGTGGCATCCACTCGAGCCGGCCACACTCATCTGGGTCGAGGCGCTCGACAAGGGCGACATTCGCAACAGGGTGTCGCATCGCGATCAGGTCCTGACACTCGCCGCGCCATTCACCGGAACGCCGGCCGCCGCGATCAAGACGGAGTGGCGCTACGGAGGCGTGTCCTTCACGGAGAAGGGCGTCATCATCGTGGCCGAATCGGATCGGGCGACGCGCATGACGCGGAGCTGGGTGTACGACAAGGGCTGGTCGTCTACACCTCGCAAGGTCTGGGAACGCGGGCAGCAGGATCGATACGGCGATCCGGGCTTCCCCATGCGTCGCTCGGCATCGACGCTCGTCCTGCAGATTGGCGATGCAATCTACCTCACTGGTGCCGGTGCGTCTCCCAAGGGCGACCTTCCATTCCTCGACCGGATGAACCTGACGACACTCGCAACCGAGCGTGTATGGCGCAGTGACGAGCACAGTTACGAATCGGTGGTGGCGCTGGTCGACGATGCCGGGGCACGGATGATCACGACGCGCCAGACGTCGCAGATTCCGGCGAACTACGTGATGCGCGACCTGCGCGCAAACACGATGACGCCGATCACGTCATTCAAGGATCCCCACCCACAGTTGTCGGACGTGCAGCGACGCTTCGTGACGTACACACGCAACGACGGCGTCACGCTGTCGGGCACCATCTACCTGCCGCCCAGCTACAAGCCGGGCGAACGGCTGCCGATGTTTGTGTGGGCGTACCCGCAGGAATTCGACAATGCCGACGCCGCCAGCCAGGTGGTCGGCTCGCCGAATCGTTTCACGACGGTCGGCGGCTCATCCCATCTGCTCCTGCTGACGCAGGGCTACGCGGTGTTTGACGGGGCGACGATGCCCATCATCGGCGCGGGTGAGACGGCCAACGACACCTACGTCGAGCAGCTTGTGGCCAGCGCACAGGCGGCCGTGGACTTTGCGGTCAATGAGGGTATTGCTGACCGCGCGCGCATCGGCGTCGGCGGCCACAGCTACGGCGCGTTCATGACGGCAAACCTGCTCGCGCACTCCGACATCTTTGCGGCGGGTGTGGCCCGCAGCGGCGCCTACAACCGCACGCTGACGCCGTTCGGGTTCCAGAACGAAACGCGTACCTTTTGGGAGGCGCCGGACGTCTACGCGAAGATGTCGCCGTTCTACCACGCGCACAACATCAAGGAGCCGCTGCTCCTGATCCACGGTGAACTCGACAACAACTCCGGCACGTTCCCGATTCAGTCGGAACGCATGTACATGGCGCTCAAGGGCCACGGCGCAACCACACGCTACGTCACGTTGCCGTACGAGTCCCACGGCTACGCCGCGCGCGAGTCCAACATGCACGTTGTCGCCGAGACGCTCAACTGGTTGAACAAATACGTGAAAAAGACTCCGAACTAGAGCTCGTTCACAGGAAGGCGCGGAGGATTGTTTTTAAGCTCTCCGTGCCTCTGTGCCTCCCTGTGAAGAAAACAGCCGGGTGAGGACCCGCCGAGCGGGAGCTCATCCTCGAATATCTCGACTAGGTCGACGATGTGGTGGACGAGCTGGGGAGCCGCATGGGCCTCAGCACGATCGTCACTTCGGTCTGTACGCCGGGTCGCACTTCATGGACCTCAACGGTGGTCGCGTACCCCAGGGCCCGACCCGTCACGCGGTACATGCCTGGACGGACACCCTCAAAATCAAATCGCCCACGCCCATCGGCCACACCGCCGAACTCAGGCAGTCCAGACCTTGAATCCGCCGGCTGAAACAGAAACGCCGCATCGGGAATCGACCCGCCGTACTCATCGAACACGCGCCCGCGCACCTGACCCGTTGCCTCAGCGACCATCCCGCCCGTGGTCCGCTTCCCTCCGCAATGCGCGGCAGCCACCGACGACACCAGCAACAGGCCCAGCGCCATCGCGCCTCTCAGATTCATCCGGTGACCGCACGCAAGGCTTGGAGGAGCGCAGTCCACGCGTCACCGTCTGGTGCGACCAAGTCAAAGTGTCCGGCACCTTCAACAGGCCGAACAATCACGCGCGCGCCGGTGCTGCGCGCAAGCGCGTCCACCTGCGCATGAGGGACGATGGCGTCGGCGGTGCCGATGATGGCCTGTACCGGTACGCGAGGTGGTGTGGTTGCCGGGGACGCGAAGGCGTAACGCTCAGGGACTTCGCCGACGGTGCCACCCAGAAGCGGCACCACCGCCGAACCGCAGCCGGTGGGGGCCGCATACGTCGCGAGGTCCGTGATCCCCGCGATAGAGACCACTGCTCGCGGCAGGAACGATTCCTGCGCGGCACTCCACAAGGCGAGATGTCCACCTGCCGAGTGGCCGGCCACAACTACGCGGGCAAGGTCCAATGGGTGCCTGGCGGCGAGTTGGCGCACATGCGCAATCGCGTTTGTCACGTCGTCAAACGTGCCGGGCCATCCGCCGCCTGGGCTTCCGATACGCCGGTATTCGATCGCCCAAACCGCCCACCCTGCATCCGCAAGTGCCGTCGCCAGGGGGGCCACATGGGTGATGTCGTACTCTGCGCGCCAGCAGCCCCCGTGAATGAGCACCACGACGGAGTGTGGGCCGCCTCCACACGGCAGCCGAAGTTCGCCGAATTGTTCAGGCGCAGCGCCGTACACCTCGCGGTGGTCCGCAGGCCGGCTTGGCATCGCGGCCACCTCGTCGAACGTTCGCGATGGTCTATCCACAGTTGAACACGACGTCGCGTTCCTCGAAGCGCACATCGGCAAATGGCCGTGCGCGCGCCAGGTCAACGGGCTGCGTCGTCGCTTGAGTGGTAAAGCAGGATGCACCGGGAGACTGAGAGACGACCTCAACCACCAGCACGCCCGCCTCGACCTTCGCCGAAGGCATCGTGATGTGAAAGCCACCCGTCGCTCGCGCCCCCATGGCGACGGCAACGATCATTTCGGTTGAGAAGTCGATGGCGGGACGAGGCGGTTCTGCCCCGCTCTTCGCGTGCATACGGGTCCAGAACGCGGCCCAGGTTCCAGCATCACGAATGACCGTCCGCTCCCGCTCTGTGATGCCCGTTGAGGTCGAGTACGACGAAGCGCCAGCGCTCAGTCTGCTGAAGCCCACCGTCTCAGGCGTGGTTGGTGACGTACAACCGGCCACCACGACCACAACAAGCAGCAGAACACGCCATGCCATACCAGGGAGTTTAGCAGGGAAGCGTCGGGACAGGCAGGAACGCGGGACATGATCCGACTCTCATGGTGACCAGCACGCCGCAGATCATGGTCGAGGGGATGCGGACGGATTACCAAGGCGTCGTCTCCCAATCAATAGCTGCGCGATGACTTCTGGGCGCACACGCACACGAATGGGCACAGCGACCGGTGTGGTGAATTCGCCATCGGCACGAATATCGAGCTGAAGCGGGTCATCGGGCACATCCTGCAGAACGGGACGTTCCCAGGCATGCACATTGCGTCAGGCAACCTGTACGGCGCGCATAGGGGCGCCGACTGGTCTTCCTCCACGCACACCGATGTCGCCGGCATCCAGTTCGACATCTGGGTGGATGACGAACAGAGCATGTCGGGCGGCACGTTCCTGATCTGACGGAGCCCCCATGAGTCCCGCTCTGCGCGCGCAGGGGAACGAGCGGTACACCGAAGCTGGATACCGCGCGTACCTTGATGCATTGATCGCGCGAGTCGGCTGCCTAATCGAGTTCCGGATTTACGAGACGCCGTGTTGTTTCCTGAAGCGCTGATGCAGTCCCTCGTGGATGCGTCAGAGACGATGGTCGCGCAGTTGCTGGGGAATGCAGAGTAGCGGATCGCGGCAAGATGATGGGCGTCGATCACAGGAAGCGGCTCGACTTCGTCGGCGCAGCCGGAGCGGTGACCGTCCAAACGCTGTAGTGCTGGATGCTCGGTGCTGAGTGCCGGTGCACGGTGCCTAGTGCAACCCCGGCGCTTCGTGACCGGTGCGTGCGACGTATTCGACGTAGGTGCCCGGGAAGAGCAGCGGCTCGCCGCCGCCGAGTTCGAGCACGCGGGTGCCGAGGCCGCGGAGGAACGAGCGGTCGTGCGACACGAACACCATCGTGCCCTCAAAGTCCTTCAGGGCCGTGATGAGCATGTCCTTGGTCGCGAGGTCGAGGTGGTTTGTCGGTTCGTCGAGCACCAGCAGATTCGGCGGATACATCAGCATGCGGGCCAGGACGAGCCGAGAGCGTTCGCCACCCGACAGATACCGGATCTTCTTCTCGACCTCGTCTCCTGAAAACTGGAACGCACCGGCGAGGTTGCGGATGGCACCAACGGTTTCCTTCGGGAAGTCGTCCTGCAACTGCTCCCACACCGTCTTGTCCGGGTCGAGCACCTGCAGCGCCTGCTGGGCGAAGTAGCCCATCTGCACGCTCGCGCCGATGCGCACGCTGCCGGAATCCGGCTCCATCGCGCCGGCGATCATCCGCAACAGCGTCGTCTTGCCCGCGCCATTGGCGCCCATCACCGCCCAGCGTTCGCCACGCTGGATGGTCATGTTGAAGCCGTCGTAGATGACGTGATCGCCGTAGGCCTTATGCAGGTCCTCCACCATCACGACCTTGTCGCCCGAGCGCGGCGGCTGCCGGAAGTCGAAATCCACCAGCTTGCGCTTCTTCGGCAGCTCGATCTTCTCGATCTTGTCGAGCGCCTTGACGCGGCTCTGCACCTGCGCGGCCTTCGCGGCGTGAGCGGCAAACCGGTCAATGAACCGCTGCTCCTTGGCGAGCATCGCCTGCTGCCGCGCGTACGCCGCCTCGCGGTTGGCTTCCCGGATCGCCCGTTCCTTCTCGTAGTACTCGTAGTTCCCCGCGTACACCGTGATCTCGCCGTCATCGATCTCGGCAATGCGGGAGACGATGCGGTTCATGAATTCGCGGTCGTGCGAGGTCATGAAGAGCGCGGACGGCAGGGATTTGAGGAAACTCTCGAGCCAGATGATGGATTCGATGTCGAGGTGGTTGGTCGGTTCGTCCATCAGCAGGACGTCCGGCCGACCGAGGAGGACCCGGGCCATCGCGACGCGCATCTTCCAGCCGCCCGAGAGGTCGCCAACGTCGCCGTCGATCCGGCGGTCGTCAAATCCGAGCCCGTGCAGCACCTCGCGGGCCTGGCTCTCGAGGCCGTAGCCGCCGAGGTGGTCGTATTCCTCCTGGACTTCGCCGAACCTGGCCAGAATCCGGTCCATGTCATCGGCCTTGTCGGGGTCCCCCATGGCCTGCTGCAGGGCCTCCAACTCGTGGTGGAGGTCGCCCAAGCGGCCCGATCCGGCGATGGCCTCGTCCAGGACGGACCGGCCGGACATCTCCTCGACGTCCTGCCGGAAGTAGCCCACGGTCATCTTTTTGGGGACCGAGACCTCCCCCTCGTCGGGCGATTCTTCGCCAACAATCATCCGGAACAGGGTGGTTTTGCCCGCCCCGTTGGGGCCGACGAGGCCCACTTTGTCGCCCGGATTCAGCTGGAAGTTCGCGTCAACAAAGAGGATCTGCCTGCCGTACTGCTTGGAGATGTTCGAGAACGAGATCACAACCCACCGATGATACCCGTGTTATCCTGAAGGCCACCGCTGAAGTCCGGCCTCCGAGCTTTCGCCCCGCGTCGAGTGTCCCTGGTTATTGTCCCTGGTCCCCAACGTGAATGCTGAGCAAGAGGAACGGGAGTCCGTTCCGCCGGGTTTTATCGGTTTACTTGTTCAGGAGCTGTTACATGGGTCGCAAATTGTACGTCGGCAATCTCCCCTATTCCGCCACCGAAGACGAACTTCGTGAGTTCTTCAGCGGCGCCGGCGCCGTTGACACCGTCAACGTCGTCCGTGACAACGCCACGGGCCGTGCCCGCGGATTCGCTTTCGTCGAAATGGCCACCGACGAAGAGGCGCAGAAGGCAGTGGAGATGTTCAACGAGAAGCCGATGGGCGGCCGGAACCTCGCGGTGAACGAAGCGCGTCCGAAGCCGACGTTCGGCGGCGGTGACCGTGGCGGCCGCGGCGGCGGCTACGGTGGTGGCGGTGGCGGCAACCGTCGCGAACCGCGCTGGTAAGTCATTCGTTTAAAATGCCGGTACCCGGTCGCGCAGCGCGCGGCCGGGTAGTGGTGTGTATTCAGGCGTCCCAGGACGCCATTTTCGGAGGATGTCCGTGAAGGTCAACAAAGGCGCGCGCGTGTCGCAACCAAAGTACGGCCCCGGCACGGTCACCGACTCTGACGGCACACACGTCGTGATTGATTTCGACAACCACGGCCCCAAGCGGTTCGTGGCGGCGATGGTTTCGTTGGCACCGACCACGGAGCCGGCGCCGGAAAAAGCCAAGACGAAGCGGCGGACGAAAAAAGCCGCAGCGGCAGAGTAACGGGGTCCAGGGGTCCAGAAGTCCAGGAGTCCTGGGGAACTCAAAGGGCGCGGCGGGGATACCCGCCGCGCCCTTTTTTTTATTGGCCGCCGCCGGCTTTCTTCGCGGCTTCCATCGCCTTCATGCGCTCTTCCATGTGTTTCTCCATGTCGAGACGCGGGATGCCGTCCTTCCACCAATCCGGCGCGGCTGCACCCTTCAGGTAGTGGTCAAAGAACTCCTTCACACGCACCGTGTAGTCGTGCTGGTTGGCGGGCCGCGCCAGACCATGGTTCTCACCCGGGTACTCCAGCAGCACCACCGGCTTCTGCATGCGGCGCAGCGTGTTGTAGTACTCGATGCCCTGCGTGAAGTCGACGGCGCCATCCTGATCGTTGTGCAGGATGATGAGCGGCGTCTTCACCTTGGCCGCGTGATAGACCGGCGAGTTGCGCGTGTAGGCATCCCACTGTTCCCACGGTCCACCGGTGAACCGCCCCTGGCTGCTCTCGAAGATCGCGCCATTGGTGCCGCCGGTGTTCTTGTAGAGCACCGAATACATGCTGATCATGTTGGTCAGTGGCGCGCCGGCAATCGCCGCGGCGAACATGTCGGTCTGCGTGATGGTGAAGGCCGTCTGGTAACCGCCCCATGAGTGACCGTGGAGACCGACCTTCGCCGGATCCACCACACCCGTGGCCACTGCGGCCTTCACGGCGTTGGGCAGCGTCCACGCCGCGGACATACCGGGGTCGTTGACGTAGTACTTGATGTCGGGCTGCAGCACCGCGTAGCCGTTGCTCGTGTAGGCCTGACGGTTGAAGCCGTTCGCCGCAGGCCGGCCGTACTGGTAGTGCCCCTGCGTCAGCCGCTCGTAGATGTAGACAATCGTCGGATACTGCTTGCCCTTCTCATAGTTCGCGGGCAGATACAACGACGCCTGCAGACGTTCACCCTTCGCGTTCTTGAACTCGACGAGCTGCGCCCCCGCCGACCACGCCAGCGACTCGGCTTCCTTCGACATGTCCACGATCTTGCGGCCGTTCTTCAGCGTCGCATCCGTCACGAAGACCTGCGGTGCCTCGGTCGGCGTCTCGCGGCGATACATCCAGATGTCGCCCTTCTCCGCCTTCTGCAGGCCGCTGATCGCGGCATCCTCCCAGAGCAGCATGTTCAGACCCAGCTTGCCGGGTTCGAGCACGCCGTAGCCCGCGCGCTTGGTCCACTCGGACATCGCCGAGAAGTACTGCGGCTTGCTCAGGTCGATGCCACGCTCGTTCTGGTAGATGCCGAACACGCGACCCTGATACCGAATCTGATCCTTCTTGCCGTTCACCGTCAGATTCACCGGCGCTTCACCCGCCGCCACCGGCACCTTCCAGACGTCCCAGCGGTCCGACAGCAACACGTACTGGTTGTCGGACGTCCAGCCGATCGCGTTTGACGGCGGATCAACCACGTTGACGTCGCTGTCCGTGTTCACAAAGGACGTGGGCACCTTCTCGGTGATGTTCCTCGTGAGGCCGGTCTCGGCGTCAAACACATGGAAGTGCTTGTTCTCGTAGTAGAGGTACTTCGTGCTGTCGGGCGACGACGAGTTGCCCCAGCGGAGTTCCTTCTTCACGGTGATCCGTTTGCCGGTGGTTGTGTCGATCGCGTACACGTCGCGGAACTGCTGGCCGTTGAGGTTGCCCATCAGCTCGTACGCCGAGTTGCTGGTGCCAATCGCCCACTTGCCGCGACCGGTCACCGTCACCGTCGGCACTTCGTCATCCGCCAACCGCACCATCGTGTTGTCGGCCGGACGATACAGCGCGGGATAGCTGAAGTTGCGATCGGCGTTCTCCTGCACGCGCTGCTGCGACTGGAGTCGCGGATCCTTGTAGTGCCAGATGACCACGTTGGGACGTTCGGCCGCGTCCGGCGCGGCTGCCGGAGCCCCCGCAGGAGCGTCGGCCCCCTCGGCACCTGGCGTTGCGTTGCCACGACCCGCGGGACGCGGCACGGGCGTGAGTTCGGCCATGCCGAAGATCATCGCGGTGCGGTCATCGTTCCACGTCGGCGTGCGGTTCCCGCTCACCGACATGTTCTCGGGGAAGCTCTTGTCGTCCTTCGGGTTGTACACCACCTTCTTTGGCGTGCCACTGCCAAAACCGGTGAAGCCCACCACCGAGAACAGGCGCTCGCGGAACCCGCGATCATCAGTCCCCTTCAGCATCGTCAAGGCATCACCCTCGGTCGTCCACGCCATGCGTTCGTAGAACGCACGATCGGTGTCGAGCGAGGTGATGGTGCCGGTGGACATGTCTCGAATCTGGAGGCCGTTGCCGGCCTGATCGGTGGCGTCAATTACGAGCGCCAGGTACTTGCCGGACGTGTTGAAGTTGAACTCGGAGACGTTGCCGACGTTGATCTCGGTGCCGGACTTCAGTTCACGGAGGATCAGGTCGGTGCCGCGGGGACGCGTGTCACGCGGCGCGGGCGCGCCACCCGCACGGCCGCCCGCAGGTGCCGCAGCCGGCGAGGCGGCCGCCGCGTCCGCGCCGTAGCGATGCAGCGCAATCCATCCACCCATCTCACCCGCGAAGGCAAAACGGCGAATCTTCGGAATGCTGACCTTGTCGCCGGTCGCCAGATTCACGATCAGCGCACTGGTCTGAATCGGCCGACGCGCACGGCGTGCCGCTTCGGCTTCCCCGCGCGTGAGCGACACGGTGATGGCGAGCCACTGCGAGTCGTCGGAGAAGGTCATCGGTCCGGCGCCTTCACCAACCGGGAATGTGTATTCCTGCGCACCGGTGGTGCTGCGCACGACGACTTCGCTGTCGCCCTCCAGCGGCGCGACACGGTAGGCAAACCACTGCCCGTTCGACGACATGGCCGTCGTGGTCATAGCGCGGAACGAGAGGATGTCACCCAGGACCATCGGCCGTTTGGTGGCGTTTTGTGCCGACAGCGGCACCAGGACAGCGGCCACAAAGGCCAGCGGCAGAGCAATCAGAACACGGCGACGGAGTCGCGTCATTTCGGAAACCTCCTCGGAACCCACAGGGGGGAACCGGAATGGTAGCACCCTGTGCGGGTGGGCGGGTGGGTGGATGGATGGATGCTCAAGTACGGAGGATTCGCCTTGCGCTGCGCCAGAGGAAGCGGAGGAGCAACACGGCAGTGACGATCAGCACGAGGACAATCCCGGCGGCAAGCCACGGATAGCTCGCGGCAAACCACGTCAGTCCCAATGCCAGGAGGTCTTCGGTGACGCTTAGTCCGATATTGGACGCTGGTTCAGGAGATGCCGACACCGCGGTACGGAGTGTGGTCTTGAGGGTGTGCGCTGCCAGCGCGAGGACAGCGCCGAGCACAACCGCCGCACCCTGCCACATGGGATCCAGCGACGGCGTGGCGGCGTAGGCCAGCACGCCCGCGACGGGAACTCGCACAAACGTCTGCAGAACGTTCCAGACCAAATCAAACAGCGGCACCTTGTCGGCGACCACCTCGACGAGGAAGAGCGCTCCCGCACCGCCAATGACCCACCAGCTGGCGAGCATGTTCAAGTCGCCAGGCAGCGCGAGCACCTCGAGCCGCGCCATCAACCCGAGCACCACCACGGTGCCGGACGCATTCAGTCCCGCGGCAAACGACACCGCGATCAAAAACGCCACTATCTCGCGCGGGTCCAGGGCCACGGCCGGATTCTAACGCTGAAGAACCGTGCTGAGTGCTCGTGTGCTGGGTGCTCAGTGCTTGTGCTCGGTGCCCGGTGCCGAGTGCTGAGGTGCGCGCGCAACAGTCAGGTAGATTGGGCCCACACCAAGTGTCGCGACGAGCGTGACCGTGCCGAAGCCGGCGCGGTTGGTGATGTCGTAGCGAATCTCCTCGCCCGGCGCCGCATCGAACTTCACGGTCTTCCACACCAGCGTGTTGTGAATCCGCATCGCATGCGGCCCTGGCGCGATCTCGACGGTCTCGGTCTGCCCATGCACCAGCACGGCGACCTGTTTCCCGTCGATCGACACAAACATCTGCCGAATCCCAACATCATTTGAAGCAGTGCGGCTCAGCGTAATGCGCGCGGCGGAAGCCATTCCCCATTCTCGCCCATCCACCCACCCGCCCATCCATTTGACATGCTGTGTATATTTACTATATACAGTTACCGTGGCTCAGGAACGCACCCTGCTCATCGGCCCCCTGTCGGCATCCGCCCAGGGACCGCTGTACCTGCAGATCGTCAACGCGCTGAAGCGTGAGGTCAGTGAGGGGCGTTTGCCTGGCGGGACGGCACTGCCGTCGTTCCGGGGTCTGGCTGAAGATCTGCTCGTCAGCGTCATCACCGTCAAACGCGCGTACGAGGAACTCGAGCGCGAAGGCATCATCTACCGCCGGCAGGGGCTCGGCACGTTTGTGTCCGAAGTCGCGACCGATCGCAGCCGCGAAGTAAAGACCGAACGCGCCCGCGGACTCTTCCGCGAAGGCGCGCGTGAAGCGGCCGAGGCCGGGCTGTCGCCCCGCGCCGTCATCCAGCTCGCCCAATCCGTGCTCAAGGAATACGCCGACGACGAACCCGTCTCAGGAGAACCGAAACATGTCCGTAAACGCGCTTGAAATCCGTGGCCTGAAGAAGTCGTTCAAGTCCTTCACGCTTGGTCCGCTCGATCTGACCGTGCCGATGGGAGCCATCTACGGCTTCGTCGGGCCCGAGCTCCACCACTCGGTGTGGGGACACGTCAGCCGGCTCATCAGCTTCGTCAAAGCCTTCTACCCGACGTGGGACGACGCGTATTGCAGCAGGTTGCTGGAGGAGTTCGGGATCGATCCGACGGCGCGTGTGATGACACTGTCGTTCGGGACGAAGATCAAACTGTCGCTGGCCGCGATTCCCGTATTCCTGCTGGTGGGTGTCGCCGAAGGGTTCACCGGCAAGCTGAGCGTGGACGCGATGTTCTGGTCTCACGCGACCATCGGTGCATCCTCGCTGCTGATCGCGGCGGCGTTGACCTACCGATCGATCACACGCTCAACGTCATCGGCGGGCGTGTATCAATCGGCGACGCCGTCACTGAACGCTCGCTAGAAGGAGCACACCAGGCGGCCCTACTTGCGCACCACGCGCGCAGCGGTAATGGCATCGCCAAGTTCGAGGCGATCGACCACATCCATGCCTCGAACGACGCGACCAAGGGATGTGAAGTCACCCTCGTTGTGGGGCTGTGGCGTGTTGCCAAGGGTGTAACCCGGCCGGCCGGTGTCGAGTCCTGAGGACGCCCACGCAAGATTGGCGCGCAGCAAACCGTGACGGTTCACTTCGTCGCGCAGCCGATTGGCACCGGGAATGGTGGCTTGCTGCGCCACGAAGTTCGGCACCAGGCGTGTAAACGCCGGACCCACGATCGCCTTGGACTCGGTGAGCCGGACGAGTTCTTCCATGCCCAGTGGCGCATCAGCCGCGAACAGTTCGATCTCGATCTCGCCCTTCGACGTCATCCAGACCGCGCGCGGATTGGGAGTGCCGGTGTGCGCCGGCACGATCCAACGTTCGACGATGGCGCGGTAGTCGGAGATGGCCCGCTCAAGTTCAGCGGGCCCTACGTTACCTACACCACCCACGCCACCCACACCACCTGCACCGGCGCGCCCTGCGCCACCTGCGCGCGCTCCACCGGCGCGACCTGCGGGATCGGGCGGCGGTGCGGTCAGCCTCGTCAACTGCTGCTTGGCGACCGTGCGGAGTGCGGCCGGCTTGGACTCGGCCATCGCGGCTTCAAGTCGCGGACGCACTTGCTCCACGCGACTCGTATGCCGGCCCAGTGTTTCGGCCGCCGACACCGACATCCACGTGTCCGGATTCTCCAGCTCGGCCAGCACCGCCGCCACCGACGCGTCATCGTCGTACCCGGTGAGCACACGGAGCGACTCGGTGCGCACGCGGCGATCGGGATCCGTGAGCGCGTCGCGTAGTCGCGCTGCGGCGACGGCCCGGTCGGAGACCAACGTTGGGACCAAGCCACGCACGGCCCAGAAGCGCACGTCGGGCGACGGATCGTTCGACAGCGTCATCAGGTGCGGCAGGGCTGCCGGATTCCGCGGACGGAACAGCGCCCACGTTGCGCGCCACCGGACTTCCACATCCTGCGAGGTCGTCCACCGCACGATGGGATCAATCGTGCCCGGGTCGGTGAACCGGCCCAGCGACAACAACGCCTCGCCGATCACAGCGCGACTCGCCCGCGCATCCGGCACGGACGTCAGAAATGCTTCAAGGCTGGCGCGCCCGTCTGGAGACCGAGTCTTCCCGAGTGATCGGGCCGCCTCGAATGCAGCGTCGCTATTCACTTGCCAGCCGCTCATCGTCGCCGTCAGCCATGGCACCGCGGCGGGATTACGCGTCTGGCCCATCGCAAACGCCACCGTCGCGACGATCGTGGGGTTCGTGTCCGCGCGCAGCGGCTCCAGCAACGCCAGGCTGCGCTCGTTGACGATGCGGCCCACGGTGACGACGGCGCGACGCCGCACTTCGGGGTGCGAGGAGGCGAGAAGTCGCACCAACGCGGGTTCGTCGAACTGCCTCAGATCCTCGAGCCGCAGCAAGTCGGCAATGGCGGTCACGTCCGCCTCCGTCAACGGCGGACGTCCGCTCTGGGCGGACAACGTCGCGTCCGTGCGAGCGGCACATGCCGCGCCAGAGACCAGAACCGCCGCCAGAACTGCTGCTCGAAACGGATGCATCATCGCTGTTTACCCTGCCGACCATTGTAGGCTGTTGTTCGTGGTCTCTGCTCCAACAGCAAGCGTCGGCTGGCCGTGGAGTGCCAGAATGTATTACGGCTGGGCCGTGTTGCCTGTCGCGGGCTGGTTGGTGCAGTCGCACGGATGGCGCTCGGCGTGGATGTCCATTGGCGCCCGGCTGCCGATCGTGCCGGCGCCCCTTGGGTGGCTGATCGTGCGACGAAGCCCGGAGTCGGTCGGACTCGCTCCGGATGGAACGGCGTCCACCACATCACATCCGCTCGCAGTAGTGGCCGTGGCCTCTCTGACTGTCCGCTTACCGGAACGACGCGCATGATGGTTGCACTCTACGTCACCGTCTGGCTCGCGCTGGTCGCGCTGCTCCTCGGCGAACTTGGCCGGCGCCGAAACACGCAGACGGGCGTCACCACTCACTGGGCCATTGTGGCATCCGCGATTGGTGTCGTTCTGGGCACGACGCACACGCTGCTGGCACTGGGCGTGGTCTACGGCTGGGACCACGCACGCGCGGTGGCCGTCACGGCCGAGCAGGCTGCAAGACTCTACGGCGTCGCGTGGCCCGGAAGCCTGTACGTGAACTACGTGTTCCTCGCCTGGTGGCTCACCGACACCGGCTGGTGGTGGCTCTCGCCGCGCACCTTCCTGCGCCGGTCCCGGATCATCGAGTGGGCGTGGCGATACACGGCCTTCACGATGGTCATCAACGGGGCCGTGATCTTCGCAAGCCCCGCGGGACGGATCGCCGGCGTGCCGCTGGTGGTCGCCCTGCTCGTGGTCTGGTGGTCGAAGCCGTATTCGAAGGCGTCCTGACTTCAGCCAAGGCTGCCGGCAGCCTTGCTCAGTCGACCGTCCTCGCACAGAAACCGCACGTCGTCGTCATGAGCCGTCGCGAGGATGCGTTCGAAGGCGGCGAGGTGGATGGCATCAGCCGCACGAAGCCCGTGTCTTTCGGCGAGCCTGGCGGAATGCGCCGCGAGGTCGGCATCGATACCCACGGCGATCCACGACGGCCAATCGGCTTCGAACGCCTGCCTCGCGGCTTTCAGCGCGGCCGGTTTGACGCTCTTGTCGCGACGACGCCGTTCAAAGGCTGCACAGGCTTCCGGATACGCGAGCAGCGACGTCGCGACCAGGTTCGCATCGGCCACCGACGCCATTACCTCGTCCGAATCGTCTTCGCGAATGTAGAGCTTCACGATGACCGAGGTGTCGAGGTACCGCATCACCGGCGATCCTCGATCACCACTTGTGACGTGGGCTTGCCACGATCGATGATCGTCAGACGGCCACCACGCTGGACCCGCTTGAGCTGCTGACTCAGCTGGGCTTTCAGTTCCCGGACGCCACTCTTCAACATGTGGACACATTACCGTCGTCTATGTGGACCCGCCAAGTCGACAGGTTGATGGATAACAACATTGGCAGAAAGACGCAAGGCACCGTTCCCCGGTGGGAACGATGGCCTCTCGCGACGTCTTCAGGCTCTCACTCGTGCGTCAGTTGGTCACTGGGCGACGGCCACCAGAAAGCGGCAGGAGCATGGGTGTGAACAACGACGTCATGCCTAGTTCGGCGGAGCATCTTCAGCAGAAAAGTTCGTTCTGCCCACCTCCTGTTTCGAGGCGACCCGGCCACCTCATGCCTCAGTGCGTCGAACACAACCTCAGCGGGATCAGCTTTGCGGTCGCCAACGCGTCCGGGTTCCTTGCGAGAGCACTGGAAGCAACGCCACCGCAGGCTTATCGTCGGCCACAGATGCGTTACGGCGTCTTCACAAACCGCAGGTCCCACACGCGATCCTGCGTGACGCTGAATCCGGTCACGCGTCCGTTTTCGCGACGGAACGTCACCTGGCCGAGGCCCGCACCGGCTTCAAATCGATCGCGCGAATGCGGACGCAGTGAGATCAGCGAATCCGGGCGACGCCGAATCACCAGCGAGCCGTTCTCGACGGAGACGATCAGGCGGAGCTCAACCTCGTCGCTGTCATACGTGCCGGCAAACGCCTCGAGATCATCAGCTGTGGGTTTGTACGTGGCGTCCGGTGCGATACCGACGAGCGGGCCCTGTGCCTCGCTTAACACCACCGGGCGTGGCGCAGTCGCGTTGGCGCGATCACCGAGATAGATGTCGCTGACCGACCGTGCGAACTGCGTGGCGTTGGCGTTGCCCGCATTGCACAACACTGCGACTGTCAGAATCGCCGATGGATAGTACGTCAGGAACGCACGGTAACCCGCCGTCGCGCCGGAGTGATACACCTCAGGCACACCCTTGTAGACACCGGTGAAGACTCCAAGGCCGTAGTGCAGGTCACGCCCATCAGGCAGCTTCGCCATCGTCTGCTGTTCGATGGCGACACGCGCACCTGAGAGCGGGCCGTCCGACACCGCACGCTGCCACTTCAGCAAATCCCCAACAGTGGTCAGCAGTCCGCCGTTCCCGTGCACGTTCTCAAGCGGCATGTCCTGACGGAATCGCGCCAACCCCTGTGGGCTGTATGCCACGGCGCGGCCGGGCACGATGCGCGTGTAGTCATCTCGCCAGGATGTGTGTGTGAGGCCCAGCGGCTGGAAGAGACGTGTACGGCTGAACTCGGCAAACGACATTCCGCTTGCACGCGCGATGATCACCGCCGCGAGGTTGTAGCCCGAATTGCTGTACGACCACATCGAGCCAGGCGCAAAGTTCAACGCGCGCTGGCGGCTCAGAATGTCGACGACGTGCCCGTGTGTGTAGGTACGAGCGCCACGCGGCATGCCGGCAATCCCCGCCAGATTGCCCCAGTCACGCAGTCCACTCGTGTGTGAGAGCATCTGCCGAATCGTCACAGGGGCTTCATACGTCGGCAACTCCGGCACATACTTCCGCACGTCGTCATCCAGCGACACCTTGCCGTCACGCGCCAGCAGAATCATGGCCGCCGCAGTGAACTGCTTGGACACCGACCCCGCCTCGAAGATCGTCTCCGGCCTGTTGGGGACCGCGTGCTCCAGTTCCGCCATGCCGTAGGCACGCTGCAACACGCTCGCACCGTTCTCGGCCACACCCACCGCACATCCCGGTGTGGCCTTGTTCCAGGCCGCAAACACCTTGTCGACCGCCGCCTCCCGGGTCGTGGGCTGCGCCGGTGCAGCCACTTGCGCCACCACAGCCACGCCGGCGAAGACGGAGAGCAGGACGGAGAGTCGGATTTTCATAAGCGGGGATTCTACGCCCATCCGCCCATCCGCCCATCCACCCACCCATCTGGGTTAGGCTGTGCGCATGAAATTGCGCATGATTGCCGCCCTCGCTGTGACCGCCGCGCTGGCGGCCCCCGCCACGCCGGTCTCCACCCAGGCCCAGCCCGATCTCGGCACGTTCGCTCGGGAGGGAGTGGTCGTCTCCTCGTCGGACATTGCCTCGGACATCGGTGCGGCCGTGCTCGCGCGCGGAGGCACGGCGGTTGATGCGGCCGTGGCGACGGCGTTTGCGATGGCGGTGACCTACCCAACCGCCGGCAATATCGGTGGTGGCGGGTTCATGATCGTGCGCCTGCCTGACGGCACCGCCACAACGTTTGATTTCCGCGAGAGGGCGCCCGGCAAGTCGACGCCGACGATGTATCTGGACGCGCAGGGAAACATCAACCGCAATCTCACGGCAGCGGGATATCTGGCGCCTGGAGTCCCGGGCACGGTGCGTGGACTTGCGATGGCGCACTCACGCTTTGGCAAGATGCCGTGGCGGGATCTGGTGATGCCAGCCGCCGACCTGGCGCGCAACGGGTTCCTTGTGTCGCGATCGCTGGCGGGCGGCCTCAACCGCGAAGTGGCCGGACCGATGAAGCCTTTCCCCGGTTCGGTGGCTGCGTACGGCAAACCCGGCGGCGGTCAGTGGGCCGAGGGTGACACGATCGTGCTCGGCGATCTGGCGAAGACCCTCACGGCGATCGCGACCGATGGACCCGACGCGTTCTACACAGGCTGGATTGCCGACACGATCGAAAAGGCGATGGCCGCCAACGGCGGCCTGATCACCAAGGCCGACCTCGCCGCGTACCAGGCGAAGGAACGGCAGCCGGTGCGCGGTACATTCCTGGGTTACGAGATCATCTCGATGCCACCACCAAGTTCGGGCGGCACGGCGCTGCTGACCATGCTGAACATGCTCGAAGCGCTTGAGATTCAGAAGCTGCCGCGCCTCTCGGCAGAGGCCGTGCATCTGACCACTGAAGCGCGGAGGCGCGCGTTCCTTGATCGGGCCCGCTTCCTCGGCGATCCGGATTTTGTCGAGGTGCCCGTGGCGCGGCTGATATCAAAGGCACACGCCACCGACCTGATCAAGACGATTGATCCCAAGCGCGCATCCTCGTCGGTGGAGCTCGGCAAGGACATCGTGACCGTGCCTGGCGAGGAATCCGACGAGACCACACACTTCTCGGTCGCGGATCGGAACGGCATGGCCGTCTCGTTGACGTACACGCTCGAGGGTGGCTACGGGGCGCACCTCGTGATTCCAGGCACAGGATTCCTGCTCAACAACGAGATGGGCGACTTCAACAAGAAGCCCGGCACGACCAACCTCACCGGCGACATCGGCACGCCTGCAAATCTGATCGCGCCCGGCAAGCGCATGCTCAGCTCCATGACGCCCGTCATCGTCGCCCGCGGCAGCCGCCTCGTGCTGGTGACCGGATCTCCTGGTGGACGCACGATCATCAATACGTCACTTGACGTGGTACTCGGCGTCACCGCGTGGGGTCTCACCGGTCGCGAGGCTGTGGATGCGCCGCGCATGCATCACCAGTGGCTGCCCGATCGTCTTTCCATCGAAGCCAACGGCGTCAGTGACGACGTGCAGGCGACGCTGAAGGCCCTCGGTCACGACGTGCGCGTCGGCGGAACGCAGGGATCAGCCCAGACGATCTGGGTGCATCCGAACACCGGCGCGATCTACGGCGTCGCCGATCGGCGCAGTGCGGACGCGAAGGCGTCTACACCGACGACGACGCCGGAGGCTCAGAGCGGTGCGCCATCGGGAGTCCGACGGTAAAGATCAGGATGCTCGCAATGACGGCCGGGCTGCGAGCAACCAGATGACATCGGTCACCTTCCTGCGTCTGAACACGATTTCACCCAACGCGCCGATCAGGAATATGCCGGCAATGGTCAGCAGGAACAGAGCGACTGGACACACAGACACGGACTACCGCACCGCGAAGCGCACGGACTGCGTGGTGCCGCGAGCCTCAAGCGACAGCAGGTAGGCGCCGGGGGTTAGCGTGTCGACGGGAATCGCGACCGACACGTCGACATCTCCCTGCGCGAATTGCGCACCGTCAATCGTGTTGGTGGCGGTCCACACCGTCGCGCCATCGGCAGCAACAACGGCAGCATCAACATCGACTTCCCGATCACCGTACAGGGCAACATCGGAGGCCGGCGCCGCGAATTCGAGACCACACTCGGCTCGGACGGGCCCACGCTCGAAGTCCGCACATCCAACGGCAGCGTTCGGGTGGGACGACGGTAACTCGTAGGGCCCGCTGAACTGCAGCGGGCCAGCGTCTGGCGCGCTCAAGTTCAGCGCGCCCTACGAAAAGCGGGACGCGCCCTGCGTGTTTCCGTATAGACTCCCGGCGTGCTGAACCGCATCGGCCTCAATCGCCCGGAACTCCGGGCGTGGGCCATGTACGACTGGGCCAACTCCGCGTTCCAAACGACGATCATCGCGGGCGTCTTTCCGATCTACTTCAAGCGCGTTGCCGCCGCCGGCCTGCCTGAGAACATCCAGGACAGCCGGTATCTGTGGACGACGACCGCGGCCATAGTGATCATGGCGCTGCTGGCGCCGATCTTCGGCGCGATGGCCGACGCCAAACCGATCAAGAAGACGCTGCTCTCCGCCTTCATGCTGGTCGGCTCGGCGTGTTGCCTGGGTATGTGGTTCATCCGGGATGGCGACTGGATGCTCGCCCTCATGTTGTTCGGTCTGGGCAACATTGCGGTGGCGGGCAGCATCGTGTTCTACGAATCACTGCTGCCGCACATCGCGACACCGCACGAACTCGACAAGGTGTCCACCGCAGGTTATGCGATGGGATATATCGGCGGCGGCGTGCTGCTGGCCGTGAACCTGCTGATGATCCAGCAGCCGGGCTGGTTCGGGCTGCCCGACGCAGGCGTGGCCACCCGGCTGTCGTTTGTCACGGTCGGCGTGTGGTGGATTCTCTTCACGATTCCCGTGTTGCGTCGCGTGGCGGAGCCGGTGATCACGCGCCCCAGCGGCGCCACGACCGTCGGCGGCGAGGTACAGGCAGCGTTTACGCAACTGCGGTCAACGTTCCACGAACTGAAGCACTACAAACACGCCGTGCTGATGCTCGTGGCGTTTTTTCTCTACAACGATGGCGTCCAGACCATCATACGCGTCGCCACCCTGTACGGCGAAGGCATCGGCATCGACACGGGCTCGATGATCACGGCGCTGCTGCTGGTGCAGTTTGTTGGTGTGCCCTGTTCATTTCTGTTTGGCGCACTGGCCGGTCGCATCGGCGCCAAACGCGGCATCTTCCTGGGCCTCTCGGTGTACCTGGTCATCACGGTACTGGCGTACTTCATGACCAACGCCACGCACTTTTATGCACTCGCCATCATGGTGGGCCTGGTGCAGGGCGGCACCCAGGCGCTCAGCCGGTCGCTGTACGCATCCATGATTCCGAAGGCCAAGTCGTCGGAGTTCTTCGCGTTTTTCGGCGTCTTCGAGCGGTACGCCGGCATTCTTGGTCCTGCCATGTTCGCCATTGTCGCAGGCGAAGGGTCCAGTCGCAACGCGATTCTGTCGTTGGTGGTGTTCTTCGTTGCAGGCATGATCGTGTTGTCGCGTGTCGACGTTGACGAAGGTCAACGCGCCGCGAGGGAGGCTGCATGAAGTACGTCATCGCTGGAGGATCGGGGTTCCTGGGACAGACGCTCGTCCACGCGCTGCAAGCGGGTGGACACGATGTCGTGGTGCTTACACGCGGCCGGGGACGCACGATGGACAGGGTCCGCCATGTGACCTGGTCCGCAGAACCGGGCAGCGCGACTGACTGGCATCAGGAGATCGACGGCGCAGACGGGGTGATCAACCTGGCCGGGTCGGGCATCGCCGACAAACGATGGAGTGCGGCGCGGAAGGAAGATCTGAGGTGGAGCCGCATCAGCGCCACACGCGCGCTGGTGGGAGCCATTCGCGCAGCCACGACACGCCCCGCCGTGTTTCTCTCGGGGTCGGCTGTCGGCATCTACGGGCCTCAGCCGGTCGACGGCCCTCCACTGGAGGAATCAGCCCCTCCAGGCGACGACTTCCTCTCCAAACTCGGTGTCGATTGGGAGGCTGAAGCGCACCCTGCCGCTGCACTCGGCTGCCGCGTCGTCATTCTCCGCACGGGCATCGTGCTGGCCCGCGACGGGGGTGCGCTGCAGAAGATGATTCCGCCGTTCCAGTTCTTTGTTGGGGGACCACTGGGGTCCGGGCGCCAGGTGATGTCCTGGATTCATCGCGCGGACTGGATCGAGCTGGTCGTCTGGTTGCTGCGCCGATCCGACGCCGTCGGCGTATTCAACGGCACTGCTCCCCATCCGGTGACAAATGCCGAGTTCTCCAAGGCGCTCGGGAAGGCCCTCGGACGGCCGAGTCTTTTTCCAGTCCCCGGCTTCGTCCTCAAGCTCATCGTCGGCGAAATGGCAGGCCCCGCCCTGCTCGCCGGCCAACGGGTGGTCCCCAAACACGCCCTCGACCTGGGGTTCACCTTCCAGTATCCGGATATCGCGAGCGCCCTCGCTCGCGCCGTGCACAACCAAAAATGAGCTCGGAGGTGATTTCCGGAGAAATCACCTCCGAGCTCATATAATCCCGGCACCGGAGGAGAAGCTTCATGACCAGACGATGGACGTCCCTGTTGATCAGTGGTGCGTGTGTGGGCGCGGTGGCGGTGGGCAGTGTGCTGCTGCCGGGTGTTGCGCAGGTTGAACTCGAAGCCCAGGCGGGGCTGGTGCCTGCCACAGCGAGACGCGCGGGCGAGGGTGTCGGCCCGTTCAACCGCCTGGTCATCCGCAATGTCATGGTGATCGACGGCACGGGCGGACCACCCTTCGGGCCGATGAACGTCGTCGTCTCGGGCAACAGAATTCAGGCGATTCAGGGTGCGGGCACTCCCGGCCTTCGGCCGACTCCGGCTCCAGCCGGTCGCGCGGGAGCTGCCGGCGGACGAGGCGGTGCGCAGGCGGCCGATCACGAAATTGACGGCACAGGCATGTACCTCATGCCGGGCTTCGTCGACCTGCATGTCCACGCGGGCGGCGCCCCGAAGAACGCTGAAGCGGAGTACGCCTACAAGTTGTGGCTGGCCCACGGCGTGACAACGGTGCGCGGCGTGGCACTCGGATCCAATCAGTTCAGCGTCAGTGAGCGCGCGCGCAGCGAGAAAAACGAGATCGCGGCGCCACGCATCTTCAACTGCCAGCGTCCCGGCGGCGGCAACACGCCCGAAGGCGTGCGCGATTGGGTGCGTCAGAACGCGAACACGCTCGACTGCCTGAAGCTCGGCGCCATGGAGCCGGACGTCATGGCTGCGGTCATCGACGAGGCGCACAAACACGGTCTCGGAACCACGGCCCACCTGCAACAGGGCGGCGTGGCGCAGATGAACGCGATCGACGCGGCCCGCGTCGGCCTCGATACGGTCACGCACTTCTACGGTCACTTCGAGTCCCTGCTCAAGGACACGGTCGTGCAGGACTGGCCGGTGGACATGAATGCGAACGACGAACAGCACCGGTTCGGCCAGGTCGCGCGCATGTGGAACAAGATCTACGAGCCTGGCTCTCCTGAGTGGAAGGCCTACCTCCAGGAGCACCTCAAGCTCGGCACAACGTTTGACCCGACGATGACGATCTACTCCGCAGGTCGCGATGTCATGCGCGCGCGCGAAGCGGACTATCACGAGAAGTACACGCTGCCATCACTGATGGACTTCTACACGCCGAGCCGCCGGGCCCACGGGTCCTACTGGTTCGATTGGACGACGCATGACGAAATCGCGTGGAAGAACTTCTATCAGGTGTGGTTCAAGCTCGTGAATGACTACAAGAAGATGGGCGGCCGGGTTGGCACGGGCTCAGACTCCGGCTTCATCTATCAGACCTACGGCTTCGGCTACATCCTCGAACTCGAGATGCTCCAGGAGGCCGGGTTCCACCCCCTCGAGGTGTTCCAGGCGGCGACCATGAACGGCGCAGCCACGCTGTCGGAATGGCGGAAGCAGCCGGTGGAGTTTGGCGTGGTCAAGGCCGGCAAACTCGCCGACATGGTACTGGTGGATCAGAACCCGCTCCACAACCTCAAGGTGCTCTACGGCAACGGCGCCGTGAAGCTCAATGACGAGACCGAGCAAGTCGAACGGGTCGGCGGCGTCCGCTGGACCATCAAGGACGGCATCGTCTACGACGCCAAGAAGTTGCTGGCGGACGTGGCGGTGATCGTTGAAAAGCAGAAGGCTGAGCGGAAGAAGTAGGATTGAGACCATGAGCGAATCGATCGGATCGACCGGACCCGGCATGAAACTGCACACCAAGATCCTGATCGGCCTCGCC
Organism: Acidimicrobiia bacterium; assembly: GCA_016871335.1. Lineage (GTDB taxonomy): Bacteria > Acidobacteriota > Vicinamibacteria > Vicinamibacterales > SCN-69-37 > SYFT01. Next base: position 86,913 of record VFZF01000007.1, read on the forward strand.
GTCGGGTTGACGGCAGGTGTGACCACGAACCTGACAGTGGGCGTGGACAACCCCACGGTTGAGTGGGTGAATCGCTACATCGCCGGGCCGGTCGGTCAGATCTTTTTGCGCATGTTGTTCATGGTCGTGATGCCGCTGGTGTTCGCCTCGATTGCCCTCGGCGTGGCCGGGCTTGGCGACATCCGGAAGGTTGGGCGGGTCGGCGGCAAGGCGATCGGCTACTTCTTCGTCACCACCTGCCTGGCGGCGACGCTCGGCCTCATCGTGGTGAACATGATGAAGCCATGGGAACGTGTGTCGCCCGAGACGCGCGTGGAGCTGATGGACCGGTTCGCGGGCGACGCGTCCACTCGCGTCGAGGCGGCGGCGACCACGGCGAAGTTCGGACCCGAGACCTTCATCAACATCGTGCCCCGCAACCCGATCGACGCGGCCGCGAAGACGGACATGCTGGCGGTGATCTTCTTCGGCCTGATGTTCGGCGCCGCCCTGACACTCATGGCCGTCGAAAAATCCAAGCCCATGACGGACTGGCTCGAGGCCCTGAACGAGGTCGTCATCAAGATCATCGGCTTCGCGATGAAGCTCGCCCCGTACGGCGTCGCGTGCCTCATTTTCACGGTCTCGTCGCGGTTCGGCTTCGACCTGATGGTGGCCGTCGCGGCATTTGTCATCACGGTGCTCTTCGCGCTGGCGCTGCACGTCGGGGTCACGCTCTTCGCCATCCTGAAACTCGGCCTCGGATTGTCACCCCTGGTCTTCGTCAACCGGGTCAAAGCCGCCCTCATCACGGCGTTCTCAACCAGCTCCTCAAGCGCGACGCTGCCGACCGGCCTCGCCGTCTGCGAAACCCAGCTCGGCATCCCGCGCAAAGTCGCCGGTTTCGTCCTCCCCATCGGGTCGACGATGTGCATGAACGGCACAGCCATCTTCGAAGGCATCACGGTCATCTTCCTGGCTGAAATCTTCGGCGTGGATCTCACGATTCCGCAGATGGCCATCGTCATGATCATGTCGGTCATCACGGCGATCGGCGCCGCCGGCGTGCCCGGCGGGTCCATCCCCCTCCTGGTCGGCATTCTGACGATGTTCGGCGTCCCCGGCGAAGGCATCGCCATCGTCCTGGGCGTGGACCGGATTCTGGACATGTCGCGCACAACAGTGAATGTGTTCTCCGACCTCACCGCCGCCGTGTTCGTGGCCAAGAACGAAGGCCAGTGGACCGCCGCTGATGTGCCCACTCTAAAATGAGGCAATGAGGCAATGCACTTCATTGGCCCATTGCCTCATTGGCCCATTAACAAAGGTCACCGAATGTCGAAACGTTCCCTCCTGTTCGCAGCCACCCTCCTGTTCGCAGTCACCACACCGTTCGCACAATCCAGTGACGAGCCGCTCTGGAACCGCTACCCGGCGATCTCCCCTGACGGGTCGCAGATTGCCTTCACCTACAAGGGTGACCTGTACCTGGTGCCATCGTCCGGTGGCACGGCGCGGCCACTCACGATGCATGAGGCGCATGACTTCATGCCGGTGTGGAGTCCGGACGGAACGCAGATTGCCTTTGCGAGCGACCGCTACGGCAACTTCGACATCTTCATCATGTCGGCGAAGGGTGGCGAGCCGCGTCGGCTGACGACACACTCGGCGGCAGAGTCGCCGTTCACCTTCACGCCCGATGGGCAGTCGATCGTCTTCGGCGCAGCCCGACAGGACACGGCCGAACATCGCGGATTCCCGGCGGCGTACATGCCGGAGCTGTACCGCGTGCCTGTGGCGGGCGGTCGCGTGACACAGGTGCTGACGACGCCGGCGGAAGATGTGCAATACAGCCGGGATGGCCGTCAGCTGATCTACCACGACAAGAAGGGCCAGGAGAACACGTGGCGGAAGCATCACGTGTCGTCGGTCACGCGCGACATCTGGGTGCAGGACACACAGAGCGGCGCCCGCAGGAAAATCACCACGTTTGAAGGCGAAGACCGGAACCCGGTGTTCACGGACAACGACCGCGCGTTTTATTACCTCTCGGAGGCCAGCGGATCGTTCAACGTCCACAAGATGAACCTCTCGGGTGGCCAGTCGGAGCAGTTGACGACGTTCAAGGCGAGGCCGGTGCGGTTCCTGACTGCGGCCCGCAACGGCATGTTGTCGTTCAGCTACGACGGCGCGCTGTACACGATGACGCCTGGTCAGCAGCCGCGCAAGGTGCCCGTCACGATCGCGGCCGATGCGCGCGCGACCAATGAACGCATCGTGACGGTGACCGGCGGCGCGAGCGATCTCGCGGTCGCGCCTTCGGGCAAGGAAGTGGCGTTCATCGCTCGTGGTGATGTGTTTGTGACCAGCGTCGAAGGAGGCGTCACGAAGCAAATCACCAAGACTCCGGAGGCGGAGCGGTCGCCGACGTTTTCGCCGGATGGCAAGTCGCTCGTGTACTCCTCGGAACGCGGTGGCCGATGGCAGATCATCGAGGCTCGCCGGACACGCGCGGAGGAACTGCACTTCTATGCGTCCACGCTCATCCAGGAAACCGCGCTGATCTCGAATGCCGCCGAGAATTACCAGCCGCAGTTTTCTCCGGACGGCAAGCTGCTCGCGTACATCGAGAACCGGATGGCGTTGAAGGTCTACGACCTCGCGTCGAAGCAGTCGCGTCAGTTGCTCACCGACCAGCATCTGTTCTCGATGGGCGACCACGATCAGTACTTCCAGTGGAGCCCTGACAGCCAGTGGTTGTTGTTTGACTACGCGGTGCCGGGCCTGGCGCCTGGCGAAGTCGGCCTCGTGCGCGCCGACGGTACGGGTGGCGTGGTGAATCTGACAAAGAGCGGCTTCAACGACTCGCGGCCCCGCTGGATTCTCGACGGCAAGGCGATGTTGTGGTTCAGCAACCGCGACGGCCTCAAGAGTGTGGCGCAGTCGGGTGGCGCGCAGGCGGACGCGTACGGCATGTTCTTCTCTCAGGACGCGTGGGACAAGTTCAGGCTGAGCAAGGAGGACTTCGCCCTCATCAAGGAAGCAGAAGAAGCCCAGACCAAGGCGGATGCCGCTGCGAAGAAGGACGCGGCCACGCCCGCGACGCCGCCGGCGCCAGCGCCACTGACGCTGGATCTGGACAACGTCGGCGATCGCAAGGCCCGTCTCACCATCCACTCCTCGTCGCTCGGCGACGCAATGGTCAGCAAGGACGGTGAGTCACTGTATTACCTCGCGCGCTTCGAACGCGGCCTGAACTTGTGGACGACGACGGTGCGCACCAGGGAGACCAGACAGCTGGTCGCCCTCAACGCCAACAGCGGCAGTCTGCAGTGGGACAAGGAGCAGAAGTTCCTGTATCTGCTGTCTGATGGATCGATTTCGCGGATTGACCCTGCCAGTGGCAAGCGGGATCCTGTCGGCATCAGCGGCGAGAAGGTGCAGGACCAGGCGGCCGAACGGCGTGCGCAGTTTGAGTCCGTGTGGCGTCGCACCAAGCAGACGTTCTACACGAAGTCGATGCACGGCGTGGATTGGGACGAGGTGAAGCCGGACTACCTCAAGTACCTCTCGCACATCGGCAACAGCTACGAGTTGTCCGAGATGCTCGCGGAGATGCTCGGCGAACTGAACGTCTCGCACAGCGGATCGTCGTACGCGCGCACGGGCGCTGACCTCGATGCCACTGCCGCGCTGGGTGTGTTCTACGACCAGACGTATCGCGGCGCCGGATACAAGGTGGCTGAAGTCATCAAGGGCGGCCCGCTCGACGAGGCGGGGATGAACGTCGCGGTGAGTTCGATCATTCAGGCGGTCGACGGAGAGCCGGTCGCGGCTGACCGCGACCTCGCGCAGTTTCTGAATCGCAAGGCGGCGAAGCGCACGTTGCTGACGATTGCCGACCCTGCGGGTGCCACGCGCGACCTCGTCGTCATGCCGATCACGCAGGCCGAAGAGGGACGACTGCTCTACACGCGGTGGGTCAAACGCAACGAAGCTGAAGTCGAGCGCCTCAGCAACGGCACACTCGGGTACGTGCACATCCCAGGAATGAATGACGCGGCGTACCGGACGACCTTTGAGGAGGTCTTCGGCAAGTTCGCCCAGCGCAAGGGGCTGGTTGTGGATACGCGCAACAACGGTGGTGGCGACCTGGTCGCCGACCTCGACATGTTCCTCAGCGGCAAGTACTTCTTCGACTACACCACGGACGGCCGCAGCACCGGGTTCGAGCCGAACTTCCGCTGGACCAAACCCAGCATCGCGCTGGTGAACGAGGCCAACTACAGTGACGGCCACTGCTTCGCGTGGGCGTACCAGGCGCAGAAGCTCGGCCAGCTCGTCGGCATGCCCGTGCCCGGCACGTGTACGTTCGCCGGTTGGGCGACGTTGCCCGATACGGGTATCCGCTGGGGTGCGCCGCCGCTTGGCGTCAAGGATCCGCAGGCGAAGTTCCTCGAGAACTGGCAGACCGATCCCGACATCCGTGTGTCGCCGACCTACGAGGCGATCAGCAAGGGCAAGGACGAACAGCTCGAAGCCGCCGTCTCGGCGCTCCTCAGTAGGGCCCGCTGAACTTTAGCGGGCCGACCGACTGGGAGCGGGTCCTGCCGCCGGCCAGCTCCGTCCGGCGTCACCCTCGTATCTTGACCGTCGCGTAGGGCCCGCTGCAGTTCAGCGGGCCACCTCCGTCCTACTTGATCTCGTACGTACCGTCGGCCAGCGGTCCCGTGCGGTGCGCGGTGTGGCATGTCCGGCAGCTGGCGGAGACCACGGCGCCGGCAGCCGCGACTGCGGCGGCATCATTCGCCTTGGCGGCAGCCGCCAGGTCGTTGACCGCCTTGAGCACATCGGCCGACATCTTGGTGCCGACCTCGGCATTGCGACCACCCCAGAACTTGGCGATCAGCTCAGCCGGAGCCTTCCATTCGGCGGCCACCGCACCAATTGCCGCGTAGTCCTTGGTCTCTGCCGCAAGCAACGGCCGCAGTTTGCCATTGGCCGCATTAAACGCCTTCATCGCGTTGATGTGTTCGGGCGTCGGCTTTTCAGCCGCCTGCACCAGCCCCGCACACACCACAACCGCCGCGCCCACTGAAGTGATCCACGCCATCCGTCGGTCCATCTGAGCCCCCCAAATCCGGTAAGAGGCGGCCATCATACTGCCGAATTCGCCCACTCGCCCACTCGCCCATCCGCCCAGCTACAATGTGCGCCATGCCCAAGCGCACAGCCCTCCTCGCCCTCGTCACCGTCTTTGCGACCGCCCTGATTTCCGCCCAGCAGCCACCTCCGGCCCCGGCGCGTCCGGGCGGCATTGTGCCCGCGCCCGATCGGCGACCTGGCGAAGGCGTGGGGCCGTTTCAGACAATGGTAATCCGGAGCGTGATGGTGATCGACGGCACGGGCGCTCCGCCCTTCGGTCCGATGGACGTCGTCATCGAAAACAACCGTATTGCCGCGATTCGCAGCGCCGGGACACCCGGCATGCCGCTGAGGCCGAACCGGCCGCCGACGGCGCAGCACGAGATCGACGGCACGGGGATGTACCTCCTGCCAGGGTTTGTGAACCTGCACATGCACGTGGGTGGCACACCGAAGTCGCCCGAGGCCGAGTACACGTTCAAGTTGTGGATGGCGCACGGCGTGACGTCCGGCCGCGGTGTCGAGCTGGGCCCACAGGCGTACGCAGCGCCTGAGAAGGAACGGTCCGCGAAGAACCAGATCGTCGCCCCGCGCATCTTCAACTATCAGCGTCCCGGCAATGGCTGGACGCGTGGCCCGGTCACCACGCCGGAAATGGCGCGCGAGTGGGTGCGCTGGTGTAAGGAAAACGGCATCGACGGCATGAAACTTGTCGCGTATCCGCCGGCGATCATGGCGGCGCTGCTCGACGAAGCGAAGAAGGTTGGCTTCGGATCCACCGCGCACCTCGAACAGCGCGGCGTCGCGCAGATGAACGCGCTGACGGCCGCCAAGCTCGGCCTCGGCACGGTCACCCACTTCTACGGCCACTTCGAGGCGCTGCTCAAGGACTTCGAGATTCAGCCCTGGCCCGCGCAGATGAACTACAACGACGAGTACTACCGTTTTGCGCAGGTGGCTCGTCTGTACGACAAGACCTATGAGCCTGGCTCACCGCAGTGGAACGAATACCTCGCGGAACACGCCAAGCTCGGAACCATCTTCGATCCCACGATGACCGCCTACGCGGCGAGCCGCGACGTGATGCGCATGCGCAACGCCGACTGGCACGACAATTACACCCTGCCGTCACTCCACGACTTCTATCGTCCCGACCGCAACAACCACGGCTCCTACTTCTTTGACTGGACACTCGACGATGAGATTCACTGGCGACGGTTTTACCAGCTCTGGTTCCGCCTGCTCAACGACTACAAGAAGATGGGCGGCCGGGTCACGGCGAGCGACGACGCCGCGTTCATTTACAACACGTGGGGCTTCGGCTACATCCACGAACTGGAGTTGATGCAGGAAGCGGGCTTCCATCCGCTCGAAGTGATCCGCGGCGCCACGATGCACGCCGCCGAAGCGTTGCATGAGCCGTACGGCAAGGAGATCGAGTTCGGCATCATCCGGGCGGGCATGCTCGCCGACATGTTCCTGGTGGACCAGAATCCGTTGCAGAACCTGAAGGTGCTTTATGGCACCGGCGCCGTGCGTCTCAACGACGCCACCAACCAGATTGATCGCGTCGGCGGCATCCGCTGGACGATCAAGGACGGCATCGCCTACGACGCGAAGAAGCTGCTGGCGGACGTGGCGGCGATGGTGGAGAAGCAGAAGAAGGAACGCGCGGTCCGCTAGTCCGCAGTCCGCTGGTCCAATGAACATAGTCCTGCTCGCAGCCTCTGAGATACGCGGCGACGGTCACGCGGACCTGGCCGATGCGCGCGCGAAGCACCTGATTCAGGTGCTGAAGGTCGGTGTCGGCAGCGACGTGCGGGTCGGTGTCATTGAAGGGCCGACGGGTACGGCGACCGTTGCGGCAATCGGCGATGGCCGCGTGACATTGGAGTGCCGGTTCGAAAAGGCTCCACCGGCGCGGCCACGAGTCGACATTCTGTTGGCGGTTCCGAGGCCAAAGGTCATGCGGCGTCTTTGGGCGCCGCTCGCTGAGCTCGGCGTGGGGCAGATCATCCTGACCAACGCGGACAAGGTCGAACGCGACTACTTCGACACGCACCTCCTGCGCGAAGACGGATATCGGCCCCTTCTGATCACAGGCCTCCAGCAGGCGCGCGACACCCATGTGCCGCGGGTGTCAGTGCACAAGCGATTCAAGGTGCTGTTAGAAGACGAACTGCCGGTACTGTTCCAGGAGGGTCGGCGGCTGATGGCGCATCCGGATTCCACAGCGACAATTGCCGGAGCGCTGCGAAAGATCCGGCCTCAGGAGCGAGTGCTCATCGCTGTTGGCCCTGAAGGTGGGTGGAACGGGTTCGAGCTGGCCTTGCTCGATGCGCACGGGTTTGCACCGATCAGCATGGGGCCACGGACGCTGGCGACGACGACGGCGTGTATCGCGCTGCTGGCGCTCGTGCACGCGAGTCTGGTCCGCTAGAGTTCAGCGCGCCCTGCTGCACCGCACCCCAGCGTGGGCAATCGCATACCATTACACCCACGAGATGGCAGACGCGGCGCCGGGCAAGCCCCCCAGACAATTTGATCGCTCGATCGTGGATGGCCCGCTGCGGACCGCCATCTGGAAGCTCGCATGGCCCACGATGCTGCAGAGTGCGATTGGCGGGCTGCAGGGCGTGGTGGACCATGCGATGGTAGGGCACTACGTCGGTCTCGAAGCCAATGCGGCGATCGGCGTCAGTATTCAGATCTTCATCCTCGTCATCGTCTTTATCGCCTCCGTGTTTTCCGGAATGGGCGTGCTGGTCGCACGGTTTGCCGGCGCCAACGACAGCGAGGCCGTGAACAGGACCGTGTGGCAGGCGTTCATGGTGGCGCTGGTCATGTCGGTCGGATTGCTCGCGCCGATCGGGTGGGTGCTCGCGCCCTGGCTGCTGACGCTCGTGAACGCGGCGCCCGGTGTGCAGACCGAGGCTCTGCCCTACCTGCGCATCATGTTTGCGACCAATATCGGCATGATGATGTTCTTCATGCTCAGCGGTGCGCTGCGCGCGGCCGGCGACGCGCAGACGCCGCTGCGCATGGGCGTGGCGATGACGGTGATGAATGTGCTGTTCAACATCGTGCTGATCGGCGGCCTCGGCCCTGTGCCTGCCATGGGCACCACCGGCGCAGCCATCGGCACGGCACTCGCGAGCATGCTCGCCAGCGGCACGATCCTGTGGATGTTGTTCACAGGACGCCTCGTCGTCCGGTTCCAGAAGTTCGGACGTTCGATGTCCCTCAAGCCCGACTGGACGATCATCCGCGAGTTGTTCCGCTTCGGGCTGCCAACCGGCGTCCAGGGCATCGCGATGAACGTGGCCGGCGTGATGATGCTCGGCTTCATTGGATCACTCGAACACAGCGCCGAGGCCCAGGCTGCCTACGCTGTGGGTTACACGGAGCTCTTTTCGCTGATCACCTGGACGTCGGTCGGACTCATGGGCGCGACCGCTGCGGTCACGGGCCAGAATCTCGGCGCCGGCAAACCTGATCGCGCGTCGGACACACCACGTGAGGCCTCGCGGATTGGGTTGGGCGCGGCCGCCGGCGTCGGGTTCCTGTTTGTGGCATTCCCCGGTGCCATGCTCAGCGTGTTCGCACTAAACGAAGGCATCGGCGGGGCGCTGGGCCGTCAACTGCTGGCGTTCCTCGCGGTCTCCGGATTCTTCGTCACCGTGGCCCTCACCTACACCGGCGGTCTGCAGGGCACAGGCGACACCAAAAGTCCGCTCTACATCTCGATCGTTTCCCAGGTCATCGTCCCCATAGGCGTGTGCACGATCGCCGGTGCCACCGTGGGCCTCGAAGCCTGGCACATCTGGACGGCCATTGTCCTCGGCCATTTCACCCGGGCGGCCCTCAGCGTCTGGCGGTTCGGACAGGGGAAGTGGCGGGCGGTCCAAATCCGCGTTCCCGGCGTCTGAACACCTGTCATGACAACCAGACGATCGAACACGCTGCGCGTTGTGGGGCTTGCCCTGCTGTCAGCGGTGCCGCTTGAGGCTTCGAAGCAGCCGACGCTTGAGGAGATTCTCGGTCGGGCGGCGGAGTATCACACCACCTATGCACAGCGGCTGTCAGGCGTCACGCTGAACGAGGAAGCACAGGTGCTGGATGTCACGGGCGGCAGGACGCGCGGAGTCATCCGAATCAGTTCGGATGTGGTGTTTGTGAACCTGCAGGGACAGGTGGCCGCGCTGCGTGATCCGTTCGCGGTGGATACACAGGCCCTTCGGCCACGGACACCGAGAATCACGGCGCTGATCGCCGCGCCGGCGACGCCCACCTCTCAGGACTGGGACCTGGTGGCGAGTTACCCTGCGCAGGGATCAATTCACTTCATCCTCGATCTACAGGTCAAGGTGAACGAGCCGACGACGGCGCTGCAGTTCATCTCGCCCACGTATCAGCCGTCGATGAAGTACCGGCTTGATGGCCGGAAGACGATCAACGACGTGGAGACGGTCGGCGTACGATTCGAGGAACCGACCGGGCAAGATCAGTTTCACGTCCTTGGCACGCGCAGCAACGCGAGAGCAACGGGGCGGTTCTGGATCGATTCGCTCACCGGAGCCATTCACCAGACGGAATTGTGGGTCGACTCCAAACTGGAGAACGCCGTCGTGTCGGTGAAGTGCGCCAGGCATGCCACGCTTGGTCTCCTGCTCCCGACCGAGATGACTGAGACCTACGAGGAACGTGAAGGCGGCGGAGCGCCAAGGCAAATGGGACGCGGTGCCGATCCCCGCGGCAGCGTGCCGAGCCGCGTCTCAGTACAGTCGCGATCGATCTATTCCGGCGCGACGTATTCGCCCATCGATCTCACGAAACTGCGCTGAGCATCAACCGGCGCAGGGGCCCAGCACGCGAAGGCGCTCGACCGGCGCGTTGCCCGATTGCTCGCGAATGACGTAGTCAACGTGCTCCCATCCGTGTTCATCGGTGACAATGAACGCCCGGCCATCGATTGTGACGACGCCGAGAGGGTGGACGGACATTGATGTCTTGATTCCGTCGCCGGCATCCGGCTCGAGAGAACGCTCGACTGCGTGAACGTCGCCGGACACCGGAAGCACGAGCCACGCCTCGAGTCTCCACAGCCGCATCTGATCGCCTGGGGGAAACACGTCGACCTCCACCCGCACCACGGAAGCACCGCGCGACTCGTCCGCAGTCATCCAGGCTTTCACGACCTGGGTCGACCCGGTGGGCACTGAGGCACGATCGAGTTCGCGGCGCAGCCAGTCGTCAACGCGGGTGAAGGCGTTCCTCGGCGTCACACCAGCGCCTCGTTCAAGGAGTGGCACGACACGCACAGGGCCACGATGCAGAAGCCCAAAGGCCGCATGCACGTCTTTGGATGACTGTTTGCCGGCCACGGCGTACGCCTCGCGCACGGGCATCAGTGGTCCGACCAGATCGCCGCAGAATGTCGTCGGCACCGGCGCACCTGACTCGACCGCCCTCGAGACCACGGACTGAAAAGGATGGAAGGTCCAGGGTCCCGGCGAACCGGGCAGAACGCTCTCACGCCACTGCCCGTCGCGGTACTCCGCAAAGGGAAACGCGTATCCCACCTGCAGAAACGCCCCCAGCGTGGGCGCCGAGGAGCCGGTAAGAACGACGAGCGCTGTGGCAACTGTTACACCAAGACGTGACACAACACGCCTCCACCGGGGGACTATGCAATCCCCGCGCCCATCCGCCCAGCCACCCAGCCGCCCATCAGACCAAGGCAGGCCGTTGCGCCCGGCGGGAGTAATCAGCCGCAGTGACTCACAGCGGCGAATCCAGACTGTAAATAGCCGAATAAAGACAACTTAGCAGGCACCATAGACACCAGTATCAGCATGCGATAGCCTCCGGCGGCGTGAGGTCTGCTGATCGACTGAGTTCAGGAATCCTGCTTGCCGCCGTGTGCTGGGTGGTGTTGTTCTGGCGGCTCGGCCATACGGGGCTCATCGGTGACGAAGCCCACTACGCCAGGCTGACTCTGGATATGGCCGCGGCCGGCGACTGGCTGGTCCCCCGACTCGGCGACCAGGCATTCATCGACAAACCGGTGTTCTTTCATTGGGTGCAGGGCCTGCTGAAAGCCGTGGTGCCCCGGCAGGAGTTGGCCGCACGCCTCCCGAGTGCGCTGGCAGCCGTTGCGCTCTTCGGCTTGATCGGCTGGTTTGCCGCTCGAAGTGGCAACCCGCAGACCGGCCGTGGGGCCTGGTTGATGTTGGCAACGCTGCCTGCCACATTCATGCTGGGCCGGACCGGCTACATGGACATGCTCTTCACCGTTCTGCTGTTTGGGACGGTGGTGTGCTGCACGAGGACACTCCTCACGCCGTCGCGCCGGATGCAGACGGCGGCCGTCGTCTTCCTCGCCCTGGCTGTGCTGACGAAGGGGCCAACGGCGGCAGCTCTGGTGGCCGTGTGGCTCGGGGTCATGTGGCTGGCCCGAGGCGCCTCCCGTCAGGCGATGGCCGGACTGCGCATGGGCACTGTCGCCATGGGCGTTGCCGCGCTGGCGACACCGTGGTTTCTCTGGATGTACTTCCACTACGGCGACGCATTCGTGCAGGGGTACTTCGGCCTGGGCCATGCTGGATACCTGGCACCGCGCGCCTCGGCAAGTTCCTCGGACTGGACGTTCTACGCCCGGATGTTCATGACCAGCTTCTTCCCATGGAGTTTCGTCGCGGTGGGGTATGGCGTCGACACCCTTCGCCGCTGGCGGCGCGGCACCCCGGTGGACCCACTCGACGTGGCGATGTGGCTGTGGATCGCCGTGGTGTTACTCGTCTTCACGATGGTGCCATTCCGTGTCGATCGCTACATCTACCCCGCAGCGCCGGCGTGTTGCGTCCTCGCGGTCCGGGGGTGGTGGCTGGCCTCAGCCGACGTCCGGTGGCGCGAGTTCGCTGCGACGCGCGCAGCCGTGGCGCTGATTGCGGTTGCCTATGCCGGCCTGGGGGCCACCTTGTGGTGGTCGCTCCCGCGACTGGGTCTCGCACTGCCGACCGTGGTGTGGTGGCTGCCGGCCGTCATCGTGAGCGGGGGACTGGCGATTGCCGCAGGTGTGGTGCGATCACGAGACGGACTTCCGCGACTGGCCGGATGGCCGGTCATGACATTGCTGGCGATCTACGCGGCGGTGGCGTATGCGGGGTTGCCTCTGCTACGCACCGGACTTCCGATCGCTGACGTCGGCCGTTTCATTGCGAAACAAACGGTCGAACCTGAGCCGGTGGCCATCCTCGGACTCGATCGCTGGGAGGAAGGTTTGGGCTACTATCTGCGTCGCTCACCCCAGCGACTGCAAGACACCGTGGAAGCCCAGAGCTTCGCGCAGACCCCGGGGCCGCGGTGGATCGTAACCCGGCGCAAGCACATGGAAACGGCCGCGCCAGGCGGGTGCCTGGCGATGACCGTGCCTGCGATTGTGGGAACCACGGGCCGTGGTATCAGGACGCAGGTGTGGGACGACATCCTGGTGATCCGGTTTGGCACCAGCACCAGCTACGTCGAGTCCGGAGTTGAGACGACGCTGGCACGGGATGCCGAGGAACGCCAGCCGCGGCGAAGATCGGCAGATCGATCCACGAATAGTCCGGCCCCCACCACGATCGCGTCGAGCATCACCTCACGAGCATACGAGAGGCCGGCCGATCATGCCGACCAATTCTGTCGTGATTGACGCTCTCATCCACGAGGCGCACACTGGCCGGAGGAGGCAGTCATGAGCTGCACGCAACACTTCCTCAATCTGGAATGGCCCCGCCACAACTGGAAGCGTGAGGTCACCCACACGGAGTCGCTCTCCTTCAACGAAACGGACATGTGGGGGCGCCGGTACGGCGTCGATCATGTGCTGTGCCACGCCCGCCTCGTCTGCCAGGATTGTGGCGCGGTGAAAGACGACGGCGATTGTGGGTGTGAGCCGGAAGAGGGCGCGAAGTGCCGTGCGCGCCTGGAACACCTCCAGAACACCGCGCCTGGCGCGTAGTTACCTTTTCGTGAACGAATACGTCAGCACCCGCTGACCAGGGGCACCACTGATGGTGGCATCCACGCCACCGTCTGCGCGCTTCGTGCAGGTAATCGCGCGCGGAAAGTCGTGATCGGGATTTTCAAACGTCGCACTGTCTGCGGAGATCCCCCATGGCGCTGCTTGTAGACGATGGCGAGCTTTGTCGTCGCCGCGCCGAGGCCGGTGTTGGACGTGATCGCGAAGTCACATCCGGTGTCCTGTCGCGTGGCCGTGTTCGTCTGGACGGCGTCACCGAAACAGGTCCGACCGGTCTGCACGACCGACACCTCGGCCCCATCAAGCGGCAGCGTTGTCACCAGCGACGCTGCATTGCCGCGAAGAATGCGACATGGAGGGCTTGGAGTGATTTCTTTTGAAAGAAATTCTCCCAGTCCTCCACTGCTCGTTGTGGTCTATTCAGATCGCAACGCAATCACCGGGATTTTTTGCGCGCGAGGCTGGCTTCCAGAGCGAGGCCCTTGGCGAGTTCGCGCTCGGCGTCGGCGGGACGTCCCTGTTTCATCAGGACACTGCCGAGCACAAAGTGGCCAAGTGGCGATGTGTCGCCCGACGATTGGAGGGTCAGACCCTTCCGCGCCAGCGTCGCGGCGGCCTCCAGGTCCTTGCCTTCATCGAGGCGTGCTTTCGCCAGATAGAAGAACCCTTCCGCGAACTCGGTGTTGGTGTCGACCGCGCGCTGGTAGAACTCCGCCGCGTCGACGGTCCGGCCCTGCCGCGCTTTCAGCCGACCGAGGTTGAACAGCGCCTTGTACGCGGTCGGATGTTTTTCAATTTCAGTGCGATACGCCGCTTCCGCCCCTGCGTCGTCTTTGCGGACTTCCGCGATCAGGGCGAGGTTGTAGTGCGCCAGGCGCACGTCGGGTTTGAGCGCCAGTGCCTCGTTCAGCAATTGCTCGGATTGCGGAAGTTGTCCGCGCTGAAAGGCAATCACAGCGGTCGCCACCTTGGCCGATGCCAGCTTCGGTTCGATCGTCAGCGCCTGCGCAAACTCCGTTTCAGCGCGCGCGATGTCACCGCGGTCGAGGTAAATCTCGCCGATCTGATACCGCACGTAGGCATTCTTGGGGTCCACCGTCACGTAGTGCTCATACCCCGCCAGCGCCGCTTCGTCCTGCCCGAGCCGGCGGTAGGCATTGGCCATGTTGATGATCGCGAGGTCGTAGTCGGGTTTGAGCGCGAGCGCCCGTTTGAACTGCGCGATCGCGTCGGTCCATTTGGCCTGCTTGAAGTATTCGTTGCCGAGCATGAACCATGCATCGATGACGTTGGGGTCCTCGTCCACGACCTTGCGCAACATGGCCAGGACTGCGGCACCGCCGTCGGCTTCCTTGGCGACGTCACGGGCCGTGGTCATGAGGTTGAACAATTCGATCTTGTCCTTGGGATCGGCGCGGCCCGAATCGGGTTCGGAGGAGGTCGCCACAAACGAGCCGACGTATCCCAATGCGGCCAGCCGCGCGCGCGTCTCCGGGTCCACATCGCCGGCCTTCGGGGCCTCCGGCGCTTCGGCGGCCATCTGGCGTTTCCGATCGCGGAGCTGGCGCAACATGGCGTCGGCCACCGACCGGCGTTCGTCGAAGAGATTCGTCAACTCGCCGGGGTCCCGTTCGAGGTCGTACAACTCAGGCCGCGGCGCGTCGATCAGTTTGTAGCGGTCAGACCTGAGTGTGGTGAGTTCACTCCAGCCGTAGTGGTGCAGCGGATACATCGCTTCGCCGTAGCCGTCCACCGCGAGCTCGCGCACCTCACCTGACATCAGCGGCAGAAGGCTCACGCCTTCGATGGGCTGCGGGGGCGACGTACCCAGCAGGTCGAGCACGGTTGGCAGGATGTCGACGGTGCGCACCGGTTGGCTCACGCGGCGCGGTGTGAGTCCGCGGCCGGGCGCGTGCACAATCAGCGGCACCCGCATCGAGGTTTCGTAGACGAAGAACCCGTGGGTCTCCTCGCCGTGTTCTCCGAGGCCTTCGCCGTGGTCGGCGGTGACGATCACGATGGTGTTGTCGACGAGGCCGCGTTCTTCGAGAAACGCGAACACGCGTCCGACCTGGGCGTCGGTGAAGGCGATGGCGCCCCGATAGGGGTGGCCCTTGTAGTCGGACCGGTACGGTTCGGGGGAGATGTAGGGCGCGTGCGGGTCGTAGAGGTGCATCCAGGCAAAGAAGCGCTGATCAGCGACCGAGTCCATCCACTTGAGGGTCAGATCCACGACCTCGTTGCCGGGCCGGGTCACGCTGGCCAGGGACATCGCCTTGACGTTGGTCAGGTCAAAGTCGTCCTGGTAGGTGGCGAAGCCCTGGTCGAGTCCCCACTTGCTGTCGAGCACAAAGGCCCCGACGGCGGCGCCGGTCTGGTAGCCACGTTCGGCCAGGATCTCCGCAAGTGTCACTTGCTCGGGTCCGAGGAAGAAGCCGCCGTTGTCGCGGACCCCGTGTTTGGGCGGGAATTGGCCCGTCATGATGCTGCTGTGGGCCGGCAGCGTCAGGGGGGCGGTGGTCATCGCCTGCTCGAACACCACGCCCTGGCTGGCCAGACGGTCGAGGTGGGGGGTCCGGACGGTGGTCGAGCCGTAGGCGCCGAGGTGGTCGGCCCGCAGGGTGTCCAGCGTAATCAGGACCACGTTCATTGGGGCAGGTGCCAAAGTACGGCCCGCCCACCACCATGCCGCGGTGCCGGCAAGCAGGACAGTCCCCAGGAGCGTGGCCACACGAAGAACACGGTGCATGGGCCGAATGGTGACCTGCGCGGGGTCAATGGTCAATAGGTAGTGGTATAGTGCCCGGCACTCGTTAGTGACGCTCCTGTGAAAGGACCATGCCTATGACACTCCGTAGTCGTCTCGTGCACGTCCGGCGTCTGACAGTCACCGCGGTGCTTACCGCAGTGCTGTCGGGTGTCGCAGTGCCGGCTTTCGCCGACACACCTCCAACCACGTCGGCGCCCTCCGCCGCGTTCTCCTCTGCATCCATTGCCAAGGCGGTGGCTCCGGCCGCGACGGTCACCACGGCAGTGGCTCCGGCAACAGCGCCCGCGACGGCTCCGGCGAAAGTGCCGCAGCAGTCCGAGGGCTTCTTCAAGTCACGGACTGGCATGATCGTGCTGGCCGTGTTTGCGGTGGGCACCGGGTATGCCATCTATTCGGCAAAGGACGACCGCATCCGCGGTCTGAACCGGTGATTCCCATGCAGATACACACCTTGATGAAGCGACTCGTGGGCAGCGCATTGGCGCTGGCCTTGATCCTTTCGGGGACTGCGTCGGCGCAGTCCATCAGCGGCACCATCACCGGGCGCGTGGTCGACGCGCAGGGCGGTGCACTTCCCGGCGTGCTCGTGACGCTCGTCAGTCGCACCGGCGAAACCACACAGACGACCGACGCGCAGGGGGACTTCCGGTTCCTGGGTCTCAACCCGGGCGTCTATGAGGTGCGCGCGGCGCTCCAGGGCTTCAAGCCCAAGTCGCAGCCCAACATCGAGATCTCGATTGGACGCGCGATCAGCCTGTCACTCACGCTGGAAGTCGGCGGGCTGACCGAAGCGATCACGGTTGTCGGATCGTCGGCGCGTGTCGACACCACCACCACGGCCACCGACAACAACCTGTCGCAGGACCTCCTGTTCAGCATGCCGATCTCGCGCACCAACGCGGCGGTCAACATCCTGAACAACGCCCCGGGCATCAACAGCGGGTCGGCGTTTGGTGGCGCGTCAAACAGTGCGAATTCCCTGAGACTGGACGGCGTGGACGTGCGCGACCCCGAGGGCGGCACGGCCTGGGCGTTCTTCAACTACAACATCATCGACCAGGTGCAGATTGGCTCGATCGGCCAGCCGGCTGAAATGGGCGGATTTACCGGTGCGATCATCAACACGGTGACGAAGTCGGGAAGCAACAGCTTTTCTGGCCTGTTCGAGCAGCGTTACACAAGTAAGGACTTGCGTGGCGACAACGTGTCGGCCGCGGTGAAGAGAGTCAACCCGGCCATTAATGCGACTGGCGTGGACAAGCTCAACGACTACACGGTGCAACTGGGTGGTCCGGTTCGACTGAACAAGGCGTTTTTCTTCGCCAGCATTCAGCGGTACTCGATCACGCAGGATCCGGATGGTCCGCGCACCATCCGCACGGAAGTCAGTCCGCGCTTCAACGGCAAGCTGACCTTCCAGCCGACGGCGTCGGACAACATCATGGTGTCGTTCCAGTACGACCAGTACAACCAGACCGGACGCACCGGCTTGGGCGGCGTCAACGGCACCACGGATGCGCTCACCGTCGTGCAGGACTCGCCCGAGGTCATCTACAACGGACAGTACCGGAAGGTCATCGGCAACTCGTCGGTGTTCGAAGCGAAGTTCACGGGCTATCGTGGCTATTTTGATCTGGATCCGCTGACGCCCAAGTCGGCTCGTCTCGACGGGGCGACCGGAGCCTGGTCGGGCGGTGCCGGGTACAGCGCACAGTTTGATCGTGCGCGTGACCAGTTGAATGCGTCCATCTCGAAGTATGTCGAGGGCGCCGGCACCCACGCCTTCAAGTTCGGCGTCGAGATCGAACGCAGCACCATTCAGAACCGCTTCGCGTACACCGACGGGCTCTTCTTCTTAGACTACGGCGGCGCGCCCTACCTGGCCTACGCCTATTCGTACGATGTCAAGGGCCGGTCCGATCGTCAATCCTTCTTCGCCCAGGACCAGTGGAAGAATGGACGCCTGACGATCAACGCCGGGGTGCGCCTGGACCGCATCACGGGCACCGCGACCGCCAACGACAAGCGGTACTACAACACGACGTCGTGGGGTCCGCGCATCGGCGCGGCGTACGACATCATGGGCGATGGCCGCTCGGTGTTGCGCGCGTTCTACGGCCAGTTGTATGACGGCGCGGTCTTCGCATCGTGGTCACAGGCCGTGCCCGGCATCGGCGACTTCGTCATCTACGATGTGAGCTCCACCGGCAAGCTCACAGAGAGCTCCCGCGTTTCCGGCGCATCGAAGTTCTCGGTGGATTCGAGGATCAAGCACCCGCGGACCGACGAATGGAGTGTCGCGTACGAACGCGAACTGGGGCGCGGCATGAAATTCTCCGCCACGTACATCCGCCGCGACGCCAAGAACTTCATCAACTCGGTGTTGACGGGTGCCCAGTGGACGCAAACCGCGTTCACGAACAACCTGACGGGACAACCCCAGACGGCCTATCGCTGGGCCAACCGCGTGTCCGACCAGAAGTTCTTCATCACCAACGTGGACTACTTCGCCTACAACGGCGCACCGGCTGCCAATGCCTACCGCCGTTACGACGGGGCCATGTTCGTGCTGACGCGCGGTTTCGCCAATCGGTGGCAGGCACAAGCCTCTTACGTCTACTCGAAGACCAAGGGCACCGTCACCAACGGCACGTTCTCCGGCATTACGAGCAGCCAGTTCCACACACCGAACCTTGCGTTGGTGAACTCGGACGGTCTGGTCGGCTTCGACCGGAAACACGAATTCAAGCTGTTTGCCGGCTATCAGATCCCGAAGCTGGAAATCGCGGCCAACGTGTACTACCGCTACCTGAGCGGTTTCCCATGGACGCCATTCCAGCGCGTGAGTTCCGGCACCTTCAACTGGACGGGCAGCATCGACATGCTGCTCGAACCTCGCGGCAGCCGCCGTACCGAGGATCAGCAGTTGATCGACCTCAGGCTGGAAAAGGTCTTCCAGATCGGGTCCAACCGACTCGGGTTGTATCTGGACGCGGAGAACCTCCGAAACGCGGGCTTCCAGACCGCCGTGCAGACACGGTCTCCGTCGTCGACGATCAGTGGCACGTCGGTACCGCTCGGCGGCGTGACGGCGATCACCGCGGCACGACAGCTCACGTTCGGCGCACGCTGGAGCTTCTGACCGCTGAGCGGCTGAGCCGCTGGGCGGATGGGTAGATGGCGGGTGGGCAGTTGGGCGGTTTCGACCGCTCAACTGCCCATTTGCTTTTGTGCCGCACTACAATCGGGCACCGTGCCCCTGTTTGATTTTGTCTGCCGCAGCTGCGGCACCCAGTTTGAGTCGCTCGTCAGGCCCGCGCCGTACGGGGACCCGCCAACCGCCTGTCCCTCGTGCCGGAGCGAGGACCTCGATCGCCTGCTCGCCACGTTTGCCGTCAAGTCCGCCGAAAAGACCCAAGCCGCTGCGGCCGCCAAAAACGCCAAGGCGGCCTCGGTCGCGAGGCGGGACCACATCGCTGAGCTCCAGGATCAGGAAAAACACCGCAAGGAAGACCACTAATCAGCTTCGCCCTGGGACTTGCCGGCGTACTCATCGGCGGGCGCAGTCACTCTGCGTAGGGCGCGCTGAACTGCAGCGCGCCGAGTGATGGCCCGCTACAGTTCAGCGGGCCCTACAATAGTCGCGTGCCCTTGTCCTCGCGCCGTGAGCTGGCCATCGCCGTCCTGGCGGTGGCCGCGATGGTGCTGCACCTCACACTAATACCCGACTGGCCGCTGTATGCGGCGCTGGCGCTCGGCGGGCTGCCGCTGGTGGTTCATCTCGGTCGCGGCCTGCTGCGCGGCAACTTCAGCTCCGATCTGCTCGCCGGCATCTCGATCGTCACGTCCGTGCTCCTCGGTGAATACCTGGCCGGGACCCTGGTCGTCCTGATGTTGTCAGGCGGACAGGCGCTGGAGTCCTACGCCGTTCGTCAGGCATCGTCTGCACTCTCTACGCTGGCGAAGCGATTGCCCCACGGGGCCCATCGGCGATCCGGTGAGCAGATTCCGCTCGAGGCCGTGCAGCCCGGCGACGAACTGGTGGTCTTCCCGCATCAGGCCTGCCCGGTCGACGGTGTCGTCATCGAGGGACGCAGCACGATGGACGAGTCGTATCTGACCGGTGAACCGTATCAGCTGTCGAAGACGGTCGGGGCGTCGGTGCTGTCAGGCGCGGTGAACGGCGAGGGCGTGCTGACCATTCGCGCGGAGAAGCGCGCGGTGGATTCGCGATACGCGCGCATCATGCGCGTCATGCGGGAGTCGGAACAGCGACGCCCGACACTGCGCCGGCTGGGTGATCAACTGGGGGCCTGGTACACACCGCTGGCCGTGACAATCGCCATCGGCGCGTGGATCGCCACCGGCGACCCTGTGCGATTCCTTGCCGTGCTGGTGGTCGCGACGCCGTGTCCGTTGCTCATCGCGATTCCTGTCGCGATCATCGGGTCCGTGTCGCTTGCGGCACGGCGCGGCATCATCATCAAGGACCCGGCAGCGCTCGAGACGATCGACACCTGCCGCACGGCCATATTCGACAAGACCGGCACGCTGACGTACGGACAGCCCGAAGTGACCGAGATCCATGCCCTGCCAGGATTCACCGCACCGGATGTGCTCGCCATGGTCGCCAGTCTCGAACGTTATTCGCGCCATCCGCTCTCAGGCGCCATCCTCACACGAGCGAAGAGCGACGATGTTGCACTTGTCGAGGCCATTGAGGTCAGCGAACGGCCGGGCGAGGGACTCAGCGGCCGGATCGACGGCCGACGGGTACAAGTCACCAGCCGGAAGGCCGTGGCCTCCATGGACCCCGAGGGCGCAGCGGCGCTGCCGCCACTTGAAGGCGGGCTCGAATGTGTCGCCGTGATCGACGGCAGAGCTGCGGGCCTCATCCGCTTCCGTGATGAACCCAGAGCGGACGGCCTGTCGTTTGTGAGTCACCTGGGTCCGCAGCACGGGTTCACGCGCGTCATGCTGGTCTCGGGCGACCGCGAAAGCGAGGTGCGGTACCTCGCTGACAAGGTCGGGATCTCGGACGTGCTCGCGAGTCAGAGCCCCGAGCAGAAACTGGCGCTCGTCCGTGCGGAAACGGCAAAGGCCCCCACCGTCTTTATGGGCGACGGCATTAATGACGCACCCGCATTGACGGCAGCCACTGTCGGGATTGCGTTCGGTCAGGCCAGCGACGTCACGGCTGAAGCGGCCGGCGTGGTCATCATGGACAGTTCGCTCGGCCGCGTGGACGAACTGCTGCACATCGGCGCGCGGATGCGTCGCATCGCGCTGCAAAGTGCCGTTGGCGGGATGGCCCTCAGCGTGGTGGGCATGGGCCTGGCAGCCGCCGGCTACCTCCCGCCGGTCTCCGGCGCGATCGCGCAGGAACTGATCGATGTCTTCGCCGTGCTCAACGCCCTTCGCGCCTCCGTCAGACCGCGCACCCTCACAGACATGTAGGGCGCGCTGAACTTGAGCGCGCCGTGAGATGGCCCGCTACAGTTCAGCGGGCCCTACATGCGCCGGGCCCTACATGCGCCGGGCCCTACAGGGCGCGCGCTCTACTTGCGCCGGAAGACGAATTTTTCTTCGCGGGTGACGCCACCCTGCGTCATGGCGAGAAGTCATTCCCAGGAGTTAGGACAGGTCCGCTGGACCGTGAACGGTCCGAAGTCGTTTTTTCCTCCCAGCCCGTCATGTCGGGATTCATGTGCTTCAGACGCATCTCGACGCTGCCCTCGACCTCGATCAGGGTCAGCATTGTTTCCTCAACTCCACTGACTGCGGCTGAACCCCACGCGGCGCGGCTGATAGTGGTGCGACCGGTGCTGCGCCACCGCCTCAGGCCGCTGAAACAACTTGATCAACACGACACCAGCGACAAAGCCGCCGAGGTGCGCCCAGAACGCGACGCCGCCCCCCTCGGGCGAGTACGCACTCGCGAACCCGCCAAACACCTGAATCGCCGTCCAGTACAGCAACATCACCCACGCCGGCAGCCTCATCGTCGTAAACACGACCCCGAGGGGGACGAGCGTGAAGATCCGGACGCGCGGATATAAGACGAGATAGCCGCCCATCACGCCGGAGATGGCACCCGAGGCGCCGACCATGGGGATGATCGAATCGGGTTCCGCATACACCTGACCGAGTGCGGCCGCGACGCCACAGACCAGATAGAACACCACAAACCGAGGCCGGGACATCGAATCTTCGATGTTGTTGCCGAACAGCCAGAGAAACCACATGTTGCCGATGAGATGCATCCAGCTGCCGTGCATGAACATCGATGTGAACACGGTCAGTATCGAGCTGCCCGGGTCGGTCACACAGGACACACCCTTGGCGATCTCAAACCCGGCCCCCACCGGCGCCGTGCTCAGCAGTTCACCGGGGATCAGGCCGAGGTTGCAAACCGACTCCAGGAACGGCATCCCGCTGCCGGCACCCTGGACACCCATCCACGCCAGCACACACCCGGCAATCAGCGCCAGCGTGACCACCGGGGTGCGCTGGGTTTCGTTCTCGTCGTGAAACGGAATCATCGCCGCGTTATTCTCCCCCGCCGATGCCGCACCAGATCACAAAACTCACGCCGAACCTGATTGTGTCCAACGTGGAACAGAGCATGGCGTTTTACCGAGATGTGCTCGGGTTCACGATTGTGACCACCGTCCCGGACGCGCCGCCGTACGTGTTTGCCATCGCCACGTCCGGCCCGACCGAAGTCTTCTTCAACGCACCTGAAGCCGCGTATGCGGAATACCCGGCGTTCAAGCAGATGCCCATCGGCGGCACCTTGACGTTGTTTTTTGAGGTGACTGAGATCGACGCCGCCTACGCCGCTCTGGCGCCGATCAGCAGGCGGAGGGCATGGCGCAGATCGGACAGCATGGAGAACCGGACGGCTGGCGAGGGTTCCTGGTTCCGCGGTTCATGGTTCAGCGGTGCGGAGCGGACAACGGCCTCGCGGAACCTTGGTACCGGATCTGCGTAATTTCAGCCAGCACCGACAGGGCGATCTCGGCCGGGGTCCGTCCACCGAGGTCAAGTCCCACGGGAGCCCGAATGACGGCAATGCGATCGTCGGCTACACCTTCGTCGCGCAACATTTTTTCGATCAACACCGTTTTGCGCCGGCTGCCCAGCAGACCGATGTAACGCGCGTTTGTGGTGACCGCTTCGCGCACGCAGTCGGCATCAAGTTTGTGACCACGCGTGGCGATCACGATGAAACTGTTCCACGCGTAGCGGAGCGACCCCAGCGTGGCAGGCACGTCGCCCTGCAGGATCGTGGCGTGTGGAAAGCGCTCATCACTGGCGAATTCGGGCCGGTCCTCGACTACGGTCACATCGAAGTCCAGCATCGACGCCTGGCGCGCGATGGCGAGCGCCACATGCCCTCCACCCGCGATCACGATGCGTGGCCGGCTGGCGATCGCCTCGACCAGAAAATCGTGATCATCGTCGACCTTCACCGTGCGGGCCGTGCCGTGCGGCAACTGGTGCAGCGCGGCATCACGCGCGTGGGTCATCAACGCGTCGGTCATCAGGGCTCCATGGACGGCCCCGTCTTCACGCACTGCGAGACGTCCCAGTCGCTCGAAGCCATTGGTGATGCGACGCAGATGGGTGACGATGGCGACCGGAGCCCCGGCTTGAGCAGCGGCGACGAGGGCCGGCAACATGTCGACGCCCCCACACGTGAGCGCCTCATCGTCGCGCTGCACAAGAATCCACATCGTGCCGCCACAGACCAGGCCGGTGTTCCAGGCGAGGTCTTCGGTCAGTTCATATGCGCGCAGAGAGTGATGGCCAGTCGTGATGACTTCACGCGCGGCATCCACGGCGTCAGCCTCGACGCATCCGCCGCCGAGCGTGCCCACCGCCGCGCGCACATCTTCATGTTCACCCAGCACCAGGGTCGCACCAACGACCTGTGGTGTGCTGCCGTGGGTGCGCACAACGGTCGCGACGGCAAAACGCTGGCCCTGGGCGCGCAGAGCGGCCATGCGGTGATAGATCGACGCGGGCATCAACGTGCGCACTCAGCAATCCTAGGCCGATCCACATCGCGTCGCACCCCTGGATCGGCCACCGGCACCAAGAGCACGGACTCGTGGGCCAGCTCGTGGTCGAGGCGCGACTCGGCTTGGGCCGCCAGAATGTGGGCGCGCATCATCGGAGACAGCACCACGGGATGTCCGGCGTGTCCCTCCAGGGCGGGCGCCGTGGTCCGGCTGGCCTCACGCGCATGGGCAATCAGCAGGGTGACGGTCAGCGGCTGGATGAACGGCATATCCCCGGGCAACAACACACACAGCTCGTGCTCGCCGGTGGCGTGCAGGCCGCACTGCACCGACGAGAACATCCCCCGCGAGGGATCCGGGTTCACCACGAGTTCCACGGCCAGGCCATCAAGCGCAGCGCCAATGGCCGACGCACCGTCAGACGCCACCACAACCACGCAGCGGTCGACGCCACCCGCCAGCAGGGTCGCCACCGTCCTGCGCACCATCGGCATACCGTCGATCGACGCCAGCATTTTTGGGGGTGCAGACGGGTCGGCCGCGGCAAAACGCTCCCCTCGTCCCGCCGCCAGGACAACTCCTACGATCCCTGTCAACGCCGGCGCGGAGTGGGACGTAATCATCCCGGGGATGGTACCTGAACTATGAAGACGAAGACGATTCGTGTGTCTCTGTGTGCGGCAGCGGGCCTGACGGCCCTGGCACTGCTATCGCCGGTCGTGGTTCCCGTGAATGCAGACCAGGCCACCGCCGACAGGTTCTGGGGTCAGTGGCGCGGACCACAGGCAACGGGAGTCTCAAGGACGGCGACTCCACCCACCGAATGGAGCGAGACGAAGAACATCCGGTGGAAGGTGCCGATCCCGGGCCGAAGTTCCTCCTCGCCTGTCGTCTGGAACGACCGCCTATTCGTATTGACCGCAGTGGCCGCCGACCCGGCCACGGTCGCCGGCCTGGCACCGCGAGGCTCCGTGCCCGCACCGTCGCCTCACAAGTTCATGGTCATGGCGCTCGACCGCAAGACCGGCAAGACCCTGTGGGAACAGGTCGTCCGCGAGGAGACGCCGCACGAGCGTCACCAGGAAAATGGCACGTGGGCCTCAACCTCTGCGGTCACCGATGGCGAAGTGGTGATCGCCTCGTTCGAGTCGCGCGGCATTTACGCGTTTGACCTCAACGGCAAGAAGCTCTGGGAGAAGGACCTCGGCGACAAGCGCATGCGCAGCCAGTTTGGCGAAGGCAGCACACCCGCACTGCACGGCCGGTATCTTGTTCACGTCTGGGACCACCAGGGCGAGTCCTTCATCGTCGCCCTCGACAAAACCACCGGCAACGAACTGTGGCGCAAGCCGCGCACCGAAATCGACACCTGGGCCACGCCGCTCATCACCGAGGTCAACGGCAAGCCGCAGGTGGTCGTGGGCGCCATGAATCAGATCCACGCATACGACCTGGCGACCGGCGATGTCGTCTGGTTCACGGCGGGGCTGACGATGAATCCGATTCCGTCGCCGGTGGTGGAAGACGGTCTGGCGATTCTGATGAGCGGGTTCCGCGGCAACAGTCTGAAAGCCGTCAAGCTGGCCGACGCCAGGGGTGACATCACCGGCACACCGGCTCTCGCGTGGACGTTTGATCGCGACACGCCGTACGTACCCTCACCGCTGCTCTACGACGGCGTGTTGTACATGTTGAAGTCGAACAACGGCATTCTGACGGTGTTCGACGCGAAGACCGGCGCACAGCACTACGGCCTGCAGCGGCTCGATGCCGCACCCAACGTGTTCGCGTCCCCCGTCGGCGCCGCCGGCAAGGTCTACATCACCGGCCGCGACGGCGCGACCGTCGTGTTGCGCCACGGGCCGAAATTCGAAATCCTCGCAACCAACACGCTCGACGATGGCTTCGACTCGTCAGCGGCGCTGGTCGACGGGGAGATCTATCTCAAGGGGTATCGCTACCTCTACTGTATTGCCGAGGGGTAGCCCAGAGCACTCAGCACCGCGTCCGCATGTCCGTCGACGCTCACCTTGTCCCAGCGCTTGGCGACCTTGCCGTCGGCGTCGATGAGGTAGGTGGTGCGGACGATGCCCCAGTATTTGCGGCCGTAGCGCATCTTTTCCTGCCACACGCCGTATTTTTCGGCGACCTCGTGCTCGGCGTCTGCGAGCAGGGGGAACGTGAGGCCGTGTTTGTTCGCGAACTTGGCTTTGCTCTTTTCGTCGAGGATGCTGATGCCCAGCACCACCGCGTCGCCGGCCTTGGCACACTTCGGCAGCCGCGCCTGGAAGTCGCAGGACTCTGTCGTGCAGCCCGGCGTGTCGTCCTTCGGGTAGAAGTACAGAATCACGGGCCGTCCCGCGTACTGCGACAACTTGTGCGTCGTGCCGTGCTGGTCCTTCAGTGTGAATGCCGGAGCTTTTTTGCCTGGTGCGATGAGAGACATGGGGGGATTGTACTGAACGTTCATGGTTCATGGTTCATGGTTCATCGGTTCAGCGGTGCCGTTCCAGGTGCTGAGTTCCTGGCGCCAGGTTCAATGCAGTTGAGGCGAACCCCACACGATTCGCACGCGTTCCCCGTTTGAGCTGGTGGCGAGCACCACAACGGAGGTGACGGGTGTGGTGGAGGTATTGATGGTCTGCCCCTGGGCCGCCACGAAGCGCTTCACGGGCTCGCGGATGAATCCCTTCGGGGGGATGGAGACCACCGAGACGGCGTAGTACTCGTTCACCCAGATCCGAACGTTCCGCCATTCCTGATCCGATTCGTTTCTGACGTGGATGTGGCCATCGGCCACTTCGATATCCGGCAGGCGTTCGTCGCATCCCCGTATGAAGAGGAAGGCCGCCAGGCCGATGGCCAGCACGATCACGGACAGAAGGCGGCTGCGGGACATGAAGGCATTACAATAGCCGCGAGGTTTCCCAAGATGCGAATGCTCTCTGCAGTCACCCTTCTCGCAGCGTCGCTGGCCTGTGGTGGCGCGCCCGAACGCACCTTCATCAATGTGGGCACCGCGCCCCCGGGTGGCGCGTTTTTTGTGGTCGGCACTGCCCTCACCGAAGTGCTCGGTGCCGCCAGTGGCGAGCGTCAGTGGCAGGTCACGGCGGAAGGCACCAGCGGGTCGCAGGAGAACATCCGCCGGCTGACCCAGGGCGATCTCGACTTCGCGTTGTCAAACTCCGCCATCACGTATTTTGCGGTGCGTGGCGGCGAAGGATGGGATCGGCAGTATCCGATGCAGACCGTGATGACACTGGCGCCAAACGTGGCGCTGTTCATCACGAAGGCCAACAGTGGCGTGCGCACCATCGCCGACCTCAAGGGCAAACGTGTCGTCATCGGTCCTGCGGGCGCCGGATTTGAGTATTTCGTGAAGCCGATTCTCGAGGCCCACGGTGTGCGCTACGAGGATTTCACCGCGCTGAACGCCACCCAGGCGGCCTCGGTGGACATGCTCACCGATGGATCCGCGGCGGCCATCTTCATCGGCGGCGCCATTCCAACGGCCTCCATCACGCAGGCGGCGGCCACGATGGACCTGCACTACATTCCGTTTGACGACGCGGCGCGCGCGAAGCTGTCGGCCGACTATCCGTTTTTTGCGCCAGCCACGATTCCGGCGGACACCTACCGGGGGCAGACGACGGAGTTCCAGGGGCTCGACGTGGGTTCGATGCACCTGATCGCGGCCGCGGACCAGGATGAGCAGCTGGTGTACGACGTCACGAAGATGTTGTGGGAGCAGCGCGAGCAGGTCGTGCAGAAACATCCGGCCGGTCGCGCCATCAATCCGAAGAACGTGATTCGGGACACCGGCACACCGTTCCATCCTGGCGCCATCCGGTTCTACCGTGAAATCGGTATCTGGCCGCAGTAACCTCACGTTCGCGCTGAGCGCCCTGCTCTGCGGGTTCACCCTCGTTGAGGTGAACTACGCGCGGCTGGGCCCGCAGGCGCAGCTCGCCATCTTCACGGCGTTCGGGCTGATCCTCTGTTTCCTGAACGTGCCCATGGTGAAGGGCCGCGCGGCATCGATCACCACCCGCGCAGTGGACGTCTCGCTGGCGCTGCTCACGCTCGGTTGCTGCGCCTACGTGGTGTGCCAGACCGAACCTGCGTTTGCCTCCTCTTGGGCGAACGGCCGGTCGCTCGGCAATCGGGCCGGCTACGAAACATCGCTCGATATCCTCGTCGGAGGCACGGGACTCCTGCTCGTCATGGAAGCGGCAAGGCGCACGTTGGGCTGGGCGCTGCCGTTGCTCTCCGGATTTTTCCTGCTGTACGCGTACTTCGGCGTCTGGTCGCCGGACTGGTTCTTCCCGCACCGCGGCTATCCGGTTGATCGGATCGTGGCGCAGTCCTTCCTGCACAGCCAGGGTGTGTTTGGTGTGGCGCTGCAGGTCATGTTCACGTACGTGTTCCTGTTCGTCGTGTTTGGCGCGCTGCTGGGTGCGACTGGGGCCACGCGGTTTGTGATCGACTTCGCTGCACGACGGTTTGGCGGCACTCCCGGCGGTCCGGCCAAGGTCGCCGTGATCAGCAGCGGCATGATGGGATCGCTCTCCGGCAGTGCCGTGGCCAACACCGTCGCAACCGGCACGTTCACGATCCCGATGATGAAGAGCGCCGGCTTCCCTGCCCACGAGGCCGGCGGCGTGGAAGCCGCGTCGAGTTCCGGAGGCGCACTCGCGCCACCGGTCATGGGCGCCGGCGCCTACATGATGCTCGAGCTGGTGCAACCGCCGGTCACGTATCTGGAGATCGTCAGGGCGGCCACAATCCCCGCGATTCTGTATTACCTCTCGCTCTACTTCATCGTGCACTTTTCGGCGAGACGACGGGCGATCGGCCATGCGGGAACGTCTGCTGACATCCCGGCGATCGAGAAGGGGCATCCCTTTGAAGGTCTCGTCTTCGGCGTCGCACTCACGAGCCTGATCGTGTTCCTGGCACTCGGGTACACCGCGTTCCGCGCGGTGAGTATCGCCCTGCTGGTCACGGCCGTCACGTCGTCGTTCCATGTGCGGACCCGGTTGTCGTGGGCGAAGATCCGGACGGCGATTCTGGATGCCGCCAAAGACGCCACTCCGCTCATTGCGGCTGCCGCCTGCGTGGGCGTTGTGATCGCGGTGGTGACGATGACCGGCGTGGGCACGCGATTGCCGGCGACCATCCTCCCGCTCGCGCAGCAGAATCTCTTCCTCGCCCTGCTGCTGATCATGGTGTCGTCACTGGTGTTGGGCATGGGGCTGCCCTCTGCAGTGGTCTACCTGTTGCTCGCCACGTTGATGGGCCCCGTGCTCGACCAACTCGGGGTCGTGCCGCTGGCCGCGCACATGTTCATTTTTTATTTCGGCATGATGGCGATGGTCACGCCTCCGGTCGCACTGGCGGCCTATGCGGCGGCCTCAGTGGCCGGCTCCGACATCATGAAGACCAGCTGGGCGGCATTCCGCTTTGCGCTGGTCGGCTTCACGCTGCCGTTCATTTTTGTCTACCGGCCGGAGCTGTTGCTGATGTCGAACGCCGGTGGATTTCCGCCGCTCGGCGACATCCTCGCTGCGGTAATTGTCGCCGTGCTCGGCATCCTCACGTTTGCCGCCGGCATCGCCGGATTCCTCTGGTCACGAACGCCCACCGTCGAGCGTGTCCTGCTGTTCGTGGCATCAGCCCTGATGCTCGCTCCTGGCCCGACGGTGATGATCGGCCCATTCCCGCTGCACGTGCTCGACGTCAGTGGTGTCGTGCTGGCGATCCCTCTCGTGCTCGCCAACTGGCGTCGACGGTAGACGGACCCGACGTGCCCTCGTAGGGCCCGCTGAACTTGAGCGGGCCATTTCCGTCGCAGCGACGGACGACCGCGACGACCGGTCGTCTTGCCTCCGCGTCGCAGGGCTCGCTGCTTACGTTCCGGCTCATTCAATGGCCGGCCATTGCCAATCCGCCGTAGAGAAAGAGCAGTATCGAGCTGATGGCCCACACTCGCCAGGCCTTTCCTTTGCGATGCAGTTTAACCGCCAACCACAAGTGCAGTGCCTCTGCGAGTACGAGCGATGCACCACTGCCGATTGACAAGCCGTCCATCAAGGTCATGCCCAGTCAGCCGGTTTCTTGAAACTCACTTCACCCCCAGGAAAGCAACACCGTGGCGGTCACGGAATCTTCATGACGACTACAGCCGCGACTCCCACGGCAGCTGCCAGCAGAATAAGGGCCGTGCTGGCTCGAGGGCGTGTGCGCTGCGAACGACTCGCCAGCACACTGATGCTGCTTGCAAGCAAGAGCAACCAACTCGAGGTCGGGGGCCCCTCGGTCCAGATCAGCATGATGATGGTTGTAAGCCAATCCAGCCCAATCATCGCCGCAGCGAAGCGCAGTAGCCATGATCACTCTGTCGAGCTATCGTCGGAGGTCCTCAACACTCTCCCCATGAAATTGCAGGTCAGCTCAACCCTGGCGTTCAGCAGCGGCGACCTCATCCTTGCACCGGCCGTCTGGTGCAACGCAAGTCAGGCATCTGCTGAAGGATCGGCCAGATCCGTGATCTGGCGGACTTCTTCGCGGGAGATGAGGTTCTTCGCCAGCAGACTTCGGACGAGCGTCGCAACTCCGGCTTTCAGTTGTTCGTGTTCATCTCGCAATTCGTCCAATTGGTGGTCGGCGCGCTCAAAAGCGCGGCGGTGCAGATGGACATCGACATTCGACGAACGGACACGGCGACCGGGCGGCGGGTTCGTCCGTCGCTCCGACGGGAGCACGAATGGCCCGCTACAGTTCAGCGGGCCCTAGGTGGGCGGAGCGGCCCGCTCACGTTCAGCGGACCCTACGAGGAGCGATCAGGGTGCGCTGTCGAGGAAGCGGACGCCGGGGTTCTGTTTTTCGGCGTACTGCAGCGCCCAGGGGGACGGGAACAGCAGCACGAGCTTCCCGTTGCGATCACTGGCCTGCATCACGCGCTCGTCGAGCCCGGCGAGGTTGTCGTCCTTGCCGTCCGGTGTGTCCACCCAGCGAGCCGTATGAATGCTCATGGGCTCCACGCGAATCTTGACGCCGTACTCACCCTCAAGCCGCGCCGCAATGACATCAAACTGCAGCGGCCCGATGACACCGACCACAGGCTCACGCCCGTACGATCTCGGATACAGCACCTGAATCAGGCCTTCCTCCTCCAGCTGCCGCACACCATCGTCGAACTGCTTGTGCTTGGAGTCGACAAGACGCAGGCGCGCGAACTGCTCCGATGGGAACCGGAGAATGGCGTGAAACTTCACCGGCTTCCCCTGGTAGAGCGTGTCGCCGATCGAGAAGCGGCCGGGATTCACGAGCCCCACAATGTCGCCGGCGATGGCGTCCGTCACTGATTCGCGTTCGCGGCCAAACATCTTGTAGACACGCGCCGCACGGATCGTCTGGTTCCCGCGCGCATTGACGATCGGGGTGTCCCGTTCGAGACGACCGGAACAGACGCGCACAAACGCGACGCGGTCCCGGTGACGCGGGTCCATGTTTGCCTGAATCTTGAATACAAATCCGCTGAAGTCGGGTGACGCCGGATCAATCAATCCGGAATCCGACTCTCGCGCTGAGGGCGGCGGCGCCAACTCAACGAGGCCATCGAGCAGCGGTTCCAACCCGAAGTTCACAAGCGCGCTGCCGAAAAATACACCGGTCTGATCACCGGCCCGATACGACTCGAAGTTGAACGGCGTGCCTGCGTGTGACGCGATTTCAAACGACTCGGTAAACTCGGCGAACACCCGATCACCTACGACCTCTGCGATCGCCGTGTCGTTGTAGTCCGCGGTCGTCACTTCCGAGCGGCGTTCACCCTTGCTCTGCTTGTCGTACATCGTCACGACACGCGTGCGCACGTCGAACACGCCCTTGAAGTCGATGCCCTGGCCCAGCGGCCAGTTCAGCGGTGCCGCTTTGATCCCAAGCGCGCTCTCGATCTCGTCCATCAGCTCAAGCGGGTCGCGCCCGGGCTGGTCCATCTTGTTGACGAACGTCAGGATCGGCAGCTTCCGCTTCTTGCAGACTTCGAACAACTTCCGCGTCTGCGCCTCAATGCCTTTCGCAGCGTCGATGACCATGACGACGCTGTCGGCGGCGATGAGGGCGCGATACGTGTCTTCGCTGAAGTCCTGGTGGCCGGGTGTGTCGAGGAGCGACAACCGGCGGCCGCGGAGTTCGAATTCAAGCGCGGTGGAGGTCAGCGAGATACCGCGCTTCTGCTCCATCTCCATCCAGTCGGACACCACGTGCCGCTGGGTCTTGCGCCCACGCACGGCACCGGCCAGCTCAACGGCGCCCGCATACAGGAGGATCTTCTCGGTCAGCGTGCTCTTGCCGGCGTCGGGGTGGGAAATGATGGCAAATGTCCGCCGGGTCGCAACCTCGGCGGCAAGCACTTTTCTGGATTCGGATGCGCTGGTGTCTATCGTGGTCATCGAGACAATGCACCAGTGTACACAGCCTTGCCATCCGGAGGCGACCAGCCGAAAGGCGGGGCAGCCCTTGGGTCGACAGGATTAACCTGTTAACCCCTGCGACACCTACTGACGAATCGGCTTCGCCGCAGCGCCATAATCGCAAAAGCAAGCCAAAGACCGACAACCCCAGTTGCCATCGACATTTCCACGACCCAGGAAGCAGGCTTGACTATCACGTAAAGAGCCAGCACGCCCATAGCGGCCACGAGCAGCCACACCTCAGGCGGTCTACTTGCTGCGCGCCTGATCAGCCAAATAGTAGCAACGAAGGCTACAATGAGACTCAACGTAGCAAAGAGACCGGCTTGGAGCTCAAGACCGAGTGCACTCGCCAGCGCGAGAAGCGATGGTAAGAGGAGCAGAGCGCCCACGACAACGAGCGGACGTCCACCGTCACGCCACTCAAGGATACCGATTAGCATCACTAGCACCGCAACGACCGCCAAGATCACTTGCACCACCATGTCCAAGGGCCCATCGTTTCTTGCCTGCTCCTTCTGAAAGACGCCTGGCGAATCAGATGGTAGCCTTATGCCATGCAGACCACCATTGATTCTGCCGGTCGCATTGTCATTCCAAAGTCCATGCGCACGAAGCTGGGGCTTGAGGCCGGCGGCGTCGTGACCGTACGGGAGCGGGACGGCCTCCTGGAACTCGAACCGGCAGGCACCTCCATGACCCTCACCGAACGCCGAGGGGGGGCCGGTGGCTGTGCCGGACGAGCCCCTGCCGCCCCTCACCGACGACATAGTGAGAGCCACGCTCGAAGGCACGCGCCGATGATCGCAGTCGACAGCAGCGTGGTGGTCGCCGCATTCGCGAGTTGGCACGAGGGGCACACGTCGGCTGTCGCCGTCCTTGCGCGGTCACCCAGAATTCCCGCCCATGCAGGAGCCACGCTCGTTACACGCGATCACCGTGCGCGCGTCACCTACGATCGGCTACACGTGCCGTACGAATTCGTGAGTTGATCGCCACCGGACCTGAAGGTCCGGCCTCCATCACGACCTCTGAATCAGCGCCCGGGCAGCCGGATGCGGGCGGTGACCGGGAAATGGTCGGAGGGCAGCCGCCCATCGCGGGCCGTCCGCACGATCTGCGCGTCCAGCACATCCACCCCGGGGGTTACCAGGACGTAGTCGATCTTGTCGCCGGTCGTGCGCTCGGGATCAAAGCCCGTGAACGTACCGACCTCTGTCGCCTCCGGATGGCGCACGCGGAACGTATCCACGAGCAGCGCGGTACCGCCAGAGACAGGCAACAACGACCGCAGCGCCGGATTGGCTTCGCCCACATTAAAGTCACCCGTCACCACCACCGGCTCGGAGGCGGGAACCCTCGCGCGAATCCGATCCGCCAGCAACGCGGTACTCCGTTCACGGGAGGGCTGCGACTGATGATCCAGATGTACGTTGAACACCCAGAACGGCCGGCCTTGCCGATCGATGAGTCTCGCCCACGTGCAGATGCGCGTGATGGTGTTGCCCCACGACGTTGACGCCACCACAGAGGGCGTGTCGGAGAACCAGAACGTGCCCGACTCCGCCACGTGAAACCGATCATGCCGATACAGGATCGCCGCGTACTCCCCGCGCGTCTGTCCATCGTCTCGTCCCACACCAATGACGCTGTACACGGGGACGGCGGTCGTGATTTCTACAATCTGGCTGTGCAGCGCTTCCTGCAGGCCGACGACATCCGCATTAACCTGACGGACCACATCGATCAATAAATCACGACGCAGCGGCCACCGGTTCTCACCGTCGTTCGCGGTGCCATACCGGATGTTGAACGACATCACACCGAGTTCGACAGGAGGAGCCTGCTGCGCGCGCACACCAGGCCCCGCCACGGCCAGGGCCACGGCACACACAAGAGCAGCGATCGAAGTCCGCATGGTGGGGAGAGCGTAACCCGGAAAAGCGCTTGTCAGGGATTTACAGGGAGGCACGGAGGATTCTGTTGGAGACGGGACGGTGCGAACGCGATCTGCTCCGCGCCAACGCAGAACCCAGGCGTCTTGCCCCCCGCCATTGGGAACTCCGCGCCTCCGCGTCTCCCTGTGAGTCTCTTTACGGGATCCGTCCGAGCCAGCGCAGCGGCGCCAGGGTCAGCGACGGGAAGTACGTGATGAGCAGCACGCTGATCGCCAGGATGATCAGCATCGGCAACGCCGCGCGCATCACCTCAAGCGCCGGCCGCTGGAACCGCACAGACGACAACAGCAGGTTCAACCCGAGCGGCGGTGTGAGGTACCCGAGTTCGAGGTTGGCCACAAAGATGATGCCAAGGTGAATCGGGTCGATCTGATAGAACTCCGCCACGCCCGCAATCAGCGGCACGACGATCACGATGGCCGAGAACACGTCCATCACGCACCCGACCAGCAGCAGGAAGATGTTGAGCGCCAGCAGGAACATCAGCGGAGACTCCACGTGTTCCGTGGTCCACGCAATCAGGGCATCGGGCACCTGCGCATTGACCATGTAATTGGTCAACCCGACGGCAACGGCAAGAATAACCAGCACGCCGCCAACGAGCCCCACCGACTCGCCGGTGACGCGCACGACATCACGAATTGTCGGCAGGTCGCGATGAATGAAGCGCTGCATGATGAAGGCATACAGCGCAGCGACAGCCGCCGACTCCACCGGCGTCGCATAGCCGCCAAGCAGCGCCGTCATCACCACAATCGGCAGACCGATTTCCCACTTGGCGTTCCAGAACGCCGCCATCGCCTCGCCGGCCACAAACGGCGGACGCGCGGCGCCGGCCTTGATCGCCTCGCGAACACCGTACGCCGACAACATCACCAGCATCAGCAGCCCGGGAATCATCCCGCCGATGAACAGGTCCTCCATCGAGAGGTTGGCAATGATCGCGTAGAGAATCAACGGCAGCGACATCGGGAACAACAGACCGAGCGACCCTGCCGAGGTCAACATGCCAATCGAAAAACGCTGGCGGTACCCGTCCTTGAGCAACGCCGGCAGCAACAAACCGCCCAGCGCGAGAATCGTGACACCCGACCCGCCAGTGAGCAGCGTGAAGAACGCACACAGCGCCACCGATGCGACCGCCGTGCCACCAGGCAACCAGCCCACCCACGCACGAAACAGACGCAGAAGGCGCTCGGACGACTTGCCCTCGGCCAGCAGGTACCCCGCCAGCGTGAACAGGGGAATCGTTGCCAAGCCGGCAGACCCCGTCAGCTCCTGATACGCAGTGATCAGCAGCACCGTCGGCTTGCTGCCCTGCACCATGAACAACACGGCCGCCGCGCCGCCCAGCAACACAAAAATCGGCGCGCCCAGCAGCGCGGCCACGACCAACCCGGCCAACCACGGCCACGCCGGAGCGCCATCAAGCAATTCGGGATGTGTGGCGATCCAATACCCGCCGATCGGGCCGACCAGCGCAATCGCGCGGCCAACCCACGACGTGGACGCACTCCACATCAACCGCGCCGCGATCAGGCCGAACGAAATCGGCAGCACCAGATCCGCGACCCACACCGGCACGCCGGCGGCGATCTCGGTGCCATCCACCCGGTCCAACGTCACAAGATTGATGCCGCCGACCGCAAACACCGTCGCCACTGCCGCGCCGGCAATGGCGGCCACAAATTTCGCCGCACTCGCCGTTCTGCTGTGCGCGAGAAACTCGCCGGTCGCCAGCGACAGCAATTTGCCGTCACGCGCCGCAATCGCCGCGCCCAACATCCCCACCCACATCGTCAGATGCTGCGCAAACGGCGCCGCACCGGGAATGCCGGTCGCAAACCACTTGCGCAGAACAATCTCGCCCAGGGGGATGACGATGATGCCGGCCATCGCCAGGAGGGCGATCGAATTCTCGAACCTGACGAGGGCCGGGCGCACCTACTTGCCGCCCTTGGTCTTGCGGTACGCGTTGCGGGCGTTCAGCGCCGCATCAAACACATCAGCCGGCACCATCGTGCCGCGCATCGAGGCGACGAGCGCTTCGGCCGTCTTGCGGAACTCCGCGTTGGCCGCGGGCGTCAGCGTCGTGACCTTGAGGCCACGCTGCTGCATCGTGCCGACTGCGGTCGCGTCGAGCTTCGGGGCCTCGCTCATGAAGCGAGTCTCGAGCGTGTTCGCCTCCGCCAGAATCTTCGGCCGATCAGCCGCGTCGATCTTGTTCCAGGCATCGGTGGTCATGACCGTCGCGCCAAGCAGCGGCGCGAGTTTGACGTCGAGCAGGAACGGCGCATCGCGGAAGATCTGCAGCATCGACGCGCCATACGCCGGCGTCGGCGCGGCGTCGATCATCCCGCGCTTGAGACCGCCCACCATGTCGTTGAAGGACAGTGGAATCGGCTGGAAGCCGTTCGTCTTGTACCACTGCACCGACTTGTCGTCACCCTCGGTCGTGTAGAGCTTCACGGCCTTCAGATCCGCCAGCGTGCGGATTTCCTTCTTCGAGAACAGCTGCACCCAGCCGCCGTTGCCCCAGTTGAGCACCTTGTAGCCGTTTTTCTCAATCCGCTGCGTCATGGTCGGCCGCATCGCCGTGAACACAGCGCGCATCTCGTCGTCGTTTTCGAGGAAAAACGGCATGCCGAACACATCCACCGCATCGTCGATGCGCGCGAGGCCGGGTGGCAGCAGGAGCGCTGCCTGCAGTTCACCGACGGCGGGGCTCATCATCTTCACTGTCGAGGCTTCTGTGCCCAGTGTGCCGCCGGGATACACCCGCAGCGTCACGCGGCCTTCGGTGACCTTGGACCACGCATCACCCATGTCGAGCAGCGCCTTGTGCCACGCCGAGTTCGCGGGAGCAAACGTCGCGAGCTTGACGGTGATGGCGGCGCGAGCGGAGACCGACGAGGTCAGCACCACCACGGCCGCGGCAATGGCGGCAGGAACGGCGAACGTGCGCACTGTCTTCAACATGTTGATTACTCCAGGTCCTTCAGGAACAGATAGTCGATCTGATCGAGCAACGCACGCGCGCGCCGCTGCAACAGCATCGTCGTCAACCGCTCGGTGGGATTTGCATCCGGGTCCACCGCGAGCGCGGCATTCATCAGCGTCTCGAACTCGGCGCGATCCTGCCTGGGCACCGAGACGGCCATCGCCAGCGAGATGTACGGGCCGGGCGACAGGCCTTTCTGCAGTTCCACGGCACGATCGAAGTGCCTGCGCGCTTCGTCCTGTGACCCGCCCAGCAGTTCCTGGCCGTTGAGCGTAATCATCAGTTCGTGCAGCGCGCCGTTCCACCAGCCCGGGTCGAGGGCGAGACCGCGCTCGGCCATGGCGCGGACGGCCGGAAAGTCAATGGCCA
Organism: Acidimicrobiia bacterium; assembly: GCA_016871335.1. GTDB lineage: Bacteria > Acidobacteriota > Vicinamibacteria > Vicinamibacterales > SCN-69-37 > SYFT01. The sequence continues at coordinate 124,665 of VFZF01000007.1, forward strand.
GCGTATCAGGACTGAGCGCCATCGCCAGTCCCCAGGAGGCCGCCGACCAGTAGAGCAACTCCACGTCTTCCTTCTTGGCCTTGCCGACGGCATTCACCGGGTCGATCAGCAGCCCCTGCGTCGATCCCTTGAATCGCTCTTCCAGGGCACGCGCACAGTAGCCGTAGGCGCGCAGATACATCTTGAGGGCACGTTCGTCGATCGCCTTTGCGGCCTCCCGGTTGGTGTGGCGGACCAGGTCGGCGTCGGTGGCGAGATAGCCGTAGGCGTAGGACGTGAAGCCGCTGCACGTCGCGCGCAGAAGCGGGACGTGTTTGGGAATCGACTCAAGCAGCGATTCGTAGGTTTTGAGGCCAAACGGCACCGCGTCGCGCACCAGCTCGGGGTCGTTATCGGACGTCATTGAGGTGCCGCCCGCCGACAGGGTATCCGCCACCATCTTGGTGGCCTTGTTCGAAATCAGGGAACAACCCGACAGGGTGACCACCAGCGCGACAAGCCCGACCGACCGCATCCACCGTGTTGCCATCATCAGTTCACCCGCCTCCCGGGAACTCTTGAGTGTGCCATAAGCCCTCCCGGTGCTGGCAACCCCGTGGACGCCGGAGGCCGGACGGCCTGTCAGCGGCCGGCGAGGACGCGGATGGCCGAAACGAGGCGATCGGCATCGCCGGCGTTGTTGTAGAGCGTGGGGGTGACCCGCACGCAGTCGCCCTTGGCCAGGCCCGTGCGCCAGTGGGTGAAGATTCTGAATTCGTCGAGCAGTGCGCGGGTGATCGCGACGTTGGCGTCACGTGTCCCTCGGCCATGCAGGCGGAAGGCGGAGATCGCGCCGACCATGCCGGGCTCATCAGGCGTCAGCACCTCGACGCCTGGAATGCCCCGCGCCGCGTGGACCCACCGATCGCGCAGGTAGCGAAGTCTGGCGGCCTTGTAGGTGATGCCAATCGACGCCTGGAACGCGAGGGCATCGGGAATCGTGAGGATGGCCGCGAAATTGGTGGTGCCTGTGTGCAGGCGGCTGTCAATGCTCTGTAACGACCCGGGATCACCATGCGCCCGATCGATGGCGCCGAGACGTCCCTGCCGGATGTACATCACGCCCACGCCAACGGGTGCGCCCACCCACTTGTGCAGGTTGAGCCCCACATAGTCGGCATCCAGGTCGGCCATCGTCAGCGGCACCTGCCCGAAGGAATGCGCCGCGTCCACGATCACATCGATGCCGCGGGGCCGTGCGAGCGCCACGATCTCTTTCACCGGCAGCAACAACCCGGTCTTGTTGTTGCAGTGGGTGACCAGCAGGACTTTGGTCCTCGGGTTGGCATCGAGGACACGGCGATAGGCATCAAGTACTGCGGCGCGCGTGGCAGGCTCCGGAATGTCGAACGTCACGAGCGTGGCCCCCGTGCGCGCGGCCAGGGCGTTCATCGAATATTGCATCGCGTTGTAGTCGAGGTCGGCGTAGATGATCGTGTCGCCCGCCTTGACGCCGTTGTATTGCCCGATGAGCGCCTGCAACGCCTCGGTGGCATTGCGGGAGAAGGTGATCTCGCCCGGTGTGGCACCAAGAAAAGCGGCCACCTGCGTCCGCACCTGCTGTGAGAGCGCGGGAAACTCCCGCCGGGCGAAGATCGAGCTGTCGCGATTGGCGCGATCGATATTGCGGTGGTACGCCTCGAGGACGGACCCGGCCATCAAGCCGAAATAGCCGGCCTCCATGTTCGTGACGTTGTCGGTGACGCGATACCGATCGGCAACTTGGCGCCAGTAGGCCTCATTGTTCGCCACCTCCTGAGGTGATCCGGCTGGCGGCTGCAGCGGTTCCCACGCCCCGCGCACCAGCGGGGTGATCGCACCCGCAAGGGCCGTGGACGGCATCGCCATCGAGGCTGCCCCCGCGAGGGCGGCGTCCCTGAGAAACGCGCGTCGGCTTGGCATCGGCACAGCTTACGATACTGGCATCCACGATGCCTGCACGTTTGGTCCCCCTTTCCGCCTACCGCGAGTACTCGCCGGACGACATGCAGACCCGCGCGCGCGCCTTCGCGGCCGACCTGCACCGCCGCCGGACCGTGCGCGATTTTTCGTCGCGGGCGATTCCCGAGGGAGTGCTTGACGACTGCATTCGGGCGGCCGGCACCGCCCCCAGCGGAGCCAATCTTCAACCGTGGCACTTTGTCGTCATCACCGATCCGGCGACCAAGTCCCGCATCCGCACGGCCGCCGAGGCAGAGGAACGCGAATTCTACGAGACGCGCGCCACGCCCGAGTGGCTCGCCGCGCTCGAGCCGCTCGGCACCGACGCGAACAAACCGTTTCTCGAGACGGCGCCCGCGCTTATCGCGATCTTTGCGGAAGCCTACGGCGAACGCGCCGACGGTGCCAGAGTGAAGCACTACTACACGACCGAGTCGGTGGGGATCGCGACCGGCCTGCTCATCGCGGCCATCCATCACGCGGGACTGGTGTCGCTGACGCACACGCCGAGCCCGATGGGTTTCCTCAACGAGATTCTCGAGCGGCCGGCTCGTGAACGGCCGTTCCTGCTGCTCGTCGTGGGGTATCCGGCCGACGAGGCGACCGTGCCGGATATTGCGAGAAAGCCGCTCGACGCGATCCGCAGTACGCGGTAGTCCTGACGACTCAGCGTACGACGAGCCAGGCGGACACCCGGCCGCCGCCGGCCGTCACCGCGTCCGCGCGATCGCGCGTGAGGTCACCCTGCAGGCGGACCGCCACGCCTCCTGGTGCGCGCCACTCAACACCGAGCCCCGCCATCAGCGCCGCCCCGGCCTCGCTGTTCCGGATGAGCGTGCCGGCACCGCCGTGCACATAGAGGCCACCGCGGGCACCGTCGCGCACCCAGAGTCGGAGGCCGGCGAGCGCACGCCAGTCGTTGTGACCATCCCGGCGGGTGCCGGTCACCTCCAGCATCGGCGTCAGCCGGCCCACACGGTAGCCAACGGCGACACCGCCTCCCGGCGCCAGCCCCTCGCTACCGGTCCGTCCTGTCGCCGAGACACCAACCGCCAGATCACGTGCGCGCTCCTGCGCCGCGGCCGGCATCACAAGTGCCGCACTGATGACAAGACCGAACACGATTGCTCGAAACATCGGGATGCTCATGATCGCAGTCTACAATCAGTGCATGGACGCCAAGGCTGAGGAGCCCCGCCTCGATTTCATCCGCGAGATTGTCACGGTCGATCAGGCCTCCGGCCGGCATCAGGGCCGAGTGGCCACACGTTTCCCGCCCGAGCCGAACGGGTACCTGCATCTCGGGCATGCGAAGTCGATCTGCCTGAACTTCGGCGTGGCGCGCGACTTTGGCGGCACGTGCAACCTCCGCTTCGACGACACCAACCCGGTGACCGAAGACGTCGAGTATGTGCGCGCCATCCAAGAGGACGTCCGGTGGCTGGGATTCACCTGGGACGACCGGCTGTTCTACGCGTCGGATTACTTCGAACACCTCTACGAGTGCGCCGTCCAGTTGATCCGCGACGGCAAGGCGTACGTGGACAGTTTGACCGCGGACGACATCCGCGCCTATCGCGGCACGTTGACCGAACCCGGTCGTGAAAGCCCGTACCGGTCGAGACCGGTGGAAGAGAGCCTCGACCTGTTTGCCCGCATGCGCGCCGGTGAATTCCCCGATGGCGCACACGTGTTGCGCGCAAAGATCGACATGGCGTCCCCCAACATCACGATGCGGGACCCGGTGTTGTATCGCATCCGGCGCGCCCATCATCACCGGACCAGTGATGACTGGTGCCTGTACCCGATGTACGACTACGCCCATCCGTTGTCGGATGCGTTCGAACAGATTACCCACTCGCTCTGCACGCTGGAGTTCGAGGAACATCGCCCCCTGTATGACTGGCTGATTGAACACGTCACGAACCTGCCGTCACGACCACAGCAGATTGAGTTCGCGCGTCTCAACCTGTCATACACGGTCATGAGCAAGCGCAAACTCCTGCAACTGGTCAACGAAGGCCGGGTCAACGGCTGGGACGACCCGCGCATGCCGACCCTGTCCGGTGTCCGGCGCCGGGGATTCACGCCCGAGGCCCTGCGCAGGTTCTGCGACGAAATCGGCGTGGCGAAGCGCGAGAACCTGATCGACGTCGGCTTGCTGGAGTTCTGCGTCCGCGAGGACCTGAACACACGGGTGCCTCGGGCCATGGCGGTCGTCGCGCCACTCAAGGTGGTCATTGAAAATTACCCCGAAGGCCAGGCCGAGATGTTCACGGTGGCGAACCATCCGGATCGCCCGGAACTTGGCACCCGCTCCGTCCCCTTCAGCCGTGAGGTCTACATCGAACGTGAGGACTTCATGGAGACGCCGGAGAAGAAGTTCTTCCGGTTGGCGCCTGGCCGCGAGGTCCGACTGCGCAACGCCTACTTCGTGACCTGCACCGGCATCGTCAAGGACGCTTCTGGCGCGATCACCGAACTGCGCTGCACGTATGACCCAGCGACCCGCGGCGGCGACGCCCCGGACGGACGCAAGGTCAAAGGCACGCTGCACTGGGTCTCAGCCGCACATGCAGTCGACGCCGAAGTGCGCCTCTACGATCGCCTGTTCACCGTCGAAACACCCGGCACCGGCGATACGGACTTCCTCACGCAGATCAATCCTGCGGCTCTTGAAGTGCGAACCGGCTGCAAACTTGAACCCTCACTCGCTGACGTCGCACCAGGCACGCGTTTCCAATTCGAACGCATCGGCTACTTCTGCGCAGATCCGGACACGGCACCTGGGCGACCGGTCTTCAACAGAACAGTCACCCTCAAGGTGGGCAGGTGAGCGGGTGGTGAATGTTGACATAAGGTCGGCTGGATAGACCGGGTCTATACGTCGTTTGTCTCCTTTGGTCTGCACTCTGATGGCCCGGGCAACGCACTCTGCATCTAGGCCGGCGGCGCACTGAGCACACAGCACTATCGAAGAATGTAGTAGCCGAGCGGCACGAGTGCGCCGCCGAGCACAAACCATTTGCCGCGACCGGTGAAGCCCGTCTTGCCGCGCAGCACGAACATCCCGGAGATCGCCATGAAGATCAGCGCGACCGCATAAACATCCGCGATTACCGTCCACACACCTTTGGTGGCATTCAGGTGCATCTGATTCATCTCGAAGAGCACCGGGCGCGGACGCACCCGATCGACGATGACCTGGCCGGTGGGGACGTCGATGAGGTAGGTCTTTTCCGGGAGGAAGATCTGCAGCGTATCGGGGTCGGGACGGAAGGCGTTGCGCGGCTCTTCGGTAATGCCGAGCTGCGGTAACGCTTCCTTGATCATGCCGTCACGGTCGGTCGCCGTGAGTGGCTGAATCGTCAGGGCTGTTTTTTGCTGCCGATACGACGGGTTCCAATCGGCCATGTGGTTAATGGCCAGACCGGAAATCCCGTACACGAGCGTCAGGGCGACAACCAGATACCCCACATCCCGGTGGAGCGTGTTATTCCATCGCCGCCATTTCATCAAATCACCCGAACTGCGGACCGCGGACTAGAAGACGACCGCGCCCTCGCCCTTGATCATCACGTTGACCTTGGGTCCCTTGACCGTCTTCGGATCAAAGGTCGTCTTCTGTTCCTTCGCGTGTTCGTGGCCCTGGGCGATCTGCTGTTCCACCGAGAGGGTCTCGACGGAGATGACGCCTTCGACCTTCGCGTTCATGCCCTTGACGGACATCGGGAACACGATCACGCCGTCCTCGACCTTGAAACGGATGGTCTGGAATTCCTGGTCGCTGCCCAGCGCGAGCCAGCAGCCCATCTGCGCACACACGTCGACGATCGGTCCCTGCACCTGCACGCGCTTCCCGCTGAACTTTTCGGGATTGGCGTAGATGTCCGACACCTTGGTCACTTCGGTCAACGTCAACGCCGTGCCGAACTTCTTCTCCTGCGCCGCCACGGCCACCGCCGCGGCCGCCACCACCATCATCACTACTGCCGCTGCTGCCTTACGCATTGCTCTACCTCCGAAAATGTTGGCCCCCTCAAGTTCAGGGGGCCCTACATGAACTGCGGCCCGCGGACTGTTATGCCCGCAGATGATCCCCTTGCCACTCCTTGATCATCTGCTTGATGACCTTCTTGTCGTGGATGTGATCACGCAACACGGCCACTGCCAGATCCGGCAACTCGGCGTCGCTCGCAAACCGCATCGCCACCAGCTGCGCCGGCGTGAAATCCACAATCCTTGGCTGCAGCCCCGGCGGCAGCACTTCCCGCAACCGCAGCCGCATCTCCAGCCGGATGACGCGGTCCTGCACACGCAGCGCGAAGATCCGGGCAAAGAAGAACATGATCACCAGCGCCAACGCCGTCAGCGTGTGAACGATGCTGTCGCCGGTGCGCAACTCGAACATCCGGTAGCCGGCCCACAGGAAGTTGAGCACAAGCAGCGGAAACGCGACGAAGTGGTAGACCGGAACGAACTTGGCGTGGTTCTTATAGGTTTGAACGGGCTCACTCATCTCGACTCCCCGGGGATGAAGCACTCCCGAGATGATACCCCACGCCGGATTCACCCCCGCAAGGTCACTGCGGGGTCCAGCCGCAGCAGCCGGCGCGCAGGCAGCAGACTGGCGATGGCGGCCACGAGCAGCAGGAAGCCCATCGCGGCGGCGTAGGTCCACGGATCCCGTTCCGCCTCGCCCGCGGTGGCCGACAACTCGCTGTTCGTCCGGACTGAGACGAAGTTGTATCGCATCGGGCGCTGACGGCAGGACGCCGGGTACAATCCGCAGTCATGCGGATTATGGCTGTGTCGCTCTCACTGGTCGCGCTGTCTGCCTGCTCCTCCCCCACCCGCTATGACATCGTCATCCGTAACGGCACGATTTACGACGGCAGCGGGAGCGAGCCGGTGCAGGGAGACGTCGCGATCAACGGCGACACGATCGTGGCCGTCGGCGATATCGGCCAGGCCGTTGGCACGACCGAGATCGACGCGGCCGGCCTGGTCGTCGCTCCCGGATTCATCAACATGCTCAGCTGGGCCGAGACGCGGCTGCTGGTCGATGGCCGCTCACAAAGCGACATCCGGCAGGGCGTCACACTTGAAGTGTTTGGCGAGGGCACGTCTGGTGGACCGCTGACCGCCGCGATGAAAGCCGAGATTGTCGAACAACAAGGCGACATCAAGTACGAGATTGAGTGGACGACGCTGGCGGAGTTTCTGGACCATCTGGTGGCGAAGGGTGTGTCACCGAACATCGCGTCGTTTGTGGGTGCGACGACCGTGCGCAGACACGTGCTGGGGCAGGCAGACAGGGAGCCGACGGCCGCCGAGTTGGACGCCATGCGCGCGCTTGTGGGCCAGGCGATGCGCGACGGCGCACTCGGCGTCGGGTCGTCGCTCATCTACGCCCCGGCGTTTTATGCAAAGACGCCCGAGCTGATCGAACTCGTGAAAGTCGCTGCGAGACACGGCGGCATGTACATCTCGCACATGCGCAGCGAAGGCAACCGGCTGCTCGAAGCGGTGGATGAGCTGATCACGATCGCGCGAGCGTCGGGTGCACGCGCGGAGATCTATCACCTGAAAGCCGCCGGCCGCGAGAACTGGAACAAACTCGACGCGGTGATTCAGAAGATCGAGACTGCGCGCGCCGAGGGCCTCGAGATCACGGCCGACATGTACACCTACACCGCAGGGTCCACGGGTCTGGACGCGGCGATGCCTCCCTGGGTGCAGGAGGGTGGCTACAACGCGTGGGTCGGCCGCCTGCGTGATCCGCAGACACGCCGACGGGTGTTGCGGGAGATGACCACGCCGACCAACGACTGGGAAAACCTGTACCTGGCGGCCGGTGCCGAAGGCACGTTACTCGTCGGATTCAAGAGCGACGCGTTGAAGCACCTGACCGGCAAGACCCTGGCTGAAGTCGCCAAAGCGCGCGGCCAGTCTCCGGAAGACACGGCCGTCGATCTGGTGATCGAAGACGGCAGCCGCGTGCAGGTCGTCTACTTCCTGATGTCCGAGGAGAACGTCCGCCGGCAGATGAGCCTGCCCTGGATGAGCTTCGGCTCGGACGCCGGGTCGATGGCCCCGGAAGGCGTGTTCCTGAAGTCGAGCACCCACCCGCGTGCGTACGGCAACTTCGCCCGTGTCATCGGCCGCTACACCCGCGAAGGCGTCGTCTCCCTCCCCGATGCCATCCGGCGCCTGACGTCACACCCGGCACAGGTGCTGAGGATCAAGAACCGCGGCACCCTGGCCCCCGGCTACTTTGCTGATGTCGCCATCTTCGACCCCGCCAGGGTCGAGGACCACGCGACCTACGAGCAGCCTCACCAGTACTCGACCGGCATGGTGCACGTCCTGGTCAACGGCGTGCCCGTCCTCAAGGATGGCGAACACACCGGCGCCACGCCCGGCCGGGTCGTCTACGGGCCAGGCCGCCGATGAACCCATGAACCTGTAATTGCGCGCATGCAGGGAACACTGGTTCATCAGTACAAGATCCTCGGACAGCTCGGCGCCGGCGGAATGGGCATCGTGTACGAAGCCGAGGACACCAAACTTGGCCGTCGCGTCGCCCTCAAGTTCCTGCCTGAGTCGCTGAACCTCTCGCCGGATGCGTCCGACCGCTTCGAACGTGAGGCCAAACTCGCCGGCTCCCTGAACCACCCGAGCATCTGCACGGTGCACGACAGCGGCATCTTCGAAGGACGCCGGTTCTTCGTCATGGAACTGCTGGAAGGCGACTCGCTGAAGACGCTGATCAAGGGCGACCCCCTGCCGGTGGACCGCATTCTCGACGTTGGTTGCCAGATCGCCGATGCCCTCGACGCCGCCCACACCAAGGGCATCGTTCACCGCGACCTCAAACCCGCGAACATCTTCATCACGTCACGGGGCCAGGCGAAGTTGCTCGACTTCGGCGTGGCGACTGCCGGGGCCGAACATCCGGCAGCGTCAGACGAAACCCGCGTCGCCTCCGAGGCGCTCACCACGCCGGGTGTCGCCATCGGTTCGGTCAACTACATGTCGCCCGAGCAGGCGCGCGGTGAACAGCTTGATGGACGCACCGACCTCTTCTCGCTCGGCTTGGTGCTGTACGAAATGGCGACCGGCCGCCAGGCGTTCGGCGGCCAGACCACGGCCGTCGTGTTCGACGCCATCCTCAACCGCGACCCGGTGCCCGTGCGGGAAGCCAATCCCGCCGTGCCTGTCGAACTCGACCACGTCATCACCCGCGCGCTCGAGAAGGATCGCAAGATGCGGTATCAGACGGCCGCCGACCTGCTCTCGGAACTGAGCCGCCTGCGTCGCGACACCACGGGTCGCACGGTGGCGACAACCGCAGCGGCCTCCGCCACGGCCGCAGCAGCCACACCGGCCGCTACACGCTCCCGCCTGCCTGTCGCGCTCGCCGCAGGTGTCGTCGTTCTCGCCATCGCCGGGTATGCCTGGTGGACCACCTCCGCCACACCAGCGTTCACTGAACGCGACCTCATTGTTATTGCCGACTTCGACAATCGCACCGGGGATGCGGTGTTTGACGATGCGCTGCGGCAGGCGGTGTCGGTGCAGCTGCAGCAGTCGCCGTATGTGACGCTTGTGCCGGACCAGACGATCCAGCGCACATTGCGCCTGATGTCGCGGTCGCCTGAAGACTCGCTGACCAGCGCGACGGCGCGCGAACTGTGCCAGCGATCGGGAGCGAAGGCGTCGGTTGAAGGGTCGATCGCGTCACTGGGATCGGCGTATGTGATCTCCCTCGGCGTCTTCAACTGTGCGACCGGTGGCTCGCTCGCACAACAGCAAGTGCAGGCCTCGTCGAAAGAGGAAGTGCTGGCGAAGGTCGGCAAGGCCGTGACGCAGCTGCGCGAGGGGCTGGGTGAGTCACTCGCGTCGATTCAGAAGTACGACGTGCCGATCACGGACGCGACCACGGGTTCGCTGGAAGCGTTGAAGGCCTACGGACAGGCGATTCGTGTGCGGCAGACACGTGGCGACGAAGCGTCGATTCCGTTCTTCGAGCAGGCGACGCAGATCGATCCGCAGTTTGCCCTGGCCTTCGCGAAGCTGAGCGTCGTCGCGTCGAACATCGGCCGCAGTGAGGACGCGCGAGTGAACGCGACGAAGGCGTTTGAACTTCGGGAGCGGGTCAGCGAGTACGAGCGCCTGTATATCGAATGGAACCACGCCACACGGGTGACGCTCGACCGCGCCGCCGCGCGCCGCACGCTCGAGCTCATGGTGGAGGCGTACCCGGGTGACTACGCCGCACGCAACAATCTGGGCGTGTCGCTTCTGGGCGCGGCGGAGTTCGAGAAGGCGCTCGAGCAGTATCAGGCGGCGATGAAGATTGCGCCGAACGAGCCGACACCGGTCAGCAACGCGGCGTACGCGCTGATGTTTCTTGGGCGGCTCGACGAGGCGTTCACCGCCGTGGACCAGACGCTGGCGATCCGGCCCGATCCCGGGCTTGCGGTGACGCGCTGGACGGTGGCACGGATGAACAACCATCCGAAGGCCATGGAGTTCGAGACGGTGGCGCGCCAGCTGGCCAGCCCACAGCAGGTCCTCTTCACCGACATGAACCTCGCGGTCTGGGAAGGCCGCCTTGCCGACTTCCGCAAGGTGGTGGACCAGCTCCGGGTGCAGGGTCGCGCGACGGGCAACGCCGAACTGACCGACGGGATCGGCATGGCCGAGATCGTGACGCTCGCGGTGGTGCAGCGCGGCGAGTGGATTCCACAGATGAAGGCGCTGCTCAAGACCACGCTCCCGCCCGCGGGACTTGCACAGGTCGCCTCAGGGCTTGCGATCATCGGCGACATCGACGCCGTGCGTCCGTTGGTGACGCGTCTGGAGATGATGGACACGAACGACCCGGGCCAGATTCAACCGGCACTGGTCGCCCGCGCGCTGGTGCTGGCGGCGGACGGACGCCATCAGGACGGCGCGTCGCTCATCGAAGCGTACCTTGTGCTCAACCCGCGCTCGCTCGAACTGCACTACTACCTCGGCCTGCTCCGCGAACGTGCGGGTCAGATTGACGATGCGATCGCGCAGTACCGGATGGCGGTGCAGGCCCGCAACGTGCTTGGTCCGAATCCGGCGGTGATGGCGGCACGCCTGGCCCTGGGACAACTGCTCAAGCAGCGCGGCGACACCGCCGGCGCGAATGAGCAGTTCGACGCGCTCGAGCAGCAGTGGGCAAAAGCCGACGAGGACTTCGCGATGCGGCAGGCGCTCAGGGACGCGCGATAGCGCCTCAGAGGAACGTCAGCGTGTTGTTGCGGAAGTTGCCGCCCAGGATCGGGATGGAATCCGCGCCGAGCCACTGGTCGAGCACGCGGGCATAGACGGCGCGGAAGTCGGTTTCGTACCGCACGTCGTTGCCGTTGTTTTCGAGTGTGCCATCGGCGTTGTTCGGATTGAGGCTCGCCGCCGACCCATACAGGCCGCCGTTGACGCCGCCGCCCAGCGCCATCATCACACCGGCCGCGCCATGGTCGGTGCCCTGGCTGCCGTTTTCGATGACACGACGCCCGAACTCGGAGAACTGCAACACCAACGTGTCCTGCAGCAGGCCCTGATTGCGCATGTCGTTGTAGAACGCCAGCAGGCTGTCGCCCACCGTGCCCATGAGATTCGTATACGCGCCATTGGCCGCGTTGGTGCCCTGCCCGGCGTGTGTGTCGAAGCCGCCGGTCTGCACCCAGAACACCTTCGTGCCGATGCCGCGCGCAATCGCACCGGCGACGGCCTTGAGCGCCTGCGCCAGACCGTTGTTCGCATACGTCACCGTGCCCGTGTACGACGCGACCGACGCCACCCGATCCAGCGTGGCCAATGCGGCCGACGATGTGCCGTTGACGAAGGCGACGTGTGGCCGATCCACCGGGACGTGGGATGCGATGTTCGCCATCGTGGCGCGCGAGTACGTGGCTTCCGTGCCGGTGTTCGGGCTGGAGAAGGCGTAGCCTGCCACACTTGGAATCGACGGCACACTGACGCGGCGCCCTTCGAGCGCGTGCGGCAGTTCGCGCACGGTGCTCCAGCCAACGAGGGGATCAACGGGATCCGCCAGTGCGTCGAGGTATCGGCCGAGCCAGCCGGCACCACTCGAGTTGGCGGGGTTGGCGGTGGACCAGATGTCGGTGCCGAGGAAGTGCGAGCGGCTCGAGTTCGGGTACCCCGTGCGCTGAATGATCGCGAGATCACCCTGATCGAAGATCTGCCGGAGCCCGGTGAGTCGTGGATGCAGCCCGAGCGCCTTGCCTGATCGATCGGCCCCCACCTGCAGGACACTCGCCGCCGGCACCGCCAACGTCGGACGCCGCGAGTAGTAGAAGGGATCGGTGTAGGGCACCAGCGTGCTGAGTGCGTCGTTGCCGCCGCTCAGATACAACACCACCAGATTGCGGCGCGAGGCGCCCTGAGCCCTGGCGATGTCGCTCAGGAAGGCCGGGGCCGCCATGCTGACGGTGAATGCCGTGACACCGCCCTTGACGAATTGTCGTCGTGTGACCTTCATGATCGGGTCCCTTCGCTACACAAACTGGAACTCGCCGGAACCGACCAGCAAGTGAAACAGGCCACCCGCCTTGGTGAGCAGCTGCGCGTCAGACCCGGTCCACGTGCCGCCGGCCCTGACGTAGTTGAGCAGCGCCGTGTTGACCGGCGCCGGCAGCGCCGGCGTCGACAACTGCCCGGAGACAAAGTTCAGCAGGCTCTCCGGCGACGTGCGGTGGTTGCGGGCGGCATTGCGCAGTTCAAACCGCTGGTTGGTGGCGAGCTGGGACGCGAAATTCATGCGCGCCAGCATCGCGCCCGTGGAGAACCACGCGGGGCCGATTGCCCAGCCATTGACGTCCGGCGGTTCAAACAACTGCTGCCCCATGTTGAGCATCGGCGTCAGCGCGTCGTTGACGGAGAATCCGACATAGCCGACCTCCTTCAGGGCGCGCACCACGTACTCCACCGGCCAGGCGTACCGCGAGAACCGGTATCGCGGACTCCTGAACTGGGCGCTCATGAAGACCTCGCGCAGCACCGGGCGCATCTGCGTGTCGTTCGCGAGGTAGATGCCTGCAATACGTTCCACCCAGGCCGGCTCGGGCGCCGCAATGTCGCTGACAAACCACGTCCAGAGACGGCCCGCCAGTCGTCGCGCCGTCTGCGGGTGAATCGCCAGCGCGTTGATCAGATCCAGACCATCCTGCATTCCCGCGGCGGCGGCGCGCGCAGGGATGGTGGATGATCCTCCCGGGTAGATCGCAAACGTAAACGTCTTCGCGTTGGTGTCGTGTTGCGCCTGATTGAAGTTGAACACGTACCTCGCGGTCGGTGTGTCCCGTGTGCCCTGCAGCGCGATGTTCCAGCCGGTGAACACCCGCGCGGCGGCATATACGTCGGCTTCGGTGTAATTCCCGATGCCGAAGGTGAACAACTCCATCAACTCGCGGCCGAAGTTCTCCTGCGGCTGCGCCTTGACGTTGGTGCGCCCGTCCAGCCAGACAATCATCGCCGGGTCGCGCGCGACTTCGATCAGCAGGTTGCGGAAGCTGCCAATTCCAAGCTGCCGGAACATCTCGATCTGCCCGCGCACGCCGGCGGTGTCGGTGGACGGCTTCGCGTCCATCATCCGCGTCGCTTCCGTCTGGTTGAAGCTGCCGGCAATCTTGCTGTACGCCGTCGCGAAGTGATGGTGCCAGAAGAGCGCCAGTTTCTCCTGCAGCGGCGCGGCCGAATGCGCCATGCGGAAGAGCCAGCGCTGCCGTGCATCATTGATCACGATGTTCGGCGTGAACGCACCATTGCGCGCCGTGACACCGACGTGACCGGGCGTCTGCATCAGATGGTCGATGTCGGTGGTCGCCGGCTCGAAGCCGACCAGCTCATCCACGATCTCGGTGTAGGACCGGCCGGCGTAGGACTCGCGCTCAATCGGCGAGGCCCCAAAGCCCGCCCGCCTGAGCAGGTGGTCAAGGAGTGGCCCATTAGCAGCAGTTTGCATACAGATATCCCCAGTGGATGTTACAGCGCGCGCGCAAAACCCACAAGGGCGTCGTCTTTGGTCCCATTTCCCGTGAAGTGCCGGAGGGCCGCCTGCGCCGCCACCCACGCCCACGCTTCCCCATGCCAGCCAAATGCCATGGAAAAGAAGTGAAACGGATAGTTCCGATGCGGGCCAATCCAGGGCAGGCCGTCCGCGGTCGTCACCACCGGCAGGTCCCAGCCAAACGCGGGCGGAAGGCCGGAAATGTCCGGATATCTCAAGGAAAGCTCGTACATCAGCTGGTTGGTGCGCGCAATCACGGCCTTGTCGCGGAGCGGCGCCGCCACCTCGGGCCCAGCCAGGCCTGTGAACAGTGCCCGGCCATCAGAGAGCCAGCGCAACCAGCGGGGGGATTCGGTGAATTCCGAATACAGGGTTTCGCGCGGCCCCACCGCCCGGCGCGTCGCCGCCGGCAGCGGGTCGGTCACCACCATGTAGCCGGTGGTTGCACGCACGTGCCGCTGCAGCTGATGGAACACCTTCCCGGGTTCACCGGTGGCCACCACCACGCCTTTTGCGGTGATCGTCGCTCCCGCCAACACCACCGTCACTTCCTTCCGCGTAAACGTCGTCTTCTTCACGCGCGCGTGCTCGACGATCTTCACGCCCTTCTTGAGCGCCGCCTCTGCAAAGCCGCGACCGGCCTTCACCGGATCGATCACGCCGGCATCACGCAGACGCATCGCCCCCTGCGTCTCCGTCACGAGCGCGGTGCGCGCGGCAGGCGGTGCCACCCAGAGACCGTCGAGTTTCGCCGACTTCCGCGCAGCGATTTCCTTCTTCACTTCGGCCGCATCGTTGGTGAACGGCGCATTCACCAGGAGCTCGGTCGCGGAAAACTCGCAACTGATTTTCAGGCGCTTGAGCACCGTGGGCAGCTCTTTCGCGGCGTCTCTCACCGCATGGAACGCCACCTTCGCCGGACGGGCGCCGGCCGACTTGCTGCCCACGACAAACCCGATGTCCGGCGTCGGAAGAATCGCACCCATCGCGTGACTCGTCGCGCCCGACAACAGGGTCTCCGCTTCGACGAGTGTGACCTTCAGCCCGGCGTTTGCGAGCACCCACGCCGTGGCGCACCCGGTGAGTCCGCCTCCGATCACGACCACATCGGTGGTGTGATGGCCTTTGAGTGACGGAGCGGCGGCACGAGCGGAACGCGCAGCAGGCTTCGCCTTCCGCGTCCAGTAGGACTGTCCGTAGTTCGGCATGGCTACGTCACAGGATAGCCGAGGTCAGTGATAAGGTTCGCGGGCAATGACTCCCCAGGCACAGCCCCGGCAGCTCGGCTTTGGCATGGCTGTGGCCCTGGTGATGGGCAACATGATCGGGTCAGGCGTCTTCCTGCTGCCGGCAGCGCTGGCCCCATTTGGCGGACTCAGCATCGCCGGGTGGGTGGCATCTGCGGCCGGCGCCACCTGCCTCGCGCTCGTATTTGCCAGACTGGCACGCCTCTCCCCCGCCGCCGGTGGTCCCTACGCCTACACGCGCCAGGCCTTCGGTGACGTCCCCGCGTTTCTGGTCGCGTGGGGCTACTGGATCTCGGTCTGGGCCTCTCTCGCCGCACTCGCGGTGGCCGGCGTCGGCTATCTCGATCCCTTCATCCCCGGCATCGTGCGTGCTCCGGCGCTGGCCGCCCTCCTGGCCGTCGCCATTGTGTGGCTCGTGATCGGCATCAACATCATGAGCATCCGCCGCGCCGGGTATGTGCAGGTCGTCACTACAGTCGTGAAGGTGCTGCCGCTCGCCCTCGTCGGCGTCGGGGGGATGTTCTTTGTGTCGCCGGAGGCGTTTGCCGTGCAGGCCACAGGCCCCCGTGAGGTGGCCGGAGGCGTCACCGCCGTCGCCACGTTGACGTTGTGGGCGTTCCTGGGGCTGGAGTGTGCGACGATCCCCGCAGGCAACATTGCGAATCCGGAGCGCACGATCCCTCGAGCGACTGTCGTCGGCACGGTCCTGACGGCCGGCGTGTACATCGTCAGCACCGTGGGAATCATGTCGCTCGTACCGGCTGACGTGTTGTCCACGTCGACGGCCCCGTTTGCGGAAGGAGCCCGCGCGCTTTTTGGACACACCGCGGCGCAGCTGATGGCACTGGGCGCGGCGGTTTCGTGTTTCGGCGCACTGAACGGGTGGACCGTGGTGGTCGGCCAGCTCCCACTTGCTGTCGCGCGTGACGGCCTCTTCCCCACCGCCTTCACGAACGTCTCGGCCGCCGGCACGCCGGTCGCCGGCACGGTGATCGCCGGTGTTCTGGCCACATTGCTGATCGCCATGAACCACACGCGCGGACTTGTGGATCTCGTGACGTTTATCGTCCTCATGTCCACGCTGGCCACGCTGATTCCCTACACGTTCTGTTCCCTGGCGACATTCAGACTCGGTCGTGACCGACTCACGACCGGCATGCGCATCGTTGCGGGCCTTGCCTTCAGCTACTCGCTCTGGGCCATCGGCGGCGCCGGACCGGAGACCGTCTATTGGGGCTTCCTGTTGCTGATGGCCGGGCTCCCGGTGTTTGTCTTTGTTCGGCGACGTGTATGACCGACTTCGGCTCGTGGTCCCGCATCCTCATCCGCCATCCCAGGGACGCCTTCGAGAGCGCCGGCAAGATCGCGCGCGAATGGCGCGCACTCAACTTCACGGCGCCACCGGACTTCGCGAAGGCATGCGAGCAGTTCGACGCGTTCGTGCGAGCGCTGAGCGAGCACGCACCCTGCACCCAGCACCAGGCACCGAGCACCCCGCACCGAGCACGCGGCACCGAGCACCCAGCACTGACCCTGGACTCGATTTACGTCCGCGATGCGAGCGTGATGTCGAACCGGGGCGCTATCCTGTGTCGCATGGGGAAGCCGCAACGTGAGGCCGAACCAGCGGCGCTTGCGGACACGTATCGGAGTCTCGGGATTCCTGTAATCGGCGCGATCGAAGCTCCCGGCAAACTCGAAGGTGGCGATGTCACGTGGCTCGGTCCGCGACTCGCCGCTGTGGGACGCGGGTACCGCACCAACGACTCGGGCATCCGGCAGTTGCGCGCGCTGTTGGGAGACACCATCGATGAACTGATCGAGGTGCCGCTGCCCCACTATCGCGGACAGGGCGACGTCTTTCATCTGATGTCGATCATCAGTCCCGTTGATCGCGATCTGGCCGTCGTGTACTCGCCGCTGATGCCTGTGCCCTTCCGCGAACGTCTCCTGGATCTCGGGTACACGCTCGTTGAAGTGCCCGACGAGGAATTCGACTCGATGGGTGCGAACGTGTTTGCGGCCGGCCCCCGGATGTGTGTGATGGTGGACGGCAATCCACAGACCCGCACACGGCTCGAACGTGCAGGAGCGGACGTTCGGGTTTACGATGGCTCGGAGATTTCGCTCAAGGGCGGCGGCGGACCGACCTGCCTCACTCGCCCCCTGAGCGGATGGGTAGCTGGGCGGATGAGCGGATGAGGAGATGCGGAGATGATGGAATCAGCGGATGGCATGCGCGCGTTGGTGGTGTTGCACTTTCTTGGCCTGGCGATGGGGTTTTCGACCGGGTTCGGCAACATCGTGATGGCCGGGATCATGGCGAAGGCCACACCCGATGAGCGCCGGACGTTGGCGAAATTTCCGCCGGCAATCGCGCGAGTGGGCGACATCGGCCTTGTGTTGTTGTGGGTCACCGGCCTGGTGCTGGTGTTCACCAAGTGGGGCGGCTTCGGCGCGATGCCCGGCCTGTTTCACGCGAAGCTGACGGCCGTGGTGTTGATGACACTGGTCAGCGGCTTCGTGCACTCGCAGGCCAAGGGCGTGGCGGCCGGCGACCCCGGCGCGATCGCCAAGGCACAGGCCGCCGGCAAGGTGACCTTTGTTCTGGCCGTGACGATCGTGACCCTGGCGGTCTGGACGTTTAACTAGATCGCAGGTCGGAGCCCGAGGGCTTCAGCCCTTGGGTATCAATTTGAGCACGCGACCCTGGGGGCTGTCGGTCACGACGTAGACCGCACCCTCGGGGCCCTGCTTCACATCGCGGATCCGCTCCGGCTTCGGCGTCAAGTCGCGCAGCAGCCGCTCCTCACCAACGACACGATCACCCTTGATGTCGAGGCGCACGAGATTGGTGGTGGCCAGCCCGCCGATGAACACGCTGCCCTTCCACGCCGGAAACAGATCGCCCGTGTAGAACATCATGCCGCTCGGCGCGATGACGGGATCCCAGTAGTACGTCGGCTGTTCAATGCCGTCGCGGGACGTGAGGCCCTCACGAATCGGCTGACCTCGGTATTCGATGCCGTACGCCACGTCCGGCCAGCCGTAGTTGCGACCCGGCCTCGCGATGTTGAGTTCGTCACCGCCGCGGGTTCCGTGTTCGACCTCCCAGAGATCACCTGTCGCCGAATTGATCGCCGCCGACTGCACGTTGCGATGGCCCAGCGACCAGATCTCCGGTCGCACACCGTCCTTGCCCACAAACGGGTTGTCCTTCGGAATCGACCCGTCGGTGTTGATGCGCACGATCTTCCCGATGAGCGTGTCCATCGACTGAACGAGTGCCCGGCCGGCTTCAGCCTGACGATCGCCCTGGGTCACGAACAACGTGCCGTCCGGTCGGAACACAAGCCGCGATCCGTAGTGGCCACCAGACACCATCGACGGCGACTGCCGGTAGATCACCTGCACGTCCTCCACGCGGGGCTGCGCGCCATCCACAAACCGGCCACGCGCCACGGCGGTATTGTTGGCCTTCTCCGGCTGCGGCTCAGAGAAGCTCCAGTAGATCAGCTGGTTGGTGGCAAACGCGGGATCGATGGCGATGTCGAGCAACCCGCCCTGTCCGCGCGGATCCACCGGCAGGATGCCCTCAACGGGCGGCGACAACGTGCCATCGGCGGCCACGACGCGCATCTGGCCGGCTTTCTCGGAGACGAGCATCTTGCCTGACGGCAGGAACTCGAGGCTCCACGGCGTGGTGAGCCCCTGGGCGACCGTCACCACATCAAACGCAACGTTGGTCAACCGCTCGGGTGCGCGCGTCTGTCCTTCAAACGCCGGCTTCTGCGTCGGCGCGTTCGGCGGCTGCTGGGTCACGCCCTGCTGCTGCGCCCACACCACGGCCGACACGGCCGCGACAGAAGCCACGGCCACGAACGAGATTCGAATCCTGGAAGTCATGCACCAGATCCTACCGCAGCACCTGACCGGAGCGCATTCACAGGAGGCACGGAGAACTGGAAGGATTCAGTACGATTCCACGTCGAGATCCGGCACCCGGGTGAAATGCCCACGATTGCGCGTGACGAGCGGCATCCCATGCACGACTGCCGTCGCGGCAATCCACAGGTCGTTTGTGCCGATCAGTTGGCCGTTATCCTTCAGGTGCCGGTAGATCCGGCCGTACTGCCAGCAGATGTCAGGCGTCGGCGGCAGCACAAACAGCGGCGCGAGGAACGCCTCCCATTTGTCCCGGTCGCGGGATGACGGCCCACCAGCAAGTTCCCCCGCCACCGCAGAGGGGATATACAAGCGGGCCTCTGGTCCACGCTCAAGAAACGCAGTCGCCGCTCCCGGCTCGCCGCGACGCTCCTCGCGGTCGAGGTCGATCAAAAACGTGGTTTCGAGGATTAGCGCCCGGTCCACTTGTCCTCCGGCGGGAGATCAGACCGCTTCATGTCTTCAATCCGCGCCGACTCCTCATCCGAAAAGTGCCATCGCCGCTGGCGAAGGAGTCGAAGAAAGGCGCCGGCAGTGACGGTGTCCTCCGGCCAGGTGGCCCGAAGGACCACCTCACTGAATGACTCGGCCGGATATCGGCGAGCCGCCTTCAGACGGGCGTAGGCCTCGTCTTTCAGCGATATCGTCCTGGTGCCCATGTCTGTGCACTATGCACATTCTGTGCATCGGCCGTCAAGCCGCCACCAGCAAGACCAGGGTCACTACACTCGCGGCAATCACCGCCCACACCGGCAGGGCAAGCGCGGCGAGCAGCATCCTACGTGAGAAGCCGCTCATACGCGTCGACCACCCGCTTCAGCGAGGCCCGCTTGATCTTCACTTCCTTGCGCTTGGCAAACATTGCGGGAGGAGGCTGCCACAACCTCACCCAACCCTACCCCACCGACACGCGCACTTCACTCCCCGTGACCACCGCCTGATTTGCCAGGATGCCCACAATCGACGCCCGCGCACCTTCCTGCATCGAACAGGCCACAGGCGCGCCTTCGGTCACGCTCTTCAGAAAGTCCATCAACGAGTAGTACAGCGATGGATGCGGCAGACCGACGCCCGCCTGCAACTGTCCCTGTTCGGCCAACTGGGTGGCATTGGCAATCAGCACGATGCCTTCCTCCTCGAGCACCTGCTGACGGGTCGCATACACCTCCCACCCCTGGGTCGGGGCGTCGGGCTCCTTGAACAGCCATCCGTGGGACCACATGAGTCGCACGGATCCGTTGATGCCGTTGATCACCTCATGCTGTCCGCCGTACGAATTCGCGAGCGTCGCGCTGTACCGCAACACCGCGCCGTCCCCCCACACGAGATCAAGATCGACCGTGTCCGCAACGGTGCGACCATCCTTGTGGTGTCGAACGCCACCTCGGCCGGTGATGCGCTCGGGATACGACCCGCGACACCAGTTGAAGACGTCGAACTGCTGGGCTCCCACCTCGCCGGCCAATCCTGTTGACACAGCTGGGTCGAGCCGCCAGCTCGCCTGCGCGTCGGTTTCGCCAGAGCTCGCCGGAAACCGCCAGGACGTCTTGCGATGCCACTGCCCGGACATCGACACAAGATCGCGCAGTTCGGACCGCACCAGCGGCTGGGCGCGCCGGTACGTCGGATTCGACCGGCCCTGAAAACCGGCCTGGCACACGGTTTTTGCAGTAGCCGCCATTGTCGCCAGGGCCTGACAATCCTCGACGGTCGACGCAATCGGGGCCTCGCAGTAGACATGACGGCCCGCCGCCACCACGTCCTCGACAATGGCGCGGTGCATGTGTGTTGGTGTGGCGACAATCACGGCCGTGATGTCCGGCCGCGTCTCAAGCATCACCTTGTGATCGGTGAAGTGTGCGGCGGTTGCGGCGCGCTGTTTGGCCAGCGTGAGCCGGCCTTCCAATCGATCGCAGATCGCCACGACGTTCACCTGCGGGATCTTCTGTAACTCCGCCAGGATGGCGCGGCCATGGCGTCCGACCCCCACCACCGCCAGATTCGTCGACGCCGCCTGCGACAACCGCGGCAGCAGGTCAGCCAGGTCCGGCACGAGGGCGAGTCCGGCCAATGCTCCAACGGTCTGTGTGATGAATGCGCGTCTATCGTGTGGTGGTTTCACCATGAGCGTAGCCTATCGGAAAAGTGCCTGGTGCTCGACCAAGCACCACCAGTGCGGTCGCCCAGCCGTCACATACACGCGCCGACGGTCCGGTCACGACCACAGGATTTAGCGCGGTGGCGTCGACGGGCATCTTCGTGAGGGGGTCGACGATGTGCGCGGTGGTTTGGGAGGCCGCGTCGGAGACGGCGAACGCGGTGTCACGGAGCGCGAGGGCCTCAGCCCTCGTGGTGACCCTCCACGGATGGCCGCTCGGGTCGAGACCGAGGGCGATGCCGCTGCTTGTGCCTCCATGCATGAATGCGGAGGCCACATCGTGCGCACGGAGCAGCCTCGCGCAGCAGTCGAGTGCATGCCCTTTGCCGATGCCGCCGAGATCGATCGACACATCCGCGCGTGCAAACCGGATGGTGCGGGACCCGGCGTCGAGCACCAACGCGTCGCCATCCCCGCGTGTGATGTCGAAGGCGCCATCCGAGTCGCGCCAGATCTGCACGGCGTCCATCAGCAGGCCCCACGTGTCTTCATCACATCGCACCGGTTCGCTGGCGGCGGTGCGGTTGACGTGTGACACCCAGCTGTCAGGCGCGAACCGGCTGAGACGCTGGTGCCAGTCCTCCACCTCGGCCATGACCACTTCGCCGATGGCTCGTCTTCCAGAGGGAAGGACGAGCTCGAACCGCGTGCCCATGGCCGCGGTGGCAAATAGCTGGAGGTCGTCGCTCAGAGCTTGCGGACCTTTCCGCTTCTGGGGTCGTACCCGAAGGCCGCCTTCTCCCAGAACGAACGCTGGGCCAGATCGACGATCACCATGACCTTGGTGCCGAGTTCAACATCACTGCGCGTTTGCTGACGCGTCCGGATGCAGTCAACCCAGTGACGGCGCAGTGTCTCCTGCGCGTCGAGCACTTCGCCTTCGGGGGCAATTTCGCGCTCTTCGATTTCGTCCGCCCAGATGCGCTCGGGCCGGATGATCGCATTGCGGCCTCCGACAAACAGGTTGGCCTTGTGACCACGAATCATCCGCTCGAGGCCGAGTTCGTTGCATGTGGATCCGGCGATCACCATCGTGTGGTCGTGCTCGAAGTCGACGTTGATGTTGATCTGGTCCGGATTCTCCATCGCCTTGTCAATCATGTGCCCGCCGGTGGCGACAACACGTGTGGGCCAGCCGACGTTGAGCGCCTTCAGGGTCGGCGTCACGTGATGCACGAGCAGATCGCCGATGATGCCTGAGGAGTACTTCTTGTACCGGCGCCACCGTGCGTAGATCAGCGGATCCCAGCGCACCTTGCCGAGGGGTCTGCACCACTCGTCCCAGTCGAGATTGGTCCCCGGATTCCAGGCCTTGTCGAGCGCGTAGTAGTTCCATTCGCCGGTCTTGGAGTTGCGGCAATAACTCGTCTGGCTCCACACCGGCTTGCCGATCGCCCCCTCAGCGACCAGCTTCTCTGCCGCCATGTAACTCGGTGTCATCACAAACTGGGTGCCGACACACACGATGACCTGGGGATTGGCCTGCGCCACCTTCCTCAGACGCTGGGCGTCCTTGAGGTTCAGCGTCATGGGCTTCTCGACGTACACGTCCTTGCCGGCCTTGATCGCATCCTCGGCAATCCGGCCGTGCCAGTGTTCCGGCGTGGCGATCAACACGCCGTGGATGTCCGGCCTCGCCAGCACATCCTGATACCGGCGGTACACCTGCACATCGCTGTTCTGCAGCCGGTCGACCTGGGTCTTGGCGTTGGCAGCCCGGGGATCACACAAGTCACACAGCGCTTCGATGCGCACCGGACGGCCGTCACGCGCATTCCGCGCAAACCCCTGCGCGTGCCCCGTGCCCATCCCGCCCGTTCCGATGATGGCGATCTTGACGACGTCGCCCTCGGCGAGCGGCGCTCGCGGCCTGGCCTGCGGGATCGGCTCCAGATCCTCAGCCGCATCCACCTCGCGCGCGGCCATCCCCGCCACCATCGCCGCCGCAGCCGTCGTCTTCAGAAAATCACGCCGTGACCTCGAACCCATCCACTCACCCTCCCATCCACCCATCCACCCAGCTGCCCATCCACCCAGCTGCCCATCCGCCCAGCTACCTGGACATCTCCGTTCGAATTCGTTCCAGCAACTGCTTGGTCTTCGCAATACCTTCCCGCTCGGGCAGTTTTGTTCCCTCGTATTCGATCCCGACCCACGACCGGTAGCCGGCATCCAGCACGATCTTCATGAGGCGCCGGTAGTCCTTCTGCACCTCGTCGCCGTTCTCGGCAAAGTCGTGGGTTTTTGCCGACACGGCTTTGGCGAAGGGCATCAAATCGGTGACGCCCTGATAGCGGTCGTATTCGTAGAAATTGCCGAAGTCCGGCAACGTGCCGCAGCGAGGGTGGTTCACCATCTTCATCACGCCTGCCAGCCACTGGCCGTTGGATGACAACCCGCCGTGATTTTCGACGACCACGTTGAGATTCATCGGTGCGGCGATCTCGGTCAGCTTCCGCAGGCCTTCGGCGGCGAGTTTCTGCTGCTCCTCAAACGACCCGACGCTGGCGGCATTGACGCGAATGGTCACACACCCAAGCACCTTGGCTGCTTCGAGCCACTTGCGATGGTTCTCGACCGCCTGGTCCCTGACGGTGGCGTCCGGATCACCGAGCCGGCCCTCACCGTCGACCATGATCAGCCACTGCGTGACGCCCTCGTCGGCCGCGCGTGTGTTCATCTCGGCCAGATAGGCCGCATCGCGCGCCTTGTCCTTGAAGAACGTGTTCACGTACTCGATGCCGTCGATGCCGAACTCGCGCTTGGCGACACGCGCGAAGTCCAGGTGATCAATCTCCTTGGCGCGCAGGGTCCGGTGAAGCGACCACTGGGCCAGGGAGATCCGGAACAGTGGTGCCGGCTGCGAAGCCGCCCACACCTCGGACAGCGGCGCCACCGCCACCGCACCGACCGTTGTCTTCAGGAACGTCCGTCTGGTCCACTCACCGCTCATCATGCCCTCCCGGTCACCTTGACGATTCGTCCGCCTTTGGCGGCCGATCGATCCACAGCCATGCACACCCGCATCGTGACATCCGCATCAAACACGTTCAGGTGTGTCTCGCGATCGTCGAGTACACACGCGACCAGTTCATCAATCTCGCCCTGGAACGGATGGTGCGCGACGTCCGCCGACCCGGGCATGATCGTCTCCACCCGAATCGCGCGCGCGCCGGTCGGCGTCACCACCTCGTGAAAGGTCACATCGGTGAAGGGGCACGCCAGGCGCAGGGCCTTCAGATCAACCGGCGTATCCTGCCAGAGAAGCAAGTCGTCGCGCAGGGTGGCCTTGTCGCCCATCATTTCAACGCCAAACGTGTACGGCATCTGCAGATCGGTGGAACTGACCAACTGGGCCAGCACCGGCTGGCCGCGTCTGGCGCCGCTCGGCGTCATGGTCAGATTGGCGATGACTGAGGTCGGCCACTGGTAGCCCGCAGTAATCGTGGATTGAAACGCGGACACCTCGGTCACTTCAAGACCAGTGCACCACCGGAGTGCGTCCACGGCGTGACAGCCGGCAGCCAGCAGGTGGCTGCGTCCACTCTTTTTTGTGCGCACCCAGGACCAGCCGGAATACCAGTCGGTCACCCGGGACAAGTACTGAAAGCGCGCAAACACGAGCCGTCCCAGCCAGCCCTCCTCCCGCAGCCATCTGGCAAACCGGAGGTACGGGTTGTAATGCAGCTCGAACGACACGATCGTGCGCACGCCGGCCTTGCGCACGGCATCACGGATGCGTCGCAGCTCAGCTTCGTCGAGACCCGTGGGCTTCTCGAGCAGGATGTGTTTGCCGGCCTTCGCGGCCGCCACGGCCTGCTCCGCATGCAGATGATTCGGCGTCGCGATGGAAATGATGTCGACATCCGGCGCGGCCAGGAGGTCGCGGAATCGCGTGGTGAACCGCGCGTCCGGGAACGTCAGACCGGCGTCAGCCAGACGCGCGCGCGCCCGCGTCTCATCGCGGCCGCACAACGCCACAACCCGGCACCGGGGATTCTTCGCAAACGCCGCCAGATGCTGAGTCGCGACCCAGCCGACACCCACAAGCCCAACCCCCAACGTCCGCACGGGGGAAGCATACGGCACGGATGCACTCGTGCACCAGTGCACCCCGCTACCGCTTATGCATCGGCAACCGGAACGCGACCATCTCCCCTCCGTTCCTCACGAGCAACGTATCTCGCACAAGCACGGGGAGATTCCACGTCCTGTCATCCAGCGCCGGAAACCGTGCCAGCTCCTTGAAGCCGTCCGGCTCCCACGCGTGTTCCCACAAGACGACGCCATCGGCGGGATTGAGTCCAATCGCACCAGGCGCGCCGTGTAAGACCACCCGCTCGACACCGTCCAGCGTGACGCGCTGCGGCGAGGTGTAGCTGCCGCCATACGACGGTTGACGACCGTCTACATGTTCCGGCAGGCCGTCACATCCGCCCTGCAGTGTTCCAGATTCATGATTTCGATCTTCCGAAACTCGATCGGAGCCGTTTCCGACTGGATGGCGATGTAGCCGCCAGTCAGCGGCGTGCCGTCAATCTTCACGGCCGGGTCGGTGGGCGACGCCTGGCCTCCCCCAATCTGGGGCTTGGTGTATTCCAGCACGGTCTCGCCATCCACCATGTGCCGGATCAACTGGTCGCCCAGCACCAGCACTTCCACGCGTACCCACTGATCGCCGTGGTAGGTCTTTGCCGTCGAGTTCGTGCAATGCGGCGTGTGCAGCTTGCCGGCCATGGTCACGTGTGTGCCTGGCGTGCACAGGTTGGCGGTCGGTCGAAGTCCGCTGCCCAGCCCTCCGAGAAACTGCACCTCGATCGAGATCGGAAAATCCTGATCGCGCACCATCGTCTTTGGATCCTGCGAGTGGAGCATGAAGCCGTTGTTGCGCACGGCCCAGCCCAGACCGCGACCCGCCGCAGTGAGTTGCTCACCAACAAATCGATACTCGGCGGCGATGCGATAGTGCGTGAAGGGGCGCTCGTAGAAAAGGTGGCCGAACTCGCCGTCAAAACTCGTCCACTTGTCATACGAGACCTTCAGCAGACCGTCCTCCACTCGGAAGGTGTCGCGCAGATTGACGCCGATCTCGTGTTTCGCGAACTTCGGCGTCCAGCCGGTCAGGTCGCGGCCGTTAAAAAGCGGAGTCCAGGCGGGATC
The DNA here is from genome assembly GCA_016871335.1 of Acidimicrobiia bacterium. Taxonomy (GTDB): domain Bacteria; phylum Acidobacteriota; class Vicinamibacteria; order Vicinamibacterales; family SCN-69-37; genus SYFT01. The sequence continues at coordinate 151,222 of VFZF01000007.1, forward strand.
CTGGTGAATCAGAGGCAGTGCGAGGGCGCCGACAAGAAGAAGCCGCAACAGCATGCGGCATTGTCGCAGGGCTATGAGCCCATGACAACGAAAACGGCCAAATAAAACGGACCGGCCCTACTTCTTCTTGTAATACGCCTCGATCGGTTGGAAGGGGCCGAACTTGTGTTGTTCGGCGGGGAAGGGATCCCCGAAGGGCGGGTACGGCGAATCCACAGGTTTGGTGGATTTGTCAGGGTAGTCGAGGTTGAGCCGGTCCTGGCTCATCATCGGTCGCGGCTGTGCGTTGATGAAGGCGGCGACGTCGTAGGCCTCGTCGTCAGTCAGGTCTGGTTTCCCGAAGGGCATCTTCGCCTTGATGAACCGCGACGCCGTAATCACGCGCGTCATGCCCGCACCGTTGTTGTAGGTGTCGTCGCCCCACAATGGCGGAAAGATGTAGCCGCGGCGAGGATCAGCAGACGCGCGAAGGCCGAGGCCATCGCGGCCGTGACAGAGCGCACATTTCTCCGCGTAGACGTCACGCCCGGCTTCGGGTGATGCGGCGCGCTCAGGTGTGCGGAACGGCGACGGTTCGTTGATCGCTTTGGCCATCGCCGGCATGGCCGCGAACTCCTCGCTGAGCGCCTTGATGTAGGCCACCATCGCGTTCAGTTCAACACCGTCACGCGGCAGGACGCGCCCGTTCATGCTGCGTTCCATGCAGCCGTCGATGCGATCCTTGAGGTCGGCCTCACGGCCGTCGCGGCCGGAATACCGCGGGTATTTCTGGTACGTCTCGGTCAACGAGAGCTGACCGGTCATCTCGCCGGTCTGCAGATGGCACGATCCGCAGTTGAGACGGTTGCCGGCGAATCGCATCTCCGGATCCGGATGGTCCGGACCGATCAGCATGTTCGTCTGTGCAATAAGCCGTCGCCCGTACTCCGCTGTGGCCTCCGCCTGCACTCCGGCATCATCCGTACGGGCACGGTCGTACATCACGAACCAGGTGGCGGCCAGGGCGGTGAGACCGAGGACGCCGGTCACCACCAGCGCAGCGACAAGACCTGACGAAGGGCGGGAGGGGGATTGGTTCATTTTTGTTGCCGGAAGAACTCGCCGATGTACAGCGCCACAGCCATCATCTCATCCTCCGACAGCCGCGACGACCACGACGCCATCATCGTGCCTTCCACCCCGTCACGGATGGTCTGCACGGCGTTCGCGGACTTCTGCTGGCGGAAATTGGTGGGCGGCACGGTCAACTGGTGGGCCGCCCATCCATCCCCGGCGCCGCTCGCGCCGTGGCACTGCGCGCAGTTCTCGGCATACACGCGCGCGCCAACCACGCGCTGGTCGCCGGTCGGGCCGATGAGGTCGTGTTTTGTCTCGTTCGCGGCGAGGCCGACGCGTGGGATGAAGGCCACAAGCGCCGAAAGCTCCCTGGGTGACAGGTCGCGCCAGGCCGGCATCGACGTGCCCGGCACGCCGTGCCAGAGCGCTTCAGCCAGCCGTACGTCTGTGTACCAGTGCGCGCGGAGATTTGCAGGTCTGGGAATAAGCGCCATCGCGGCCGGGCCCTCACCCTGCCCGGTCTCGCCGTGGCAGGTCACACAGTAGCGGCCATACAACTGCGCACCCAGCACGGCGTCGCCAGCGTGTGGCAGCACCGGCACCTCGCCGGTACGTCGTGGCCGTGCGGGATGTGCATTCAGCGCCTGCGTGGCGCCGCCCTCGGCGAGTTCGCGCGCGCGACCAAGTGTTTCCAGATACGCAACCAGGTCCCGCGCTTCCTGCCGTGGTGCTGTCGCCGCGCCATCAAAGAGGTGACGATAGGCAGGCATCACGGACTCGGCGACCACAAGCCTGGGGTCATACAAATGCGCGAGATGCCAGTCCTCCGACCGCGTGCCGCCGGTTCTTGACAGATCCGGACCGATGCGTCGCGTGCCCAGCATGTGTGGGTAGTCGCGTCTGCCTTCCCACGCCAGCGACGGCGCGCCAAACCTTGCTTCGTCCGCCGCGGTGAACCGAATCTGCTGCGTATGGCAGTAACTGCACCCTTCACGCGCGTAGATATCGCGGCCACGCGTTTCTGTCGCCGTGAGGGCGATTGTCACCTCGGGCCCAAGATCGCGCGACTGCTGCTCCAACGCGCGCCCCGGCCACACCCCCAACGACACCACCGACAACACAAAAAACCCGACGCCAGCGACGAACGCCGACAGATATGCCATTCGATGTACGTAGGGCCCGCTGGTTTGTAGCGGGCCGCCATGGGACCCGCTGGTCTGTAGCGGTTGTACGTAGGGCCCGCTGGTCTGTAGCGGGCCAGTCAATAACCCCTGCAACAAATCCAGGAATCCGCCAAGGATCAACAGCCCCGTCGCTGAGCGTGTGATCCACGCGTGTTCTGATGCAACGACCGAGTCGATCCATGGCGCGCCGGATTGCCAGAGCTGCGCCTGAATGAGTCCGGCGACGGTAAGGTCGATCACCATCAGCAGGACGCCCGCAAAGAGCCACCAGTAGGCGCGGTTGATGGCCTTCGCGTTGAAGCGCACACCGGGCGTGTGTTCCCACGCGTGCACCAGACCGCCGGCGGCTGCAAAGGTCGCAAAACCCAGCATTGCCAGATGGGAGTGCCCGATCACCCAGTCGGTGAAGTGCACGACCTGATTCACCGTCATGAACGCCTGCAGCGATCCCTGTACGCTCACGACGAGATAGAAGATCGTCGACATCACGACAAATCGCAGGCCGGCGTCTCTCGGAAACACACCGGCGCCACGCAACGACAGCAGCAGGTTGGCGACCACAAGGATCACCGTCAGTCCCAGCAGTGCCGACGCAGTGATCGCGGTGAACTGCGCGGGCATCGGAATGACCGAGTAGATGTAGTGATGAGTGCCGTTGAGCGGATACAGGAAGAACAACAACCAGAATCCGAGCATCGACAGCGAGTGGCTGTAGATGGGCTTTCCTGTGGCGGCTGGAATCACGAAATAGAGAATCGCCAGCGCCAGTGGCGTGACAAACAACCCGACCGCGTCGTGTATCCACAACCCGCTGAAGGCCGCGCCGGCGGCTCCGGGCACAAACTCCGGCACGATGTTGCCCATCGGGTACGAGAGCAACGTAAACACCAACGCACCGATCACATACCAGCTCGAGACGTACAGCGATTCCAGACCACGGGCAAAAAACCCTGGCAGGAATTGGATGGCCGCGAGGATCAGGCCAACAACAACAAACGCATCAACGACGAGCGGGAACTCGGCCCATTCAAGAGGCTGGCTGACGCCGGCGAGCACAAGCACCCAGCCAGGCACCATGACCGCGAGGTTCCACAATCCGAACAACCACCAGCCCAATCGTTCACTGGTGACGGACCGGCCGGTCAGTCTCGGGACGGCGTAATAGAGGAAGGCAAAAAACGCATTGGCGAGCCAGCCGAGCATGATGCCCTGCGTGTGGGCATATCGAATGCGTCCCCAGCTGAGCGCGGGGGTTCCGGCGCCAAGGTCCGGCCACCACAGTTGAATGGAGGCAATCAGTCCGAACGTGACTGACAGCAGCAGCGTCGCGAGCGCCGCGAGTCCGTGGGCGCGGACGAGGCGGGCCTCAGCACCCATTCCCGGCTACCCGACGGTAATCAGGCAGTACCCGTATTCCTGGGCGCGCACGATGCCAACCACGCCGGCCGACATGATGTGCGCGTTCGCCACCATGTTCGATTCGAGTTCCTTGTAGACGGCCGCGCGATCGCCACCCTGACCCGCAATCGTTCCCGCGTACAACCCCGTGGCGAGGCCGCAGACGATGAAGTGGGCACCGCGAGCCGCAAGCCGGTCGAGGGGCGGTCGCTCGCCGGAGTTGAACGGATTGGTCGTGGGTGTCACGCCATCCTCAGGCTTGTACTCGGTGAGTTCGGTGAACACCGTGCCGTACTTCGCCCACATCGCATTGTTGAAGGCAAAGGCCGTGGCATCGTGCCGCAGGCACAACACAACGGCCATGTCGGCGTTCTCCAGCTGATACCCGGTACGACTCGCGTTGAAGACGTTGTTGGAGTAGCCGATGCCCTGACTGGCGCCGGTCGGCGTGACCGAATCGAGCACCACACGATGTTTGCCGGGAATTTTGTCCAGCCACGCGTCAATCGCATGCCGCGCCGGCACAAACGTCGTCGCGGCCGGGGCCTGCGCGGAGAGATCGGACGCGCCACCCACCATCAGGCCGGCGGTCGCCGCCCCCACACCCGTCAACAGCCTGCGTCGGTTCATGCGGGGATTCTACCGCACCGTGATGGTCTTGATGACCGGCGGCGTCAGGGGACGCTCGCCCCCCATCTCAGTCGGCATTCCGGCAATCCGGTCCACCACGTCCATGCCCGCGGTCACCCGCGCAAAGATCACGTAGTCCGGCTGCAGCGGATACGTCTCGTGCATGATGAAAAACTGGCTGCCGTTGGTGTTCCGGCCGGAATTGGCCATGGCGACGATCCCACGCCGATAGCCATCCCGATACAGCTGCGAGTCCCGATTGATTTCGTCCGGAAACGACCCGCCCCAGGCGCTCTCGCCACCCATCCCGTTGCCCAGGGGGTCGCCCCCCTGGATCATGAATCCACGCACGACGCGATGAAGCATGAGGCCGTCGTAGTACTGATGCTCGGCAAGCAACCTGAAATTTTCAACGGCACGGGGCGCGTCCGCCTCGAGGAACTCGATCTCGATCGGGCCCGCGTTCGTCTCAATCACAGCGGTCTTGCCACCGGAGCTCTTGGCTCCCGCAGGCACTTTCGGATTGCCGTCCGGGGTGGCATTACACGCAGCCGCAACCAGGGCAGCTACACAGACGACGACGCGGGAGATTTTCGAAGTGAGCACGTCATGAGAATAAGCGATCTGAAGGAGCACGATAAGATGGCCCGTCCCGCATGAAGGATCTGACCACCGGCCTCGATTTTCGCCAACACCACCAGACGTTCGATGGCTTCGTCGAGCGAGGCCGACGCCGACGAAGCCCACCCTGCTTGTCGGACCCGACCAACCACTTGCGTCGCAGCTCCGCGTCAACGAGTTCGTGGGGAACAACCCGGCCGGCTCCGATGGCTTGGGTGACGTACAGCTGATGCTGCACGTCTTCGATCGTGCAGTCGTTCGGAAGGCGCTCAAGAAACGGCCAGGACGTCTCGCCGACGCGGCCGAGGTTTCTGGTACGCGAATCGAACGGCCCTGACGGCCATTCAGCAGCCTAACGCCCGGCATCAGCCGCGGCGGCGCTCATTCTGACACGCGCCGCTGTCGGCTGCAGGCCGAGTTGGGCCGCCCTTCCGGCTTGGGTATACTGCGGGCATGACTCGAAGCTTGACGGCGGCCATTGAGAGGCTGGAGGCCCTGCCGCCGGACGAGCAGGACCGCGTCGCTACCTGGCTCCTCGATGAGCTCACGGACGAGGCCAAGTGGGCGGAGCAGTTTGCAGCTTCGCAGGACCTGCTTGCGGAGCTGGGCAAGGAAGCACTGGCGGATCACGCAGCGGGCCGCACCCGCCCGCTTGACCCCGGCAAGTTGTGACATCCAAGACGACGCCGCGCTTCTGGGCGGCGTTCAACGCGCTTCCGCAGGACGTGCAAGACCATGCCAAGAAGGCGTACAGCCTATTCAGCGCTGACCCTCGGCACCCGAGCCTTCAGTTCAAGAAGGTCCACGCCACAGAACCGATCTACTCCGCTCGAATCAGCGGCGGCTATCGAGCGGTCGGTCGGCTTGATGGCGATCTCGTGCTCTGGTTCTGGATTGGTGGTCATGATGAATACGACCGGCTTCTCAAGTCTTCGAAGTAGATCTTGTCGGCCCAACGTTGCAAATGAGCCGCGCGACGCTGACCTTCAGCGGCGCGTCGGCTCCATTTGCGTGTTCGGCAGCGAGTTGGCAAGTGTTCAGGACGCCTGTCGGACCGCCTTCGCCTTCCGCGAAGGAAGCCGGAAGGTCTTCGTGCCACTTTCGACCTGCCGGGCCTTGGCTGCCTCGGCGATCTTGCGAATGTCGTCATCGGACGCGCGCGAGAGAACCTTGCGGACGGCGTGGATCTCGTCAACGATCGGATCGGATTCCATGGCGTCTACTCCTCTGGCAATTCAAGAGGCATGCAAATCGTCGGCGGCTCGAAGCCACCGGCCCGGCACAGTTCCTCAATCTTGCCACGCAAGGTGGCATTGGCGATATGCCGACAATTCCAGGTCAACAGGTAGTCCATCCCGTGAACAGCTGCCGTCGCGACATGAAGTGCGTCGATCCGGGCCTGCGAAGGCAGACCACCGCCGACAATGAGCCGCTGAGCCAAAACGATCGCGTCTTCCGTGACCTCGAGAACGGTCATATCCATGAGCGTCGCGAGCCGACTGGCCGCCGCTTGGGCGTCGCCAGCCGCAGCTTCGTCAAGAACGAACTGCGAGACATACAACTCCTAGGCTAGTCGGCTGGCCCACCAATCCCGCGTAACCTGTTGGTGTGCGGCCGACACGAGGTCTCGACTCGGCCGGGCGGCCAGGTAACTGACCATCGAGGTCTCGATGTAGGCCTTGGGCTTCATGAGTTTCAATTCAGCTCGGTCCAATGATTGTCTGCCGCACTAGTATTGGAGTAGACCGCTCCACGAGCCCCCGCAGCTATCCACGGTTTCCGCTCGCAGCCCTCTCCCCTATCTCGTTGACCCGGGACATGATAGCCGCATTCAGCGAACAGGCTCGACGAGTGGTTGGCTGCAAGGCCGGTGGATAACTGCGGAGCGGCTGCAGCCAACCACCGTGCCCCGAAACACGGCGATTGGGGCAAGCCGTTGCAGCAGCGGGACTTGGCGCGGTGACCAGAAATCCTCTTGCCGTGGATGGCTGCGGCCAGTTCACAGCCATCCACTTTCATCCTCACATCCGATCAATCGGACTCCGCACGCCAAGCCCGCCACGGTTGAGCACATGCGTATAAATCATCGTCGTCGACACATCCGCATGCCCCAGCAACTCCTGCACCGTCTTCACATCAACCGTCGACAACACCACGGGCACCCGATGAGGCGTCCTAGCCCGCGGCGGTGGCGCGATCTCGCCCAGGTCCATGCCATCGTCGTCGAAGATGTATCAAGCAGCACGCACAACAGCGCAACAGCCGCGTTCCGTGACAGTCGTCGGACGAACGCGACGGTTGGTCGTCAGGCCGACTCGGAGGAGGCGAATCAAATGCACGAAACCTGCGTCGGAGTCGTCAGACAGTCAACGTGGGGCTGGGGGTCCCCACGTGATCTGACAGCCAGACAAACCGACGGAGGTGCAGGTTTCGAGCCTGCGACGCGGAGGCCGGACGACCAACCGTCGCGTTCATCCGCCGTTTAGTGGCGCGCTCCAAACCAGCGCGCCCTACGTACTTACTTCTGGCGCCAGTATTGGAACTCGTGCTCGTAGCAGCTGCCCTCGAGATCGACTACTTTGGTCTCGAAGTACCGCTGCGCATCCGCAATGGCCTTGTTGTAGATGCTGGGCCCGATCTCTTTCAAACAGAAGTCAAGCAGCATCGTCGCCTTCAGGTCGCCGATGTCCTGGCCCATGTGTTCAGCCACAAGGAACTCTCTGGCCCGCTCACGTTCAGCGGGCCCTGCGAGCGCTCAGCGCACCAGCACCTTCCCGGGCAGCGCCCAGGTCAGCTTGGACTGATCCACCACAGCAACACCATTCACAAACACGTGCTCGATGCCTTCCGAATATTGATGCGGCTCGAAGAACGTGGCTTTGTCGCGAATGATCGCAAGGTCGAACACCACCAGATCAGCCACCATACCCTCGCGAATGATCCCGCGATCGCGCAGACCCATGATGAGCGCCGGCAAGGACGTCGACGACCGGATCGCCGACTCCACCGTGATTACGCCGCGCGTCAGCGCGTAATGGCGAATCTTGCGCGGGAAGCTGCCGTAGAACCGCGCGTGCGTGGACGGTGGACCATCCAGCAGCGCGATACCACCGTCCGTCGACGTGGCCACCCAGGGCTGCTTCGCATAGGCCTCCATGTCGCCTTCGTCCATCGAGAACCCGCGCATACGCGCGCCACCGGCGCGGTTCGGCAGCCCTTCAAGCTGAATCTGAATCGCCGCTTCAACCGGATCCACCCGCCACAACGCCGAGATCTCCGCGAGTGTCTTGCCGTACAGGGACTTGTCCGTGTACTCGTACACCACGACATTGTTCGCGCCACCACGCCGCGCGATTTCGTGCGCAATATCCGAACGCACGGTCTTCGAGAGCGCCGGATCCATCAGCGTCTTCCGCAGGGCCTCGGCACGCCCACCCGACGCCTGCGTCGCGCCGGTGGATCGGGTGGCCCAGTCGGGAATGAGCACGGTCGAACCATCCGTGCCGCTGGTGGGATAGGGATACTGATCCGCCCACACATCGATACCGCGCGCACGCGCACGCTCAATCAACCCAATCGCCGCCGCACTCGATCCCCAGTAGTTCGCGCCCTTGGCCTTGATGTGTGACGCCACGACCCTCGCGCCGCTCTTTTCGCCAATCTCAATCGTCTCGCGCACCGCATCAAGCAGCGTCGGTGGTCCGGGCCCATCCTGGCTCGGCACATACCAGAGCGGGTCACTCCCCTCGCTGCGTTCATGCGAAATGAACACCCCGTCAAACGCCGGCAGCTCCTTCGCCAGTTCGACAACCTCCGCAGTGGTGCTCCAGCGCCCCGGGTCATACTCGAGCCCGGCTGACATGCCAACCGCGCCTTCCTCCATGGCCTGCTTCACCAGCGCCCGCATCTTCACGATCTCCTCGTCCGTTGCAGGACGCCTGGTATCGCGACCCATCACCTGCGACCGCACCGCACCGTGCCCCACCAGCAACATGGTGTTGGGGCCAATCTGGTTCTTCTCAATGAGCGCGCGCTGCGTCGAGATCGGCCACGGCGATCGACCGTCCTGATTGACGACGACAGTCGTAATGCCCTGCGTCACAAGATTTGGTGCCGCGCGAATCTGCGAGTTCTGATCTCGGAACCCACCCTGCACCCGCGCACCATCGTCGGCGTGCGAGTGGATATCGATGAACCCCGGCGCGATGTATTTGCCCGTGGCATCAATCACCCGCGCGGCCTTCGCGCCGGCCAACCGGCCGACCGCGACAATCCGGCCGTCGCGCACCCCGATGTCCGCCGGAAACCACGGATTCCCCGTACCGTCGTACACCCGGCCGTTCTGAATCAGCAGATCAAACGTCTGCGGCGTTGCCTGCTGCGCAGCAAGTGCCACAGCTCCCGCCACGGACAAGGCGACCCCAACAAGCAGTCTGGCTTTCATGAGGGAAAGCCTACCCGAAGATCGCGGTATCATGCGCGCGGGAGAACACCATGCGCCGCCACACTCTGCTTGCCGCCCTCGCGCTCGCCGTCGTCTCGTCAGGCCCACTCGCCGCCGTCCAGGCACCGGCCACCCGGCTGATGACGGTCCGCGACACCCAGAACTTCGTCGCTGTCGGCAGCCCCGCCATTTCCCCGGACGGCCAGTGGGTGCTCTACACCCGCGCGGTGCGCGATTGGGACGATGCGCAGTTGCGGACGAGGACGCACATCTGGCGCGTGAAGATTGACGGGACGGATGCGCGACAGCTGACCTTCGGCGCGTCGAACACGACATCACCGGCGTGGTTCCCGGATGGGAAGCGCATGGCGTTCCTGTCGTCGCGTCCTCCTGCCACCGGAGCGGCCCCCGCGGCCGGCGCAGCGGCCGGCGGTGACGGCGCAGGCAATCAGGTCTTCATGATGCACACCGACGGCGGCGAGGCATGGCAGGCCACCAAACACGAAGGGGGCGTCAGCAGCTTCTCGATCGCTCCGGACGGCCGCACGATCATCCTCACTGCACAAGACCCGCTCACCGCCGACGACCAGCGTCGTCAACGCGATCGAGACGATGCGGAAGTAGTGGATGAACGGTTTCGCTGGACGCATCTGTGGTCGTTCAACGTGGAGTCGGGCAAGAGCGAACGGGTGACCCGTGGCGACTTTGTGGTGAGCGATCCACAATGGTCGCCTGACAGTCAGCGTATTGCCTACGTCACGCGCCCGACGACGAAGGTGGATGACTCGGCGTGGTCGGACGTGTGGGTGACGGACCTTGCGGGCAACACGAAGAAGTTCTTCGACAATCCCGGCCCCGACGCGTCACCGCGCTGGTCGCCGGATGGCCGCACCCTGGCGGTGGTCTCGAGTGATCGCCCGGGCAATACGCAGTGGTATTCGAAGCTCTATCTGTTTCCGGCGGAGGGCGGCGCGCCGAAGGTGCTGCTGAAGGACTTCGACCTCGACTTCACCACCCCCATCTGGGCGCCGGACGGACGGATCGTGTACTGGTCCACAGGCCAGGGCACGAAGGTCGCGCTGTTTGGCGTCGATGTCGCCACCGGAGAACTTACGACGACACGCGCGCCGATGGCAGGCGTGAACGGCGCGTCGCAACTGTCGAAGGACGGCTCGACCTGGGTCTTCAGCCACAACACCGGCGCGATGACGC
>VFZF01000008.1 GCA_016871335.1 Acidimicrobiia bacterium
CCCCCCAAAAACCCCTCCGTGCCTCCCTGTAGAAAAAATGTCCGCCGCGCCTCCCTGTAGATTGGACCTGTGATGATTGAGATCGATATCGAGCGCCCGGTGCCTGGCGGCGACATGATGGCCCGTCACGAGGGGCGCGTGGTGTTTGTGGCGGGGGCGCTGCCCGGGGAACGTGTGCGGGCGGTGGTCACCAAACGCCGCGGCAACGTGGCGTGGGCGCAGGTGCGTGAGGTGATCACGCCCAGTCCTGATCGGCGGGACGTCACGTCCGACCCGCTGTGCGGCGGACGCACCTATGCGCACATCCGGTATGAGCGGCAACTGGCGATCAAAGCCGAGGTCATCGCGGATGCGTTCCGGCGGATCGCAAAACATCCGCTCGAACAGCCCGTACCGGTGGTGGCCTCGCCGGAGACCGGATACCGGCTGCGTGCGCGCCTCCATGTGGACGGTGCCGCCTTCGGGTTTTACCGCGAGGGCTCGCACACCGTGTGTGCGGCAGGACCGACCGGACAACTGACGGAGGCGGCGCTCGCTGCCGTCGGGCGTCTCCACGCGGCGCTCGGCAAAGGGGCCGTGGTCTGCACGTCGATGTTGGTGTCGGAGGACACGGCCGGTCAGGCGCGTGTCGTCACCTGTGCGACGCGCGACGGGGCCACGCTTGATCCGTTTCTCGGGATGACGCTGCCCGAGGGACTCACCGGCGTGGTGGTGCAGGCGCGGAAGGGCGAATTCATCGCCGCCGGCAGCGATCAGGTGGTCGATCACAGCAGGTCGCTGCCCGGCGTCGCGCTGGCGGGGCGTCCGTCAGTGACATGGGCGCGCAGAGGCGCGTCGTTTTTTCAGGGCAATCGGTTCCTGGCTGGCGCGTTGCTCGATCGTGTGCTGGCGGCGGCGCACGGCCGCTTTGTCGATCTCTACGCGGGCGTCGGGTTGTTTGCGGTCTCGATGGCGGCCCGGGGGCAGCATGGGCTTGCTGTGGAGGGTGATCCGACGAGCGCCGGTGATCTGGCCTCAAACGGCGAATTGTATCGCGAACACCTCACGACGAGGGCGGAGAGTGTCGAGGCGGCAACCGCACGGACACCCGATACACGACCGGACGTGGTGGTGGTGGATCCGCCCCGCACGGGGCTGTCAGCCGACGTCGTAACCGGCCTGCTGCGGTGGCGCACTCCCCGCATCGTGTATGTCTCGTGTGATGTGCCGACGCTGGCGCGCGACGCCCAGCGCCTACTCGCAGACAGCTATCGGCTGTCGTCGCTCGAAGCGCTCGACATGTTCCCGAACACGCCTCACGTCGAATGCGTGGCGGTATTCGATCGGGCCGCATCGACAAACGCGGTGAACAGTGACGCGGACTCGCCCGTGCGGTAGAAGTTTTCAGGGTGCCACTGCACGCCGATGCAGAACGTGTCTGGCGATGACACGGGCTCGATGGCTTCAATGGTGCCGTCCGGCGCGGTGGCGGAGACACGGAATCCTGCGGCGATCTGATCGATGGCCTGATGGTGCCGGCTGTTGACGTCGAGCCGGCCGTCGGCCGTGAGTTGTGCCTGCATCACGGCGGCGAGTCGTGTGCCGGGCTCGAGGCTCACGTCGTGGGCGACGGCATTCCGCGGTTCCAGGATCGAGTGGTTGATCGTGCTGGGTCGCTGCGACGGCAGGTCCTGAATGAGCGTCCCTCCGCCTGCGACGTTCAGGACCTGCACACCGCGGCAGATCGCAAGCAACGGGATACCGTTCGCCAGCGCCGCCTTCGCCAGCGGCAGTTCGTAGGCATCGCGGGTCTCGTCCACGTCGACCGTAGGATGGGTCGTCGTGGCGCCATAGTGGTCAGGTCGCACGTCGGGGCCGCCGGTCAGGAGCACGCCATTGAGTTCGTGGAGGACCTGCGGCACCGCATCGGCATCCGGTCGCAGGACCCGCACCACCGCCCCGGCCTGTTCCAGCGCCGCGACATAATCCTCGCGCGGAAACGCGACGCCAATCACCGGACCTGGGACCATCACATTCTTTCGGGCACTTCACACCCCATGAGATTGAGCGTGCGGGTGAGCTGGGTCGCGCAGTAGAACACGGCCGTCGCGCGCCACAGGCGCAGGTCCGCGCGTTCCTCCTTGAGAATCGGCTGCCGATGGTAAAACGCGTTGAACGACTGGGCGAGTCCAAACGCAAACTTCGCGACGTGGGAGATCTCGAGTGAGCGCACGGCCGAGTCGACCATCTCGTCGAGACGCGCGGCTTCGAGCACCAGGCCCCACAACTCGTCGCTCTCCTCGCCCTCGTTGAGCGGGGCCGACGGCAGCGTCTCTGCTCGCGACGGCAGGGATGCGGCCGTGACCTGATCGCGCTCCTGCAGTTTGGCGAGGATGTTGCGTGCGCGCACGACCGCGTATTGGAGATATGGCCCTGTCTCGCCTTCAAAACTCAGGGCTTCCTTGATGTCGAACGCGATCACCTTGCCGCGCGAAAACTTCACCAGGAAGTAGCGCACGGCCGCGACGGCGATACGGCTCGCGGTCGCATGGATGACGTCGGCCGGAAGCTCAGGCTGACGCGACCGGACTTCCTCGGCCGCGGTGGCGATCAGCCGATCGAGCAGGTCATCCGCTTTCACGCCCAGACCCTTGCGGCCCGACACCTCGACAAACGGTTTGCCCGAGTCTTCCGTATCCGGATACCCCAGCTCGCGCGCAGTCGCATGCGACAACGCGACCATCTCGTACGCAAAGTGCGTCGAGTTGGCCGCCTGCGTGGGGAACCCCATCGCGGCCAGCGACTGCTTGAGCAACTGCTGCAGGTAGGCCTGCCGTGAGTCGATCACGTTGTAGACCGCTTCCGCCTTGCCGAACTGCGGCGAGAGGCCGCGGTCCTGGCCCGGGATGGAGGTCGTCGCCCAGAGCGGGTGGCCGTCACGGTCATCAAACACGCGGTAGTGGAAATCGCGTCCGAGCAATCCGAACTTCCAGAACTGGTTGGCGATGTCCTTGCCGACGTAGGTCACGGTACCGTTCGAACGGACAATGACTTTTTCCCGCTCCGTGTCGGCTTCGGGATCGGGCTCGACCTCGTCGATCTTCATCACCCAGCAACCGGCCAGCGGCCCCTCGGTCTGCAGATACACGGCGCCAAGCGCCTTGAGTTCTTCAAAGGCTCGTGCCCAGAACTGCAGCCGGAGAATGTCGCCCTCCCACGAGAGGAGGTCGTAATCCACATTCATCCGCGCCATCGTCTTCAAGTGGCACCGGACGATGCGATCGGCGATGAGGGCGCCGAGTTCGGCGGTGGGATTGCCGCCCTCCTCGATCGCGTGCATCGTGTCGGCGCGCACCTTCAGCCGCGTCTTGTCGGCGTCATACCACTCGGTGACGCGGGCATACAGATCCCAGCAGAGGTAGTCGAACCGCACTGTTGGGTCGTCCGCCAGCGCAGCCACCTCGGTCGCCGTCTTGCCTTCGATCACCGTGAAGCCGACGACCACGTCTGCGACCTGCACGCCGGTGTCGTCGATGTAGTTCTGCACTTCGACCGGGCGCCCCTGAAAGCGGAGCAGCCGCACGAGGGTGTCGCCCAGCGCCGAGTTGCGGAGGTGTCCGATGTGGGCGGCTTTGTTCGGATTGATGGCCGTGTGTTCGACGATCACCTTGCCGCCCGAGGGCGCCGGCTGCAACGTGGTGTCGTCCCCGAGTCGCGCGAGCAGGAAACTCCGGCGGTCCAGGAAGAAATTCAAGTAGCCGTTCGGGGCCGCCTCCACGCGGCTGATGCCGTCGATCGGTCCGAGCGCGGTGGCCAGCTCCTGGGCGATGGCGCGAGGCGCCTTGCGCAGTGTCCGGGCCAGTTCGAAGGCGACGGGCACCGCCAAATCGCCCAGCGCGCGCCGGGGCGGCGTCTCGATCACGATGGACGGCGCGGCGGTCGCGTCGAGGTGAAACAGCTCTTGCAGCGTCGTCTGAAGGCGCTGACGTACGTGCGCGTGGACTGGCAGAATCATCAGCCCGTTATTGTATCCGGCGGACATCCTCCGGCGTGTTGACGTTGGTCGTGAGCACATCGGGATCGCCGAAGGCCGCGAGGGCGTCCGGTCCCACGTCCCGGAGGCGCAGCACCCTGCCGAGCGCCATGGCCCGTCGCTCACCGCTGTCGAGAGCGGCGGCGATGCGGTCGAGACACGTCGTGCGATAACACGCGATCAGCGGTTCCGGGCCCCGGCTGGTCCGCACCCATGCACCGTCCCCCTCGGTGGCCGCCGCAGCCAGTGTGTCGAGGACGCCGGACACCAGGAACGGCAGATCACACGCGAGCACCACCACGCGATCCACGGCCGGGCCGTACGCACGGGCGTGGCTCACGGCGGCGTGAATCCCGACCAGTGTGCCGCTCTCCTCCCGTGCATCCGTCACGATCGGCACCGCCAGGTCGTCGAACCGGTGGGGCCTGGTCTCGCGGTCGGCGCGGGTCGTGACGATGAAGACATGGCCGGCGAGACGTTGCAGCAGCGCACACTGCCGTACGATGATGGGGCCATCATGCGTGAGGAGACGGCTCTTGTCCTGCCCGCCGAGCCGGCGGGCCTGACCTCCGGCCAGGATGGCGCCGGCGATCGTCTGGTCTGACATGCGCGGAGCATCATGACACGGGATATACGAGTGGGGCGGGGGCTGGTGGCCGCCCTCGAACAAGCCATCGCAGAGGAGCTGCCCGCGCGCGCGGAGTTTTACGACCACTGGCTCAAGCCGGATGGCCGACACGATGGCACCATGGGCCTGGCGCCGATGATGGCGGTGGTCGGGTTTCTCCGCACGGAAGGCGCCGGCTACCAGCGTGTGGTGGAATCGGCGGGCCGTCTGGTCGCGCAGTGGACCTGGAACGACGCCAGCCGCTGGACGAAATACTGGGTACCCCGTCTGCCGAGGTGGTGGCGTGCGCGCGTCGTCACCCGCCGGCTGGCGTCGGTGGTGGCCGAGACGTGTCCGGCCACGCGTGTCCGCACATCGGTGGCACGCGGCGTGTTGACGATGTCGGTGCGCGAGTCGGTGTTTTGCGGGGCCCGGGAGAAGCCGGCCTCGCCGTTGTGCGGCTTTTATGGGGCCCTCGTGGTCGCGATGTGTGCGTCGGTGGATCTTGTGGTGTCGGGGCAGATGGCCTCGTGCCGCGCCCAGGCGGGCAACGCGTCAGGGGCGGAAGGGGGACGGTCATGCGAAGGTACGTTTGCGCTCTCGTCGGCGCCCTGATCGTCTGGGCGGCGCCCGCGGCGGCGCAGGTCCCTGCGCTCGAACGCCCGTTGGTGCTTCCGTTTTCCGTGGTGGTCGACGGCGACGTGCCCGGCGGCGCGGGCGCGGGGTTCTGGCTGGGTGAGGCCGCCGCGCTGCTGCTGGCCGAGGAACTGGATGTGCGCGGCATTGCCGTGCTGACGCGCGCGGAGCGGGTCGCGGCGTTTGCGTCCCTGCAACTGCCGCTCAGTACGACACTGACGCGCGCCACGATGATCCGGGTCGGGGAGCTGGTCGGCGCCAGCGAGTTGATCCTCGGCGAGGTCCGTCTTGGCACACGGATGTCGATCACCGCGCGGGTGGTGGGGCTTGAATCGGCGCGCGAACAGATGCAGGCCACGGGGGAGGGCCCGGGCACCGGCATCTACGAGGTGGTCGAACAGGTGGTGTCCCGGCTGGTGCCGGCCACCCCCGGTGCACCGCGGCATGTCGATACACGGCTGCCGCTTGGCGCCTTTGAACAGTATGTGAAGGGGTTGGTCGCCACCACGCCGGCGGTGCAGGAGCGTTTCCTGGAGGCTGCGCGTCAGCAGGCCCCAGCGGACGATCGCATCCTGCTCGCCTTGTGGGAGTTTCACTCGACACATGGCGCCCATGACAAGGCGCTGGCCGCGGTGCGTGCCGTGCGGCGGGATGCCCGGCGTGACCGCGAGGCCCGGTATGCGGCGGCCCTCTCGCTGATCGAACTGCGCGGTTTTGATGAAGCGTACGCGCTGGTGCAGACGCTGCACGGCGAGGAGCCGTCGCCGGTGTTGCTCAACGCCCTCGGCGTGATTCAGGTGCGGCGGGGCAGCACGCCGCAGACCGGTCTACCGACGTATTTTTTCACCCGTGCCGTTGATGAGGCGCCCGACAACACCGGGTATCTCTTCAACCTCGGGTATGCGTATGCGCGGAGCCGCAACGCGGATGCGGCCCTGTTCTGGCTGCGTGAGGTGGTGCGTTGTGATCCGGCGGATGGGGATGCCCATCTCGTGATGAGCCAGATGCTGCTGGCCGCAGGCCGGAAGGTGGAAGCGGAGCGCGAGCTCGCCCTCGCACGACAGCTCGGCACCAGCGTCGAACTGGAGGCGCTGACTGATCGCGTGCCGGCAGGACTTGAGCGGCTGACCACCCGGCTCGAGTCGAGACCCACCGATCGCGTGGTCGCAGCCGTGGCGACTCCGGCCCAGCGTGAACAGCAGGAATTGGCGGCCTTTCATCTGGCGCGTGGCCGCCGGCTCTTTGAGCAGGAGGACGATCGCGGGGCCATCAACGAATTGCGACGGGCGATCTATCTGCGGCCGTACGATGACGAACCGCATCTGCTGTTGGGGCAGATCTACCGTCGTGCAGGCCGCCTGACCGAGGCGATCGATGCGTTCCGGATTGCCGTGTGGTCGAGGGCGACCGTCGCCGGATTGATGCGCCTCGCCGAGGCGCTGCACGAGAGCGGCGAGACGGCGGCGGCGATCGTGGAGGCGCGTCGCGCGGCGGCGCTCGATCCGCAGTCACGGGAGGCGCGTGACCTCCTGGCCCGCATCGGGGGCACCGGCAGTGTAAGATCAGACCCGCATCATGACTGACCGCGAGTTTCGCGAAATCCAGCTGAGCGGGAAACAACTGGTCTTCCTGTTCATCTCGGCCGTGGTGGCCGCTGTGGTGATCTTTCTGCTCGGCGTGGCCGTCGGGCGTGACATCCGGAGCGCGGCGGACACCCAGTCCGCGAGTGCCACCGGCACCGAGACTGTGGTGCCGATCGATCCGCAGGCCCAGCCCGTGCAGGATCTGGCGTACCACGATTTGCTGACCGGCTCAGGCGCGCCGGCCCCCACGCCGCCGCCCGACACTGGACCTCCTCCGACGCCGCCCGCCGAGACCACGCCGCCTCCGGCTGCGCAGCCGGAGCCCGCGCCAACGGCGGTGACGGGCGACTGGTTCCTGCAGGTGGGTGCCTACGGAGGGCGCCAGGCCGCCGACGGCGTGGTGGGCAATCTGAAGAAACTCAATGTGCCGGCCTTTGTACTGGCGCCGGGCGCCGGTGCCTCAGACCGGTTGTTCCGCGTGCGGGTCGGTCCGTATGTCACACGAGCTGAGGCCGACGGCGTGCGGGCCCGGCTGGCGCGTGAAGGCTACACCCCGCGGATTCAGCAGCGATAACGCCCGATGGCTCGTGCGCTTGCGCTGCTCTCGGGCGTTCTGCTCGCGGCCAGTTTTCCCAAATACGGCCATCCCGCCTTCGCGTGGACGGCGCTGGCGCCGCTGCTGATCGCCGTGGCGCTCGAGGTCCGGCGAACGACCGCCCAGACGCCGCGGTGTGGGCATCTCGTTCTGCTGGGCTGGCTCGCCGGCGTCGTGCATTTCGCCCTGACGGTGTCATGGGTCGTCGAGGTCATGCAACGGCATGGCGGGTTGCCCACGGTGGTGGCGTGGCTGGTGATGTTCCTGCTGGCCGCCTATCTCGCGTTGTACCCGGCGCTGTTTGTGGTTCTGACGGCACGCGCGGTGCGCAGGTTTGGTATCGCCGGGGTGTGGTTGGCGCCGCTGGTCTGGGTGGCGACCGAGTGGCTGCGAGGCTGGGTGGGCGGCGGATTCCCCTGGGCCCTGCTGGGCACCTCCCAGGCCGACGTCACGCCGGTCATCCAGCTGGCGAGTGTGTTCGGCGTGTTCGGCGTCTCGTTCCTGGTCGCCCTCGTGTCCGCTGCGGCGGCGGCGTTTGCGCTCACACGGCAACGCCGGCAGATGGTGGGCGTGGTGGTCGCGCTTGGACTTGTCGCCGTGGCCGCCGCGTTCGGCACATGGCGTGTCGCGGGGGGCACTCTGGTGACGCAGGGGCGCGTGCTGAAGGTCGGCCTCGTGCAGGGGAACGTCGAGCAGAATCAAAAATGGGATCCCCGGTTCCGCGACGTCATTCTCGACCGGTACCTTGCGCTGAGTCGAGCGGTGATCGCTCAGGGCGCCCGCCTCGTCGTGTGGCCGGAGGCCTCGACGCCGTTCTTTTTTGAGGCCGAACCGGCTGCGGCGGAAGCCATTCGCGCCGTCGCCCGCGAGACGCGGACGTCGTTCATCATCGGCACCGACGAATTCGAGCGCCGGCTCGACGGGGACCGCATCTACAACTCTGCCGTGGCCGTCGGCGAGGATGGCCGCTCGCTCGGGGGGTATCGCAAGATGCAGCTCGTGCCGTTCGGCGAATACGTGCCGCTGAAGTCGCTGCTGTTTTTTGTGGGACCACTCGTCGAGAAGGTGTCGGACTTTGCGCCGGGGACCGACCCGACGGTGCTCGACGCCGCCGGCATCAGGACAGGCGTCGCGATCTGCTACGAAGTGGTGTACCCGTGGATTCCACGGGCGTTTGCGTCGGGCGGCGCTGAGCTGCTCACCACCATCACCAACGACGCGTGGTTCGGCCGGTCGTCGGCGCCCTATCAACACTTTGCGCAGGCGAAGGTGCGCGCCGTTGAACAGGGACGGTTTCTCGTCCGCGCGGCCAACACGGGCATCTCGGGTATCGTCGACCCGTACGGCCGCACGCGCCTGACGACCGCGCTGTTTGAAGAGGCGGCGGTCACCGGTGACGTTCGGTTGATTCAGTCTCGAACGATCTACAGCCACATCGGCGATCTCATCGCGTGGCTCGGGCTGCTGGTGGCCGCCTGGCTGGCCATACCGCGCCCTGTTGGGACACGATAAGGATGTCATGACCGAAAAGACCGTCGAAGAACAGGCCCGCTGGTACGCCGAGCTCGTGGAACGGGCCACTGACTTGCGGAGGGGGCTTTGACGAAGCCCGCCTCGACCGCGAACTGAGCGAAATCGAAAACGACGCGTCCCATCCGGACTTCTGGGCCGATCAGGCTCGCGCACAAGCCACCCTCCAGCGCCGGCGTCGTCTCGACGATGACCGGACGCTGGTCGTGAATGTGCGCAAACAGACCGAGGACCTGGCGGTGCTCATTGACTGGGCCCGGCAGGGGGAGGACGTCAGTGCGGATCTCGACAAGGGCCTGACCGCGTACGCCGCGCTCATTGAGTCGGGTGAAGTGCGCACGATGTTGTCGGGCGAGATGGACGCGCGCCACGCCATCATCACGATTCATCCGGGCGCCGGCGGCACCGAGTCGCAGGACTGGGCCGAGATGTTGATGCGCATGTTTGTGCGGTGGTCGGAGCGCCGCGGGTTCAAGCGCGAGGTCGTCGACCTGCAGCCCGGTGAAGAAGCCGGCATCAAGAGTGCGACCGTGACGATTTTTGGCGAATACGCGTATGGCCTGCTCGCCGCTGAAGCCGGTGTGCATCGTCTGGTGCGAATTTCGCCGTTTGATCAGGCCGCCAGGCGCCACACGTCGTTTGCCTCGGTCTACGTCTGGCCTGAGCTTCCGGACGATATTGATGTCGAGATCGAGGACAAGGATCTGCGCGTGGACACGTTCCGGTCGAGTGGTGCGGGCGGCCAGCACATCAACGTGACGGACTCGGCGGTGCGGCTCACGCATCTGCCGACCGGGATTGTGGTGTCCTGTCAGAACGAACGCTCCCAGCACAAGAACCGCGCCTCGGCGATGAAGGTGCTCAAAGCGCGGCTCTACGACCTGAAGCGCAAGGAGCAGGATGCCAAGCTCGCGCAAATCGGCGGCGAGAAGAAGGAGATTGCCTTCGGCAGCCAGATCCGCAGCTACGTGCTGGCGCCGTATCAGATGGTCAAGGACCACCGGACGAAATATCAGGTGGGCGATCCCGATCGGGTGCTTGATGGGGATATAGACGAGTTTATCCGGGCGTATCTGCTCAGCCGGGCGAGTGGGAAGCTTGGGGGGGAGGGGGAGGAGGAGTGATTCCGACTTGGCAGCGATGGTCGCGCGAGCGTCAGGGGGGGCTGTCGTGTTCGCGTCCGGCGGGTTGCCAGGGCCATGCCAGGCAGTGTGCTTCCGTTTGAGGTGTAGACGACCTCGCCGCCCCGTGTGAGTCGCACCCGCCAACTGAGCGTGCTCTGCGCCGGATCGATGACCAAATCGATGGAGACGCGGTCGCCGGTGTCAATGGTAGCCGTGCCGTCCATAGGGATGACGGCGATGCGCCGCTGTATGCGGTCGCGGGAAACCGGATTGTTTGTAATGGCAACGCCCGGAGTCAACTCGGCGCTGAACCACCCGCACAAGCCATCAAGCGTACCTGCGGCAGCCACTGTCGTCTCGCCCGAGCTACACCATTGCGCGCCAACTGGGGCACGTGCGCCGAGGACGACGGGAGCGAGAAGCATAGGCTCTGACAGTAGCTGAACGTCGCATGGCTCCAACGTGTATTTGGTGTTGCAGGCCCAGGGGCGGACCGGGGCCACAGTGAATCCCGCGGCGTCGCGGTGACCTGTCCGGCGACGACCTTGGCGGTCGGCGCGAGCATGACGTGCACGGGCACGGGTGTGGCGATTGCCGGACAGTACAGGAACGTGGGCACGGTGACCGGCACGTCGCCCTCGGGTGCCCCTGTTACCGCCAACGACCCGGACCACTACTACGGCACGACGATGAGCATCTCGTCGAATTTGCCGTGCGCGTTCCGCACCCAGACCCAGGGTGGGTGGGGCAGCACGCCGAGTGGAAACAATCCTGGCACCTTGCTTGAAGAGTTTTTCCCAGCCTTGTTCTACGATGCAGGCAGTGCGTCGATCCGTCTCGTCGTTGGCGTCGGCAATACTCTGACGTTCACTTCTGCGGCCGCCATCCGGGCGTTCCTGCCGCAGGACGGCACGGCACGAGCGTTGAGCACGCGCCCGTCCAGTTCCACCCACGCATGCGCCGCAAACGTGCCGCCGTCGAGCGAGACCCCGAGCCGAAGGTCCGCGCCGTGACCGTTGCGCCGCAACAACCAGAGCAGGGCCAGCGATCGAGACAGACAGTTGCCAGGCAGCCATGAATACAGGGTGACGCGCGAGGTGGCGAGCCGGTCGGGCGTCACGTCAGGGGGCGGACCCGTCCGTCGGGCTCGCCGGATGTCTGCGCGACGGTCGAGAAACCGGCGGGTGCGGGTGTAGTCGAAGACCCGTACGGCCACATGCAGCGCTGGTACCAGCCAGAGCATCGCGAGGACGGCACGCTGCTGGTCCCAGGGCCGATCACACCACCCGCGTCTGGCCGGCCGCTCGTCGGCGCTCATCGCACCCCCGGCTCAGTGCCCGCAATAAACGCCTCAAGACCGCTGCCGGTCATCACCATGACGACATTACTCGGGCGCTCGAAGGCAGGCACACTGTCAAGCTGGGTACGGCGTCGCTCAATCCACGGCTGCATGATGTCGACCCACATCGGCAAGGCGGCGGCCGTCCCGCTTTGTCCCGCACCGATGGGCTTCTTCAGATCACGCCCCACCCAGACGCCAAGCGTGATCTCGGGATCAAACCCGATGAACCAGGCGTCGGTGTAATCATCCGTCGTGCCCGTCTTGCCGCCGACCGGCCAATTGAGCGCCTTGGCGCGCACGGCCGTCCCCGATTGCACCGCGTTCTGCAGCAGGTGCGCCATCACATACGCGGTATCGGCCCTCAGGGCTTCGTGGGGTTCTGGCCGGTGTTCCTCCAGGACGTTGCCGTCGCGGTCGGTGACTTGAAGGATGGGCAGCGGCGTGACCCGCACGCCCTGATTGGCAAAGGCCGAGTAGGCCGAGGTCATTTCGAGCAGCGTGGCCTCGGCGGCCCCGATGGCGACCGGCAGATACTCGGGCAGCGACGACGTGATGCCCATGCGCCTGGCATAGCTCACCACCTGCGCCGGGCCGAGTGCATCCATCAAGCGGATGGTTGGGATGTTGCGCGATGCGGCGAGCGCGGCTCGCAGGGTCATCTCCCCACGGTATTCCCGATCGTAGTTCTGCGGTTGCCAGAGTGGCTGGCCCGGACCCGAGTTGTAGCTGACCGGGGCGTCAAGCAACATCGACGTCGCCGTGTAGCCGCGGTCAATCGCCGCCGCATACACAAAGGGTTTGAAGGTGGAGCCGACCTGACGCAGCGCCTGCGTGGCACGGTTGAACTCGCTGCGGCCGAAACTGTGCCCGCCGACCATTGCCAGAATCTGACCGGTGCGATTGTCGAGCGCCACCACCGCCCCCTCGATCGCGGGCGCCTGCTCGAGCGAGCCCGTGAACGTGCGGTCTTCATCGTCTCTGGACAGCACCCGGAGCTCAATCAAGTCGCCGCGACGGACCAAGGCATCGGCCCGACGCCTGGTCCAGCTGTGCCCGGCCGCCTCAATCGCGCCCTGCCATGCGCCCGCGCGCACGCGAATGGCCGTGCCGTCGACGCCAAGCACGATGACAGGGAGGATCTCGCCAACCCCCGGTGTTCGTGACCATCGCGACAACCGGAAGGTGTCCACGTCGAGTTTCTCCGCGACGAGATTGCGCGCGGGCGTCCGGAATCCCCCCAGGCGGTCGAGGCGCCGCAGTTCGCGATCGAGCGCGTTGTTGGCGGCGCGCTGCAGGAGTGGGTCGATGCCGGTGCGCACGGTCAGGCCGCCCTCATAGATCGCCTTGGCCCCGTAGCGCGCCTGCAACTGCTGCCGGATGGTCTCCAGAAAATGGGGCGCGAGTGCCGGTGGGGTCGGTGCGCCACCGGTGGTGATGGGGAGCGCCTCGGCGGTGGCCGCCACCTCGGCGGTGATGAAACCTTCCTCCGCCATGCGCGCCAACGCATAGTTGCGTCGGCGGGCCGCCGCGGTCGGATTCACGTAGGGACTCTGGCGCTCGGGGCTCTGGATGATGCCCGCCAGCGTGGCCGCTTCGTCGAGGGACAGATCGGAGACCGATTTGTCGAAGTACAACCGCGACGCCGCCTGGACGCCGTACGCGCCGTGCCCCCAGTAAATCTGGTTGCAGTACATCGTGAAGATCTCGTCCTTGGTGTAGCGGCGTTCGATCTGGACGGCGACCAGGGCTTCCTTGATCTTGCGCTCCCAGCCCGTGAGATCAATCCACGCATCCGGGTCGCGACGGAATCCGATCGTGTCCTGGAACAGGTTGCGCGCGATTTGTTGTGTCAGCGTGGAACGGCCCGGCGTGCGCCCGCCACTGGTGAGGTCCTTGACGGCCGCCCAGGCCATGCGCGTCGGTTGAAATCCGATATGGCTTTCAAAGCTGCCGTCTTCGGCAGCGAGGATGGCCGAGCGCAACACCCCGGGAATCTGCTCGCGTCTGACCATCTCGCGCCGTTCGGTCGCGAATTCCCCGATGCTCGACCCATCCCGGCCCAGCACACGGGTGATCGTGCTGGGCGAGTAGTGATCGAGCGCACTGATCTGCGGCAGGTCGTCCACAAACGCGAGCACGACACCACTGGCGATGCCGAACAACGCCGCAGCCACAAACAGCGCGACAAGGCCGACGCCCCGCACCAGGCGAACCGTGATCACGGACATGCCGCAACGATATCAACCTTTCGTGCTAGCCGCCGCCGCGTCGGACGGCGGTTCCCGAACGCTGTCTGTTGTCGCCGCCCGACGGAGGATTCACTGACCGCGACGGTGTGCGCGATCCGGACGGCGGCGGAGACGACGTCCGCGGCGCCTCGGATCGGGGTGATTCTGATCGCGGCGTTGGCGCGGCGCGCTGCGGCTGCTCCGACCGCGGCCGATCCATCCGCGGCCTGTCGACCTGCGGCCGCGGCGCGTCCGTGCGCGGCATATCGTTCCGCGGCACCGCCCGCGGTTCGAGGCCTTGAACCCTGGACCCCGGACCCTGGACCGGTGCGGGTCCTTGGACCCTCGGTTCCGGTCCCTGGACGGTCCGCGTCCGTTGGTAGTACGTGACGTTCGACGTGTAGGAGGTCCGCGGCGTCGCATACCCGACGAAGCGCGGCTGCGATGGACGCACCGGAATCCAGAACCAGCGTGTGCCCACGCGATCCCAGCGGCCGTAGTGGTGGGTCGGCCACGACCAGCGCGACCCGCCGACCCACGAGTAGCCGAAGCCGACAACGAAACTCCAGCGACCACCGGAGTATGGGCGCCAGTCAAAGCTCACGCGGGGATACCAGACCCAGCCATGCGAGTGGTGATGCTGCCATGCGCCGTGCCGGTCGAAGATGCCGCCGTAATACCGGAATTCCGTGGGCAGGTAGCGTGCGGACTCCACGCCGTACCGGTCCCCGTCGAGGCCGTCAGTCCAGCGCTCAAAGTCATCACGTGGCGCAGCGAACGCGTAGGGCAACGACGGGGCATAGGTCGCGGTCGTCAGGGCGCGTGTCCCCTCGCGAACGATCGTGCGTCCCAGATCGTTGCCCAACTCCGCGGAGCCGCGCGCGACCGCCACTTCAATCTCGGCCTCGCCTCGTCGTGACTCCGCCAGCGTGAGCCGATAGTCGCCCTGCGTCCGGATGATCGCAGCGCCGGCGATCGTGCGGACGGTCAACCCTGCGCGTGATCCCCGGTCGCGCCACTGTGCGCGGATGCGGCCCTGATGCAGGTCCATGTCGCCCTCGGCGACAAACGTGACGGCCGTGTGTTCATCGAGCGACACCACGCTGCCATCGTCAAACAACACTTCCACCCGGCCACGTGTGGTGCGCAGGCGGTCGCCTGCCTCGAGCGGGACGTTCTCAATGTCGCGCGACGACTGGCCGCCGCGGTCGAGTTCCGCATACCCATCCACCACCGAGACAAAGGCCGGCAGGTCAACGCTCCACCGGTCCTGAGGTGTATACCGCGCCTGGGCACCCAACGGGATCGGTCCAAGGGTCACCGCAGCGACGGTCAGGAGTTTGAAATACCGGGACATACGCGCCTCACTCCATTCATGCAGAAAAGCTGGCACAGACAGTTACAGCAAATCTCGGGCCGAAAATCACCCCGGGATTTGCTGGAGTTTGGTGGTGTAGGCGTTGTTGGTGGCGTTGGGGGTGTCACGCTGCGAGGACAGCTCCCACGCCTCCCACGCCTCCCACGCCACCTCCGCCCGCCTTTGGCGCGCTCAAGTTCAGCGCGCCCTACGTCGCGCCCTGCCGCGCGCCCTGCCTAGTTGACAGTATCGCGCTTAGGTTTCTATAATGCATCAGACTAAAGTTTGGCCAATTTCAAGGGCCTGAGCGCAGAGGAGCGTCACACAATGAGCAAGATCATCGGCATCGACCTGGGCACCACCAACTCGGTGGTGGCAGTCATGGAAGGCGGCGAGGCCGTCGTTATCACCAACTCGGAAGGCGGGCGTATCACGCCGTCGGTGGTGGGTTTTTCAAAGTCGGGTGAACGGTTGGTTGGTCAGGTCGCAAAGCGGCAGGCCGTCACGAATCCCGAGAACACTGTGTACTCGATCAAGCGGTTCATGGGTCGCCGGCACGATGAGGTCGGTGAGGAGCTGAAGCTCGTCCCGTATCGCGTGGTGGCCGAGGGTGGTCACGTCGCGGTCAAGGTGGACGGGCAGGACAAGCCGTACACGCCGCCGCAGATTTCGGCGATGGTGCTCGGCAAGCTGAAGCAGGCGGCGGAGGATTACCTCGGCCAGCCGGTCAGCAAGGCGGTCATCACGGTGCCCGCGTACTTCAACGACGCGCAGCGCCAGGCGACCAAGGACGCCGGCACGATCGCTGGTCTCGAAGTCATGCGTATCGTCAACGAGCCGACCGCTGCGGCGCTGGCGTACGGCCTCGACAAAAAGCAGAACGAGACGATCGTCGTGTATGACTTCGGCGGCGGCACCTTTGACGTGTCGGTGCTGGAAGTCGGCGAAGGTGTCGTCGAAGTGAAGGCGACCAACGGCGACACGCATCTCGGTGGCGACAACCTCGACCAGCGGGTGATGGACTGGATCGTCGCGGAGTTCAGGAAGCAGGAGGGCATTGATCTCTCGAAGGATCGCATGGCCCTGCAGCGCCTGAAGGAAGCGGCGGAGAAGGCCAAGATGGAGCTTTCGACGGTGGTGGAGACGGAAGTGAATCTGCCGTTCATTTCGGCGGACGCGACCGGGCCGAAGCACCTGGCGATGAAGCTCACGCGTGCGAAGTTCGAGTCGCTTGTGGATGACCTGTTGCAGAAGACGATGGGCCCGTGTCGTCAGGCGATGCAGGATGCCGGACTCACGGCGAAGGACATCGACGAGGTGGTGCTCGTGGGTGGGTCCACGCGCATCCCGAAGGTGCAGCAACTTGTGAAGGAGCAGTTCGGCAAGGAGCCGCACAAGGGCGTGAACCCGGACGAAGTGGTGGCGATCGGCGCGGCGATTCAGGCCGGCGTGTTGGCCGGTGATGTGAAGGACCTGCTGCTGCTCGACGTCACGCCGCTCTCACTCGGCATCGAAACGCTGGGTGGGGTGATGACGACCCTGATTACGCGCAACACGACGATTCCGACGCGCAAGTCGGAGACGTTCTCGACGGCGGCTGACAGTCAGCCCAGCGTCGAAGTGCACGTGATGCAGGGTGAGCGGCCGATGGCGCGCGACAACCGCACGCTCGGCAAGTTCCATCTCGATGGCATCCCGCCGGCGCCGCGCGGCGTGCCGCAGATCGAAGTCACGTTTGACATCGACGCCAACGGCATCGTGAACGTGTCGGCGAAGGACAAGGGCACGGGCAAGGAACAGAAGATCACCATCACGGCGTCCAGCGGCTTGTCGAAGGACGAAGTGGATCGCATGGTGAAGGATGCGGAAGCGCACGCTGAAGAGGACAAGAAGCGGAAGGAAGAGGTCGATACCCGCAACCATGCGGACCAGGCCGTGCATGCCGCGGAGCAGTTCATGAAGGAGTCGGGCGACAAGGTGCAGGCGGAGGATCGCCTGGCCATCGAGTCCGCGATTACCGATGTGAAGCAGGCACTCGAGTCCAGGGATGCGGCGGCCATCACGAAGAAGCTCGACGCGTTGATGGATGCGCAGACCAAGGCGGCGACCAAGCTCTACCAGCAGGCGGGTCCCGACGTCGACGCCGGTGCGGCCGGTGCGGCTGGTGGGACGGGCACAAGCGATGGCGCGGCGTCGGGGGATGTCATCGACGCGGAAGTCATCGAGGAAGAGAAGAAGTAAGTGGACCTGTACGGTGCGCTCGATCTTGACGCCTCCGCGACGGCGGCTGACATCGAGCGCGCCTACCTGCGCCTCGCGCGGCGGTATCACCCGCGGATCAACCCGGGTGACCGCCTCGCCGAGGAGCGGTTCCGGCAGGTGTCGCAGGCCTACGAGGTGCTCGGCAACGCCGAACGGCGGCGCGAATACGATCGCTCCCGTATCGTGAATCATCCGGCCACGGTTGAGGCCACGATTGCGTTTGAGGGCTTCGACTTCTCGTCGCTCGCGCAGGGCCACGAGGCCGCCACGTTTTCCGAGATGTTCTCGGATGTCTTTCAGGACGCCGCGCGACGCGTGACGTCACCTGAGCGGGGAAGCGCGCTCGAGCTGACCATGCCGTTGTCCTTCGAGGATGCCATGCGCGGCGGGCACTTTCCGGTCTCGGTGGTGCGGCAGGAACGGTGTCCGGGGTGTGCCGGTGCGGGGCGTGTCTCGATTGCGCCGGTGACGTGTCCGGCGTGTCGCGGCGCGGGGGCGACGCGCTGGGCGCGTGGGCACATGGTCTTCACCAAGCCGTGCGACCCGTGCGGCTCCACCGGCCGGTTGACGTTTCAGGTGTGCCGCGTGTGTGCCGGCAGCGGAGTGCAGGCACGCAGCGAAGTGGTGACGCTCGTGATTCCGCCGGGAATCGACGACGCCGCGCGCATGGCGGTGCCGGGCCGGGGGCATGCCGGTGCGCGTGGTGGGCCGATGGGCGACTTGTACGTGACCATCGAGGTTTCGCCGCATCCCGTGTTTTCGCGTGACGGCCGGGACCTGCGGATGGTGCTGCCGGTCGCCGTGCACGAGGCGGCCCTCGGCGCGAAGGTGGATGTGCCGACGCTCACCGGACCGGTCAAGGTGAAGGTGCCGCCCGGCACGGGATCCGGCTCGAAGTTGCGCGTCCGTGGGCAGGGGATCCCGTCTGCGCATTCGGCTGACCCCGCGCTGGCCGGCGATCTGATCGTCGAGGTGCAGATCGTGTTGCCGCCTGTGCGCGATGAGCGGTCGAAGGAATTGCTGCGGGAATTTGGTGCGCTCAATCCCGCGGACGTGCGTGCGCACTTATTTGGAGCCCAGTCATGACCAGAAAATCAGGCACCGGCAAGGGCTACTACATGATCAGCGCGGTGGCGTCGAAGTACAACGTCCACCCGCAGACCCTGCGCCTCTACGAACGCGAAGGCCTGCTCGCGCCATCCCGCACCGACGGCAACACCCGGCTGTATTCCGACGACGACCTGCACCGGCTTGAGACGATCCTCACGCTCACGCGTGACCTGGGCGTGAACCTCGCCGGCGTCGAAATCATCCTCAACATGCGCCAGAAAATGGAAAGCATGCAGAGCGAAGTGAACGAATTCATGGCGTACGTCAAAAAAGAGCTCGCTCGCGGGCTGGACGACTGGGAAACGCGTTTGAACACGTCGCTCGTCACAACCACGCGCGACGTGCCGTCAATTGAGGATTGAGGATTGAGGATTGGCAATTGCTCAATTGCGGATTGAGGGATTGCCACCCCAATCCCCCAATCGCCCAATCGCCCAATCGCCCAATAAATCCTCAATCCTCAATCCAACAATTACCAATCCTCCATCCTCCATCCTTCATCCTCAATCCTCAATTGGCGTCAGCCGCGGTTTTGATATGCTGACGCCGTGTGCCCGCATTGCAACGGAACTGGATGGAAGCCCGCGACCGGCGAAGGCGTGCGGCGTGTTGAGCGCTGTGAATGCTGGCGGGCACAGGCGTCGGATCGGGTGCTGCGCGATGCGCGGATTCCTCCGCGGTACGCCAAGTGTGATCTCAAGAACTTCCTGATTTATCCGAACGAAAAACTGCAGTCGGCAGTGACGTATGCGCGCCGGTTTGCGGACCAGTTTCCGGCGGTCACCAAGGGGCTGTGTCTGATTGGGCCTCCCGGCATCGGCAAGACACACATTGCGGTGGCCGTGTTGCGGCAGGTGGTGCTCGAAAAGGGCGCCCGCGCGTTGTTCTATGACGTGCGTGAACTGCTGAAGGTGATTCGATCGACCTACAACCCGGTGGTGCGGACGGCCGAGATGGACATCATCCGCCCCGTTATGGACGCGGAGTTGCTGGTGCTCGACGATCTGGGTTCCGAGAAGCCGTCGGAATGGGTCGAAGAGATGATGAACCTCATCGTCAACACCCGTTACAACGAACGCCGGCCGACGATTTTTACGACTAACTACGAAGACACGCCGGACGAAGCGGATCTGGATTCGCTCAAGGCGCGCGTCGGCTACCGGATGCATTCTCGCCTCCATGAGATGTGCGAATTCCTGGAGTACGACGGTGGCGACTACCGGATGTTGCCGCCCAACGGCGGTCCCAACGACCTGACGATCCTGTGGCAGACCAACAAGGGCCGCCGCGTGCTTCCCGCGCGCGCCCGTGGTCCCGCCCGCGCACAGCTCAAGGAACACGACCCGCTCCGGTCGCTGAAGAACCCGCGCGAAGCCCGGGAACTCCAGTGGCCCGGCGGCAAGGCCGGGCGGGGCTGAACCCAGCACCATGAGCCGATGAACCTCGGTTTGTACCTGCACGTTCCCTTCTGCCAGGCCATCTGCTCCTACTGCAACTTCAATCGCGGCCTGCTCGACGAGGCGCTGAAGACCCGGTACGTCGCTGCGCTGGAGCAGGAGATCAGGCGCGCGCCTGGTGGGACGGCTGACACGATCTTTTTTGGGGGCGGTACACCGTCATTGCTGGACCCTGCGGAGATTGCGCGGCTCATCGACGCCTGCCGCGAAACATTCGATCTGGCGGCCGATGCCGAGATTACGCTCGAGACCAATCCTGAGACCGCGACGCCTGAACGCCTGGCCGCTTTTCGCGACGCGGGCATCAATCGCCTGAGTTTTGGCGTGCAGTCATTTGACGACAATGAGTTGAAGCGGCTCGGGCGCATCCATTCCTGTGCGCGCGCCGTAGAAACAATAGAAGCCGCGAAGAGAACCGGGTTCAATTCGGTGTCGTTTGACCTGATGTTGTGGTTGCCCGCGCAGTCGCAGGCGTCGTGGTTGCGCACGATTGACAGGGCCGTTTCGCTCGAGCCGGATCATCTGTCGCTGTATCTGCTGGAGCTCTATCCCAACGCGCCCCTCAAGGAAGACATGGCGCGGGCCGACTGGTCGATGGCGCCTGATGACGATGCGGCGGACATGTATCTGGAGGGGCTGAGGCGCCTGGAGGCGGCGGGCCTGGAGCAGTACGAGATCTCCAACGTGGCTCGGCCGGGACATCGGTCGCGGCACAATCTCAAGTACTGGCAGGCGGGTGACTGGTTGGGGTTTGGGTGCGGGGCCCATTCAACGGTCGGTGGCCGGCGCTGGAAGAACCTCTCGGCGACGGCCGACTACGTGGAACGGATCACGGCCGGGCAGTCCGTGGCCGGGGATGTGGAGTCCTTGTCTGCGCAGGCCCGGATCGAAGAAGCCCTTTTTACCGGGCTTCGCCTGAGCGAGGGCGTCGATTGTGCCCGGTTTCTGGCCCGTTTTGGCGTCGACCCCTGGGAGCGGTATGGGGAGGACCTGGCCCCATTCCTGCAGACGTCACATGTGTGGCGCCGGGCCGGGCGGTTCGGGCTGACTCGTGAGGGGATGTTGATCGCCAACGAAGTTTTTCAGGTGTTCGTACGGTAGAGTAGGCTTTCCTTTTTTGGACCAACGCCCCCAGTGGCGAGGAGGATGTGCATGCGGTTGTTCGGTTTTCTGCCGGTTGTGAGCCGGCGCGTGGTGGTCGCGCTGGGCGTGGCCGGAATGTTGTTCACGGGCGCGGCGACCGCCCAGGCGCAGGAGCCGGCAGCGGCTGACCCGTTCAAGTTTGATGGGGCAAACCCCGTGATGTTGATGCTGCAGGTCAAGTCGGGCCAGGAAGCGGTATTCGAAGAGGCGTTCAGCGCGATTCGGACCGGTCTGAGCGCGGCGGAGAAGCCTGCACTGCAGGCGCAGGGCAAATCCATGAATCTGATGCGCCTGACTGCAGACCTGCCCCCGGGGCAGGCTCGCCCGTACGTGGTGCTGCTCGATCCCCCGGTGGCGGGCCAGAGCTATGACTTCACTCAGATGCTCTATTACTCAGGCGCCTGGAAGGCTGATGATGTCGAGGGCCGCAAGGTCGTTGACGCAATCTTCGAGAAGCTCAAGGCCTCGGTCGAGCAGCAGGCCATCTGGCCGCTCGCCAAGAAGTAGCCGCGCGCTCGCCTGATTCTGTGGACGTCATCGCTTCGGCGGTGACGTCCTTTTCTTTTTCCGGCAGAATGGTTGCCTGATGTCCCGTGCACTCCTGGCTGCCTGTGTGGTCGCTGCCGCGGCACTCCTGCCGGCGATGGCTCATGCACAGGACGCGCCACCAACACCCCCAGCCACCGGTCCGGCGGCGACCTACGAGTTCGCGTCCGGTGCCGGACTCCTGATCTTTCATGTCGCTCCGGCCAAAGCGGCGGACTTTGACGCCGTGTTGGCCCGCCTCAAGGTCGCGCTCTCGACCGCCGACAGCCTCTCCCGCAGGCAGCAGGCCGCCAACTGGCTGATCTACAAGTCCGCAGAGCCACCGGGCGAGTCGGTGGTGTACCTGTTCCTGTTCGATCCCGCCGTCCCGAAGGCCAGCTACGATCCCTTGCTGGTGCTCGCTGAATCGTTACCCGCCGAGGCGCAGCCGCTCTACGAACGGATGAAAGCGGCCGTGCTCCGCATCGAACGCATGGGACTGACGAAGGTGAGATAGACAACCTGCGTAGGGCCCGCTGCACTGGAGCGGGCCAACACGGCGCGCTCAAGTGCAGCGCGCCCTACGTACGGATGCCGCTCAGAACGCGGCGTTGACCCCGGCGTAGACGCGGTGGACGGTCTTGGCGGCGGGGTTGCCGCGCAGGGTGAAGAGCCGGTAATCGAGGCGCAACCGAAGGGGCCCAAGCAGGTTCGTCTTCAGGCCCCCACCCACGTTGATCCCGGTGCTCGTCTCTGAGTTTCCGCCACTGTTTTCCCGATAGCCACCAACGCCAGCCGTCGCGTACAACTGCATCCCCCCGGTCGGGGTCTGGACGATGGCGTTGATCATCCCTGTGCGCAACCGGGGCGCGAGGGCGCCCACGTCGGTCTTGGCCGAGATGTCCGAGTATTCCACTTCAAATCCGACGACGATGAGGCTGACGCCGAAGGAGAGGCCTTTGGCTGTGCGTGTTTCCGGGCCCTGGCCGACCCCGAAGAAGGCCGTAATGTCAGCCTCGGCGGCCGTCGGCGTCACAAATAGCCCAGCGAGCGCCACCAGCGCTATAGGGAAAAATCTCCTCATCTCCTCATCTCCTCATCTCCCCGTCGTTACTCCTGCAGCCAGTTCTCCACCAGCAATCCGGACACCCGGCTCATCTGACCAACGTTGCCGCTGACGAGCGTCGCCGACGCGGCCAAAGCGTGTGCGGCAATGGCTGCGTCGAAGTCTTCGATTCGCTGACCACGACGTTCGAGCATGGCCTTGATGCGGCCAAACGCAGTGCTCACCTCGTCGGTCCACTCCGCGCGGCCGATCTGCCCGCGCACAAGGTCAAATCGCGCCTGCAAGGCTCGCTTCCGCTTGGACACTGGCAGACGCTCAAGACCGTAGGCAATCTCGGTGAGCACCGGCTGGGGGATGACGACGTCTGAGGGCGCGACGGTCCCAAGCCGGCTGACCGCGGCGAGATCGCCTCGCATCAACGCGGACACAACGTTGGTGTCAAGAACGTACTTCACAATGTCGGTGGCAATTTGGACAGGCGTCGTCGCGCGATCGCCTTGGTCATGTCGTTGACCGCCTCAGCGGTGTCTGCGTCGACGTCGCGGAGCGCCTGCAGGAACGATTCCGGCCACTGCTGGTTGGCGGTCAGTTCCCTCTCGAGCGCCTGCACGATCAGCCGGTTGCGGCTGATGCCAAGTGACTTGGCGCGCTTCGACGCCGAGGCCATCAATCGAGGCGGAATGTGCACCGTAGTCGGCATGAATATAAGTATGAATATACCGGGGGCCTGACGTCAATCGGCCGGCCGTGATATTTTTCCCGGGATGGACCTGCGCCCCACCAGTCAGCAGACACTGCTCCGACGGACCGTCCGCGAGTTTGCGGAAGCCGAGATCGGCCCGTACGTCATGGAATGGGACGAGGCCGAGGCGTTCCCTCACAGCCTCGTCACAAAAATGGCGGAGCTTGGACTGATGGGCATCCAGTACCCCGAGGAGTACGGCGGCTCGGGCATGTCGGCGATCGAGTACTGCATCTGCATCGAAGAGTTGGCGCGGGTGTGTC
This sequence comes from Acidimicrobiia bacterium, assembly GCA_016871335.1. Taxonomy (GTDB): domain Bacteria; phylum Acidobacteriota; class Vicinamibacteria; order Vicinamibacterales; family SCN-69-37; genus SYFT01. The sequence continues at coordinate 23,583 of VFZF01000008.1, forward strand.
CCTCGGTGTCGTTGTCGGTGGCCGCGCACAACGGGCTGGGCACCGCGCACATCTACATGTTTGGCTCGGAAGCGCAGAAACAGCAGTACGTGGTGCCGCTGATCAATGGCGAGTACCTCGGCGCGTGGGGACTGACCGAGCCCGGCGCGGGCAGCGATGCGGCCGCCATGCGCACCACCGCCCGCCGTGATGGCAGCGACTGGGTCATCAATGGCGCCAAACAATTCATCACCCACGGCTCCGTCGGGGGCTCCATCGTTGTCATGGCCGTCACCGATCGCGCGAAGGCGCATCGGGGTGTTACCGCGTTTGTGGTCCCGAAGGGCACCAAGGGGATGCGCGCCGGGAAGAAGGAACACAAGCTCGGGATGCGCGCGAGTGATACGAGCGAAGTGATCTTCGAAGAGTGCCGCGTGCCGGCTGATGCCATGGTGGGTGAGGAAGGCCAGGGTTTCATCAACACGCTGCAGGTGCTGGATGCGGGCCGCATCGGCATTGCCGCGCTGGCCGTGGGGCTGGCGCAGGGCGCGTATGAAGCGGCGCTGCGCTATGCCAAGGAACGACGACAGTTCGGGCAGCCCATCGCGAGCTTTCAGGCGATTCAGTGGAAGCTGGCGGACATGGCTACGCGAATCGAAGCGGCGCGTCTGCTGACGTATCGCGCGGCGTGGATGAAGGATCAGGGCGTCGTGCGCACGGGCCGCGAGTCATCAATGGCCAAGTTGTATTCGAGCGAAATCGCGGTGCGCGCCGCTGAGGAGTCCGTGCAGATTCACGGCGGCTACGGATTCACGAAGGACTATCCGGCCGAGAAGTTCTTCCGCGACGTCAAGCTGTGCACGATCGGCGAAGGCACCAGCGAGATTCAGCGCCTCGTCATCGCGCGGCAGCTGTTGGGGCGATAGACGAGTGACGACCGCGTCCGCTCCTCTCTCCGAACGACTCCTGGCCGGCGACCCGCGCGCCATTGCCCGCGCGATCTCACTGATCGAGAACGAAGCCCCAGAGGGCGCGGCTCTCATCGGCAGGATCTTCGCGAAGACCGGCAACGCCTATCTGATCGGGATCACCGGCCCCCCGGGCGCCGGCAAGAGCACACTCGTCGACAAGATCACGGCCGAGCTCCGCACGCGCGGCAGGAAGGTGGGCATCCTCGCCGTGGATCCGACCAGCCCCTTCAGTGGTGGCGCGATCCTTGGCGATCGCGTGCGCATGCAAGCGCACGCGGAAGATGAAGGCGTGTTTATCCGCAGCATGGCGACACGAGGCCATCTCGGCGGACTCGCACGCACCACGGCTGAGGCGGCGATCGTACTGGACGCGGCCGGCTACGACGTGGTCATCATCGAAACGGTGGGCGTGGGCCAGGACGAAGTGGACATCGTGCGCACGGCGGATGTGTCGGTGGTCACACTCGTGCCGGGCACCGGCGACGAAGTGCAGGCGCTCAAAGCCGGCATTATGGAAATCGCCGATGTCTTTGTGGTCAACAAAGCCGACCGGGAAGGCGCCGATCGCACGGCGGCCTCCATCGAGATGATGCTCTCGCTTGACGATGCGATGAGTGAGGGGTGGCGACCACCCGTGCTCCGCACGGAAGCGACGGCGAATCGCGGCATTGGCGAACTCATCGACACCATCGACCGGTTCCGCGAGCAGTCGTCCGACACGCTTGGCGCCCGTCGTCGTGCACGCGCCGAGTGGCGCCTGCGCGAGATTCTGGGCCGCCGCTTCATGCAGCATCTGGAGGCGAACGTCCTGCAGCCCGGTGAATTTGGCCTGTGGCTCGACCGTATCGCCGCACGCGAGGTGGATCCCTACGGCGCCGCGGCGACCGTGATGGGGCAGGCCTTGGGAAATGAGCTCGGAGGCGATTTCAGCCGGAGCGCCCCGAAATCGCCTCCGAGCGCATTGGTCGCCGCCATCGACCACGTCGGCATCGCCGTCGAGGACGCGGACGCATCGCTGAAATTTTTTGCCGGTGTGCTCGGTCTGACGTCGGACGCGCCGCAGGACGTGAAGGGACAGAACACCCGCGTGCGATTTGTGAACACGGGTGATGCGAAACTTGAGTTGGTGGAATCGATTGCGCCCGGTTCGCCGATCGCCAACTACCTGGAGAAGCGTGGTCCGGGCCTGCACCACGTGGCGTTGCGTGTGTGCGATATTCACGCGGCGATCGCCCATGTCTTGGGCGCCGGCGTTCGGATGATCGACAAGGAGCCGCGTCGCGGTGCGCACGGATCGTTGATCGCGTTTGTGCACCCGGCCGAGACCCACGGCGTGTTGGTGGAACTCAAGCAGCCCGCGGCCTCCGGGGAGTCGCACTAGTGCTGCGGCTCGGGGCGTTCGAACTGCATTCGTTGTCGGACGGGACGTTTGGTCTCGACGGCGGCGCGATGTTCGGCGTCGTGCCGAAGACGTTGTGGTCGAAGCGTACGACGCCGGATGACAGGAACCGGATTCCTCTGGCCATGCGACCGCTGCTGGTGAAGACCGATGGCCGCACGATCCTGATCGACTGCGGCGTCGGCGACAAGATGCCGCCGAAGCTGGCCGACATCTACGCGCTCGACCGCACCCGGCATCTCGATCATTCGCTGGCGGACATCGGCCTGACTGCGGACGATATCGATGTCGTGGTGGCGACACACCTGCACTTTGATCACTTCGGCGGAGCCACGGCGCGGGACGGGGATCGCGTGGTGCCGCGGTTCAGGAACGCCCGGTATCTGATTCGACGCGGCGAGTGGGAAGACGCGACACATCCGCACGATCGAAATCGTGCGAGTTATCTCCCCGAGAACTTTCTCCCGCTTGCTGACGCCGGCGTTGTCGATTTCTACGAGAACGACGGGGAGGTGCTGGCCGGCATCAGCGCCTGGCGCACCGGAGGTCATGCGCGCAACCACCAGTGGATCAAGGTCGAGTCGGAGGGCCGTGTGGCCGCGTTCGTCGCGGACCTCATTCCCACCACGGCTCACCTCGACGAGCCCTGGATCATGGGCTACGACCTCTTTCCGATGGAGACGCTGATGTACAAGCAGCGCTTCATTCCCGAAGCCATCGCCGGCGAATACATCGTCTTCTTCGAGCACGATCCGAAGATCGCCGCAGGTGTCATCCGCGAACGCGACGGCAAACGGATGATTGATCCCGTCGCAACCTAGCACTCGGCACCCAGCACTCGGCACCCAGCGCCCAGCACATGCACCCAGCACCGAGCACCCAGCACTCAGCACAGTTCCCGATTGGACAGTACCTCACATGAACCTCATCGTTACCGGCTCCATTGCGTTCGACTACCTGATGTCGTTTCCCGGCAAGTTCACGGAACACCTGCTACCCGAGCACTTTTCACGAGTGAGCCTGAGCTTCCTGGTGGACTCGATGGACAAACGCCGCGGCGGCTGTGCGCCGAACATCGCGTACACACTTGCGCTGCTTGGCGAACGTCCGAAGTTGATGGGAACCGCCGGGCAGGACTTCGGGGACTACCGCCGGTGGCTTGATGCCGCCGGCATCGACACGTCGCTGGTGAAGGACGTGGACGGGAAGTTCACCGCGTCGTTTTTTTGCAACACGGACGAAGCGAACAACCAGATCGCGTCCTTTTACACCGGTGCCATGGCGCACGCGGCGGAGTTGTCCTTCCGCACGGTGGATCGGCCTGACCTGGTGATCATTTCCCCGAACGATCCCGCGGCCATGGTGCAGTACGCCGATGAGTGCCGGACGCTGGGCATCAAGTACATGTTTGACCCCGGGCAGCAGTGCGCGCGCATGACCGGCGACGAACTCCGCGAGGGCATCGTCGGCGCGTCGTTCGTGATCTGCAACGACTACGAGTTCGAGTTGATTCGGCAGAAGACGGGCCTGAGCGAAGCCGACGTGCTGGCGCTGGCGGGTGTGCTCATTGTGACCAAGGGCGAGCACGGGTCGTCGGTGATGCAGCCCGGGTCCCAGGTGGATGTGCCGGCCGTGACACCGAACCGTATCGCTGATCCGACGGGCGTTGGTGACGCGTATCGCGGCGGCTTCATGAAGGGGCTGGCCCTGCAGGCCGGGTACGACGTCTGCGCGCAGATGGGCAGCGTCGCAGCCACCTTTGCGCTTGAGCACCTCGGCGGCAGCAGCCACGCGTATTCCGTCGCGGAGTTCAAGGCTCGGTACGAGGCCCACTTCGGTCCCCTGACGGTGTTGAAGTAACGATGCTGATCGCGCGAGTGCTCGTCGTGGGCGCGCTGGCGTGGCCGACGGTGCTGGGGGCGGCGCTGTGGGAGCGTGTGCACCATCCGCAGGCACGCAGTGCGTGGGCCTCGGTCGTGTACTTCGCGGCATCGCGGGTGTGTCATCAGAAACCCGAACGGTCGTTTCACACAGACGACGCCCAGTGGCCGGTGTGTGCGCGGTGCGCCGGCCTGTATCTGGCGGCACCAGTCGGCATCGCGTGGTTCTTCCTCCAGCGTCGTCGACGAGCCGGAAGGCGACGGCCACAGCCGGCACTCGTGTTTGCAGTTGCGGCCATTCCCACGGTGTTCTCGGTGGCATGGGAGTGGGGCGGGTTGGGTATGCCGCCGAACCCTGCGCGCGCCCTCAGTGCGCTGCCGCTCGGTGCTGCGGTCGCGTGGGTGCTGCTCACGGTCACCCATCAGGTAGACTGAACCGGTTCATATGGCTCGTCCTCCCATCAGCAAGTCATCGATGCCCGTTCCGGAGCGGCCCAGCCTCGCGCTGACGTGTGGTCTCGCGTGGTTGTGTCCTGGGGCCGGGCACGTGCTGCAGGGACAAAGCGGCAAGGCCCTGGTGTTTGCCGGAGCGTTGTTGCCGATGTATGCCCTTGGTCTGTGGTTCGGCGGCCGGTTGTTCCCGTTTGAAGGCGGGGAGCCTCTCGTGCTGCTCGCGGGGGTGGCGCAGTGGATGATGGGGGCGCCTCGTCTGCTCGCGGCGGTTGCCGGCGCCGGCGGAGGCGATGTCGTCGCCGTGGCCTACGAGTACGGCAACACCTTCCTGATCGTGTCGGGGCTGCTGAACGCCCTTGTGGTGCTCGACGCGTCTGATGTCGCACGCGGAAGGAAGCCGGTATGACCAGTCATCTCGGGATGATGATCTTGTTTGCGGCGCTGGTGTCCCCGGTATTTGCGGCCCTGCATCGCGACGACCTGTCGTCCGGGCGTGCGTTTGCCGTCAAATTGTTCGCCAGCCTCGCAGGCGGGGCTCTTGTGCTGAGCTGGGTGCTGTATCTCATCTTCGGCTGAACTCCCGCGCCGGCCGTGGCTGTGGGCGTGGGTGCCCGCGCTGGTCTTCATGGCTGCGATTTTTGTGGTGTCCCACCAGTCCTCGGTGTCCATCCCATTTGACGCGCCCGATTACTACGCGCACGGGATCTCGTACACCGTCCTCGGGTGCCTTCTGATTCGCGCACTCGCGGGCGGGGACCTCAAGGCCATGACCTGGAACCTGGTGCTCCTGGCCACCGTGATTGGCGGCCTGTACGGCATCTCGGATGAGTTCCACCAGTCGTTCATCCCGGGACGCCACCCCTCGGTCAGCGACGTCATCGCCGACACGGTCGGGTCACTGGCCGGGGCTGTGGCCGGGGCCGCGCTCGGGGGGTGGTTGCGGCGGCCCACCCGCCCATCCGCGCATCCGCCCACCTTATAATCGGAGCGCCATGTCCTTTGAAAACCTGCTGTTGGAGCGCGACGGCGCCGTCCTCCTTGTCACCCTGAACCGCCCAAAGGTGCTGAACGCCCTTAATTTCCAGACGCTCTCCGAGCTGGGTCAGGTGATTGACGAGGCGAAGCGGGACGAGTTGGTGCGGGTGGTGGTCGTGACCGGCGCCGGCGAGAAGTCGTTTGTGGCCGGAGCGGACATCAACGAACTGGCCGTGCAGACGCCGGTCATCGGCCGGGAACACGCGCGCAACGGACAGGATCTCTTCGACCGCATCGAACGCCTGGGGAAGCCCGTCATCGCCGCCGTCAACGGATTTGCGCTGGGTGGCGGCTGTGAACTGGCCATGGCGTGCACGATGCGCATCGCGTCCGACAACGCCCGGTTCGGTCAACCCGAAATCAACCTCGGTCTCATCCCCGGCTACGCCGGCTCTCAGCGGCTACCGCGCCTGATCGGCCGTGGTCGCGCGCAGGAACTGTTGCTCACGGGCGACATGATCGGCGCCGACGAGGCGTATCGCATCGGGCTCGTGAATCGTGTCGTTCCCGCGGCAGAACTCATGGCCGAGGTGAAGAAGCTCGCGCAGACGCTGGCGCAGAAGGCGCCCGTGGCTGTGCGCTACATCCTTGAAGCGGTTGCGCATGGCGCCGACATGGCGTTTGCCGACGCGCAGGATCACGAAGCGACGTTGTTTGGTCTGGTGTCGTCGACCGACGACATGCGCGAAGGGACCCGGGCGTTCCTTGAGAAGCGCAAGCCCGCATTTACAGGCCAGTAGGTTTTCTGCGAATGCGAGTTGCACTCATCGTTGCGAAGTACCACGACTTCATCACCGACCGGCTTGAGTCAGGCGCGCGCCAGGCATTGCAGGAACGTGGTGTGGCGGCGGGCGATATTGTGACTTTCCCGGTGCCTGGGGCCTACGAACTCGCCCAGGCGGCACAGCGTGTGGCGGAAGAGGGCTGGGACGCCGTCGTCTGCCTTGGCTGTCTGATTCGCGGGGAGACGATCCACTTTGATGTCATCGCGTCGGCAGCGGCCGACGGCATCATGCGCGCGGCGCAGGCCACGGCCACGCCGATCACCTTCGGGGTGTTGACGACCAACACGGCGGAAGAGGCGATGGCGCGGGCGGTGGACGGGCCCGCGAACAAGGGGCGTGAGGCGGCGGTCGCGGCGTTCGAGATGGCGACGCTGTACGGGACGTTCGGAGCATGACCCTTCGGCATCAGTCGCGGGAGCTGGCCCTCCAGGCTCTGTATTTCTGGGAGGTGGGTCATGCCACACCGGAGGAGGCGCTTGGGCACGTGGTGGCGGAGCAGGCGCCCGAGGCATCGGAACCGGTGCGTGTGTTCGCCCTCGAACTGCTGCGCGGGACGGTGATCGCCCATGAAGAGCTGGATCTCATCATCGGGCGTCATATCGACAACTGGCGGATCGAGCGCCTGGCGGTGATCGACAAACTCATTCTCCGGCTGGCGACCTGGGAGCTGCGGTACCAGCCCGACACGCCGCCGGCTGTGGTGGTGAACGAAGCTCTGGAACTGGCGCGCACGTTCAGCGCCGATGAATCGATCAAGTTCGTGAATGGCGTCCTTGACGGCATTCGAAAGGCCCTGACGCATGGCGAGTGAAGAAGTCCAGTCGGAACAACGGCGCGCGAAGCTGGATGAGTTGATTGCGCTTGGCGTGTCGCCGTATCCCGTGCGGTTTGAGCGCACCGATACCGTGTCGGAGCTCGTGGCGCGTTACGGCGAGACGTCGGGGCCCGATCTTGAAGCCGCGCGGCCTGAAACACGCGCGGCCGGACGCATCCTGTCCATGCGCACGTTCGGCAAGGCTAACTTCCTTGAACTGTCGGACGGGCTCACACGCCTGCAGATCTACGTGCGCGCGGATTCGATGCCGGAGCGCGATTTCGAGATTTTCAAACGGCTCGACCTCGGCGACACCATTGGCGTGTCGGGTCGGATGTTCCGGACGAAGACCAACGAACTCACGATCTTTGCGTCGGGTATCGAGTTTCTCTCCAAGTGTCTGCTGCCGTTGCCGGAGAAGTGGCACGGCCTGACCGACATCGAGACACGGTACCGCCAGCGGTATCTCGACCTGATCGTGAACCCGGACTCACGACGGGTCTTCGAAGCGCGCGCGAAGATCGTGGCGGGCATTCGTCAGTTTCTGAATGCGCGCGGGTTCCTCGAAGTCGAGACGCCCATGATGCAGCCCATCGCGGGTGGCGCGCTCGCGCGGCCGTTCACCACGCATCACAATGCACTCGACCTGCCGTTGTATCTCCGTATTGCGCCCGAGCTCTATCTGAAGCGGTTGACAGTCGGCGGGTTCGAGAAGGTCTACGAGATCAACCGCAACTTCCGCAACGAGGGCATCTCGACCCAGCACAATCCCGAATTCACGATGCTGGAGTTCTACGAGGCCTACGTCGACTATCAGCATCTGATGACGATGACCGAGGAGATGCTGGCGGAGGTGGCGCGGGCGGTGACCGGTGGCGCCGCGACCACGTTTAACGGACATCAGATCAGCTTTGCGGCACCGTTCCGTCGCCTGTCGCTGCGTCACGCCGCCGCGGAGGCGGCGAGTGTGACGCTGGGCCGCGCGGTGTCTGAGGCGGACCTGCGGGACCGACAGAAGGCCGCCGACGCCGCGAAGGCGCTGCACTTCGAGGTGCATCCCTCACACGGCGCGGGCAAGATCGCGACGACCATCTTCGAGGGGCTCTGGGAAGACCAGCTGATCCAGCCGACGTTTGTGTACGACTTCCCGACTGAAGTGTCGCCGTTGTCGAAGCAGAAGCCGGACGACCCGGAGACGGTCGAGCGGTTTGAGATGTATGCCGGCGGCTTCGAGGTCGCCAACGGCTTCAGCGAGCTGAATGACCCGGTCGAACAGCGCCGGCGCTTTGAGGAGCAGCTGAAGGGTCGCGCCGCCGGAGACGCCGAGGCGCACCAGATGGACGAGGACTACGTCCGCGCCCTCGAATACGGGTTGCCGCCCACTGGCGGGGAAGGCATCGGCATCGATCGTCTCGTGATGCTGCTCACCGGGAGCCCGTCGATTCGGGACGTCATCCTGTTTCCGCTGATGCGCCCCAGGGAGGACTAGCGGATGGGCTGCTGGGCGGGTGGGCGGATGGGCGCATGAGTGTCTCGTGGTTCATCGCGCTGCGCTATCTCACGGCGCGGCGGAAGCAGACGTTCATCTCGCTGATTTCGCTCGTGTCGATTCTCGGGGTGGGGGTCGGCGTGATGGCGCTCGTGATCGCGAATGCCCTGATGACGGGCGTCCAGGAAGAGATGCGCGATCGCATCGTGGGATCCACCGCGCACATCAACGTCTACAAGTTCGGCACCGGACTGGTCGACGTGGAGACGGAACTGCGGAAGGTCATGCGTCCCGGTGTGGTGGCTGCCGCGCCGGTGGTCATGGGTGAGGGCATGCTGGCTGCCGGTGACCGCCGTGCCGCCGTCAAGATCAAGGGCATCGATCCCGCGCGCGAGGTGCAGGTCACGGAGCTGGGCGTCTCGATCGTGTCCGGATCGGTGGAGGCGCTGAATGTTCCGGAGCCGGCCGACCCCGACGACATCCGCCCGCTCGACCGGGTGCTGCTTGGTGAGGACCTCGCGCAGACGCTGCACGTGCGCACCGGCGAGGCGGTGGAACTCCTCACGGCTGAAGGCATCCTCACGCCGATGGGTGTGGTGCCGCGCCTTCGGGTGTTTGAGGTGGCGGGGATCTTCACACTGGGCTTCTACGAGTTCGACGCGAACTACGCGCTGATGTCGATCGACGTGTCGCAGCAGTTGTTGAATCAGGCCACGCCGGACGCCCTGCAGTTGAAAGTTGCCGATCTGGATGACGCGCCCGAGATTGCTGCGGAGCTGCAGACGTGGCTGGGTGGTGACTACGCCGCGCAGGACTGGACGGTGCTCAACGCCCCGCTGTACGAAGCGCTGCGGCTCGAACGGCTCGCGATTGGTTTCACCATCGGTCTGATCGTGATGGTCGCCGCGCTCAACATCGTGGCGTCACTGGTGCTGCTCGTGATGGAGAAGACGCGCGACATCGGCATTTTGCGCACGATGGGCGCCCCGGCGTCGGCAATTCAGCGCATCTTCATTCTGCAGGGCGTCACGATCGGCGCGATTGGCACGCTGGTCGGAGCGGCGCTGGGAGTGATCGTCTCGTGGCTGTGTGACCGCTACGAACTGTTCTCGCTGCCGGGCGACGTCTATCAGATCACACACCTGCGCTTCAAAGTGGATCCCCTCGACGTGGCGACCATCGTCGTGGCGGCCTTGCTGGTGTGCCTGGTCGCGACGATCTATCCGGCACGGCGCGCCAGCGCCGTGGACCCGGCGGAGGCCCTGCGCTACCAATGACCTGCCTCAGCGCGCACGGTATCGTGAAGGCGTACCCGACCGCCACGGGACAGATCGAGGTCCTCAAGGGCGCCGACCTCGATGTCACGCAGGGCGAGATGGTTGCGGTGATCGGCGCGTCCGGCGTCGGGAAGAGTTCCCTCCTGCATGTGCTTGGCGGCCTCGATGCATTTGATGCCGGCACAGTGACGGTCGGCGGCTCGGCGTTGCATGCGATGACCGACGAGGCGCGCGTCCGGTTCCGTAATAAACACGTCGGTTTTGTCTTCCAGTTCCACCACCTTCTGTCGGAGTTCACCGCACTCGAAAACGTGGAGATGCCCCTCTGGATTGCCGGCACGCCGGCGGCAGAGCGCCGGTCTCGTGCGGAAGCGCTGTTGGCGCGGGTCGGCTTGGCCGACCGGGCGACGCACCGCCCGTCGGCCCTGTCAGGGGGCGAACAGCAGCGGGTGGCGATTGCCCGGGCCCTGGTGGCCAGGCCCACCGTCCTGCTCGCGGATGAACCCACCGGCAACCTCGACGAGGATACGGCGGTAGACCTGCACCGGCTCCTCAGGGACATGCATGCCGAGCACGGTCTGACCTCGGTCATCGTGACGCATAACCCCACCCTGGCCGCGGCGTGTGACCGCGTCTTGCGCCTGGAAGGCGGCCGGCTCCTAGCGGCCGATCTCGTATAATTCATGGGGATGTTCGAACGGTACACGGAGCGCGCCCGGCGAGTGTTGTTCTTCGCCCGTTATGAGGCGACCCAGCTCGGCAGCACGTCGATCGAGACCGAGCACCTGCTGCTGGGACTCATTCGCGAAGGCAAGGGGCTGACCAGCCGCATCTTTGCGCGGTCACACCTGTCTTTGGAGAGTATTCGCAAGGAAATCGAAGGCCGCACGGTCTTCAAGGAAAAGGTCTCGACCTCGGTCGAGATTCCCTTCAGCGCCGAGACCAAGCGTGTGCTGCAGTACTCGGCGGAAGAGGCCGACCGGCTCGCGCACACCTACATCGGCACCGAACACCTCCTGCTGGGCCTGCTGCGCGAAGAGCAGTGCATCGCGTCGTCGATCCTCTACGACAAGGGGATGCGGCTCGCGAGTGTGCGCGACGACATTGTGCAGCTGCTCAACGAGAAGACCGCTCCGGTGCGTCCGAAGGAAACGCCGCTGCTGGCCGAGTTCAGCCGTGACCTGACGGAAGCCGCGAGCAAGCGGCAGCTCGATCCGCTGGTGGGCCGCGCGCTGGAACTTGAGCGCGTGCAACAGGTGTTGTGCCGCCGCACGAAGAACAACGTGGTGCTCATCGGTGAGCCCGGCGTCGGCAAGACCGCGATCGCCGAAGGACTCGCGCAGCGCATTGTGGACGGCGAAGCCCCGCACTTCCTCGCCGACAAACGCATCCTCGCGCTCGACATCTCGCTGATCGTCGCCGGCACCAAGTACCGCGGACAGTTCGAAGAACGCCTCAAGGCGATCATGAAAGAACTGACCGAGAACCCGCACATCATCGTGTTCATTGATGAGCTGCACACGCTGGTGGGCGCGGGATCAGCGGAAGGGTCGCTCGATGCGGCCAACATTCTGAAGCCGGCGCTCTCGCGCGGCGAGATTCGCTGCATCGGCGCCACGACGCCGGCGGAGTACCGTAAATACATCGAGAAGGATCGCTCGCTGGAACGGAGATTCCAGGCGGTGAAGGTGGAGCCGCCGACCGAGGTCGAGTCCCTGGCGGTGATCCTCGGCGTGAAGGACCGCTACGAAGCGTTCCATCACGTGGTCTTCTCGCCCGAGGCGCTTGAAGCGGCCGTGTATCAGTCGAGCCGCTACATCACCGACCGTTTTCTGCCCGACAAGGCCATCGATCTGCTGGACGAGGCCGGAGCACGCGTCAAGCTCCGCGAGGCGCAGACGCGCATCGATCCCGCCGCCCAGACCCGGCAGGTGGTGCTGACCGTGCCGACGATCGACGAAGACGGCCCCGTCACGACCGGGCCGGCGATGGGCACCGTGGTGCGCGAGACCGTGTCGCTGCGCCCTGGAGGCCGCCCGATCGTCGTCGGCCGCCAGGAAATCGACGAGGTCGTGTCGAAGTGGACCGGCGTGCCGCTGACCTCGATCAACGAGGACGAAGGCGACAAGTTGCTGCGGATGGAGGACGAACTCCATTACCGCGTCATCAGCCAGGAGAAGGCCATCTCGGCCGTGTCGCGCGCGATTCGCCGGTCACGCGCTGGGTTGAAGAATCCAAATCGCCCCGTGGGCTCGTTTGTGTTCCTCGGGCCGACCGGCGTCGGCAAGACCGAACTGGCGCGTGCGCTCGCGAACTTCCTGTTTGGTTCGGATCAGGCGCTGATTCGGTTCGACATGTCCGAGTACATGGAGAAACACGCCGTCTCGAAGCTGATCGGGTCGCCGCCGGGATACGTCGGACACGAAGAGGGCGGTCAGCTGACGGAGAAGGTCAAGCGGCATCCGTACGCGGTGGTGCTGCTCGACGAGGTCGAGAAGGCCCATCCCGATCTCTTCAACATCCTGCTGCAGGTGTTTGAAGACGGCCATCTGACCGACGGCCTCGGCAACCGGATCAACTTCAAGAACACGATCATCATCATGACGTCCAACATCGGCGCCCGCTTCATTCAGAAGAAGGCGTCCATGGGCTTCCAGTCGCAGGATAAGGGCGACCTTCAGAAGTCGGTCACCGATCAGGTGCTGGGCGAGGTGAAGCGGACGTTCAACCCCGAGTTCATCAACCGCATCGACGAACTCATCGTTTTTGAGCCGCTGTCCGACGATGACCTGCGGCGGATCATGGGGCTGCTTGTCGCGGACCTGAACCGGCATCTGGTGAACCGGAAACTGTCGATTACCCTGACCTCGGAAGCCGTGGACTGGATCATCGATGTGACCTGCCGCGACCGGACCTATGGGGCCAGGCCCCTGCGGCGTGCCATCCAGCGGTATATCGAGGATCCGCTCTCTGAGGAGCTGATTCGGGGTCGGTTGCGGGCCGGCGAGGTCGAGGTCTACCTCGACCATGGCACCCTGGCCTGGCGCGCGGCCGACGGGTCCGAGACCGGCCGCTCGCTGGCCACAATCGTCTAAGCTTGAAAACTGGTGACTGTGTGATTACGAAACCGCGTCGTCGTGTCGTTCTGGCCCTGGCGGCCCTGGTGTGCCTGGCCCCGGCCACGGGGTTGGCCCAGGTGACCTCGCCCCCGGCCCAATCGCAGGCGGCCACGCCGCCCCAGCCACCGCTGCCCCCGACTGACATCGGCCCGGTACTGCGGGCGCTGGAGCTTCGAATCGTCCCGAACAACGTGTTCGAGGTCGTCCCGTACGAGACCTATCAGTACTACATCCGCACCCAGGCCTCGCAGCCCCTGACGCGCGGCACATGGGTGGCGTTTGACGAGGCGACCGAGCGCTCGTTGCTGGCCGATTTTGACCGCCTCATTGCCACGCCGTTTGTGGACGACCTGCGCATCGAAGTGCTCGACAGCCCGTACCCGAATGGGGTGATGGGCAAACACGTCATCTTCTTCATCGAAGAGCGCAAGCGCATCAAGATCGTCGACTACCAGGGCTCCCGGGAAGTGGCGACCGCCGACATCGAAAAGAGGCTCAAGGAACAAAACATTGAGGTGCGTCTCGACTCGCCGGTTGACGACAGCGTGATTCGGCGCGTCGCGGGCGTGGTGAAGGAGCTGTATGCCGAGAAGGGCTTCCAATACGCGACCGTGACGCCGACGCAGAAGCCCGCACCCGGTGGGCCCAAGCTGGTGCACCTGACGTTCAACATCGTGCAGGGGCCGAAGGTCAAGATTCGCGATGTGCAGTTCGACGGCAACACGAATATCAGCGACGGCGACCTGCGCGCGCAGCTCAAGGTCAACAAGCCGCGCGGGTTTCTTGCGTTCATTGGCGGTGGGGGCACCTACCAGGAAGCCAAGTACGCCGAGGACGCCCAGGCGCTGACGGCCTATTTGCGCGACAAGGGCTACGTCTACGCTGTGGTCGGGCAGCCGCAGCTCGACGTGGTCGAGGATTCCGACGACGGCAAGACGCGCTGGGTGCGGATGCGGATCCCGGTGGATGAACGTGACCGGTATCGCGTGAGCAAGTTCGAGGTCGCCGGCAACGAGACGATTCGCACCGAGGCGTTGCTGCCGTTTTTCAAGAAGGTGAAGGTCGGCGATTACTTCGACTTCACGCCGATCGGCAAGGCGCGCGAGAAGTTGTCTGAGCTCTACGGGTCGTTCGGGTTCATGGACTTCGAGATGTACCCCGATCTCAAGCCCAACAACATCAACCCGGAGACCGGGGAACCGGTGGCCGACTTCAAGGGCACTCCGGAAGTCGAGGTGACCATCCGCATCACCGAAGGCACGGCGTTCTTCCTGAACCGCCTGACGTTCCTCGGAAACACCACCACCCGCGATTCGGTCATCCGCCGCGAAATGCGACTTGTCGAGGGCGGCGTCTTCAACATGGAGTCGCTGAAGTTCAGCGTGCGCCGATTGAACCAGCTCGGCTACTTCAAGCCGCTTGAGAGCGACGATGCGGTCAAGATCGAGAAGACACCGAACGCCGAAGGCAAGGTCGACGTGCAGCTCCGCTTTGAGGAGCAGAACCGGAACCAGCTGAGCTTTGGCGCCGGTGTGTCCCAGTTCGAAGGCTTCTTCGGCCAGCTGGGCTTCCAGACGTCGAACTTCATGGGCCGCGGCGAGACGTTGTCCGTGTCGGCGCAGAAGGGGTCCCGCGCGCGGAACTATCAGCTCGCGTTCAGCGAGCCGTTCCTCTTTGACCGTCCGATTACGGCGGGCATCGACGTCTATTCGCGGCAGTTCGTGTATCCGTTCCAGTTCACGCAGCAGTCCACCGGCGGCAACCTGCTGTTCGGTTTCCCGGCCGGCAGCTGGTCGCGGTTCTTCATCGGCTACAGCCTGGAACAGGTTGAAGTGCGCGACGTGAACGAGATCTACCGGCAGCCAGGGGTCATCGACGGCAACCCGCTGCTGCAGGAGTCGCTGCTGCTCAACACGGGCGGCAAGCGCACGGTCAGCAAGATTTCGCCCAGCCTCAGCTACAACACGGTCAATGAACCGATCTTTCCGACTGACGGCACACGGCTGACCGCCGCGTTTGACGTCGCCGGCCTGGGTGGCGACACCGAATTCCTGCGAGGACGTCTTGAGGGCATTTTTTATCGCCGGCTGACGACCCGGATGTCGTTTGGTTTCCGCGCGCAGGGTGAATACGTGCGGCCCTACGGGGATACGACAACGCTCCCGATCTTCGAGAAGCTGGTCCTGGGTGGTGAATACACGATTCGCGGCTTCGACCTCCGCAGCGTCGGCACGCGTGACGAGCGCTCCGGGCTGGTGCTGGGCGGCAACAAGACGCTGTTGTTCAACGCCGAGTACATGATCAACGTCGGCGGCCCCGTGCGTCTGGTGTTGTTCTATGACGCGGGTCAGGTGCGCGACATCGGAGAGCAGTTTGCCTGGAAGGAAACCGTGTATCAGCGTGTGCAGCCAACACCGCCGCTGCTCTCGGATCCCACGCAGTTCATCGAACTGACGCCCGAAGGGCAGACGCCGCCGACCTCGAGACTTGAGCCGATCGGCAAGTCCTATGCGTTCAAGACGTCGATGGGTGGGGAACTGCGGTTCTTCATGCCGGTGCTGAACGTGCCATTCCGGCTGATCTTTGCCTACAACCCGCAGCGCTCAGGCATCTTCAACAACCAGCTCCAGCGGCAGCCCAAGTTCACGTTCCGCTTCGCGGTTGGCACCACGTTCTAAGCTGTCGAATCACACCGAGGCATGGAGGACTGAGAGATTCTCTTTCAAAGAGAGCTTCCAGCCCTCCAAGGCTCGCTGTGAGTCCCGCTCCCGCGGGGCGTTACGGGTGCGTGACCGTGATGGTGAACGTGATGGTGGAGGCGAGCCGGCCGACGTCGTGGATGCGCAGGCACAGGGTGCCGGCGCTTCCTGCGGACCCGGTCATGCTCGAGAATTCGCGGGCATCGTCGTTGGAAATGACGGCGGCGCACTGCACGCCATTCCAGGTGCCCATGGTCAGGCCGACCGCGACGGTGTTGTCGGGGCCGATGGCGGTGATTTGGGCGGTGGCTGAACCGGCCGCGCTGACCGCAAACGGGAAGGTCACCGCGCCATTGCGGGTGAGGTTGCCGGAGTAGGTTTCGGTGACGTTTTCGACCACCGGGGCTTCGACCACCGGGGCCGTCGGGCCCGGGTCGTCACAGGCAACGGCGCCGGCCGCCAGGGTCACGGCCACGGCCGTTCGGAGCAGTTTTCGGGCGCGTAGCGAAGAGGAAAAAAGACGCATGCCCCCCAAGTGTAGCCTAGCCTCCGCAAGGGGTTCTACGTTATCGTTGGTTGTTGAAAGGTTAAGGTACAGTCCACTCATGCATAGACAGACGATCACCATGGCCCTGGCGGCCGTCCTCGTAGCCGGAAATGCGCTTGCGCAGGCCACGCCGCCGACCACCCAGAACCCGCCCGCCGCGCCGGCGCCCGCCGCTCCCGCGCCGCAGGTGCCGTTCCCGGCTGACTCCAAGATCGCGTTCGTGGACCTGCAGACCGTGGTCTCCGCGTCCGCCCTTGGTCGCGCCGGCTCCGCCCAGCTTGAGGCGTTGTCGAAGCGCTGGGAGACGGAACTGACCGGCCTGCAGACGAAACTGAAGGACGCGCAGTCCCGGCAGCAGACCCAGTCGCAGCTGCTCAGCGAGCAGGCCCTGGCCCAGTTGGCCAAGGACATCGACCGCCTGACGCGTGAACTGCAGTTCAAGCAGCAGGAAGCGCAGTCGGACATCCAGGCGATGCAGGCGGACCTGCTCGGCGACTTCGAGAAGAAGGTTGTGCCGATCATGGAAGCGATGGCCAAGGAGAAGGGGCTTTACGCGCTGTTCAACGTGGCGGACAGCGGTGCGGTCTACTTCAACCCCGGCCTGAACCTCTCGCCGGAACTCGTCAAGCGCGTCGACGCGCAGTTCCCCGAGAAGAAGTAGCTGACGGTGGGGGCGCGGTCTGGCCGCGCTCCCGCCGCTCTCTGCACGGGGCACCCAGCACATGGGCACCGGCACCGAGCACTCTGCACCCAGCCCCGAGCACCAATCGATGAACGTATCCGCTCAACTCGACCGCCTGTCCCAGCGGTATCCATCGCTCCTCGTGGATGGCGTGATCAGCCACGACCGGGGCACTCGTGTCGTCGCGGTCAAAAACGTCACCGTCAACGAAGAATTTTTTCAGGGCCACTTTCCAGGCACACCCCTGATGCCAGGCGTCCTGATGATCGAGGCGCTGGCCCAGGTCGCGACGCTGCTGCTGCTCGGCACGGACGGGACGCCCGACGATGCCCGCATTGCGCTGCGCGGCGTGGATGAAGCCAAGTTCCGCCGGCAGGTGGTGCCTGGTGACCGTCTCGAACTCGACGTCACGCTGGCGGCCCGCCGCGGCCCTGTCGCGCGGGTGACCGCCGTCGCGTCGTCGGAAGGGCAGGTCGTCGCCGAGGCGGATCTCGTGCTCGTCGTGCGGACCGGTGTCCGGCAGAACGAGCCGACGATTCACCCGACGGCCGTTGTGCATCCGGGCGCCGTGATCGGGTCGGGCACGGTCATCGGGCCGTACGTCACCATCGGCGCGCGCGTGGCCATCGGACGCAACTGCAGGGTCGGCGCCTCTTCGGTGATCGATGGGTGCACCGAGATCGGTGACGGCACCAAGATTTATCCCTTCGCCTCGATCGGTCTGGCTCCGCAGGATCTGAAGTTCAAGGGCGAGCCCACCCGGTTGGTCATCGGGCGCAACAACGTGTTCCGCGAGTTCGTGACGGTCCACCGTGGCACCGAAGGCGGCGGCGGCGTCACGACGATCGGCGACCACAACCTGTTCATGGCGTATGCGCATGTGGCGCACGACTGCCATGTGGGCAACCACACGATCTTCGGCAATGGCGCGACGCTGGGCGGACACGTGACGGTGGACGACTGGGTCACGATTTCCGCGTTCTCCGGTGTGCACCAGTTCTGCCGGCTCGGCAAGTACGCGTTCATCGGCGGCTACACGGTCGTCACCCGGAACGCACTGCCGTACGCCAAGACGGTCGGCAACCGCGCACGCATCTACGGGCTCAACAGCATCGGTCTGGAACGTCGCGGGTTCTCGCGCGAGCTGATCGGCAAGTTGCGCAAGGCCTATCGCCACCTGATTCACCACAACACGAGCCACGCGATTGCCCTCATCGAGGCCGATCCCACGCTGGCGGTGCCGGAAGTGGCGTATCTCGTCGAGTTCATCCACAGTGCCGGCGCGCGGGGCGTCATCCTGCGGCGACCATCCCGCCGGCCCGGCGATGAGGCGGACGGGGAGTAAGATCCCCCGATGCCGCTCGGTCTGATCGCCGGCAACGGCACCTTCCCGTTCCTGATTCTGCGCGCGGCCCGTCAACTGGGCCACGATGTGGTCGTGGTCGCCATTGAAGGCGAAGCCTTTCCTGAACTCGAGACACTCGCCCGGGACCTTGGGCATCCGTCCTTCACCTGGAACCCGCTCGGCCAGCTCGGCAAGTGCATCAAGATTCTCACGGGGGCGGGCGTCTCGCGCGCCATCATGGCCGGGCAGGTCAAACACGTGAAGGTGTTCGGCGGCGTGATTCCGGACCTGACGCTGCTGTCTGTGCTCACCAAGCTCAAGGCCAAGAACACCGACGCGTTGATCGCGGCCGTCGCCGGCGTGCTGCAGGACCATGGCATCACATTGATGGATTCCACCGAACTGCTGGCCGACCTGTTGGCCAAGCCGGGCATGTTGACCACCGCGACCCCCACGCCGGAGATGCTGGCCGACTTTGCCTTCGGCTACCAGGTAGCCGATGTGGTGGCCGGCCTCGACATCGGCCAGACCATTGTCGTCAAGGACAAGGCGGTGGTGGCCGTCGAGGCGATGGAGGGCACGGACGTCACGATCGAGCGGGCCGGGGCCCTTGCCGGTCGCGGCACGCGCGTCGTGAAGGTGGCGAAGCCGTCGCAGGACATGCGGTTTGATGTGCCCGTAGTTGGCATCGCCACCATTCAGCAGATGGTGGCTGCAGGCGCGGACGCGTTGTCGGTGGATGCAGGCAAGACGTTGATGATTGATGGGCCGGCGGTGATCGACGCGGCCAATGCGGCGGGTCTCGTCGTGGTGGGGAGAGTGCGATGAGCGACGTGCGTGTCGGTGTGGTCGGTGTCGGGCATCTGGGCCGGCATCACGCACGTCTGCTGGCCGGGGCGTCTGGCGCTCGCCTGGTGGCCGTCTCGGACCTGTCGGAGGAACGCGCACAGGCCGCCGCCTCAACCACGGGCGCAACGGCGTTCACCGACTATCGGAAGTTGATCGGACAGGTTGATGCGGTAAGCATCGCCGTGCCGACCGTGGATCACGTCACCGTCGCCCGCGAATTCCTCGAGGCGGGCGTGCACGTCCTTGTCGAGAAGCCGATGACGACAACGCTGGCGGAAGCGGAGACGTTGATCGCGCTGGCGGAACGTGTGGGGCGCGTGCTCGCGGTTGGGCACACCGAACGATTCAACCCCGCCGTAGCCGCGGCCATTCCTCTTGTCACCCATCCACGTTTTATCGAGGTGCACCGGCTGAGTGGATTCCCGGAGCGCAGCCTCGATATCGACGTGGTGTTCGACGTGATGATCCACGACCTCGACATCATTCTGGCGATCGACCCGTCGGAGGTGGTGAGTGTGGAAGCCGTCGGCGTGCCCGTGTTGTCGCCGAAGGTGGATATCGCGAACGCGCGCCTCAAGTTGGCCTCAGGCTGCACGGTGAATCTGACCGCGAGCCGCATCAGCCGCGACAAGGTGCGCAAGGTTCGGTTCTTTCAGCCGCACATGTACGTCTCTGTGGACTACGGCGATCAGGAACTCGATGTGTGGCGCATCGTGCCACAGCCCGAAGGGCGTCCGAAGATCGAGGGCGGCCCTGTGCCGGTCGAGAAGGGGGAACCACTCGGCCGCGAACTGCAGGATTTTGTCGATGCCGTTCGCACCGGCCGCGCGCCGCGCGTCACCGGCCGCGACGGCCGTCGCGCGCTTGAGCTCGCGACGCGCGTGGCCACGGCGATTGAGGAGAATGAAAATGGAGCACCACAGTCATGAACGATCTTGAACCCAAAGCCGCCGCTCGTGAAGCTCTGACCCACGCCGAGGCACAACGGGTGCTCGGGTGTCCCGACCTTGTCAGTGTGGGCGTGCTTGCCGAGATGGCGAGGAAGGCGCACCACGGGGAGCGCGTGACGTACGGTCAGGTGCTGACGGTGACCGAGGGGGTGCCGACCGCCCTTGAGGCCGCACGTGAAGTGCGGCTGGAGGGCCGGCCCGCATCATTTGAGGCGGCAGCCGCGTGGACCCGTGCAGTGGTGGCCGTCGCCGGCGACGTGCCGGTGACAGGATTTTCCGTCGCCGACCTGCTCGATCTCGCCGGAGGCGATCATCTGGCTCTCGCGGAGGGCGCCGCAGTGCTGAAGGCGGCTGGTCTCACGGCGGTGGCGTCGCTGCCGATCGATCGCGTGGACGACCCCGCCGAGCTGGTCCGCGCGATCGAACACGGCGGCCTGCACGTCTGGCGCGTCGTCATCGAACAGGCGCCGGCGCTGGAGACGCGGCTTGCGCTCATCGAACGCGTGACGGCGTTGCAGCAGGAAGTGGGCACCGTCAAGACGTTTGCGCCGCTGCCCATCATCGATCAGGTGGACACGCCGTCCACGGGGTATGACGATGTGCGGACGATTGCGGTGGCGCGATTGGTCTGTGTGAATGTGCCGTCGATTCAGGTGGATTGGGCGTTGTACGGTCCGAAGCTGGCGCAGGTGGCGATCGCGTACGGCGCCGATGACCTCGACAATGTGCCGGCCGTCGACACGCTGGTGCTTGGGACCCGGCGGAGTCCGCGCCAGGACATTGAGCGCCAGATCACCGCGGCCTTTGCGACCCCCGCAGCGCGGGATGCCCGGTTCGAGCTGGTGCGGTGACGACCCGGCGCGTCAGGCTCGGATCGGTGAATTACCTGAACGCCCGGCCGCTTGTTGCCGGATTGGGAGGGGCGTCCGATCCGCACTTCTCCGTGCGGTTCGATCCGCCGTCCCACTGCGCGACACTGCTGGAGGCGGGGGAGATCGATCTCGGGCTGATTCCCACCATCGCGTACCACGATCGGCCGACGGACCTGGTGGTTCCCGGCGTCTCGATTGCGTCCGAGGGCCCCGTGGCGTCGGTGGCGATCTTCACGACACGTCCGATGCGTGAGGTGCAGTCGATCGCGCTCGACACAAGTTCCCGCACGTCCGTGGCTCTGACGCGCATCATGTGCCGGCGTCGTTTCGGCATCACGCCCGCGTTTGCGCGGCAGGCACCGGACCTGTCGGCGATGTTGCTCGCGCACGACGCCGCGCTGGTGATTGGGGACCCGGCCTTGTTTGCCGACCTGCCTTCGGTGGAAGCCGCGATTGATGGAGCCGTTGAGAAGATCGATCTCGGTGCGTTGTGGAGCGAGATGACCGGGCTTCCGTTTGTCTGGGCGTTCTGGGCCGGCCGGCCCGACGCGGCCACACCCGAAGCCGTGCAGCGTCTTCAGGCGACGCGTGACGCGGGGGTTGCCACTTCGGACACACACGCCGATGCCTACGTCGCGCACACCCCCGCGTGGCAGCCGTTGGCCCGCACGTATCTGCGGCACAACATCCAGTTCGGGTTGACGGCCCGCATGCTTGAGGGCCTCGCCACATACTTCCGTGAGGCTGCGGCCGTTGGCGTGGTGGAGGCACCCGCCACCCCGGCGTTTTTTGCGACGGAGTCCGGATCGTGACGTCGCCCCGCCGCGCTGCGGTGGTGTTCATCTTCATCACCGTCGTGCTCGACATCCTCGCGCTTGGCATCATCATTCCGGTGCTGCCGGCGCTTGTGGAGGAGTTCATGGGCGGCGACACCGCCCGCGCCGCCACGATGTTCGGATTGTTCGGCACGGTGTGGGCACTGATGCAGTTTGTGTTCGCGCCGGTGTTGGGGTCGTTGTCGGATCGGTTCGGGCGTCGCCCGGTCATCCTGATTTCCTGTCTCGGTCTCGGGCTCGACTACATCATGATGGCGCTGGCCCCGACGCTCGCGTGGTTGTTCCTCGGCCGGATCCTGTCGGGGATCACCGCCGCGAGTTTTGCGACCGCGGGTGCCTACATCGCGGACGTGACGCCCGTGGAGAAACGCGCAGCGGGCTTCGGCATGATCGGCGCGGCCTTCGGTGTGGGCTTTGTGCTCGGGCCGGCGGTCGGCGGCGTGCTCGGCGCCGTGGATCCGCGGCTGCCGTTCTGGATCGCCGGCGGTCTGTCGCTGCTGAACGCGGCGTACGGGTATTTTGTGTTGCCCGAGTCGCTGCCGCCGGATCGCCGGAAGCCGTTTTCGTGGATGCGTGCCAATCCCATGGGGTCGCTGGAACTGCTGCGGCGGCATCGTGGCCTGAGTGGCCTCGCGAGTCTCGGCGTCCTGTATCACCTCGCGCATCACGTGCTCGCGAGTGTGTTCGTCCTGTATGTCGGGTACCGCTACGGCTGGGACACCCGTGAAACGGGGCTCTCGCTGGCGGCCGTGGGTGTCATCAGCGTGATCGTGCAGGGCGGCCTCGTGCGGCCGCTTGTGGCGCGGTTCGGGGAACGCCGGACGTTGCTGACGGGACTGGCCGGCGGGATCGCCGGGTACGTGCTTTTTGGTCTGGCCGACACCGGTGCCGGACTCTGGATGGCCCTTCCGGTATTCGGGTTGATGGGGCTGTTTAATCCATCGCTGCAGGGACTCATGACTCGCCGGGTCGCCATGTCGGACCAGGGGCAACTGCAGGGGATCAACGGCAGCCTCATGGGACTGACAGGCATTGTGGGACCGGGCCTGTTCACGTGGACCTTCGCGTCCTTCATCGGGCCCCACGCGGGCCGCCACCTGCCGGGGGCGCCGTTTCTGCTGGCGGCGCTGCTCCTCGTCGTGGCGTGGGGCATCGCGTGGCGGGTTACCATGGAACCGACGTCATGAGTGTGTTGGCGATAGCAGACAAGCTGGTGGCCGGCGGGCGCCTGACCCGCGCAGAAGCCAAGGAGTTGTACCTGAAGGCGCCGACCTCGTTGCTCGGGCGGCTCGCCGATCGCGCGCGCCGCCTCCGGCACCCCGAGGGCATCGTCACCTACATCATCGACCGCAATGTGAACTACACGAACGTGTGTGTGGCACGCTGCAAGTTCTGCGCGTTTTACCGGCCCGTGGGATCCGGCGAAGGCTACACGCTGGGGTTCGATGAGATCTTCACGAAGATCGAAGAGACGATGGCGCTGGGCGGAGGGCAGTTGCTGCTGCAGGGGGGCCACAACCCGGATGTGCCGCTTGCGTGGTATGAAGACTTGTTCCGGCAGGTGAAGGGCCGGTACCCCGACTTCCGGCTGCACGCCTTGTCGCCACCTGAAGTGATTCACATCTCGCGGTTGTCCGGACTGTCGACGCCGGAGGTCATCGATCGGCTGATTGCGGCCGGTCTGGACAGCGTGCCCGGCGGCGGCGCCGAGATTCTCGTGGACCGCGTGCGCAAGGAACTGCACTGCGACAACAAGGCCACCGCCGACGAATGGCTCCGCGTGATGGGCGAGGCCCATCGTGCCGGACTGCGCACGACGGCGACGATGATGTACGGGACGGTGGAGACGGTGGACGAGCGGCTGGAACATCTGTTCCGCCTCCGCGAGCAGCAGGATGAGACCGGTGGATTCACCGCGTTCATCGCGTGGAGTTACCAGCCGGAGCACACCGAACTTGGCGGCACGGAGGCGACGGGCATCGAGTATCTCCGCACACTGGCGCTCTCGCGCCTGGTGCTCGACAACTTCGACAACCTCCAGGCGTCGTGGGTGACGCAGGGCGGCAAGGTCGGCCAGCTGAGTCTGGCGTACGGCGCGAACGACATGGGCTCGGTGATGATCGAGGAAAACGTCGTGCGCGCCGCCGGTGCCGAATATTGCATGGACGAGTTCGAAGTCGTCCGCAACATCGAGAACGCCGGGTTCGTCGCCAAGCGGCGGAACATGCACTACGAAGTGCTTGGCGATCCGGTGTTCCGCGAACGCGAGGTGCCTCGCATGCTCGAGCTGGCTGTGGCGCGTCACGACGGCCGTGTGGGTGAAGCCGAAGACCTTCGTGGGTACGAGGCGCGTTCGGCCGCCGCAAAACGGCTGAGGAAGTGACCCCGATGACCGCCGTCTCGGCGCGATGGGTATTGCCGGTGAACGGCGCCCCGGTCGCCGGTGGCTGGGTGTCGGTCGCGAATGGGCGAGTGGCCGAGGTCGGTGACGGCTCCGCGCCCGCTGGTGCGCGTGACTTCGGCGACACCGTGTTGGTGCCGGGTCTGATCAACGCCCACACCCATCTTGAATTGAGTTGGATGGCGGGTCGTGTGCCGCCACAGGTCTCGATGGACGCCTGGATTCGCACGATGATGGGCATCCGTCGCGTGGGGCCCGCCGGCGGCGACGGGGAGATTGCTGCGGCGATGCGCGACGCCTTGGCATCGGCGACAACGACCGGCACCGTGCTGATCGGCGACATTTCGAACTCACTGGCCTCAGTGTCCGTGCTGGCCGAAGCCGGTGTCGCCGCGACGATATTCCACGAAATTCTCGGGCTTCATCCCATCGATGCGAAGGCGCTTGTATTGGACGCGCACCAGCGCCTTCGCGCCGTGCACGAGTGCACGGGTGCACCGGTGCACCGGTGTGCTGTTGTCGCCCACGCGCCGTATTCGACATCCCCGAAACTCTTCCGGGAGATTGCCGCCAGACATGTCGGCCCGGCGCCGCTGGCGGTGCATCTGGCCGAATCCAATGAAGAGATGGAGTTCCTGCGCACCGGGCAGGGGCCCATCCGCGAGATGCTTGAGGCGCTTGGTGTATGGACCGGCACGTGGACGCCACCAGGCAGCCATCCGGTGCGGTACCTGCGTGACCTCGGCTATCTCCAGCCGGGCACGTTGCTGGTGCACGGCGTGCACTTCACGGCCGATGACCTTGACGATGCGCGGGCGGCCGAGGCCGTGGTGGTGACGTGCCCACGCAGCAATGTGTGGGTGGGTGGCGGCGTGCCGCCGATTGCGCGGTTTTATGCGTCGGGTGTGGATGTGGCCATCGGCACCGACAGCCTGACGTCCGTGGACTCGCTCAATCTGTTCGACGAGCTGGCTGCGATGCGCCGGTTGGCGCCGGAGGTGGATGCGGCCCGTCTGCTGGAGAGCGCCACCCGCGTGGGAGCCGAGGCACTGGGGTACACGCGGGACTACGGCACTATCTCCACAGGAAAACTCGCGAAATTTGTGGCGGTGCAACTGCCGTCCGGCCTGATGCGTGGGGGGGATGTGGAAGAATATCTGGTGAGCGGCGTGCCGGCCTCGTCGGTGTCGCTTGTGGATCTCACCGCCCCATGATTGCCCGCCTTCGCACCTACGCGTCGTTTGTCCGCTTCAGCCACTCGGTGTTTGCGTTGCCGTTTGCGCTCGTGGGCGTGTTGCTGGCTGCGCGCGTGGTGCCGTGGGACTGGACGCGGCTGCTGTGGATCATCGCCTGCATGGTGACGGCGCGAAGTGCCGCGATGGGATTTAATCGGCTGTCGGATGCGGCCTTTGACGCCCGCAATCCGCGTACGGCGATGCGGGAGCTGCCGCAGGGACGGATGTCGAGACGCGAAACCATCGCCTTTGTGGTGGCCTCCTCGCTCGCGTTTGTCGCCTCCACGTATCCGCTCGGCATGGTCTGTTTTGCGCTGTCGCCGGTGGCACTCGCGATCGTCTTCTGGTACTCACTCGCAAAACGGTTCACGTCCTACACGCAGTTGTTCCTTGGCCTCGCGATGGCCGTGGCGCCTGTTGGTGGCTGGCTGGCCGCGGGCGGGCGTGGCGGCTGGGAGCCCTGGTTGCTCGGCCTGGCGATCGGCACGTGGGTCGGTGGGTTTGACGTGCTCTACGCGTGTCAGGACATCGACGTCGACCGCCGCGAAGGGCTGCGGTCGATTCCTGTGAGGTTCGGTGTGCCCCGGTCGCTGGCGATCTCCCGCGCCATGCACGTGGTCACCGTCGTGTGTCTGGCCGCGCTTGGCGTCGTGGCCGACCTCGGCGCCATCTACGCAGGTGGCGTCTCGGGCGTCGCGCTGCTTCTCGTCTACGAACAGTCCCTCGTGCGCGCCGACGATCTGTCGCAGGTCAAGTTTGCCTTTGACCTGAACGGATGGGTCGGCCTGC
Source organism: Acidimicrobiia bacterium (assembly GCA_016871335.1). Lineage (GTDB taxonomy): Bacteria > Acidobacteriota > Vicinamibacteria > Vicinamibacterales > SCN-69-37 > SYFT01. The sequence continues at coordinate 49,989 of VFZF01000008.1, forward strand.
TGTATCTCGCCACGACGGCGGCGGATGTGTGGTGGGCATGAAACCTTCAATTGCGGTCGGCGTGACCGGAGCTTCAGGCGCGATTTATGCCGTGCGCACCATCGCGGCGTTGATGGAAATCGGCTGCCATCTGGAGATCGTGTTCTCCGACTATGGCAAACGCCTGCTGATGGACGAACTGGGCACCGATGCCAAAGTGGACCGTCTGCAGGACTTGCTCGAAGCGCGGTATGGCGCAGCGGTGCGCAACGGCACATTCGTCGTGCACAGCAACAAGGATCTGGGCGCCTCGCTGGCCAGCGGCAGTCATCGCTGCTCGGGCATGGTGATTGTGCCGTGTTCGATGAAGACCCTCGCCGGCGTGTCGCTTGGGCTCTCGCGCAGCCTCATCGAACGCGCCGCCGATGTCATGCTGAAGGAACACCGGCGCCTCGTGATCGTGCCGCGTGAAACCCCGATGAGCCTCCCGGCGCTTCGGCATCAGGTCGCGGCCGCAGAAGCGGGCGCGATGATCCTGCCGGCGATGCCGGCGTTTTACCAGCAACCGAAGACGATCGACGACCTGGCGGATTTCATCGCCGGCAAGATCCTCAATGCCCTCGGGTTCGAACAACATCTGTTCGCGCCATGGAAAGGTGAGTAGTGGTTTCCACGTCGCGTGAGCCGTCGCGTATCTCCGGCATGTTCGATCGGATTGCCTATCGCTACGATCGCATGAACCGGGTGCTCAGCGTTGGGCTCGATCAGCGCTGGCGTGCGCGCGGCATCCGGGAACTAGCCCTCACCGGCACCGAACAGGTGCTCGACATGTGCACCGGCACGGCGGACCTTGCGATCAAGGCCGTCACCGCCACAGGCGGACAGGCCGCGCAGGTGATCGGTGTGGATTTCGCCGGGGAGATGTTGCGCCTCGGCCTCGACAAGGTGCGCAAGGCCCGGTTGGCCGATCGCGTGCATCTGGTGCGTGGTGACGCCACCAACGTGCCGCTTCCTGACGCGTCGTTTGATGCCGCGATGGTCGCCTTCGGCATCCGCAACGTGCACAACTACGAACTGGGCATTCGGGAGTTCGCCCGGGTGCTCAAGCCCGGTGGCCGCCTCGCCGTGTTGGAATTCGGCCGACCGGAAATCCCCGGCATCAAGCAGTGTTACCGCTGGTACTTCAAATACCTGCTGCCGATAATCGGTCGTATGGGGTCGAAGCACAACGAGGCCTACAGCTACCTGCCGGCATCCGTCGATCAGTTTCCTGAGCCGGACGCCTTCGCCGCGATGCTGAAAAACCACGGATTTGCGACCGTGCGCACAGTCCCTTTGACCTTCGGCACCGTCTACCTCTATATCGCCACCCGCGGGTAGACTCGAAGTGCTCCATGTATCTGGATTTTGAAGACCATCGTCCTGAGACGCCCAGCGTCCCGCCCGTGATTTCGCGGCGGGAGGGCGTCCTGCTGTCGCTGGTCTTCCATCTCCTGCTCGTCATCGCGTACCTCCTGACGCCGAAGGGCCTCTTCGAGAGCGAGGTCGTACAGGCCGTGCCCGCGCGCGCGCCGCAGGACAACGTGCAGTTCGTGATGATGGAACCGCTCATGGAGCGGTCTGTGCCGCCTCCGCCGGTCGCCGAAGCCTCGGACCTCGACCGGCGCGCGACCACGATTGAGCGGCCTCCTGCTCCGGAGAACCCGGCGCCGTTTTCCCGGGGCAACACCCCGGACAAGGTGGTGGGTGGGCCGCCCATGGAGCCGCCGGGGGGCGATCGCGGGAACGGTCCAACCACCCCCGATCGGTCACCGCCCCAGTCGGACGCGACGTCCATCCTCCAGCAGGAACCCACGCCCACCCGCGCGGCCGGTGAGGGCCTCGCGCGTTCCCTCCAGAACCTGCAGCAGTATCTGAGGCAGGACAACTTTGCGAATGATCGCGGCGGCCAGGCGGAGCAGGACGCGCAAATCAGCTTTGACGCCAAAGGTGTGGACTTCGGGTGGTGGCTGCGCCGGTTTGTGGCGCAGGTGAAGAGCAACTGGTTCATTCCAGCCATCGCGCAGATCACACCCGGCCGCGTCGTCATCACGTTCAACGTGCATCGCAACGGGTTCATCACGGACGTCGAACTGCTGAAGACCTCCGGACATCGCCCGCTGGATCAGGCGGCGATGAATGCGTTGCGATCATCCAGCCCCACCGTACCCCTGCCGGCCGAATACCCGGACGACAAGGCCTTCTTCACGGTGACCTTCCTCTACAACGTTCTCCGGTGACCGAACCCTGGACCCTGGACTCCCGACCACAGTTGGTCTCCGTGGTGGGTCCGACTGCCACGGGAAAAACTGCGCTCGGCGTGGCGTTGGCGACGGCGCTGAATGGAGAAATCATCTCGTGCGACTCCACGGCCGTCTATCGCGGCATCGATATCGGCACCGACAAGCCGACTCTGGAGGAGCGGCGGGGGATACCGCACCACCTCATTGACGTCGTGGATGCGACGGAGACCTATTCGGCCGCGGCGTTTGCGAACGATGCGGCGGCCGCCGCGCGCGACATTCGTGCTCGCGGCAAAGTGCCGATTCTGGTGGGAGGCACCGGGTTCTATTACCGCGCGCTGGTGCGTGGACTGTTTCCTGGACCTGCGCGCCACGATGAGATCCGCGCGCGTCTCGAGCGCATCGCCGGGCGGAGAGGCGTCGAATCCCTGCATCGATGGCTCGCGCGTGTTGACCCGGTCTCGGCGTTGCGGATCTTGCCGCGCGACCTGAAACGGATTCAGCGCGCGCTTGAGGTATATCTCGTCACCGGACAGCCGTTGACGACGCACTTTGAGAACACCGTGTCACCACTCGCCGGATGGCGCTTTCTCACGATCGGCTTGATCGACCCTCGCCCCGACCTGGAGCAACGTGTGGCCCGCCGCGTGGACGCGCAATTCGCGCGCGGCGTGGTGGCCGAGGTCGAGGCGCTGATTGCATCCGGTGTTCCCGAGACCGCCCACGCCTTCAGTGGCCTGGTCTATCGACAGATCATCGAGATGCGCCAGGGCGTGCGCGACGAAGCCGCCACGCGCACCCTCATCGTGCGCGAGAACATGCGGTATGCCCGTCGTCAGGTGATGTGGTTCCGCAAGGAGCCTGATGTGCGCTGGCTCACCGGCCCGGGGACTGATCCTGCGATTCAACATGAGGCGCTTGCAGCCTTCATGGTCCCTCACGGCCCTTCATGGTGAAAAAACCCGTGGTCGATCAACAATGAGCTTCGTGCCCACCACCCGCGTCATCGTCATCGTCATGGATTCAGTCGGATGTGGGGAACTGCCAGATTCAGCGGTGTATGGTGACGAAGGGGCGGATACGCTCGGGCACATCGCGGATGCCGTGCCGCTCAAAGTGCCGACGTTGCGATCGCTCGGGCTCGATCGTGTGGCGCGTATCAATGACGGCGCCAGCGCGACGATCCCGCGTCATGGTGGCACGCCGCGGGGCGCATTCGGGCGCATGGCGGAAGCGTCGCCTGGCAAGGATTCGGTCACCGGCCACTGGGAACTGATGGGCATCGTGCTCGACAAGCCGTTCCCGACGTTTCCTCACGGTTTTTCGGCGGAGATCATTGCGGAGTTCGAGCGCCGGATTGGCCGTGCATCGATCGGCAACGTTGTCGCGTCCGGCACCGAGATCATCGATCGACTCGGCCCCGAACACATGCGCACCGGCGCGCCGATCGTATACACGTCGGCCGACAGCGTGTTCCAGATTGCCGCGCACGAAGGCGTGGTCTCGATCCCAGAGTTGTATCGTTACTGCGAGGTGGCGTTTGATCTCGTCGGCCGTGGCCTCGGTGTGGGCCGTGTGATCGCGCGGCCGTTTGTCGGCGAGCCCGGCAACTTCTCGCGCACGTCCAACCGCCACGACTACGCACTGGATCCGTTCAGCAACACTGTGCTCGATCGTCTCAAAGCCGTCGGTCACCCCGTCGTCGGCATCGGCAAGATCGAAGACCTGTTTGCGGGGCGCGGACTGACCAAGGCCATCCACACGACGTCCGACGATCACGGCATGGACGTGTTGCTGCAGGAACTGCACACCACCGACCGCGGTCTGATCTTTGTGAACCTTGTGGACTTCGACACGAAGTATGGGCATCGCAACGACGTCGAGGGGTATGCCGCCAACCTCGAGCGTTTTGATGCGCGGCTCACGCAGCTCCTGCCGGCGTTGCGCGACGGTGATCTTCTCGTCGTGACGGCGGACCATGGCAATGATCCTGGTACACCCTCCACTGATCACTCGCGTGAGCACGTGCCGGTGCTGCTATGTGGCGCAGGCGCGATATCTGGGCACGATTTGGGCACCCGCAAGTCCTTTGCAGACCTGGGACAGACGGTCGCGACAATTTTCGGCATCGAGCCGATGGCGCAGGGCACGACGTTCTTCCCGGCACGGTAAACTGTCCGCATCATGTCGATTCGAGAACAGCTGGAGGCGAGGGAAGACGAAACGCTGGCGCCGCAGGCGTCACGCAGCCGCACAAGCAAGGGGCGGGTGCAGGCGGAACCTCCGGATCCGATTCGGCCGATCTTTCAGCGCGACCGCGACCGCGTCATTCACTCGAAGTCGTTCCGTCGTCTGAAACACAAGACGCAGGTGTTTTTCGCGCCCGCCGGGGATCACTACCGCACTCGACTGACACACACGCTTGAGGTGTCGCAGATCGCGCGCAGCATCGCGAAGGTGTTGCGGCTGCACGAGGAACTCACGGAAGCCATTGCGCTGGGGCACGACCTCGGGCATCCGCCGTTTGGTCATGCCGGCGAGCGGGTGATCGACAAACTCGTGCCCGGCGGCTTCAGCCATCACGAACAGAGCCTGCGCATTGTTGATGTGCTCGAGAACAATCGGCAGGGGCTGAATCTGTCGTGGGAAGTGCGCGACGGGATCGCCCGCCATTCTAAGGGGAAACACGGCCTCCCGGTGGGGGCGCCTCCCGAGCATCGGGCGTCCACCATCGAAGGGCAGATCGCCAGGGTGGCCGACATCATCGCCTACGTGAATCACGACATCGACGATGCCGTGCGGGCCGGGGTGCTCGATCCCGCCGACCTGCCGGCGAGCGCCACGTCCTGCTTGGGGACGACGTCCTCCCAGCGCATCAACACGATGGTCACCGATGTGGTCACCGAGACCCTCGAGGGCGACCTGACCGAGATCCGGATGAGCGACGAGGTGCTCCAGGCGACCCTGGATATGCGGACGTTCCTGTTCCAGGCCGTCTACGAAAACCCCAGGGCGACGGCCGAATTCGAGAAAGCGGCCGGCATTCTGGGGGGCCTGTGGGACAAGCTCCGGGCCCGTCCCGAGCAGTTCCTGGACCCCGTGACCGTCGAATCCGAGGGCCTGGACGCCGCCGCCCGGGACTTTCTGGCCGGAATGACCGATCGTTACGCCGTGGCCCTGTTCGAGGACCTGTTTGTGCCGAGGTCCTGGAGTGTGTAGCCGGACCCCCGGACTGCGGACTAGCGGACAGTGTTAGAATCCCTGTTTGCGCTGTCGGCCTTGGCCGGTAGAGGGGACCATGCTGCTCGATATCAGTCGCTTGCGCCGGGATGCCGTGGAAATCAATCGGCAGATTGATCCCGAGGTGTGTGCGGACTTGAAGGACGAGTACACGGTCCCCGGCGTCACCACGGTGAAGGGCACCGTGCGCCGCGACAAAGGCACGGCTGTGGTGCTCGATGTTACCGTGACGTCCACGCTGGATATGCCGTGCAGCCGTTGTCTGGAGCCGTTCGCGGTGCCGGTCGACGCGCACGTGAAGACCCGGTTCGTGCCGGTGGGCGACCTTGCGAAGGTCACCGCCGAGACGGTCCGGTCGGGTGAGATTGAGGACGGTGTGGAGGATCGGGATCTCGGGTTGGCCGAGTATCAGGATGAATCCATCGACCTCGGGCACGTCGTGCGGGAGCAGTTTGTGCTGGCCCTGCCGATGAAGCCGTTGTGTCAGGACGAGTGCCGGGGGTTGTGCCCGGTGTGCGGTGTGAACCGCAATCGTGAGACGTGTGGGTGCAAACAGGAGTGGATCGATCCACGGCTGGCCGCGCTCGCGGAGTTGAAGAAGCAGTAAGCAGGGATACGAACGATGCCAAATCCAAAACGACGCCATTCCAAAGCACGCACATCCAAGCGCCGGACGCACGATTCGCTGACGAAGGTCAATTCGGCGAATTGTCCGCAGTGTCAGGAGCCCAAGCTGCCGCACCAGGTGTGCGCGAACTGCGGCTTCTACAACGGCCGCCAGGTCCGCGCGGTCAAGGAAGACTAGCTTCTGTCACGCCCGACGATCGCGGTTGATGCCATGGGGGGCGATCACGCCCCTGCGGTGGTCGTCGCCGGCGCGGTCGCGGCGGCGCACGATCTCGACGTCGTCATCCAGTTGGTGGGCCCCACGGCCCTCGTGACGGAGGCACTGGCGCGTGTCGCGGACACGCCCGGGGCCGCGTCCGACTGGTGTTCCCGCATTACACAAGTTGAGGCTCCCGACGTGATCGGGATGGACGAAGCGCCGCTCGCGGCGCTGCGCCGCAAACCCGGTGCGTCCATCAAGGTGGCGATGGAGGCGGTCGCGCGTGGCGACGCGGACGCGTGTTACAGCGCCGGCCATACCGGCGCCACGCTGATGTCCGCCCATGCCGCGTTTGGGCTGCTTGAGGGCGCCGATCGCCCGGCACTCGCGGTCCTGGTGCCCACGCTGGCCGGCCAGGCCGTGCTGCTCGACACCGGCGCCACACTCGACTGCCGGCCGGAGCACCTCCGGGCCTTTGCCATGATGGGCGCGGCGCACGCGCGTGTTGTCCTGAAGCTCGACGCCCCGCGGGTGGGGCTCCTGTCCATTGGTGAGGAGCCGGGCAAGGGGAATGAACTCATTCGTGAAGCGCACGCGCTGCTGTCAGCCGTGCCGGGACTCACGTTCACCGGCAACCTCGACGCGCGCGACATGTTCAGCGGCAGCGTGGATGTGATCGTGGCAGACGGTTTCACCGGCAATGTCACGTTGAAAGTGGGCGAGGGGTTGGTCGAGGCCCTCGAGCGCATGCTCAAGCGGGAAGTGGGCCAGTCACTGGCTTCGCGGATCGCCAATTGGCTCGTCGGTCGCGGGTTCAAGCGCCTCAAGGCCAGAATGGATGCGGGGGAGCGGGGTGGGGCTCCGCTGCTGGGCGTCAACGGCCTGGCAATTGTCGGCCACGGTCGGTCAGATGCCCGCGCCGTGCGGAATGGCATCGCCACTGCCGTGCAGCTCATCAACGAGGGGCTTGTGGGGCGGCTGAAGGGCGCTCTGCGGGCGGGCTGATGGGCTGTTGGGCGGCTGGGTAGATGCCCATCCACCCATCTGCGCAGTTGCCCATCCGTCTCGTGTGTGCTGAAGTAGGAAGGCTGTCATGTTCATGTTGACGGGCCGTGTGGCCCTGGTCACCGGCGCGTCACGCGGAATTGGTCGAGCGATTGCCCTGGCACTCGCCTCGGGCGGCGCCCATGTGGTGGCGGCGGCACGGGGCGACAACGCGGCCGGCACGGTGGACGCGATTCGGGCGGCGGGCGGCAGCGCCGAACTGGCCAGCCTCGATGTGACCGATCCGGCATCGGTGGAGGCTGTGGTCTCCGGCGTGTTGGAACGGCACAAGAAGATCGACATCCTGGTCAACAACGCGGGTGTCACCCGCGATCAGCTGATGTTGCGCATGAAGCGCGACGACTGGGACGCCGTGATTGCCGCGAACCTGACCGGGGCCTACACCTGCGTGCAGGCGGTGCTCAAGTCGATGGTGAAGGCCCGTCATGGCCGTATCATCAGCATCACGTCTGTTGTGGGTGAGGCGGGCAATCCTGGGCAGGCCAACTACGCGGCGTCGAAGGCGGGCCTGATCGGGTTCTCCAAGGCGCTGGCACTGGAGGTCGCGTCCCGCGGGATCACGGTGAACGCCGTGGCCCCCGGACTCATCGACACGGACATGACCCGGGCGATTTCCGCCGGGGCCCACGAGGAGTGGGCGAAGAAGATTCCGCTGCAGCGGCTCGGGACGTCCGAGGACATCGCCGCAGCCGTCAGGTTTCTGGCCTCGGACGAGGCAGCGTATATTACGGGGCACGTGCTTTCCGTCAATGGCGGGATGCACACTTAAGGGAGGATCGAATGGCCGTCGCAGATCAGGTTAAGAAAATCATCGTGGAACAGCTCGGCGTGGACGAGGACGAAGTGACGCAGGACGCGTCGTTTGTGGATGACCTCGGTGCCGACTCGCTCGACACGGTGGAACTCGTCATGGCCTTCGAAGAAGAGTTCAGCATCGAGATTCCCGACGAAGACGCCGAGAAGATCACGCGCGTCAAGGACGCCGTCGAGTACATCGAAAAGCACGCGAAGAAGAAGTGAGCAGACGCGTCGTCATCACCGGCGTCGGGCTGATTTCGTCGGTCGGGCTCGGGACCGAGGCGACATGGGCGGGGGTGTGTGCCGGTACAAGCGGCATCGGCCCCATCACGCGCTTTGATGCCTCGCAGCACGCGTCGCGCATCGCCGGCGAGGTCAAGGCGTTCGACCCCCTCAACTTCGTGGAAAAAAAAGAGGTCAAGAAGATCGACCTCTTCATCCAGTTCGCCATCGCGGCCTCGCAGTTTGCGGTCGACGATGCGAAGCTGGCGGTGACGGCGGAGAATGCGGATCGGACCGGCGTGTTCATTGCGTCGGGCATCGGCGGGTTCCTCACGATCGAAAACGAGCACAAGGAACTGCTGAACGGCGGGCCGCGCCGGATTTCCCCGTTCTTCATTCCGGCGTCGATCATCAACCTGGCGGCGGGCCATGTGTCGATTCGTTTCGGCGCGAAGGGCCCGAACATGGCGACGTGCACGGCGTGCACGGCGTCGGCGCACGCCATTGGTGAGTCGTTCGAGATCATCCGCCGCGGCGACGCGGACACGATGATCGCGGGCGGGTCGGAGATGGCGATCACGCCGATGGGCGTGGGCGGGTTTGCCGCGATGCGCGCGTTGTCGACGCGGAATGACGAGCCCACCAGGGCGAGTCGTCCGTTCGACAAGGATCGCGACGGCTTCGTCATCGGTGAAGGCGCCGGCATTGTCATCCTTGAAGAACTCGAATCGGCCAAGGCGCGCGGCGCGCAGATCTACTGCGAAGTCGTCGGCTACGGCCTGTCGTCGGATGCGTATCACCTGACGGGGCAGCCGCCGGATGCGGATGGCGCCGTGCGGTCGATGCAGATGGCGCTCCGCAAGGCCGGCATCACACCCGACAAGGTCAACTACATCAACGCGCATGGCACGTCGACGCCGATCAATGACCCGACCGAAACGCTCGCGGTCAAGCGGACGTTCGGCGAGCACGCCCACAAGCTGGTCATGTCCTCGACCAAGTCGATGACCGGGCACCTGCTGGGCGCGGCGGGCGGGCTTGAAGCCGGCATTACCGCACTTGCGGTCCGGCATCAGATCGCCCCGCCGACGGCGAATCTCGAGAATCCGGATCCGGCGTGTGATCTCGACTACGCGCCCCACACGGCGCGGCCGTTGACGATCGACTACGCGTTGTCGAACTCGTTCGGCTTCGGCGGCACCAACGGCACGTTGCTCCTGAAGCGGTTCGAAGCGTAAGAAGAAGATCCATGAAAATCGCCGTCTGTATCAAACAGGTCGTTTCACGCGAGTGGCAGGTGCGCGTGAATGACGACAAGACCTGGGTCCGCGACCAGGATGCCGCCTGGGAGCTGAACGAGCCGGATGCCTACGCGCTGGAAGAGGCGCTGCGGCTGAAGGAAAAACACGGCGGCGAAGTGGTTGTCGTGTCGGCCGGCCCGGCGCGCGTGACGCAGGTGATTCGTGAGGCGCTGGCGCGTGGCGCCGACCGCGCCATTCACGTGGAGGGTGACCATCTCGCCACGGCCGACGCCTTCACGGCGGCGGATGCGCTGGCGGCGGCCATCAAGGACGAAGCCTGTGACCTCGTCCTCACCGGTCTGCAGTCCGACGATCAGGGGTTTGCCCAGGTCGGTGTCATCCTCGCGGAACGTCTCGGGATGGCGCATTCGACAATCATCATGGAAGTGCAGGTCGAGGGCTCGACGCTCAAAGTGAAGCGCGAGCTCGAAGGCGGCTGGTTCCAGTGGATCAGCATGCCCCTGCCGGCCGTGCTCACGATTCAGAGCGGCATCAATCAGCTGCGGTACGCCACGCTCAAGGGCATCATGGCGGCCAAGAAGAAGGACATCAAAGCCGTGGCGGCGCCGGCGGCGGCCGCCGCGCGTCAGCGCATCGTGTCCATCTACGTGCCCGAGAAAACGAAGGCCACACGGCTCATCGGCGGCACGCCGGCAGAAGCCGCGGCCGAACTGGTGCACGTGCTGCGCGACGAAGCGAGGGTGTTCTAGTCATGGTCCTCGTCATTGCGGAGCAAAAGGACGGCGTCCTCAACCGGGCGTCATGGGAAGCGGTGGCCGCCGCGCAGCAGATGGGCGGCCCGATCACGGTCGTCGTGCCAGGCGCATCGGTCAGCGGCCCGGCGAACGAACTCGCGGCGGCTGATGTCGCTGGTGTCATTGCACTTGAACACGACGCGCTTGGCGCGTACACCCCGGATGGATTCGTGGCCGCGCTGGCTGCGCTCATCGGCACGGAGGCACCCTCGCATGTGGTGCTTCCGCACACCTATCAGACACGCGACTTCGCACCCAAACTGGCCGTGCGTCTCAACGCGCCGCTCGTGGCCGACTGTGTCGGCCTCAAATCGGTGGACGGCGCGCACGTGTACGTGCGGTTGATGTTCCAGGGCAAAGTCAACGCCGATGTGGTCATTGACGGCCCGGGGCCGCACATCGTGACGTTCCAGGTTGGCGCGTTCCGTGTGGACGCGGTGAGGAAGGGCAGCGCCGCCGCAGCCGTGCGGCAGGTCGCCGCGCAGGTGGATCCGGCGGCGATTCGGCAGACGCCCGAGGCGCCGTTCCGCGAAGCCAAGCAGGCCGTGGACCTGACGCAGGCCGAGCGCATTGTGTCGGTCGGCCGCGGCATCAAGGGCCCCGAACACATCGAACTCGCGAAGCAGTTGGCAGAGGCGCTTCAGGCCGAACTGGCCGCCTCGCGTCCCATCTGTGACGCCGGTTGGTTGCCCATGGAACGTCAGGTCGGCAGTTCCGGGCAGACCGTGGCGCCGAAGCTGTATCTGGCGCTGGGCATCTCTGGCGCGATCCAGCACGTCGTCGGCATGAAGGGCACCCGGACGATCGTGGCCATCAACAAGGACGCCGAGGCTCCGATCTTCGAAATCGCGGACTACGGCATTGTCGGCGACCTGTTTGACGTCGTCCCGGCGGTGATCGCAGCGCTCAAGACGTAGGACGTGCTGGACGACCTGCCCGCGCCAGCGCCGACGCCCGACGCGGTGCTCGTGCGGGCGCAGCGCTGGGCCGGTGTGGCCGCGCGGTTTTTTCCGTCCAGCTCATCCTGCAGGCCACGGCGATCGGCGCCGGGCTCCTCTTCACCAACACCCTTTCCGTCGACGAGTTTGCGAACTACACGGTCGCGTCCTCGATCCTCATCACGTTTTCGTTCGTGACCGACCTGGGCAGCTTTTCCGCCCTCGCGTATTTGTTTTTCATCGACAGGGCTCCGGCCACGAGGCCTACGCAGCGATCGCGCCAGCCGTGTTCACGGTGCGCCGATGGTTGTTTGCCGCCCTCGCCCCGGTGGTGGTCGTGGTCGTGGTTCGATGGGGTGTCGGCGCCGGGCTGACCCTGCTGGATCTGGGCGCCCTCTCGGCGCTGATTCTCGTGATTGTCTGGTGGCAGATCAACGGCACAACGTCGTTGTACGACCTGCGCCTGCATGGGAGATACGACGAGAGTTATCGAGCGGAACTGGCCGGCGCGCTTGTGCGGGTGGCGCTGGCCGGCGTGATTCTGTACGTCAGCTGGAGGAATGCGACCGCCGCAGTGGCGACGGCGCTCGCGGCCGCACTGGTGACCGCGTGGACGGCAGATCGCAGCCGTCCGACAGCGGTGGCCGGAGAGCCTGTCTCAGCCGATGCTGTGCGCGCCGTAGGGCGGTACCTTCTGCCGAGGTTGCCCAATGCGGTCTACTTCGTCCTGCAGAGACAGTTCGTCGTCTGGTTCGCGGCCATTTTTGGTGATGCGGTATCGGTCGCGAATGTCGGCGCCCTGGGCCGTCTGGGGCTTGTGGTTGGCGCGTTTGGCGCCCTGACCTCCGTCGTGTTTGTGCCGCGGTTGGCCGCGACGACGACTGACAGACAGTTCACCAGGCGGTTTCTGCAGTTTGGTCTGATCACCCACACAGAGAGAGCACACGCACATCCAATGACCGGTCCGACTGGCTGACGTCCCTGGAGGACGAGGACTTTGATGCGCGCCTGGCCGGCGCGGCCGAGTCCGTGGACCTGTTTGACGGCGTGATGGGCCAGTGTGTCGCGGCGACGGCCCATGGCGTCTTGCGGCGTGCGCGGCGCGTCGTGACAAGCCTCAATACGCACATCCTCCATCTCGTACATGTGATGCGCGACGAGGCTCGTCGCGCCGGGTCATCGTCGACCGGTTTTGTGTCGGCTCGCATGGTCGAGCGCCTGCGGCTGTTGCACGCGGACGCCGGACTGGCAGGTCGAATGGGAGTGGCTGCGCCGGCCAGTGTGGCGCATCTCTCCTACGACAACCACACGGCCGCCGTACGCCGGCTGTATCAGCAGGTGCTCGGGTAACCGGGACCGGTCTATCGAATCACCAGGAGTCGGTGGTTCGCCGCGTGAAGAAACTGCACGCCGCCCTCCATGACGATTGCGCTGTCTTCAATCGGCACGCGCAGCTTCTTGCCGCCCCACTCCGCGATGGGAGAGTAGGCGAAGTACTCAAACGAGAACATGTGCTGCCGGTGCAGTGTGAACGTCTGCTGCAGCGGCTGCCAGGTGGTCATCGAGGGCCCGACATCATGTCCGGCGTTGCCGACCGGATGGAACCCGTAGGCGACGTCGGTCTTGTCGTCTGCGTTCGGCCGGTTGAACGCGATGACGCCGTAGCCGGCCTTGGCGAGCGCCGCGTCCATGACTTTCATGGTCTCCGCTGCGGTGCGGCCGGGAAACAACGCCGGCTTGATTGCATCGCGTACCTTGATGGCCCTGTCGAACGCGGCCTGGATGCTCGCGGGTGGTTTGGTCTCGCCGGGTTTGAGGACGTAGGCTACCCGCTTGACGTCGGTGGCCATGTTCATCAGCACGACGCCCCAATCGATCATGATCACATCGCCCGGTTGCACGACATACGCATCTGACGTGGCGACGATGCCGTCGGGGCCGGTGACGTAGACCGAGGGCATGTCGAACGACGAGCCGAGTCCGCGTTCGAGCAGGCGGTCCTGCAACCACCACGCGGCTTCTTCGAGGGAGGTTTTGCCGGGTGTGATGACTTCGTTTGAGAGCGCGCGCTCGGCGAGCTGGACGGCGAGGCCGGCGGCTTCTCCGTAGGCGACGATTTCTGATGCGACGCGATGCGAGCGGAAGTCACTGACCAGCCGTTCCGCGCTGACGAGACGGGCGCCGTAGGTCTCGCCGAGGGTCTGTACGAGGTGCGCGTGCATGGTGAACGTCAGTCCGTCGGCCGTCCCCATTTCCTGCGACATGTTGACGCCGATGCGTTTCGGGTCACGCGCGCGGACGAATTGGGCGAGTTGTGATGCCGGGCCGAAGATGTCGTACGCGCCTGATTGCTCGAGCATGTAGCCCGACGGGCCGAGGGCGGCGCGTTCGACTTTGCCGGGGCCGCGCACGGTGAAGACGTAGTAGCCGATGCCGGTGACGTAGCCACGGCCCAGGTCCTCCCAGAGTGGATCCGTATGGTTTTCCTTGACGGCCACGATCCACATGTCGATGGCGGAGTCGTGCATCGCTTTTGGCAACACCTGCTCGAACTTGTCGAGCCGGATCTGGCGCTGCAGTTCCCAGCGGCGTCGGGCTTCTTGTGCGCTCAGTGACGGGACGGCGACGGCCAGCAGGGCCGTCAGGGCGAGCAGGGTGCGCAGGGCGTTTCGGGGCATGGCCGGCATTCTACCGGCGATCGTCACAGTCCCATATCGAAGTGCCGGATGTCGGTCATGGCACGTCGCAAATCAGCACGATGATCGGGGTGGGCGATGGAGATGAGGGCGGCGGCGCGCTCCCTGAGGCTCCTCCCGAACCGATTGACGGCGCCGTATTCGGTCGCGATCCAGTGGACATGACCACGGGTGGTGACCACACCCGCACCGGGCTTGAGCGAGGCGACCAGACGCGAGACGGTGCCGCGGGCGGCGGTTGACGGGAGCACGATGATCGGGCGGCCGTCCCGGGACAGGGCGGCGCCCCGCATGAAGTCCATCTGGCCGCCGATGCCCGAATAGATCGAGAACCCGATCGAGTCGGCGCAGACCTGACCCGACAGGTCCACCTCCAGCGCGGAGTTGTTTGCGACAACCGAGTCGTTGTTCCTGATGAGCGCCGTGTCGTTGGTGCGGTCACATGGATGAAATTCGACAAACGGGTTGTCGTTCACGAAATCAAACACCCGCTGCGATCCATTGACGAAGCTGGTGGCCGTCCGCCCGCGATGCACCTGTTTGCGCGCGTTGGTGACGTTGCCGGCGCGACTCAGGTCCACCATGCCGTCGGAGAACATTTCGGTGTGGACACGCAGATCGTGTTTGTCGGTCAGGCGGCGCAACACCGCATCCGGGATCGCGCCAATGCCCAGCTGCAAGGTGGCCCCGTCGGGCACCAGCGCGGCAACGTGGGCGCCGATGGCATCCTCCACGGGACCCGAGGGTCGTGGAGGGTGGCCTGGCCATGGGCGGTCCGTCGTGATCGTGTGGTTGAGTCGCGCGAACGGCACGAGGGTATTGCCGTGGGTGCGCGGCATCTGCGCATTGACCTCGGCAATCAGCAGCGGGGCCGACTGAGCTGCGGCCAGTGCGGCATCCACCGACGTGCCAAGCGTGCAGTAGCCGTGACGGTCCGGTGGGGACACCTGGAGCAGTGCGGCGTCGAGCTGGATGCGCCCTGACAGGAACAGCGACGGGATGTCCGACAGGAAAATGGGCACGTAGTCGGCCCGGCCCTCGTTCACAGGCGTGCGGAACGCCGGTCCCGTAAACAGCGACACCGATCGGAACGCGTCCCGATGCTCCGGTTCGGCGAAGGCCATCGGCCCTTCCGTGTGCAGGTGCTAGATGGTGACGTCGGTCAGGTCGGACCGGCGGGCCATGGCGTCAAGCAGGGGGGTCGGCGTCGCCGCTGCCCCGTGCACGAAAATCTTCATGCCGGATCGCAGCCCGGCGACGGCCTCTTCGGGAGTCACGCCGTTATGCCTTCAGCAGCGACAGAATCGCGTCGACCGACTTCTTCGCATCGCCATAGAGCATTTTTGTCTTGGGTTTGAAGAACAGCGGATTCTCGACGCCTGCGTAACCGGCGCCCTTGCCGCGTTTGAACACGATGCAGGCGGCCGATTCCCAGGCGTACAGCACCGGCATGCCGGCGATAGGGCTCGACGGGTCGTCGAGCGCGCTCGGATTCACAATGTCGTTGGCCCCGATGACGAGCACAACATCCGTCTTCGGAAAGTCATCGTTGATCTCGTCCATCTCGAGCACGATGTCGTACGGGAGGTTCGCCTCAGCCAGGAGCACGTTCATGTGGCCGGGCAGACGGCCCGCGACCGGGTGAATCGCAAAGCGCACGTTCTTGCCGGCGGCGCGGAGGATCTGGACGATCTCCTTCACCGGGTGCTGCGCCTGCGCCACCGCCATGCCGTAGCCCGGCACGACAATCACAGACGACGCGGCTCGCAGCAGGCCGACGACTTCTTCGGCCGATGTGGGCACCAGGTCGCCGGTGATAGCCACACTGCCCGCCGCAGGGGCGGCGCCCTCGTCGGCACCGAACCCGCCGAGGATGACCGACACAAACGATCGGTTCATCGCGCGGCACATGATGTAACTCAGAATCGCGCCTGACGATCCGACGAGCGCGCCCGTGATGATCAGCAGGTCGTTCGACAACATGAAGCCGGCCGCGGATGCCGCCCAGCCCGAGTAGCTGTTTAACATCGATACGACCACCGGCATGTCGGCGCCGCCGATGGCCATCACGAGGTGGATGCCGATGAGGCCCGCGATGGCCGTCATGATGAGCAGCGTCTGTAGCCCGTCGTGGCCCTGACCAAGGTAGACCCATCCGAGCCAGACACAGGCGACGAGCATGGCGAGGTTGAGCAGATGCCGGGCCGGCAGCAGCAACGGCTTGCTCCGGATGACACCCTGCAGTTTGCCCCACGCGATGACGGACCCGGTGAACGTCAGGGACCCGATGAAGATGCCGAGATACGTCTCGACATCGTGAATGGTCTTGTCGATGCCGGTGAGTTCCACCGCCGGCGCCATGTGGTTGCTGAGGCCGACAAGCACGGCCGCAGCACCGACGAAACTGTGGAGCAGTGCCACCAACTGCGGCATGTCCGTCATGGCGACCCGCGCCGCCACCAGCGCCCCGATGATGGACGCGACCGCAAGTACCCCAATCAGCGTCGGAGATGCCAGGATGCCCATATGCAGGGCCACTGCGACGACCGCGATCAACATGCCGAGTGCGCCGAACTGATTGCCGCGCCGCGCAGTCTCCGGATGCGAGAGTCCCTTCAGACTCAGGATGAACAGGACAGCGGCGGCCAGATACGACGTAGTAAGAAGCGACGTGGTCATCGTCATCGGCGGAACATCTTCAGCATGCGGTGGGTCACAAGGAAGCCGCCGGAGATGTTCAGGGCAGCCAGGAAGATTGCGATGGCGCCGATGATGCTGGCCGCCGACGTCAGGCCCCCACCAATCTGCAACATGCCACCGATGACAATGATGCCGCTGATGGCGTTGGTGACACTCATCAGCGGCGTGTGCAGCGCAGGCGTCACACTCCAGACGACCTGATAGCCAATCACACACGCCAGCACAAACACCGTGAGGTGCGTCAGGAAGTTCTGCGGCGCACCGAGACCAATCACAAAGAGCGCGACGCCCACCACCCCGATGACCGTCCACGACGTATTACCGGCAGGAGCTCCGTGGCTGGGCGGTTTGGCGGCTGGGCGAGGCTGGGCAGATGTGGGTGGTGTGGGCGAGCCCGCGCGAGCGGGCGAGTCCGCCGTAGCTGGTGCCCAAGGCACCGGTAGCGAAGGCGGATGCGAAGGCGATATCGCAGGCGGGGGCCACGACAGCACTCCCTGCTTCACCACCGTCATGGGCCGCACGATGTCGTTGCTCTCGTCGATGCCGAACTTCGCGGCGCCGCCCATTTCGTCGAGCAGATGCACGATGTTCTGGGCGTAGAGCGATGACGCCTGGAGTGCCAGCCGCGACGGCAGGTCCGTGTATCCGATGATGGTGACGCCATCGACCGTGACGGCTTCACCCGGCGTCGTCAGCTCGCAGTTGCCCTGCGTTTCCGCCGCGAGGTCGACAATCACGGCCCCGCGCTTCATCGACCGCACCATGTCGGCGGTGATGAGAATCGGTGCGCGTTTGCCGGGGATGAGCGCCGTCGTGATGATGACGTCCACCTCTTTGGCTTGCGCGGCGAACAGCGCCATCTCGGCCGCGATGAACGCCGGGCTCATTTCCTTTGCGTAGCCGCCCTGTCCCGTGCCGTCTTCGTCGATCTCGACCTGCAGGAACTCGGCGCCCATCGACGCGACCTGTTCCTTCACCGCCGGGCGAGTGTCGAAGGCGCGGACGATGGCGCCGAGCGCGCGGGCGGCCCCGATGGCCGCGAGCCCGGCGACGCCGGCACCAATGACCAGCACCTTGCAGGGGAGGATCTTGCCGGCCGCCGTCGTCTGGCCACCCATGGGGCGCTGCAGCACGTGGGCTGCTTCGAGCACCGCACGGTAGCCCGACAGGTTGCCCGTCGAGGACAGGGCGTCCACCTTCTGTGCGCGGGTGGTTCGCGGCACCTGATCCATGGCCACGGCCGTGACGCCGCGCTCGATCAGGCGTTCAACCAGTGGTCCATTTTGCGCCGGGTAGAGGTAACTGATGAGTGTCTGGCCGGCGTTCAGGCGGTCCACCTCGGCGTCCTGTGGCGGGCGGACCTTGATGACGACCTGCGCCGCCCACGTCTCGGCTGTCGACGCGATGCGCGCCCCCGCCTCCGCATAGGCCTCGTCGGCAAATCCCGCCGCGAGACCGGCGCCGGATTCGACGAGCACGGCAAAACCGAATGACTGGAGTTTGGTGACCGAGTCCGGTGTGGCTGCGACGCGGCGCTCCCCGGGGATGGACTCTTTGGTGATGCCGACGATCATCGGGACATTGTACTCACGGCCCAGTTATGATTCCTCCATGAACTGGGACGTCTGGGCATTCCGGATTGTATTTGTCGCCTTTGTCGCGGGGTTTCTGGCGCAGATGTCCACGCGGCTGAAACTGATCCAGGCGGCGCCAAACAATTTCACCTTTGACCACCTGGGCGCGCGGATGGACCGGTTCATCAGCGAGGTGGTGTTCCAGTCGAAAGTCATCTCTGCGCGCAAGGCGGCGGGGATCGCGCACCTGGCGGTGTTCTGGGGCTTCGTGGCGTTTGGCGGATACACGACCGCCGAGATGTTGCGGGGCCTGGGCCTCGTGGACGTGACCCACACCACGCCGTTTCTGGTCTACAAGTGGGCGCTGGCGCCGTTTGCAGCCGGCGTGTTGATTGGCATCATCGGGCTGGCGATTCGCCGAGGCATCGTGCGTCCCCCGGGGCTGGGCGCGACGGTGTCGAAGGAGTCGCTGCTCATCGCGTGTTTCATCGCGATGTTGATGGTGACCTACTTCGTCAGCTTCGTGTACGAGACCGACTTCATCGGACGGGTGAACTGGTGGGTGCACATGTTGATCATCCTGATCTTCATGGTGCTGCTGCCGAACTCAAAACATCTGCATCTGATCATCTCGCCGGCGGCGGTGTTCCTGAAGTCGCCGATTCTCGGCACCGTCCCCAACCTCGACTTCGAGAAGGAACAGGTCGGCCTTGAGACGGTGAAGGACCTGCCGTCGAAGACGGTACTGGACGCGTTTTCGTGTGTGGAGTGTGGACGCTGTCAGGACAACTGTCCGGCGTTTGGCACAGGGAAACGGCTCAATCCGAAGATGATTCCGTTGCAGAACGAAGCGGCGCTTCTGGCGGGGGAGATGGACAAGCGCCTGCTTGATGTCTACGACCAGGACGTGCTCTGGCAGTGCACCACGTGTGGTGCGTGTGAGCAGGCGTGTCCGGTTGGCGTGGAGCACCTGCCGAACATCATCGGCGCCCGGCGCGGTCTTGTATCCAATGGCGAGGCGCCGGAGTTCCTGACGCCGCTGTTCACGAACCTTGAACGGCGGCAGAACATCTGGGGCCTGATGTACGACCAGCGCGCCAAGTTTGTGCAGTCGGCGGCGCTGGAGACGTTTGACCCGGCGAAACACGAGTATCTGGTGTGGCTGGGATGTGCCGGCGCCTTCGAGGCGGACTACCAGAAGTCGATGCGGTCGCTGTTCGACCTGTTGCGGTCGCGCGGCAAGACGTTCGGTGTGCTGTCGAAGGAACGGTGCACCGGGGACGTCGCCAAGCGCACCGGCAACGAATACATGTATCAGGAGCTGGCGGCACAGAACATCGAAGACCTGCGCGCCTCCGGTGTGAAGAAGATCGTCACGTCCTGCCCGCATTGCGTGAAGACGCTCGGTCACGACTATGAGCTGATGGGCTACACGGTTGAGGCGGTGCACTCGGCATCGCTTGTCGAGGAACTGACTCGCGACGTGATGCTCGAGTGGCGCGAAAAAGACAACGTGACGTACCACGACCCCTGTTACCTTGGACGGTATGCCGATGTGCACGCCGAGCCACGGGCGCTGCTGGAGCGATTTGGCGCGACCGTGACCGAACCCACGCGTCATGGGGACAATCCGTTCTGCTGCGGCGCAGGCGGTGGTTTGTTGTTTGAGGAGCACGAGTCCGGCAAACGCATCAGCCAGGAACGCTTCGAGCAGTTGCAGGCGACCAACGCCGGCACGGTGGTGATGGCGTGCCCCTTCTGCTCGATCATGCTCAAGGGCGCGCAGGCGTCCACCAACGCGCCGGTGCAGATGGTCGATCTGATGACCTACGTGGACGGCAAGATGAAGGCGCTCACACCCAAGTGCGCGCCTGACGATCGCCCCTGATGGCTGCAGACTCCGCCTGGCGTGAGTCCTGGGCGAAGCGGGCGCAGGTGTCGGCCATCGCCACGCTCGGCTGGCCCCTCATCGAGGCCCTGGCGGGCACCTGGACGTTTCGCGCCACCGGCGCCAACCACTTCGATGCGCTTGCGCGTGTGGGGGAAGTCCCGATCCTCGCCTTCTGGCACGGCCGGATTCTCGCCGGGCTCCCGTACTTCCGCGATCGCGGCATTGTGGTTATCACCAGCGAGAACTTTGACGGCGAATGGATTGCGCGCATCATTGCGAAGTTCGGGTACGGAGCGGCTCGTGGCTCGTCCTCGCGCGGCGGTGCGAAGGCGCTCGTGCAGATGCGGCGCACCCTGGCGGCCGGCCAGCCGGTGGCATTCACGGTGGATGGCCCGCGTGGGCCCGCCCGTGTCGCGCAACCAGGCGCCGCCTGGCTCGCTGGCGCCACCGGCCATCCCATCGTGCCGTTTCACGTCGAAGCGGACCCGTACTGGACCGTGAACAGCTGGGACCGCCAGCAGATCCCCAAACCCGGCGCGACAATTTCCATCAACATCGGGGAGCCGCTGTACGTCGCGAATACGGAAGAGGCGAGCGTGGAGCGGGGGCGACTGCAATTGGAAGCGGCAATGCGGAGTCTGGAGCAATCCCCCAATCCAAATCCTCAATCCTCAATCCTCAATCCTCAATAACGATGCTCCTCCTCCATTCCCCCAGATTCTCCGAGCACTGTCCTCCACCCGGCCATCCAGAACGCATCGAGCGCGGCGAGGTCCTCGAGGCTGTCGCGGGGGCATTCGCTGCCGGCGGCGGCGCGGTGCGCGAACCCCGCATGGCGACGCGCGAGGAACTCGCGCTCGTCCACACCGCGGCGTATCTGGATGCGATCGAGGCCACGGCCGGCAAAGCCGTGATGATTGATGACGACACGTATACGAGTCCGGAGTCGTACGACGTGGCTCGCCTGGCTGCTGGCGCCACGATCGACGCGGCTCGTCACGCGTGGACGACGGGCGAATCGGCGATGGCGCTGGTGCGCCCACCTGGCCATCACGCCGAACCACACAAGGCGATGGGCTTTTGTTTCTACAGCAACATCGCCGTCGCAGCGGCCGTGCTGCGAGCCCAAGGTGCCGAGCGAGTGGCGATTGTCGACTTCGACGTTCATCATGGCAACGGCACGCAGGCTGCGTTTTATGCCGACCCGTCGGTGTTGTTCATCTCCAGTCATCAATACCCGTTCTGGCCGGGGAGCGGGGCCGACACCGACCGGGGCAGCGGTGCGGGTGAGGGATTCACATTGAATCTGCCGATGCGCGCCGGCGCCGGCGATGACGAGGTGCTGGGGGTCTACGAAAGGCAGGCCCTGCCGGCTCTTGAGGCGTTCCGGCCGGACGTCGTGCTCGTCTCCGCCGGTTACGACGCCCACCATCGGGACCCGTTGGGTGGCCTCCGGATGACCACCGCCGGCTTTGCCCGCCTCTCAGAGATGCTCGCCGATGCCGCCCGCCGCCTCTGCGGCGGCCGCATCGCCGTCGTCACGGAAGGCGGCTACGACCTTGGGGCCCTCAGGGAGGGGATTGACGCGACGATCGAGGCAATCGAGCGTTCTCACCATGAGGTTCCGTGAGGAACCATGGGGAAATGCCTGTCACTGACCGGTGAGGGGTGGGGGCCAGGCGAAGCCTGGCCGTGCGGGTGGAGGGCGGTCGTGAACGAATACACCGCATGAATGCGCCCGGTGCATTCGTTCACGACCGCCCTCCACCCGCATCTGCCGCCTTTGGCGGCACCCAACCCGCTCGTTGTGCCGTCTCTGGGACCTTTATTCGTTCTTGCGTTTCCCCACGGCCCTCCATGGCCCTCTCTGGTGAATAGTCCCCATGGTGAATACTCCGGGTAAAATACCGAAGTGAGTTCGTACAAGCCCCAAGACATCGAGCAGAAGTGGCAGAAGCACTGGGCGGATACCCGTGCGTTCGAGGTGACCGAGGACCTGTCGAAGCCGAAGTTTTATTGCCTGGAAATGTTCGCCTATCCGTCCGGGCACGCGCATGTGGGACACGTCCGTAATTACATGATTGGCGACATCATGGCCCGCACCATGAGGATGCGCGGGTTCAACGTGCTGCATCCGTTCGGGTGGGACGCGTTTGGCCTGCCCGCCGAAAACGCCGCCATCAAGAACAACCTGCATCCAGAGACATGGACACGCGCAAACATCGCGCACATGAAGGGCCAGCTGCAGCGCCTCGGCATCAGCTACGCGTGGGAGCGCGAGCTCGCGACGTGCGACGCGGTCTACTACACGTGGAATCAGTGGCTGTTCACCCGCATGTTCGAGAAGGGCCTGGCGTATCGCCGGCGCTCGAACGTGAACTGGTGTGAAAGCTGCCAGACCGTGCTCGCCAACGAGCAGGTCGTGGACGGCGGCTGCTGGCGCTGCGGCACCACCGTCACCCTCCGTGAACTCGAACAGTGGTGTCTTCGCATCACGGCGTATGCCGACGAACTCCTGACCGCCGCAGAAGGACTCTCGCAGTGGCCTGAAAAGGTGCTGACGATGCAGCGCAACTGGATCGGGCGGTCAGAGGGCGCTCGCGTGCGCTTCGCGCTCCCTGGGCAGGTGGGTCACTGGGCGGATGGGCATATTGAGGTGTTCACCACCCGCATCGACACCATCTACGGGGCGATGTTCGTAATGCTAGGCCCTGAACATCCGATGGTCGAGCAGTTTGCGGCGGCATCGCCGGACCCGGCGGCGTTCCGCGCGAAGGCGGCGAAGTTCCGCGCGCAGGACAAATCTGCGCGCATGACCGGCGAGGTGGAGAAGGAAGGTTTCGATACCGGCCGCACCGTGACCAATCCGTTCACCGGCCAGGAAGTGCCCGTGTGGGTCGCGAACTTCGTGCTCGGCGATTACGGCACCGGCGCCGTGATGGGCGTGCCCGCGCATGACCAACGCGACTTCGAGTTCGCGCGCAAATACAACCTGCCAGTGCGCGTCGTCGTCCAGCCCGAGGGCGGCACACTTGATGGCGCGACGTTGACCGAGGCGTACGACGGCGACGGCGCGCTCGTGGAGTCTGGCGAGTGGAATGGTCTGCCATGGCAGGAAGCCAACCGCCGCATGACGGCCGAGGCAGCGTCGCGAGGCATCGGCGAAGGGACCGTGCAGTACCGGCTCAAGGACTGGGGCATCTCCCGTCAGCGGTACTGGGGCACGCCAATTCCGATCATCCATTGCCCGTCGTGCGGCATGGTGCCGGTGCCCGACAAGGATCTGCCGGTCGAGCTGCCGAAGATTACCGAGTTCACCGGTCGCGGCGACTCGCCGCTGGCGCAGGTGCCGGAGTTCGTGAATGTGCCGTGTCCGAAGTGCGGCACGGCCGCGCGACGCGAGACCGACACGATGGATACCTTTGTGGACTCCTCGTGGTACTTCTTCCGGTTCTGCGACCCGCACAACAACGACCTCCCGTTTGATCCGAAGAAGGTCGCGTACTGGGGCCCCGTTGACTTCTACAGCGGTGGCGTGGAACACGCCATCCTGCACCTCATCTACTCGCGGTTCTTCAGTCGCGTGTACCGCGACATCGGGCTGGTGACGATCGACGAACCATTCACGCGCCTGCTGACGCAGGGCATGGTGCTGCGCCACGGAGCGGTCATGTCCAAGTCCAAGGGCAACGTCGTGGACCCGGACGACATGATTCAGCAGTTCGGCGCGGACGCGTTGCGCCTGTACGTCATGTTCGTCGCGCCACCCGAGAAGGAAGTCGAGTGGACGGACTCCGGCCTTGAAGGTGCGTTCCGGTTCCTCAATCGTGTGTGGCGCATCGCCGACCACTGCACGGACATTGTTCGTTCGGCGCCTGCGGTGACCGGGCTGGCCTTCGACGAGGCGGATCGGAACATGCGGCGGAAGACCCACAGCACGATCCGCCGTATCACGCAGGACATCGACCCGCGGGTGCACCTCAACACGGCCGTGGCCGCGCTGATGGAGCTGGTGAACGAGCTTTATGCCTACGCCGAACTCCGCGGTGTGCGTCCGCTGGGCGTCGATGATGAACTCCGCGCCTCGGTGGACCGCGTCGAGACGGCCGCCGTCCTGCGCGAGACACTCGAGGCGCTTGTTCTCATGCTCTCGCCCTTCACTCCGCACATGTGTGAGGAGTTGTGGGCGCAGATGGGCCATGCTGACGGGGTCGTCGCTGCCGGCTGGCCGGTGTGTGATGAGGACGCAGCGCGTGACGAGTCGGTGGAGATTCCCGTGCAGGTCAATGGCAGGCTCCGCGCACGGCTGACCGTGCCGGCCGACTCGAGACCGGAGGCGAACATCGCACTGGCGCTGGCGTCTCCCGAGGTGCAGAAATGGACCGACGGCAAACAGATCGTGAAGGTCATTCACGCGCGCATCGAGCAGCCGATCAGCATCGTGGTGAAGGGATGAGGGCACGTCGCAGCCTGGCGCTTCTCCTCCTGCCGCTGCTGTTGTCTGCGTCCGCCTGCGGCTATGCCCTGGCCGGCCGGGGATCGTTCCTGCCCGAGTACATCCGGATTGTGGGCGTGCCGGCGTTCGTGAATCAGACGGCCACCTTCGATCTGGATCGCGTGCTGACCGATGCCGTGCGACGTGAGTTCGCCGGCCGTGGGCGGTACACGGTGCAGCCGGATGCCACGAATGTGGATGCCGTGCTGACCGGCACGATCACCAGCGTCCGGCTCGATACGACGGCGTTCACCACCGGGAGCCAGGCGTCGCGCGTGGCGCTGGTTGTCACCGCATCGTTTGAGTTCAAGGACCTGCGCGAGAACAAGGTCCTCTGGTCAAACGCGGCCCTGCAGTATCGCGAGGAGTACGACGTGTCGACGACGACCGGTACCGATGTGGCGGCGTTCTTCGGCCAGAACACCAACGCCATGCAGCGCCTGTCGCAGAACTTCTCACGGTCGGTGGTCACGTCCATTCTTGAGGCGTTTTAGGCGGGACCGTGCCGAACCTCGATAGTGACGCGCTCCGCACCCACATCAAGAAGCGAGAGCTGCAGCGCGTGTATCTGTTTGTCGGCGAAGACGTGAAACTCGCCGGCAGCATGGTCGACGCGATCGAGGGCACGGTGGACGAGGCCGACCGCCCGTTCGCGGTGGACCGTGTGTATGCCGCGGAGCCGGGCGGCTTTCCCGTCGACATCGCTGCCTCCTGCCGCAGCCTGCCCATGCTTGGCGACCGCCGCCTCGTCATCGTCATGCGCGCCGAAAAGCTGCTCAAGCCGAAGCGTGCCGGGAAGACGTCCGACGAGGACGAGGACGAGGCGGACGACCCCGCCGACGCCGATTCCGCCGCGAGCGACATGACGCCGCTTGAGGACTATCTCGCCGCACCCTCCGACTTTGCGACGCTGGTGTTTGTCGCGACCGAGATCGACCGCGGACGCCGGTTTACGAAGCAGCTGGTCGCCAAGGGGCACGTCGTCGAGTTCGGTGGCATCCGCGCGGAAGGCTCCCGCGGAGCGCCGAATGCGTCGGACATCGCGGCCGCGCAGGCTGGGGCGGCCAGGTTCATCCAGGAAGAGATGGTGCGCGAAGGCCGGACCATCGAGCCTGGTGCGGTGAAGATCCTTGCCGCCCGCTCCGGTGGGGATATCTCGAAGCTGCGCGGGGACATCGAACGCCTCTTGCTGCTCACGCAAGGTGCCCCGACGATCACCGTGGCCGACGCCGATGAAGTCGCCACCGGCGGCGCGCAACTTGATGACTGGGGCCTGACCAATGCCATCGGCGATGGCGATGCGGCCAAGGCCCTGCGGGAGGTGGCGCTTCGATTTGATCGCGGCGACTCGCCGCATCAGATGCTCGGCCAACTCCGCTGGTGGGTGTCGAACCGGCTGGTCGAGTCCGCGCCGGACCGCGTAAAAGCTGCGCTCGATGTGCTCCTTCGCACCGACCTCGCGCTCAAGAGTTCCGGCGGGGAAGACCGCGTCCTGATGGAGCGGCTCATTGTGGAACTCACCGGCCGCGCCATCCCGAAGCGCTCGTTCGTCGGGGGATACGGACGCCGCTGATGGTGCGATGGCTGTGTGCGGTGGTTGTGGCAACCGGCACGGTGCTCGCCGCGCAGGCACCACAGTTTCGCGCGTCAGCCGACCTCATCGTCATCGACACCACAGTCGTGGGCCGAGACGGCACGCCGGTCGCAGACCTGCGACCCGAAGACTTCATCGTCACCATTGATGGGCGGCGCCGGCCGGTACTGTCGGCGGAGTTTGTGCGGCTCACGACGTCGGTCGTGCCGGGCGCGGCTGGAGTTGTGCCCCCGTCCGGCGGCGACGCGGCCGCTCGTCGACCACGATGTGTCGGCCCTGGTTGCGGCGCTCGCACCGGACTTCTACGTCGCCGAGGACGCTCTTCGGCGAGCCGTGCGCGGTCTGTCCAGCGTCAACTTCATCGACAACGCCACGATGTTGAAAGTGGATCTCTAGCTCCGATGGTTCCGTCTGAGCAATGAAGTGTCTGATCGGCAGTGGCGAGACGTCCTGGGCATCGTGCGGGTGCAGGGATCGCGACTCGACCTGCCGTACCTTCGCCGACAGGCGCCGCTGCTTAATGTGTCTGATTTACTCGAACGGGCTCTGGCGTCCGCCTCACACTGACCCACAGACCCGCGAGCGCGATCAGCGCGCACACCGCGGCGAAGACCATCAAGGACGTGACGTACACGGTGCCGCGGCACTGCAGCGCCCACGTGATCACCATGATGTTGAGAACGATGGGGAAGAAGACGACGGCACCCAGGGTGGCGTGCAGGGCATCGATGGCGGGCACGATCGTTATGCCCTGACACTGCGACAGGAGGTGGCGTCGCAGTGCCCCTGAAGGGGGGCGTTACGCCGTGGTCTTCCTGGCGAGCTTCTTCGCGATGCGCGACTTGTATCGGCCGGCCGCGTTGTCGTGAATGATCTTCTTCTTCGACATCTTGTCGATGAGCGAGAAGGTCTGGCTCAGGGCCGCCTTGGCCGCCGCCGAGTCGCCCGAGTCGATCGCCGCGCGGATGGATTTGAGGCCCGTGCGGAGCTTGGACCGCAGTTCGCGGTTGTGCGCGGTGCGCACGATGGTCTGACGGTTCGCCTTGAGTGCCGATTTGTGTCGAGTAGCCACGTGATGAAACCTCTCGGGTGAGGGCAGCAGGGCTGCCCGGAAACACCGAAGTATACCATTCGGGGGAGGGCAGTCTTACACGTCCCCTCGCTCCTTGGCGTCGCGGCGACGGCGTTTCTCGTATTTGTCGAGTGGGGCCGCAGGGCCGCGGGCGGGGCGGGGGCCGGCCAGGCGCGCCAGTTCGAGCATGGCTTTGACCTCAGGGGACGGCTCCGGGGTGACGTCCTCGTAGAGCATCCGGGCTTCGGCCTTGGGGATGTGCTGTTCGGTCAGGCCGCGCACGATGACCCGCATGCGGTGGCCCGGGGACTTGCTGACCTCGACGACGTCGCCGAGTTTGAGCTCGCGGTGGGGCTTGGCCGACTGGCCGTTGAGGCTGACCTTGCCACCTTCACAGAACCGTTTTGCGTCCGTGCGGGTCTTGCAGAGGCACGCGACATCCAGCCAGACGTCAATTCTCATGGTGCACCGGTGCTCCCGTGCACAAGTGCACGAGTGCCCTCGTGCACCTTATCATTGGGTATGCGTCGTCTGTGGCTCGCGTGTGCACTTCTTCTGGCTGTTGCCTGCAACCCGGCAGACAAGTCCGAAGACATCGCCGACCTCGGGTTCATACTGAAGAATCCGGATGGCGAGACTGTCCGTCTGTCCGACTATCGCGGGCGCCCGCTGATCGTGAACTTCTGGTACACGACCTGTCCCCCATGCCGGCAGGAGACGCCGATCTTCATCAAACTGGTGGACAAGTACCAGGACAAGGGCTTCACGATCCTCGGCATCTCGGTGTCGGACACACCAGGGGACATCAAGACCTTTGCGGCCGAGTTCGGCATCAACTATCCGTTGTTTGTCGCGCGGGATCGCGACGACGTGATGGAGGCGTATCGCGCAATCATGGCGTATCCCGTGTCGTGGTTCGTGAAGCCGGACGGTACGGTATATCTGAAACACCTCGGCTCGGCGTCCGGCGAGTGGTTCGAGCAGCAGGTGATGGGCCTGCTCGAGGCCAGCGGCCTGTGATCAGCTCATGAATCCCCGCGTGGTGCTGAGCGCGGTGTCTCTCTATGCGTCGAAAACCGCCGATGGCGAAGGGCTGGGCGTCACGCTGCAGGATGCGATTCTGTTCTCCACGTCGCTGCTCGCGATCGTGATCCCCGGCGCGAGGCCCGGACGCCTGAGTGCCCAGGCCGTCTGTAATGGGTAGTAATTGATATAGTTAGCGTTTTTGACGTACCACGCCGCCGATCCGCGACCAAGGGGCGTGTTATCGTCAGTTCAGGGCACGGCACGTCCAATTTTGTCGGCGGGGCGTCAAAAGGGTCGGAGACTCTCACTCATGCACAGGCAACACGAAGACGGATTTACGCTGATTGAGCTGCTGATCGTGGTGGCCATCATCAGCATCATTGCCGCCATTGCGGTGCCGGGACTGATGCGGTCACGTATGGCGGGGAACGAGTCCTCGGCGGCCGGGTCTCTGCGGGTGATCAATGTGGCGGAGGTGTCGTATTCCTCCAGCTGCGGGAACCAGGGATTTGCGCCGTCGTTCACGGTGCTGGCGACGCCACCTCCCGGGCAGACCGAGACGTTCATCTCGCCGGAGTTCCACACTGAAACACCGTTCAAGGCCGGCTATCAGTTCGCGCTGGTGGCCGGCGCCGGCGCCGGTGCCGGTCCGAACGATTGCAACGGCACGGCGACGCAGACGGCCTACTACGCGACCGCAGTTCCGCAGACCTTCGGCTCAACCGGTGGGCGATCCTTTGCGACCAACCAGGGCGCGACTATCTGGCAGGTGTCAGCCGCCGCCGCGCCCACGGAGCCCTTCGGGCCGCCGGCGACGCCCTATTCGTAAAAATGGGCTGGGGCAATGAGGCAATGGGGCCATGCATTGCCTCATTGCCTCATTGCCTCATTGCCTCATTGACGAGTGCCTGCGCCCGCTCAAACAGGCGGGCGATACCGTCAGGGTCTTTGCCCCCGGCCTCCGCGAAGTCGGGCCTGCCGCCGCCACCTCCGCCGATAAGCGGGGCGAGTTCCTTCACGAGCTGACCGGCTGTCAGGCGATCGGTCAGGTCTTTGGTGACTGCAATCAGCAACTGCACCTTGCCGTCGTTGTCTGCGGCGATGATCACCACGCCGCGTTTGATGCGATCGCGGAGTGAATCCGACAGGCCGCGCAGGGCGTCCTTGTCGAGCCCGCTCACACGACGCGCGATGAACCTCGCGTCCCCGATCGCCACCATATCGTCATCCTGCCCACCGGCGTTGCCGCCGCCGAGCGCGATCTTCATCTTGAGCTGGTCGTTTTCCTTGGTGAGGCGCTTCGCCTCGGCCTGCAGACGGGCGATCGCGTCGGGCGCCTGATCGAGTGGGGATCCAAGCGCCGCGACGGTTCGTGCCACAGCGGCCTGCGTGTGCTGCATGTGTGCGACCGCACCCGCGCCGGTCACGGCTTCGATGCGGCGGACCCCGGCGGCGACACCGGCTTCTTCCGTGATCACAAACGGCCCGATGTCTCCGGTGGAACGCACATGGGTGCCACCACACAGCTCGGTGGAGAAGCCGTCGATCTGCACGACGCGGACCTTGTCGCCGTACTTTTCGCCGAAGAGCGCCATCGCGCCGCCCTTGATCGCGTCCTCGGTGTTCTTCACGTCGGTCACGACCGGCGTGTTCCGGAAGACCTGCTCATTCACAATGCGCTCGACTGCGAGCCGTTCGTCGGTCGTGAGGGCGGAGAAGTGCGCGAAGTCGAAGCGGAGCCGGTCTGGCGCCACAAGGGACCCGGCCTGCCGCACGTGCGTACCCAGGGTCTGACGCAGGGCCGCGTGCAGCAGGTGCGTCGCCGTGTGATTGCGGCGCGTGGCGTCGCGCAGCGTGTTGTCCACGATCGCAGTCACCGACTGGCCTACGGCCAGCGCGGCGGTCGTCTTCACGCGATGCGCACGGACGCCACCAGGCACCAGGCGGCCCATCCCGGACACGGTCGCCACGGTGGCACCGCCGGACTCAAAGCGTCCGTGATCCGAGACCTGCCCACCGGACTCCACATAAAACGGCGTACGGTCGAGAATTGCGAACCCGTCGAAGCCGGCCGGCAGCCCGTCAAGCTGCGTACGGGAGGCATCAAACAACGCCACCACCTGTGCATCGGCCGTGGTCGTCGTGTATCCGTCGAAGGTATCGGGCAGCCGTTCGAGCTGCTGTTGCGTCGCTGGCGAGGCGAAGCTGAACGCCACCGCCGTCTTTGTCTCAAATGCGCTGGACGACCGGGCGCGCTCGCGCTGGGCCTCCATGGCCGCATCCAGGCCCGCCTGATCAATCGAGAGCCCACGCTGGCCGGCGAGGTCTTCCGAGAAATCGAGCGGCACACCGAGGGAGTCGTAGAGGCGGAACACGTCTTCGCCGGAGACGACCTTCCTGCCCGCGGCCACAGTGCGGTCGAGCAGTTCCTCGAGCTTCGGAAGGCCCGACGTCAACACCACGTCAAAACGTTCCTCCTCGGCGTACACGGTGCGGACAATCGCTTCCCGACTGGTCTTCAGTTCGGGATACGCATCGCCCATCTCTGCGATGACGGTGTCGATCAGTTCATGCAGCACGGGGTCGGTGAAGCCGAGCTTCTTGCCGTGGCGCATCGCGCGACGCATGATCTTGCGTAACACGTACCCGCGCCACTCGTTGGAGGGCAACACGCCGTCACCAATGAGGAACGTCATGGCCCGCAGGTGGTCGGCGATCACACGCATCGAGATGTCCGGATGGTCGGTCTCGGAGCTGGCGGTGTACGGCCGGCCGGCGCGCGCAGCAATCGCCGAGAGGATCGGCGTAAACAGGTCCGTGTCGTACGTCGCCAGCTTGCCCTGAATCACGGTCGTGATGCGTTCCAGTCCCATGCCGGTATCGACCGACAGCGCCGGCAGGGGATTGAGCGCCCCGTCGGGCTGCCGATCAAATTCCATGAACACGTTGTTCCAGATTTCGATGTAGCGCTGGCAACTGCATTCGATCCCGCGGCAGATTGTTTCCCCGCATGGAATGTCGTCACCCCGGTGGAAATAGATCTCGGAACACCGGCCGCATGGCCCGGTGTCGCCCATCGACCAGAAGTTGTCGGCGGCACCGAGTTCCGCGATCCGGCTCGCCGGCACGAGCGCCGACCACACCGCAAACGACTCATCGTCGCGCGGGATGCCGCCTTCGCCCTTGAAGATGCTCGGATACAGGCGGGCGGGATCGATGCCCCAGACCTTCGTCAGCAACTCCCAGGCGAACGGAATCGCATCGGTCTTGAAGTAGTCGCCGAACGAAAAATTCCCGAGCATCTCGAAGAACGTATGATGCCGCAGCGACGGGCCGACGTTGTCGAGGTCGTTGTGTTTGCCGCTGACCCGCATGCACTTCTGCACGGTGGTCGCCCGCACGTAGTCGCGACGGTCCTTGGCCAGGAACGCATCCTTGAACTGGTTCATCCCGGCGTTGGTGAACAGCAGCGTCGGGTCATCGGTCGGTACCAGCGACGAGGAACTGACAACGCGGTGCCCACGCTGGGCAAAATAATCAAGGTAACTCTGGCGGATCTCTCGGGCAGTCATGACAAGAGGACATTGTACAGCCGGGCCCTACGTACTCTCGCGTCGGTCTCTCATCACGCGAGCGATGACGTCGGTCGAGAAGCCTCGGCGCAGGAGCTGGGCGAAGAGCCGCCGGTGGTCCGCGGCCGGCAGGTGGCGGGGGAGGCGCCTGCGCTCCAGGAAGTGCCGGATGGATTCGGCTTCATCCTCGGCGGGGAGCGCTTCGAGGGCCTCCCGGATGATGGCCTTGCTGATGCCCCGGGCTTCGAGCTCCCGCGCAATGCGCAGCCGGCCCCGGCCCTTCACCGATGACGCCACGCGCACGTAGCTGGCCGCGACCCGTCGCTCGTCCAGGAACCCGTCGGCGATGAGGCTGTCGAGCGCCGCGGTGATGTGGTCTGGCGTATGGTCCTTGGCGAGCAGCTTTTCGCGCAGTTCGACTGCTGTGTAGTCGCGGCGCGTCAGCATCCGCAGCGCCGCCACGCGTGTCTGGGTCACCGGCGGAACGAGGCGCCGCCTGGCGTGATGCCGCGCAGGCGCATCTTGAACTCTTCGACGTTCGTGACCCACCGCAGCGCCTCTGCCACCGAGACGCTGTTCGACTGCGTCAATGCCAGCATCGACTGGTCGAAATTCTGCATGCCGTGTTCGTGTGAGCCGGACACAATCGCGCTCGCCAGCAGTGACGTCTTGTCTCGGTCGGCGATGCAGTCGCGAATGTACGGCGTGGACACCATGACTTCCGCGGCCAGCGCGCGCCCCTGGCCGTCGGCCTTCGGCAGCAACCGCTGGGAGATCGCCGCACGCAACACCCGGGCGAGCTGGTGCCGAATCTGGCCCTGATGGTGCGGCGCAAACACCGAGACGATGCGGTTGATCGTTTCCGGTGCGTCGAGCGTGTGCAGTGTGGACAACACGAGGTGTTCGGTCTCGGCGGCGACAAGCGCCGTTTCGATCGTCTCGGCATCACGTAATTCGCCGAGCAGAATGACATCCGGGTCCTGACGCAGGGCGCTCTTCAGGCCGGCGGCGTACGACGGCACGTCGATGCCGACTTCACGCTGGCTGATAACGGCCTGGTCGTCGTGATGGACAAATTCAATCGGGTCCTCAATTGTGAGGATGTGCACTTTGCGCGTCTGGTTGATCGCGGCGACAAGCGCGGCCAGTGTGGTGCTCTTGCCGCTGCCGGTGGCGCCGGTGACCAGGACGAGACCGCGCGACTCGCCGACCAGGGCGGCGACCGACGCCGGCAATCCAAGAGAGTCCAGCGGCGGGATGTGCGCGGGAATCAGACGCAGCGCCGCTGCCGGCTGGCCACGTTCACGGAAGACACTTGCACGCAACCGGCCGACGCCAGGCAGCGACCACGCAAAGTCCACTTCCTGCGTACGGTCAAGCCGCGTCAGCTGATCCGCATCGAGCCACACGCTGATCAGTGACTCGAGATCCTCGCGGGTGACGACGGGCAGAGTTGCCCAGCGTTCCAGTTCGCCGTTGGCGCGTACAAGCGGCGGTTGTCCGACGCGCAGATGGACGTCGGACGCCCGCTTGGCTGCCGCCTCCACGAGAAGCGCATCAAACGCCGCCCGATGTGTCATGACGTTACCGGGCCGTGACGGGCACGTCCACGTAGGTCAGCCAGCCGTGGCGATCCTCAACGGCGCCGTTGATGTAGTCGAAGAAGGCCTGCTGCAGCGCGGCCGTCACCGGACCCCGCTTGCCGGATCCGATCGTGACCTTGTCCACCGACCGGATCGGTGTGATCTCCGCCGCCGTGCCGACAAAAAACACCTCGTCGGCGATGTACAGCATCTCGCGCGGCAACTGGACTTCCCGCACCTCGAAGCCCAGGTCGCGCGCCAGCGTCATCACCGAATCCCGCGTAATGCCCGGCAGGATCGACGACGACATCGTGGGCGTGTACAGCACGTGATCGCGTACGAGGAACAGGTTCTGGCCGCTGCCTTCACTGAGCATGCCGCCCGGATTGAGCGCGATGCCCTCGCTGTAGCCTTCGACCACCGCCTCCATCTTGATGAGGCCGGAGTTGGCGTAGTTGGCGACCGACTTCGCCATCGCGGGGAACGTGTTCGGCGCGCTGCGGGTCCACGAACTCACGCGGACGTCCACGCCGTGTTCCAGCGCGTCGGCGCCGAGATACGCGCCCCATTCCCACACCAGAATCAGGCCGTCCACCGGGCAGGGCAGCGGATTGACGCCAAGCGCGTTGTACCCGCGGTAAATGAGCGGACGGATGTAACACGCGGGCAGCCCGTTCGCCTTGATCGTGTCGAGCACGGCGGTCGTCATCTCGTCCTGGCCGACGGCGTACTCCATCCGGTAAATCCGCGCGGAGTCATACAGGCGGCGCATGTGGGCGTCGAGGCGGAAGCAGGCGGACCCCTTCGAGGTGCTGTAACACCGTGCGCCTTCGAACACGCCCGATCCGTAGTGAATGACGTGGGCCGCGACATGCATCGTCGCATTCGCCCAATCCACGAGCTTGCCGTTCATCCACACTTTGCCGGTGCCGCTGAATGCCATCGTCCTGTCTCCTTTCAACCAACCCTGCGTCCGCCCCCGAATTCTAATCCTCCAGGAGGGTATCGCGGGGCTCGTTCACTGTGCTTCGCCGCAAAATGGACAGCGTGTGCCGCGCGCGGGTAGCGGTTTTCGACACTGCCAACAAAAACGTGCGGTCGGAGGTCCTGTCGTGCGCAGTCGCGTGGGTGTCGGCGCCGGACGCGGTGCGGGTGACGGGCGCGGGGTCGCGCCTGCGCCGGCAGGCGCCGGGGGCGTGGCGACCAGCGGCGGCGGTTTCCGGACGAGGTCGCGCCTGGCGGCCAGCAGGTCGTTGAGCATTTCCTCGGCCCGCTGGTAGCGCGTCCCGACGTCAGGCGAGAGCGCCCGCATGACGATGTCGTCGATGACCTTCGGAATGCCGCTGTTGCGTTCGCGCGGTGGCGTGACGAGTTCGCCGCGTCTGAGCCGTACGAGATCCGCCGGCGCCGGGGTGTCGTACGGCAACGTCCCGGTCAACAGCTGATACAGCGTCACGCCGATCGAATAGAGGTCGGACGCAAACACCGCACGGCCCTCGAATTGCTCGGGGGCCATGTAGGGAGGACTGCCGATGACGGTGGTGCCGTGCGCCGCGAGTTCGAGCACGCGCGAAGTGCCGAAGTCTCCGACCTTGACCAGGCCCTTCTCAGTGACAAACACGTTCGCGGGGCGGAGGTCGCGGTGCAGGATGTTGTGTTTGTGGGCGTGTTCCACAGCGTTGCATATCTGCGCCGTGTAGTCGAGCGCCTGCATCAGTTCCAGCGCCCCCTTGTGCACGATCAGGGTCTCGAGCGTCTCGCCCGGCACGTACTCCATCACGATGAAGAAGACGTTGCCCTGCTTCTCTGCGGTGATGACCGTGACGATGTTGGGGTGACCGAGCGCCGCGAGCAGACGAGGCTCCTTGAGGAGTTCGCCGAAATCGAGATTCTGGCGGTGGGGCACCTTCAGCGCCACCCGCTTGTCGATCCACGTATCCTCGGCCAGATACACGGTGCCGAACCCGCCACTGCCCAGCGGCTCGATGATTCGGTACTTGCCAAGTGTCTGGCCGCGAAACACCATGTGCGCAGAGAATATCAGAGCGATTGAGGATTGAGGATTGGGGATTGGGGATTTCCATTGGGGAGTGAGGAGTGAGGATTTGGATGGCGGAGCTGGGTGACCATCCAGCCCGCATCGATGTCGTGGGAGATGAGGCGCATCACCTGGCGCGTGTGCTGCGCGTGCGTGTCGCGGACATCGTCCATGTCTTTGACGGACGGGGACGGGAGTGGCGGGCGCACGTTGACAATATTTCCAAGTCGTTGGTGTCGCTGGTTGTTGAGTCCGAAGTGCGACCGGTGCCCGAACCCGCAGTCACAGTCACTCTGGCGGTCGGGGTGCTCAAGGGCGAGCAGATGGACGCAGTAGTGCGCGATGCGACGGTGATGGGAGTCACGGCGATCAGGCCGATGGTCACCGACCATGTGGTCGTGCCATCCAGAGCGTGGCGCGACGATCGCGGCGTGGACCGCTGGCATCGCGTGGCGGTGGCGGCGGCCAAGCAGTGCGGTCGTGCCGTGGTGCCCACGATCTCCGCGGTGACGTCGCTTGAAGCCCTGTGGGCACAGACGGGAGACGCCGGTGCGACGGCGATGACGCTGGCGTGTGTCGAGCCGGCGGCGGTGGCCGATGGGCTGTTGCCCGACTGGCGCGGAGCCGCGCGCCCATCAACGGCCCTTGTGCTGGTCGGGCCCGAGGGCGGATGGAGCGCGGGTGAACTGGCAACGTTTGCGACCCGTCAAGCGCACGCCGTGTCCCTCGGTCCACGCACCCTGCGTGCAGAGGCCGCACCTGCAGTCGCCATGACACTGCTGTGGGCGGCCTGGGGGTGGACGTAGTGGTACCCAAGGCGATCATCATTCCCGGCAACGGCGGGTGCCGTCCGGCGGACGGTTGGTATCCATGGGTGGAAAGGGAACTGGCTGCGCAGGGACTCGACGTCATCAATCGCCAGTTTCCAGACAGCGTGAAGGCGCGCGCGTCGCACTGGCTGCCGTTCCTCGAGTTACTGGGCGCTGACGAGCACACGATTCTGATCGGGCACTCGTCAGGTGCCGTGGCGGCGATGCGATACGCGGAGACCCATGCGCTGCTCGGATCAGTTCTGGTCGGTGTCTGCTACACGGATTTGGGCGACAGTTTCGAGGCGCAGAGCGGGTACTACGCGGCACCCTGGCAGTGGCAGGCGATTCGCGACAACCAGCAGTTCATCGCGATCTACAACTCCACCGACGATCCCCATATTCCGATCGCCGAGCCACGCCACGTCGCGGCGCAACTGAAGTGCTCCTACTTTGAGTTCAGGGACCGCGGACACTTTACGGATTGGCCGCTACCGGAAGTTGTGGAATTTGTCAGACGGCAGGTCCGCCCATCCGCGCAGCTGCTCACCTGCCCAGCCGGAGCCCCACCCAGCCGTCTTCGTCGCGGCGCTCGATAACCTGACACCCCGCGCCAACACACGCCGCGGTCACGTCGTCGGCTTCTGCAAAGGTGATGCCGCTGAGGAGGAGTGCGCCGCCACTGACGGTCATGGCGACGAGGCGATCAACGAGGCGGATAAGCAGGCCACCGGTGAGATTGGCGAGCACGAGGTCGAACGGGGCGCCGGCCACCGTGCCTTCCACGTCGAGATCGAGCTGACGGATGTCGAGACCCGACGTGATGTGGTTGAGTTCGGCGGACTCGCGGGCGCAGACGATCGCATCCATGTCGTAGTCCACGGCGATCGCACTGGCGGCGCCAAGACGCAGCGCCGCGATAGCCAACACGCCGGAGCCCGTGCCCACATCGCACACGCGGCGGCCGGCCTGATCGTCCTGCTGCAGCAACGCCAGACACAAGCGCGTGGACGCGTGGTGCCCGGTGCCGAAGCCCATCGACGGCAGAATGACGATGACCTGCGTGCCATCGGCCGGGATGTCCCACGGCGGCGCCACAGTCAGGTTGCCGACGCGTACGGCCGTCAATGCAGCCTGGCTGCGCTCAGCCCAGTGCTCATCCGGGACGTCGATCGGCGCACACACAAGTTGAGGCATCACCGCGCGAATGTGTGTCCCGGCGGCGTTGCGATCGTCGGCCGTACTGAAGAAGATCCGCAGCGCGGCCCCCGAATCGTCGACGGCGGTGGGAGACCAGTCGTCCACTTCCGCCAGCACAAAGTCGGGGTCGTCGTATCCCGACACGTCGAGACCGGCGTACACACGCTCCGGCCGCGACTCAGCCAAAGAGATCCTTCACGCGCTCGAAGAAGGGCTTCCCGTCACCGTCGCCCTCGACGTCACGCGCCATAAGCGTCTCGACAGGCATCGTCTTCTTGAGCTGCTCGATGAGTTTTTTCTGATCCTTCGAGAGTGTCTGCGGCACATCGACCACGAGCCGGACGTGCAGCGCGCCGGCGCCACGTCCCGACACGTTCGGCATGCCCTTGCCCTTGAAGGACACCAGTGTGCCATTGGCCGAACCGCCGGAGACGCTGACGTCGATGGACGCGTCAGGACTGTCGACCTTGAACGTGCCACCGAGCGCCATGATCGGGTAGGGCACACGCACCTCCATGTAGAGGTCGTCCCCCTCACGCACGAAGTGCGTGTGCTGGCGCACGTGCACCACAACGTAGAGGTCGCCGGGCGGGCCGCCCTGGGCGCCGTGTTCACCCTCACCGTGCAGACGAAGCCGCTGTCCATCGGCAATGCCGGCGGGAATGCGCACGGTGACCTTGCGGTCACGCATCTGTCGTCCGGTGCCACGGCAGGAGGTACACGGTTTCGGGATGATCTGGCCGGTGCCCCGGCACTGGCCACAGGGCCGGGAGACGACGAGGAAACCCTGCTGGTAGCGGAGCTGGCCGCGGCCGCCGCACTGAGGGCACGTTTCGCGCGACGAACCCGGCGCGGCGCCTGAACCGCCACACGGTTCACACGCCTCCTCGCGCGGGATCTGAATCGGCGTCTCGACGCCGCGGAATGATTCGTCGAAGGCGATTTCCAGATCGAAGCGGAGGTCGCTGCCGCGCACCGGCCCGCCGCGACGTCCACCGCCACCACCGAAGCCGAAGAAATCGCCGAGGATGTCGGAGAAGTCGCCGAAGATGTCCGGGTTGATGCCCGGCCCGCCCTGACCGGCCCCCGAGACACCCGCGTGACCAAACTGGTCGTAGCGTGCACGGTTGTCGGCATCGCCGATCACGGAGTACGCCTCGGCCGCTTCCTTGAACTTCTCTTCGGCCTCGGGATTGCCCTGATTGCGATCGGGGTGGTACTGCAGCGCGAGCTTGCGATACGCGCTCTTGACCTCCGATTCGCTGGCGGTGCGCGAGACTCCGAGAACCTGGTAGTAGTCCCGCTGGCTCACGCCTTCGCCACCTTGACCATCGCCGGCCGCAGCAGCTTCGACCCGATGCGGTAGCCGCGCCGGAGCTCGGCAGTGATCTGGCCATCGGGCCGGCCCTCGGCGGGCTCATTGGCGACCGCCTCATGCCACTCCGGATCAAAGGCCACACCCACCACCTCAAGCGGCTCGACGTTCCGCTTGCGCAGCTGGTCGAGCAGCTGCCGATGGATCAGCGTGATGCCCTGGTGGTACACCGCCAGCTCGGTATTCGTCTCGAGGTCCTTGGCCGCCGCCATCGCGCGTTCGAGGTCGTCAATCACCGGCAGGATGTCGCGCACGACATCCATCGCGAGGAAGTCGGACAGATCGCGGCGCTCGCGATCGGTGCGCTTGCGATAGTTGTCGAACTCCGCAGTGAGTCGCAGCAAACGGTCGTACGTCTCGTCGCGATCCTGCTGGAGCGCGGCGACGTCGACGGTCGTCGGGTCGTGTGCCTCGCCGTTGGCCGGCGTGTCGGTCGTCTCTTCAGTCATACGTGTGTGTTAGTGCCCTTCCAACACCCTGGTCACGGCGCGTGACACGCCATCCACCACCGAGATGGCGCGTTGATACCGCATGCGCGTGGGGCCAATCACCCCGACCGTGCCGGTGCGCTGGCCGTCGTTGAACGTTGACGCGACCAGACTGAATGGATGCATGTCCGGACTCAGGTGTTCCGACCCGATGACCACCGTCAGGCCGTCGGATTCGATGTAGGACGTGAGCAACTCCACCAGGCGATGTTTCTCTTCGAGCAGGCGGAACAACGCCCGCAGCGTCTCGAGCGTGAGTTGCTCGCGATCCCCGACCGCGCCCATGGCGCCCTCAAACAGGAACGACGTGCCCTGGATCACCACCGTCTCCTCGGGCGTCGCGAGATCGAGTCCGGCCTGCGCGAGTTGCAGCGCCCGGGTCATCAGCGCGTCGTAGAGCATCCGCTCTTCGCGCATTCTGGCGATGAGCGCCTCGCGCGCTTCAAGCAGGGTGAGGCCCGCGAACTCGGCGTTGATGTACCGCGCCGCCTTCTGCAGCACCGCCACGTCATACGGCTCGGTGGTTTCCACCACCTTGTGCGTAATCTGGTGGCCCGTCGCCACCACGATCACCAGCACGCGGTGACTGTCGAGGCTCACGAAGTCGATGTGCCGCAGGCGCACCGTCGGACTCGACGGCGTCAGCGCAAAGGCGATCTGGTGGGAGGCACGGGCCAGCTCCTGGGACACACTTTCCAGCAGGTCACTGGTGGACCCGGTGCGGCGGAATCGCGACTCGAGATCCCCGCCGGATTTCACCCGGCGCCGCGACTGCAGCAGAGAATCCACGTACAGCCGATACCCAGCGTCCGTCGGCACGCGACCGGCGGAGGTGTGTGGCTGGCGGACGAGTCCCTGTTCCTCAAGTCGCGCCAGGATGCTGCGCACCGTGGCCGAGGACAAGCCCAGGCCCGAGTGCTCCGCCAACCAGGCGGACGACACGGGCTCGCCCTGCTCGATGTAATCCGAGACCAGGCGCGCAAGAATCCGGCGTTGGCGATCGGTCAGGTCAGTGGTACTCATCGCGTCAGCAGGTTGTTAGCACTCAGGGTCGTCGACTGCTAACCAAGTATAGCCCAGGCCCTGTCCCGGAGGAGCCGGGCGGCCTCCCGGGCTTCGGCCACCAGGGCTCCGGAATCCGCCCAGACGGCGTGGCCGTGTTCGGCCACGACCTGTCCATCCACCAGCGTGTATGTCACATCGGACGCCCGGGAGCCGTACACCAGTGTCGCGTAGGGGTCGATCGCCGGCTGCTGGTGGAGGCCGTGGCGGGAGACGACGATGAGGTCGGCTTTTTTTCCGGGTTCGATCGAGCCGATATCGGCGTCGAGACCCAGCGCCCGGGCTCCCTCCCGTGTCGCCATGGCCACGACATCGCGCGCCGTCAGGTGACCGGGGCCCAGCCGCATCGCCTGCAACGACGCGGCCAGCCGCATCTCCTGGAACATGTCGAGTGTGTTTGCGCACGCGGCACCGTCAGCGCCGAGTGACACATTGATGCCGCGGCTCCGCATCTCGGGCACCGGAGCCACGCCGCTGCCCAGCTTGAGGTTGGAACTGGGGCAGTGGAGCACCTTCACCTCGCGCTCCGCCATCATCGCCTGCTCGGCGTCGGTGACCCACACGCAGTGGGCTGCACACAACCGGGAATTCGCCAGGCCGACTGAATCGAGGTAGGCCATGTTGTCGAGACCGGTCAGGCGCCGTACGACATCCACTTCCTCACGTTGTTCCGAGGCGTGTGTGTGCACGAGCAGGCGGTGCGACTCGGCGGCGGCCGCGGTCATGGCCAGCAGATCGCGCGTGCACGAAATCGCGAACCGTGGGGCCAGCGCGATGCGGAGACGTCCATTTGCCGCGCCGTGCCAGCGCCGATGCAATGCCAGTGCTTCATCGAGACCGGCGGCGGCCGACTGGTGGAGGCGCGCCGGCTGGTCGCTCTCGACATCCATCAGGCACTTGCCGACGAGTGCACGCAGCCCCGTGTCGACCAGCGCCTCACACACCGCATCGGTGCCATGCACCGTCTCCATGGTCAGCACCGTCGTCGTCCCGCCGGTGAGCAGTTCGGCGGCGGCGAGGCGCGCGGAGATGCGCAGCGAGTCGTCGGTGTGTGCGGCTTCGAGCGGCCATACGCGTGACCTCAGCCATGCGAGCAGCGGCAGGTCATCCGCGGATCCACGAAACAGCGTCTGGCACAGATGAATGTGGGTCTGCACGAACCCGGGGAGCACGTAGCCGCCGCCGGCATCAATGGTGCGGTCGGCCTGCGTGCCTTCAGGGATGCTGCCGATGGCGGCGATGCGCCCGTCGACAACGTGCACATCGCCGGAGACGACGTCCCACGCGTCGTTCAGCGTCAGGATGAGCGCGTTCCGGATGATCAGGGACATCAGTACCGATGCAGGTGGCACTGCTCCCATGGGTCGGTG
Organism: Acidimicrobiia bacterium; assembly: GCA_016871335.1. GTDB lineage: Bacteria > Acidobacteriota > Vicinamibacteria > Vicinamibacterales > SCN-69-37 > SYFT01. The sequence goes on from VFZF01000008.1 coordinate 91,940, forward strand.
CCTTCGAGGAACGCCTCGGAGACGCGTCGCGGGCAGAACGGGCCGGCGAGTTGACCGGAGAGCGGGTCGATGTCGGCGAAGACGATGCCGTCCGGCACGCTGAAGGGTTGATCGGCACGGGCCGCCAGCGCGCGCCTCATGAACGTGGTCCAGATCGGCAGCGCCGCCTGTGAACCGCCGAGGCCAACCGGGGTGTTGTCATCAAAGCCGACCCAGACGACCGTGAGCAACTCCGGTGTGAAGCCGACAAACCAGGCATCGCGCAGCTCGTTGGTCGTGCCGGACTTGCCGGCGGCATTCAGACGGAACCCCTGTGCGCGTGCGCCGGCGCCGGTCCCCTCGTTCATCACGGCGCGCATCATGTTGGTGACCAGGAACGTCGTGTCCGGTCGCGCGATGTCCCTGGTCGACCCGGCGGTGACCTGCCGCGGCTTGCCGCCCTCCACGATGCGGGTCATGGCGCGCAGGGGGCGCAGCCTGCCGCCGTTGGTGAAGATGGTGTAGGCGGTGGCGAGGTCGAGCGGGGACGTTTCGAACACGCCGAGGGCGATCGAGGGGAAGGGCTGCGCCGGTGTGCCGACGCCGATCGCCTTCCAGAAGTTCGCCACGTTGTCGTAGCCGGTTTCTTCGGCAATCTTGATCGCCGGGATGTTGCGCGACATGGCGAGCGCGCGACGAAGGGTGATTGGGCCGTCGTATTCGTCGCGGTAGTTGCCGGGTTCGTACGGCGTCTCGCCATCCATGAAGATGGTGGGTTCGTCGAGCACGATCGTCGCGGGTGTGGGACCGGGTGCGCCCTCCGCCACCATGTGCTCAAACGCTGCGAGATACACAAACGGTTTGAAGATCGAGCCTGGCTGCCGGCGTGTGGTCACCGCGCGGTTGAACTGCGACTGACTGTACGATCGGCCGCCGACCAGCGCGAGAATGTCGCCGGTTCGGGGATCGACTGCGACGAGCGCCGCCTGTACCTGCCCGGCGCGTTTGCCTCCGGCGATCTGTTTGTCGAGTGTGGTGACACCTTCGCCGACTGCTTCCTGCGCAATGCGCTGCAGGTGCAAGTCGATGGTCGTGTAGACGTCCACCGCGCCTGTCGATTGAAACAGACCGTCATGCCGTTCGTTGACCAGACGACTCACGTAGTCCACGAAGTAGGGCGCTTCGTTCTCCAGCGCGCGTGCGGCGAGGCCAAGCGGGGCCTTGCGCGCCTCGGTCGCCTCGTCCTGCGTGATGTACTCCGCGTCGACCATGGCGCTCAGCACCACGTTCCGCCGTTCGACGGCGCGCTCGGGGTTCCTGAACGGCGACAGGCGCGAAGGGGATTGCAGCAGGCCGGCGATCGTGGCGGCCTCCGCGAGTGAGACGTTCCGCACGTCCTTGCCGAAAAAGATGCGCGCGGCTTCCGCGACGCCGTGAATGGCGAATGGGCCGCGCTGGCCGAGCACCATCTCGTTGAGATAGAGCTCGAAGATCTGATCCTTCGACAGCCGCGACTCGAGCACGATGGCCATCAGCTGCTCCTGCAGCTTCCGCTTCATCGTCTGATCGCGCGTCAGGAAGGTGTTCTTGACGATCTGCTGGGTGAGTGTGCTGCCGCCCACCAGGTACTCGCGGTCGCCAAACAGGTTGGTGAAGATCGCACCGACGGACCGGATGACGTCCACACCCGGATGGTCGTAGAAGCGGCGGTCTTCAATGGCCAGCACCGCGTGCCGCATGCGCTCGGGGATGGCAGCCAGCGGCGTGTAGCGCCGCTTCTCTCCTGTGGCAAACGCGGTCAACATCGGCGCTTCGAGCGTCACCGGGCCGGTCGGTTTGTTGGTGGCGTCGTCGATCAGCTTGGTGATGACGGGTGTCGCGCCGGTCGAGAACTCTACGCGCACGACCTGCAGGCCCTCACCCTCGGCGCGTGGCGCCAACCGCACCACCTTGTCACCGATCGTGAACTCGCCGGTGCCGGCGATCGTGTCGCGCCGCGCGTAGCCGACGTCGTTCAGGCGTTCTTCGAGCTGTCCGGGCGTCAGCCCCTGCCCCCCGCGCAACTCAAAGGGCCGGCCGAAAATGCGGGGGACCGTCCGTTGTTCGCCGGCCAGTCGCGCGTCGATTTCGGCGGCATACGACGACCAGAGATAGGCCAGCGTGATGCCGGAGAGCAGCACCAGAATGCCCAGGGGCATGAGGACGAACCGCACGAGGCGTTTTCGCCGGCGAACGAAGGCCGTCAACGACCCGCGAAGGTCGTGCCGGCGGGGGCTGGGTGGCCGGGTGGCTCCCTTGGCGGAACGGGTGGTCATGCGTCACTGAAAGTGTATAGTCTTCACTTTGTTAACTCGGTGAACTAAGCCGGACATCTGCGATTGTGACGATACACGTGGACTTTGTGGCTGGTGGGTCAGGGGGCACTCTGAACACCCGGCGGGTCAACCGGCACCGGTTGCTTGAAGTGGTACGCCGCGCCGGGCCGATTTCGCGTGCCGATCTGGCCAAGGTCACACGGCTGAGCCCGCCCACCGTGTCCGCTCTTGTCGAGGATCTTGTCCAGGAAGTGGGCCTGTTGCACGAGGTGGGCATCGGTACGTCCAAAGGCGGACGCCCACCCATCATGCTCCAGTTCAACGCCGAGTTCGGCTATCTGGTCGGTGTCGACGTGGGGTCCCGGACACTGCGGGTCGCGTTGACCGATCTGCAAGGCAAGGTCCTGGCGCGTCATCAGGAACCCACGGACTCATCGTCTGGATCTGCCACGCTCGACCAGATCTATACGGCGGTTGATGAGGTGTTCCGCCGGACCAAACGTGATCGGTCAAAGCTGTACGCCGTCGGCATCGGCGCTCCCGGCATGACCGACGTGCGGACGGGCCGCGTGATCAACGCCGTCAACCTGCCGGGTTGGGTGGATATTCCGCTCCGCGAACTCGCTGAGGCTCGACTGCAGGCGCCGGTGCGCGTGGACAACGACGCCAACATGGCGGCCTTGGGCGAGCGGTGGTTCGGGTGTGCCAGGGAGGTCGAGGACTTCGTGTTCATCGCGCTGGGTGCAGGCGTCGGGGCCGGTGTGGTGGTCGGCGGGCGAGTCCATCGCGGGCACCACTGGTACGCCGGTGAAATCAGCCATATGAACCTCGACTACCGCGAGTGGGAAGCCGACTTCGGCGAACGCGGGTACCTCGAGAGTCATGTCGGTGCCGCGGCGATTCCGGAATGGCAACATGTGAAGCGTTTGGTGGAAGGTGTCGCGGCACCTGGTGGGGATCGCGCCGGAGCCGTCGCCCTGATTATCGATGCCGCGCGGGGTGGTGATGCGCGCGCCGCAGCCGTCATCGAAGAGCTTGCCGTGTATCTCGGCACCGCGGTGGCCAACATCGTCGCGGTCCTTGATCCGGCGTTGATCGTGTTTGGCGGCGGGTTGAGCCATGCCGGCGACCTCCTGCTGCATCCACTCCGTCGCGTGGTGTCGCGCATCGTGCCGAACCTGCCGCGACTCGAAATTTCCTCGCTGGGTGATGACGCCCAGCTCATGGGGGCTGTCAACTCCGCGATGGAAGTCGCGGAAGGGCGGCTGGCGACGTGGCTCGATGCCGCGGCGTTCCCCACCCGCGCGGTCGGCCGCGTGGGCGCCCGCTGAAGGTGCAAAGGACCACATGCCGTTTTCTCCTGATTACGTCCGTCTTGTTCTGAACGAAAACTTCGAGGACGCCAAAGCGTTGTTCCTCGATCCGCTGATGGCCATCCACTACGCGCATCTCTGCATGCTGCGTGAGACCGGGATTGTGTCGCTCGAGGATGCGCGCATGATCAAACGCGCCCTCGACGGCATCGATCTGGCTGCGGTGCGCGCCGCCACGTACGACGGGTCCTACGAGGATCTGTTCTTCTATCTCGAGCGTCAGGTGGTCGCGGCCTGTGGTGCTGACGTCGCCGGCCGTCTGCACACCGCGCGCAGCCGCAATGACATCGACATGACGATGTACCGGATGTGCATCCGGGCGTTTGTGCTCAAGCTTGCCGAGGCGACGGTGCAGTTGCGCCAGTCGCTGATCGAGCTGGCGTCACGCCACCGGCACACGGTGTTTCCTGCGCACACGCACACGCAGCCCGCGCAGCCGTCGACCGTGGCCCATTATCTGCTCGGTGCGATCGAGCAGCTCGAGCGTGATGGCACCCGCCTCAAAGCGGCCTACGCGTGTGTGAATCAGAATCCACTCGGCGCGTGCGCCATCACCGGCACAGGGTTTCCGATCGATCGCGATCGCACAAGTGTGTTGTTGGGGTTCGATGGGCCGACGGGCAACACCTACGGCAGCATCGCCACGGTGGACTATCTGCTGGAAAGTGCGGCGGCCGCGAGCGTGACGCTCGTTGGCGTCGGCCGGCTCGTACAGGACCTGCTGCTCTGGTGCACGATGGAGTTCGGCTATCTCCGTCTCACCGACGGCTTTGTGCAGGTGAGCAGCATCATGCCGCAGAAGCGCAATCCCGTGGCGCTCGAACACGCGCGCGCCCTCGCGTCAAAAGCCTTCGCGCAGGCCGGCGCCATTCCGGTGGCGGTTCACAACACGCCCTTCGGCGACATCGTCGACACCGAGGACGATCTGCAGCCGCTTGTCGCCGCGATGTTCAAGGATGCCATCCGCGCGGTCTCACTCGTGGCGGTGGCGCTCGATGGCGCCGATGTGGATGTCGACACGATGCGCACGCGCGCGGGCGAAAACTGGATCTCGGTCACCGAACTGGCCGACACCCTCGCGCGCGAACGCGGCCTCCCGTTCAAGGCCGGGCACACCATCGCCGCGCGCCTCGTGCGCAGCCGTCAGGAACGACCCGACGTGCCGCTCTCGACGATCGTCGCCGACATCTCCCGCGAGGTCACCGGCACGGCCATCGAGTACACGGAGGCCGCACTCGTCGAACTCCTTAGCCCCGAACACTTCGTGGCCATCCGCCGCACCCACGGTGGTCCTGCACCGGAAACCACCGGCGCCGCAATCGAAGACTCGCGCTCACGCCTCGCCGAAGACGCCGGCTGGATCGCCTCTGCCCGTGCGCGCCTCCTCGGCGCCGAGAGCGGACTCAAGGCCGCGACTGTCGGCATGGGGTAGTGCGCGCATGTAGGGCGCGCGGAACTTGAGCGCGCCAACGAGACTGCCGCGAATTCACAACGAGGCGTGGAGGACATTCACAGGGAGGCACGGAGACGCATGATTCGGAGGTCGCCTCCATGCCTCGTTGTGAAACGTCTTGAGACTCTAGCCCGCAGGTGGCGTGAAGCAGAAGCGGGTCGACGTGGTCCGCATCCCAACGGAAAACCTCCGTGCCTCCGCGCCTCCCTGTGAAAATCAGGGTGAGTACTACGGCGTGACGATGTAGTGCGTGCCCATGTCGAGCGGCAGTCCCTCGATCAGCCGATCACACAGCGCCTGACCGTAGCGATTCAGGAAGAACGCGAGATCCACGATGCGCTCCTGTGGATGCCCTTCGGGGAAGGCAAGCGCCTGCGTGCGTGTGAACTGGCGGCGCAAAGTGTCGTCCTTGCGTTTGCTGGCGGAGATGACTTTGGCGTGCAGGTGTTTCAGTGTTTCCTGCATGCGATCGACAGTGGTGTCGGCGGCTCCGGCCAGTGTGGGATCGACCGACGTGATCGCCACCTTTAATGCCTCAACGCGAGCGCGCACGTCGTCAGCCGTCGCCACAAAACCATCTTCGAGGCCGGGCGGGAGTTGGCTCTGGAGCAGACGATTCAGCGCGGACTCGTCGTGCGGCTGCAGGGATTCAAGCGGCAGCTGGTACTTTTCGAGGAACCGCACGGCTGCCGAGTCGAGCAACGTGGCGTTGGCGCGGGGATAGAGCAGCGGCATTTCGACGCCGAACTCCTTGTAGATCGCGCCGAGTTGTGCCTGATACGCAAGTTCGCTGGGACCGGCCACGTAACAGACGGTGGGGAAGAGTCGATCCTGCACGAGCGGACGCAGCAACACGTTGGGACTGAAGCGCTCGGGATGTTCCGCCGCTTCCTGCTGCACGTCGGCCAGCGGCCGCACGACATCACCAATCGCATACCCGTCGTCGCGCCGCTTGATGGAGACGCGGTCGCCGTCGCCCATGTAAAAGAGCGCGACGCTGTCGTCGCCGGGTTCGACCTGGGGCTCGTGCCCGAGCTGGCGCATCGCATCACCCGTGGTCTTGGCGAAGTGGGTGGTGCGACACGGCGCGTCGAGTTCCTTCGAGAAGAGGGACGCGACGAGCGGCTTGGCCGCCGGGTCCGCCGCCTCAAAGACCACCAGGCCGTAGCGGCCGAGCAGGTCATCGAGCCACGAGGCGAACGCGGTGCCCATGCGCTGACCCGGGCGGTAGTGTGCGCGCAGGCGCGTCATCAACTCTGCCGTGAATTCGGTGGGCGGCAGCGCCTGTTCGATCGCGCCCAACGCGTCGCCGATGCCGTCGTCAATCACGAGTGACGAGACGGGGCGGGTGCCGGCGCCTTCAAGCGCGTCGAGCGAGATCTCGCGCAGGGACAGATCGGCGTCGAGCACGCGACAGGTGCGCACCTCTTCCCAGTCGTGATCTTCGGCCTCGACCCAGAACACGGGAATGGCGGCGATGCCGTGGCGTGCGGACACCTTCCGGGCGAGACGAATCGCGGTGACGGCCTTGAGCAACGTGTACAGCGGACCGCCAAACAGGCCGGCCTGCTGGCCGGTGACGATGGCGACCGTCTCGCGATCGGCCAGCCGTGTCGCCGCTGCGCGCGCATGTGCCGGAGCGCCGCGTCGTTCAAGTTGTGCGCCGAGGATTCTGGCCAGACCCGCACGATCACGCGGGGTCTGCTGCACGCGCGCCAGCGTCTGCGTCCACGCCGCCGGGTCCGCCGGATTGCCGCTGAACAGGTTGGCGACGCTCGCAAAGTCCGTGGAATACGCCGAGACGAGCGGACGGATCCATGGGAACCGCCTCAGATCGATCGCGTCACGGATGATGGTGCTGGCAGGGGCGTCGGGATGGGCGGGCACGTCCGTCAATTTACTACACAGGCCCGGGTGTCGGCGCGACTGCGTGGTAAAGTGCGGTGATCGTTTCAGGAGTTTCTGCGCTGCCATACGACGACTCCGCCGGGTTCACCGCGCCGCCTGCCTTCGGCACATTTCGCGTCCTGCATCAAATCGGCAGTGGCGCTCTGGGACCTGTTTTTCGTGCCTACGAACCCCAGCGTGAACGACTGATCGCCGTCAAAGCGTTCCGCCTCGACATCGTGCCGGAGGTGACGGCACGTCTGGCTGAAGCGCTTCGACGTCTGGCCGCGATCCCCGTCGAGTCGGCCACCGTCGTGCCGATGGTGGATGCAGGGCTGGAAGGCATGACGGCGTTTCTCGCGTCCGAGTACGACACGTCGGAGACGTTTGATGCCGCGTTGCGTCGCCTGGCGCCGATGCCGCTCGACCGAGCACGACCGATGTTGCGCAGGATTGCGGAGGCCATCGACGCGGGCTGGGCCGCAGGGCTGGGCCACGGCGCATTGCATCCGCGCGACGTGTTTGTCAGCGACACCAACGACGTGCGCGTGACCGGGTTCGGTGTGGTCCCGGCGCTCGAATCACTCGGCATCAAGATCCCGGTTCGGCGTCCGTACACGGCACCCGAACGGGTGGCCGGTCGACCATGGGACATCCGCGCAGACGTGTACTCGTTCGGGGTCCTGGCGCACGAACTGCTGACGGGGCGCCGCCCCGCGGGTGCGGGCGAACAGGATGGCGCGCTGCCGATCGGGACGACGCCTGAGCAGCGGGTCGCGATTCGTGCGGCGCTCGCGGGCGTGTTGGCGGAAGATCCTGCGAATCGCTACGCGACGCCCTCGGAGTTTCTTGCGGCGCTGGAGACAGGGGAGGTGCCTCCGCCTTCGCTCCCGGCCCGGCCTTCGCAACCGGTGCCTGCGGCGCCCGCATCCGCGGGCTCGCCCACGCCACCCACGCTGGCCCGCTCAACCCCAGCGGGCCCTCCGGCACCTACACCACCCACACCACCTGCTGTTGACGTGGCGCGCGCAACCCCAGCGCGCCCTCCGGCACCGACGCCACCGACAGTGGCCCGCTCAACCCCAGCGGGCCGTACGTTGCCTCCGCCACCCGCGCTGGCCCGCTCAACCCCAGCGGGCCCTACGGTGGTCGGCGTCGCTGCCGCGTTCCTCGTCGTCGGCGTGCTCATCGTCGCGGCGCTTGGGTATGTGTGGCGCGGCTCGTCCGGCAGCGGACCAGAGGTGCTCGACACAGTGGCCGTGGTTGGTGATGACCCTGTCGGCACGGACGTGGCGGTGACGGATCCGCCGACGGCCACGGCGGGAACAACACCATCAGCAGAGGCAGCCCAGCCGGAGCCGCCGGCGACACGCGGCCGGCTGCTGGTACGGTCCGTTCCGGCCGGGGCCCGTGTGATGATCAGTGGGCGAGCGCGGGGCACGACGCCTGCGACCGTCCGGGACCTGCCGTTTGGTACGTACAACGTGACGGTGTCGCGTGACGGGTATCGGCCGCGCATCGCGCGCGTCACGCTCTCGCGGACCGTGCCGGCGCGGGATATCACCGTGGAACTGCGGCGCGCCGCGCCGGTGGCGCCGGCGGGGTCGACCGGTTCCGTGTACATCGACACGCGTCCGACCGGTGCACAGGTCACAATCGATGGCCACCTCCTGGGCACGACACCGATGCGCGTGCCCGATTTGTCACCGGGGTCGCATACGATCCGGCTTGATCTCGCGGGCCACAAGAGTGTGACCACCACAGTGGTGGTGCGCGCCGGGCAGCAGGTGCCCGTGCGCGTGTCGTTGGAAGTGATGTAGGGAATGAGTATGGACGCAGTATTGGCGCTGGAAAATGGCCGGTGTTTCCGGGGGCGCTCCGTGGGCGCGTCGTCGGACGCCGCCGGGGAAGTGGTGTTCAACACAAGCCTGACTGGTTATCAGGAAGTGTTGACCGACCCGTCGTACGCGGGGCAAATCGTCACGATGACGTGCCCGGAAATCGGCAACTACGGTGTCAGTGGCGACGATGGTGAGTCGCGGGCGCCGCAGGTGTCCGGGTTCATCATCCGCAGCGAGTCGCCCATCGCGAGCAACTGGCGCGCTGAGGGCACGCTGCGCGAATACCTCGTTCGACATGGCATCGTGGCCATCGCGGACATCGATACGCGGGCGCTGACACGGACATTGCGGACAGCGGGGGCGATGCGCGGCGTGATCGCCACCGGGACCATTCCGAAGACGAGTGAGCTTGTGGAGCGGGCGCGGGCGTTGCCGTCGATGGAAGGCGCGGATCTGGTGCGCGGGGTGACGTGCGCCGAGGCGTTTGACTGGCCGTCGACCAACGGCATCACCGAGTTCGACGAGTTTGTGTCGATGGACCCGGCGCCCGGCCGGCGTCTGCGAGTGGCGGCGTACGACTTCGGGATGAAGTGGAACATCCTGCGTCGCCTGACGGCGCACGGGTGTGATGTGCGCGTCTTCCCGGCGACGGCGCCGGCCAGCGAGTTGCTGGCCATCAAACCGGATGGTGTGTTCCTCTCCAACGGTCCCGGCGACCCTGCGGTGCTCGACTACGCAATCGCCAACACACGCGTGTTGGTGGACTCCGGCGTACCGGTGTTCGGCATCTGCCTTGGCCATCAGATTCTCGGTCTGGCGATGGGCGCCAAAACGTACAAGTTGAAGTTCGGCCATCGCGGCGGGAACCATCCAGTGAAGGACCTGTCGTCGGGCAGGATTGAAATCACGTCGCAGAATCACGGCTTCGCGATTGATCCGGCCACCGTGCCTGATGATGTCGAAGTGACCCACCTGAATCTGTATGACGGCACGGTGGAAGGGATGCGCCATCGGACCAGACCGGTGTTCTGCGTGCAGTATCACCCCGAGGCCGCTCCTGGTCCGCACGATGCGGACTATCTCTTCGCACAGTTTGTGCGTGCGATGACTCAGAAGGCGTAGCAGGATTTCATGCCCAAGCGAACGGATATCAAGCGTGTTCTCGTGATCGGCTCCGGGCCGATTGTCATCGGCCAGGCCTGTGAGTTCGACTACTCCGGCACCCAGGCGTGCAAGGCGTTGCGTGATGAAGGTCTCGAGGTGGTGCTGGTCAACAGCAATCCTGCGACGATCATGACGGACCCGGAACTGGCGGACCGCACCTACGTCGAGCCGCTGACGGTCGCCGCAGTCGAGCAGGTGATTGCGCGCGAGAAGCCCGATGCGATTCTGCCGACGGTGGGCGGTCAGACGGCGTTGAATCTGGCCGTCGATCTCGATGAAGCCGGCGTGCTCGCGAAATACAACGTCGAACTGATTGGCGCCTCCATCGCCGCCATCAAGGTGGCCGAGGATCGGCTGAAGTTCAAGGAGGCGATGCGGTCCATCGGCGTGGATGTGCCGCAGAGCTACTACGCACGGTCGCTCGACCAGGCGCTTGAGGCCTCGGAGAAGATCGGGTTCCCGGCGATTATCCGTCCCTCGTTCACCATGGGCGGCGTGGGCGGGGGGATCGCCTACAACGTCGAGGAGTTCAAGGAGATCTGCGCCCGTGGTCTCTCCATGAGCCCCGTGCACGAGCTGCTCATCGAAGAGTCGGTGATCGGCTGGAAGGAATACGAACTCGAGGTCATGCGTGACTGCGACGACAACTTCGTGGTCATCTGCTCGATCGAGAACATCGACCCGATGGGCGTGCACACCGGTGACAGCATCACGGTGGCCCCGGCGCTGACGTTGACCGACCGCGAGTACCAGCGGATGCGTGATGCGGCGCGCCGGATCATCCGTCGCGTCGGCGTGGAGACTGGCGGGTCGAACATCCAGTTCGCCGTCAACCCTGAAGATGGCCGGATGATCGTCATCGAAATGAATCCGCGCGTCTCCCGGTCGTCCGCGCTCGCGTCCAAGGCCACCGGCTTCCCGATCGCCAAGATCGCCGCCAAGCTCGCACTGGGATATCGACTCGACGAAATCAAGAACGACATCACGCGCCTGACGCCCGCGTCCTTCGAGCCGACGATCGACTACGTCGTCGTCAAGGTGCCGCGTTGGGCGTTCGAGAAGTTCCCGACCGCCGATCGGACCTTGACGACGCAGATGAAGTCGGTGGGGGAGGCGATGGCCATCGGCCGCACCTTCAAGGAAGCGTTCCTGAAGGCGTTCCGATCGCTGGAACTCGGCCGTAGCGGGCGCCTCTTCAGCCAGGCCGCTCCGGGCTCGGCGTATGAACACGAGGACGACCAGGCGCTGCAGCGCGCCCTGGGCATTCCGACGGACCGCCGGATGTGGGCCGTGTTCCGCGCGCTCGAGCGGGGATGGACCATCGGGGAAATCCACCGCCTCACGAAGATTGACCTGTGGTTCCTGACCCAGTTCCAGCAGTTGACCGAACTGGCCAACCAGGTCCGTGCCGTCGGCGCGCGTGACCTCGCGGCCGACCTGCTGCGCGAAGTGAAGCGCGCAGGCTTTGCCGACGTCGATCTGGCGCAGCTGCTTGGCATCGATGAAGACAGCGTCAGCGCCCGTCGTCTCGAGCACCAGCTCGTCTTTGGCTACAAGCGCATCGACACCTGCGCGGCCGAGTTCGAGTCCTTCACGCCGTACATGTACGGCACCTTCGAAGAGGAGTGCGAAGCCGAACCGTCGCCTAGGGCCAAGGTGGTCATTCTGGGCAGCGGACCGAACCGCATCGGGCAGGGCCTCGAGTTCGACTACTGCTGCTGTCACGCGGCGTTCGCGCTGCGCGACCAGGGGTACGAGACCGTGATGGTCAACTGCAACCCCGAAACGGTGTCCACCGACTACGACTCGGTCGATCGGCTCTACTTCGAACCGCTGACGTTCGAAGACGTGTCGGCCATCGTTGCGCGTGAACGGCAGGGCGGCGGCGATGTGGCCTGTGTGGTGCAGTACGGCGGCCAGACGCCGCTGAAGCTGGCGCTGCGACTTCAGAAGGTCGGGATCAAGATTCTCGGCACCTCCCCGGATTCGATCGACCTTGCGGAAGACCGCGAGCGGTTCTCGAAGTTGCTCTGGGAACTGGGGATTCCCCAGGCGGCGAGCGGCATGGCCCACTCACCGGAGGAGGCGCGCGAGGTCGCCTCGTCCATCGGGTTCCCGGTGGTCGTGCGCCCGTCGTATGTGCTTGGCGGCCGCGCGATGGCGATCGTGTACGACACGGGGTCGCTCGATCGCTACATGCGGCAGGCCGTGCAGCTGTCGCCCGAACATCCGATTCTGATCGACAAGTTCCTTGAAGACGCGACGGAGATCGATGTCGATGCCGTCGCGGACACCACCGGCGACGTCATCATCGGCGGCATCATGGAGCACATCGAGCAGGCCGGCATCCACTCCGGCGACAGTTCGTGTGTCGTGCCGCCTCATCTGCTGAGCGACAAACACATGGCCACCATCCGCGACTACTCGCGCCGGGTGGCGCGCGCGCTCAAAGTCGTCGGGCTGATGAACGCGCAGTTCGCGATCAAAGACGACGTGGTGTACGTGCTTGAAGTGAATCCGCGCGCGTCGCGCACGATTCCGTACCTGTCAAAGGCCACCGGCGTCCCGCTGGCGAAGGTGGCGGCCAATGTGATGATCGGCAAGACCCTGGCCGAACAGGGCTTCACCGAGGACCTGGCCGTCTCGGGCTTTTTTGTGAAGACGCCCGTGTTCCCGTTTGTGCGGTTCCCAGGCGTGGATACGTTGCTGGGCCCGGAGATGAAGTCCACCGGTGAAGTCATGGGCGGCGCCGAAACGTTCGGGTCGGCGTTTGCGAAGGCGCAGATGGGGGCCGGCCAGCACCTGCCGCAGGAGGGCACGGTGTTCATCAGCGTGAACAACAACGACAAACCGAATGTGGTGCCGATCGCCCGCGGGTTGATGGACCTCGGCTTCAAGATTCTGGCGACGCGCGGCACTGCGGTGTATCTGCGCGCGCACGGCATCGACGCCGAGATCGTCTTCAAAATCAACGAGGGGCGGCCGCACGTTGGTGACGAAATCGTCAACAAGAACGTGGACCTCGTCATCAATACGCCCCTTGGCCGTGAGTCGTTTTTTGACGACCGCGCCGTGCGTCGTGCAGCGATGCTCCAGGGCATCCCGGCCATCACGACGCTCACCGGGGCGGCAGCCGCCGTCAGCGCCATCACGGCGATTCGTGCGGAAGGACTCACGGTGAAGAGCCTGCAGGAATACCACCAGGACGCCCGCGGATGAACCTCGACGCGCTGCCCATCACCGAGCGCTTCGTGAGAGCCTCCGGACCGGGTGGTCAGAACGTCAACAAGGTCGCCACGGCGGTGGAACTGCGGCTGGATGTCTCGGCCGCGCCGCTGCCCGAGGGCGTCAAACTCCGCCTGCGTGTGCTGGCCGGCCGGCGCCTCACGGCCGACGATGTGCTGGTGATTGACAGCCGGGAATACCGCACGCAGGCGCAGAATCGCGAAGCCGCGCGTGCGCGCCTATCCGCACTGCTGGACCTCGCGCATGTGGTCCCCAAGTCGCGCCGCAAGACGAAGCCGTCGCGGGCCGCCAAACAGGCCCGCATGGTCGACAAGGTCATCCGCGGGCGCATCAAGTCCGCGCGCGGCCGCGTCAGGCGCGACGACTAGACGCGGTCGAGTCGTCGCGCCTACTTCAGCAGGTGCGCACGGCGCCCATCCGCAAACGTCTTGAGCCCGGCCACCGAGGACTCGAACGCGGCATTGTCGATGACCTTCTTGGTGTCTGCCAGCACGTCGGCGCGAATCAGCGCCGCATACCGCTCGGCGATCGGGCCCAGCGTGTTCCAGTCGAGCCAACGCGTCGCGATATCGCGGATGTAGCCGAGATACTTCTCCCGCAGCGCAGGCACGGCGAGGAGCTTTGAGATCAGCGGCTTGCTCGCGTCATGCACCGCCACCAGAGGATCGAGTGCGACCCCGCCTCCACCGGGACCACCACCGCGGCCGCCGCCGCGGCCACCCTGTGGAGGCACCATTGCGCCGCCACCGGGTGGAGGCGGCATCATCCCCCCGCCGGGCGGCGGCATGCCCGGGCCACCAGGCCCCATGCCCCCGCGACCACCGCCACCAGGACCGCCGGCCATCATCGCTTCGTTGATGTCGTGCGGAATGATGTGAAAGCGGCCGGTCGGGTCGAGATAGATGTTGTAGTCGCTTGCGCGCGTCCAGTAGCCATCCGAATTGACGAGCGCGTTCTCCAGCGCGAGGAACCTCAGGGTGCCGTCGATGTTCAGGATCGGCGCCAGCGCGGCTTCCAGCTGATCCACCGGTGTCGTGTTGAGCACCTTCGTCAGGTTGATCAGCGCGTTCCATGACGCCGCGTTGTCCTTGTTCTTGATTTCGTAGAGGCGCTTGTAGGCCTCCCGGTCCTCGCCCAGATACTCAAGACCGCCACGGCCGCCCGGGCTGCCGGGCACCTTCCAGCGCACGCCCTCTTCAGTCTTGAAATGATCGCGGAGGAAGTCCTTGTTGAACTGCGCCACGTTTGTGTACACGCCCCAGTACTCGCCGTTGATCACCACACGCATGAAGTTCGCGGCCGGGGTCGGAATGTACTGGCTCGAGATGTGCTCATACAGCACCGCGCGCATCAGCGACGGATCGCCGTTGGCGTTATTGAGGTTGAGGGTCTTGTAGCCCTGGAGGTGCTGGTCCGGGACGACAAAATCCATCGCGACGTTCAACGACTTCTTGTAACCGGCCGGCACGCCAAAAAACGACGACGCCCCGCGATAGTGGACGCCGACATCCTTGTAGGTCTTGCCATCCACCACCAGCGTCGCGGGGACCTCAACGTCCGTGTTGTTGAACGCAATCAGTTCCGCATCCCAGTCGCTGTTCTCGAAGGTGAAAAACAACGTGCGCAGCGTGCCGTCGTCGTACAGGGGCGTGGACGCGGGCTTGACGTCGGCAGGCGAGATGGCGTTGCCGGGCGCCGCCGGACCTGCGGCACCGCCGCCACGGCCCCCGCCTCCTCCCAGACGCCCGCCGCCACCACCCCGGCCCGGTGTCGGATTGGCCGCCAGGAAGTCCCGCGCGGCTTTGCGTTCGACGGCGTTCAGCCGACCGTCCTTATCGGCATCAAACTGGCTGACCAGCTCACGAGCGGGCTGATTGAGGCCGCCGGGGCCCATGCCAGGACCCATCGGTGGACCTTGCGCAAACGGAGTCGTGCCGGCAACGGCGGCGGCCAGGAGGGTGAGTGCGAGTCGGGTGCGAGTCATACCAGGATCCTTCGTCAGACTTCCGGTTCGGGGCGGCGGCGCAGTTCCACCGCGTGCACACCGTCAATGCGATAGAGAATCTTCACGAGTTCGTCGGGCGAACAATCGGGTTTCAGCGCCGCGTCGTATTCCATGTCGATCGACGTGCCCTGACGATTGGTCCCGATCGACTGCAGGTGTCGCGACTGCAGATGGCCGTCCAGTGTGCCGCCCAGCATGTGGTCGAGGTCGAGGCCAAGGGCCACGCGCAGCGTCAGCGTGAACCGCAGGGCCGGACTCGCGGCCACCGTGGCCGGGCGCATCACGAAGCAGGCCGCGCCGACGACGACAATGCCGATGGCGGCGACCCAATGGGCACCGGCGCCGACGGCCATGCCGACGGCGACGGCGAAGATGACGAAGGCCGTATCCTGGGTGTCGCGCACGATGGTGCGGAATCGCACGATGGAGAGCGCGCCGACGAGGCTGAATGCCCGCGCGACGTTGTCCCCGATGACCTGCGTGACCATGGCGATCAACACCGCCAGGAGCACGAGCGTCGCAGGGAAGGAGGCCGTCGCGTCACTGGTCTCGCGCGTCTGGCGGTAGACCCAGGCGACGATGCCGCCAAGGACGAGCGCGGCGACCAGTCGCATCGCGGTGACCTGGGGAGCGACCGCAGGTGCGCTGAAGACCGACGTCAGAAAGTCCGGCATCACGCCACCTCCGCAGCCGTGGTGGTGATCGCAGGGGCCAGGCCCAGTCCAGCGATCGACAGCCGGTACTTCGAGACCGTCATCGGGGCGAGGCCAAACGTTTCCACGAGGCGCTTGAAGATCGCGGGCATGGCGACCAGGAACTTGAGTTCGACAATGTGCTGGTCGGTCAGCACCGGCATGTACTCCGGTGACTGGAAGCGCCATCCTTCGGCGGTTCGGGCACACAGGTGTGCATCCACGGTAAGCCGGGCGAGGCCGTACGGCGTCGATGTCACGCGTGCCGTCCGGTCGTAGGTCACCTGGCACACCGGGGACAGCCGGCGCGCGGCCAGCCGGGTCGCGAACCACAGGCCTGGCCAGTCGCCCAGGTCGGTCAGGCCGGCGTCGAGTCGCGCGAGTTCAGTGAGCGGCACAATCGACCGGCGCTTGGACAGCAATGGCCGTGTGCGCAGTTTCCGTTCGAGGAACGCCACATCCGAGACGCCGTACCGCCGGACGCGATACTTGCTGCGTCCGTACGAACCTTTCCGGCGGTAGACATCCTGGTCGGGGGTATCGGTGTAGAGGGTGGTGGTGGAGTAGGCGTCACCATGGACTCCAGTTCCGTGGGGGTCGGCCGTCAGATGTTCCCTGGCCCACGTCCGGACGGCATCCCCGACATCGGGAGTCACCAGGAACTTCAGTTCAGCGGCGTGTGGGCGGCGGTCTCGGGTTTCGGTCTGCATGGTCCTGTGGCTGCGGAGTGAGACTAGCCGACTGCGCTGTTTATTCCCGCATGGAAATTTTTGCCACCCCATCACGCCGGCACGCGCAGACTCACCTGGCATGTGTTGCAGGTGGGGTGGGGTATGTCTGCTGGACTTCGCGTCTGCCTTGCCTGGATCGCCGGAGCGGCCCTTGGCGTTGTCGTCGACGGTGTTCTGGACGAGGCCATCGGCCTTGGCTTGGCTGCCGTGGCGATCGGCGTCATCTGGCCACGACGTGTGGTGGCGCTGGTCGTTGTCGCTGCCGCGGCGACAGCGTATGGCGCAGGAGCCCGCATCGCCATGGTGCGACCGGTGCCCGTGGAACTGCTGGGAGCTGAGCCGCAACTCGTCACCGGCGTGCTGTTGTCGGACGCGGCACTGTCACGCGGTGGAGTGCGGGTCGAACTTCTCATCCAGGGTCGACGGGCGCGGATTACGGTCGGAGGCGGGTTGGGTCCGTCGGCCAGCCAGGCGTGGACCCGCGGACGCACGCTGAGGGCGCCGGTCCGGCTCCGTCTGCCGGACGTGGTGCGCAATCCCGGATCGCCCGGTGTCGAGTGGCAGCGCCTGACGCAGCCGTTTGAGCTGCTCGGCACGATCAAGAGCGCCGCGTTGGTCGAGGTCGCGCCTGCGCCGTGGCCTGAAGAGCTGGCTGCGCGGGTACGCCAACACGTCCGGCGTTCCGCGGAGCGATTTGTCGGGCCCCATGCCGCGACCTCGCAGGCCGTCGTGACGGCGATTCTGATCGGCGACCGCGCCGGACTCGACGAGGCGCTGGTGCGCAGGCTGCAAGCCGCCGGCACCTTCCATGTGATCGCCATCTCCGGCGGCAATGTGGCCATGCTGACGATGGCGTGTCTGCTTGGCTTCCGGTTGGTGACACGGTCACAGACGATGCCGCTTGTCAGCACGATGGTCGTCGTCGCTGCGTACGGCGGCGTTGTCGGCGATGAGGCCTCGGTCACCAGAGCGGTGTTTGCGGCGTTGTGTTACCTCGGGCTGCGTCTGCGCGGCGTGCCGCCGAAGCCCGTGAACCTGCTGGCCGTGGTGGCTGCCGTGTGTGTCGTCTGGTCGCCTCTGACAGTGCTCGACGTCGGTGCCTGGCTGTCTTTCGGCGCGACGTTCGGACTCATCGTCATCCTGCCTCGCCTGGTGGACCACGTGCGGCGGCACGCGGCATCGCGACGTGGATGGAGGATGGTCTGGGACTGGCTCGTTGTGGCGTGCCTGGCGACCGTGGCTGCTGAACTCCTGATCATGCCCGTGAGTGCGCACGTGTTCGGGCGCGTCACGGTCGCCGGTCTGCTCCTCAACCTCGTGGCGATTCCGGCGATGGGTGTGGTCCAACTTGCCGACATGACGGTGTGTGTGCTGGCACTCGTGTCCGAGCCTGCTGCCGCCGCCGCCGCGTGGCTGGCGCACCATGCGACGACGGTGTTGCTGGGGTCGTCGGCTGCGCTGGATCTCGCGCCGTGGTTGTCCTGGCGTGTGCCGGCGTCGAGTCTGGTGTGGACGGGCGCGTACTACGCGGCCCTGATCCTTGCTGTCGTGTGCACTCGGCCTGCCACGCGGCGGGCCGCCGTGGTGTTGGCCGCGTCCCTGTTGACCGTCATCGTCACGTCCCCATTCGTCACACTGCGACGACCGCCCGGCGGGTGGTTGCGGGTGTCGATCCTGGACGTCGGCCAGGGTGAGGCTGTGCTGGTGCAGACGCCGAGCCGGCACGCGTTGCTTGTGGATTCCGGCGGCACTCCCGGTGGCTCCTTCGACGTCGGCGGTCGCGTGACGACACCCGCCGTGTGGGCGTTGGGGGAGCGGGGGATCGACTGGTTGGTCCTGACCCATGGCGACCTCGACCACATCGGGGGCGCTCGCCGCGTGGTTGAGGACCTCTCTCCGCGCGAAGTCTGGGAAGGCATTCCGGTGGATGCCGACCCGACGCTGCGTGAACTGCGGTCACTCGCGCAGCAGCGCGCGATCGCGTGGCGACGACTCCACGCTGGTCACGAACTCGAACTCGGCGCGGTGCAGATCGCGGTGCGCCACCCGCAGCCGCCCGACTGGCAACGGGTGCGCGTGCGGAACGACGATTCGTTGGTGCTGGAGGTCCGGTATGGCGACGTGTCGGTGCTGCTCACCGGCGACGCAGGGCTGGAGTATGAATCACGTCCGCTGGCCGTCGATCGCACTGGAGCGCCGCCGCGCATTCGGATCCTGAAGGTGGCGCATCACGGGAGCCGCTCGTCAACGAGCGAGCAGTTTCTGGATCGGTACCGGCCCCACGCCGCCATCATCAGCGCCGGCGCAAGCAACCTCTTCGGGCATCCCGCGCCGGACATCCTGGCCCGGTTGTCCGCCAGGGACATTCGTGTCTTTCGCACGGATCAACACGGTGCCGTCATTCTGGAGACCGACGGGCGCAGCGTCCGACTTCGATCGATCAGCGGCCGGGTGATGGACGTGTCTTGACTCACAACAATGTATGGAGGCCTCCATGTACGTAGGGCCCGCTGGTTTGGGGCGGGCCATCTGTGGCGCGCTCAAACCCAGCGCGCCCTACTGCGTGCCTTGACGGTCACATCGCTTTGACGCGTTGCCAGGCGGCCTCCATGTCTTCAACCGACGCCGCATGGACCGATGACCCGCGGGCTTCGAGTTCGGCTTCCACCGCGGCAAACCGCGTTGAAAATTTGTCGTTGGCGGCGCGAAGGGCAGACTCCGGTTCGATGTTGAGCTTCCGCGCGAGGTTGGCGATCGAGAAGAGCAGGTCCCCGAGCTCTTCGGCCGCCCGTGCGGGACTTTGAGTGACCGCTTCGCGCAACTCGCGTACTTCTTCATCGATCTTGTCGACCACCCCGGCGGTATCCGGCCAGTCAAATCCCACGGACGCGACGCGTGTGCCGATCTCGTGTGCGCGCAAGAGCGACGGGAGCGACTTGGGGACGCCGGCGAGGACACGTTTCTTTTCGCCACGACGGGACTGTTCAGCGGCTTTCAGTTGCTCCCACTGCGTCAGGACTGCCGCCGGTGTTCTTGGTCTGCGGCCTCGACCAGCTCTGGCTTTCGGCAATTTGCGACCCGACGATGTGAAGACGTGGGGATGGCGCCGGATGAGTTTGTCAGCGATCGCGGTGAGCGCGTCCGCCATGTCCCATCGCCGTTTTTCTGCGGCAATTTGCGCGTGAAACACGACCTGGAAGAGCACATCCCCAAGTTCGACCGGCAAGGCCTTGTGATCCTCCCGGTCAAGTGCTTCGAGTGCTTCGTACGTTTCCTCGAGGAGAAAGGGACGCAGTGTCTTGTGGGTCTGTTTTCGATCCCATGGGCAGCCATCCGGAGATCTGAGGGTGGCCATGATGCGAACGAGTCGCGCCATGGCGCGGGCGGCGCGGGCAGCGCGGGTGTGCGTCGAAACGGGCATGGCGAAGAAGGTAACAGAGTGGAAGAACGCCTGTAATCTGGTAGGCGTGAACGTACTGTTTCTCGGCACCGGCACGTCGCACGGGGTCCCCATGATTGGCTGCTCCTGCATCGTCTGCCGGTCTGACGACCCGCGGGACAACCGGTTGCGTCCGTCGATCCTGCTCAGGGGCGATGATGGCGTGACGGTGCTGGTGGATACCACGCCGGATCTGCGCCAGCAGTGTCTGCGCCACGAGATCGCCCACGTCGACGCGGTGGTGTATACCCATGCCCACGCGGACCACATTCTCGGTTTTGACGAACTGCGGCGGTTCAACATCCTGTCGAAGCGGGCGATGCCGGTGTATGGGGATCCGGCCACGCTTGACGGACTGCAACGCACGTTCGGGTATGCCTTTGATCCGGACGCTCCCCGTGGCGGCGGGGTGCCGCAGACGACACTGGTGCCGATCGACGGGCCGTTTGTGATCGGCGCCTTGTCGTTTCGGCCGCTGACGGTGTATCACGGTGGCGCGCCGGTACTGGGCTTTCGCATCGGCCGCTTTGCGTATCTCACGGACTGCAACCGGGTGCCCGACGAGACCGTGTCGCAACTCGACGATCTTGATGTGCTTGTGCTGGATGCGTTGCGGCATCGGCCCCATCCCACGCACTTCTCGCTGAACGAGGCGGTGGAGCTGGCGGGACGGATCGGCGCTGGGCGCACGTACTTCACGCACATGTGTCATGACCTGGGACACGCGGTGACGTGCGCGGCCCTTCCTGCGGGCATGACGCTCGCATACGATGGATTGCAGTTCGCATGTTCGTAGTCCGGTTCCCCTCCGACGCTCCCCCGCAGTGGCCCCGTCCTGTCGCCGCCCTCGGCAATTTCGATGGCGTCCATCGCGGGCATCAGAAGATCCTGGAACAGGTGTGTCGGCAGGCCGACCGGTGTGCGGGCACGCCGGTGGTTGTCACCTTTGATCCCCATCCGCCGCGGGTGGTCAGGCCTGACAAGGCCCCGCCGCTCCTGATGACCCTCGACCAGAAGATTGAAGCCTGCGGCCGGGCCGGCATTCACGGCATAGTGGTGGTGCAGTTCACGAAGGAGATGGCGCGGTGGGATCCGGAGACGTTTGTCGACACGGTGCTGGTTGAGTGGTTGCGCGTCACCGAGGTCTGGGTCGGCGCAAACTTTCTGTTCGGCCGGGACCGGATGGGCACGTTCACGCTGCTGAAGGCGCTGGGTGAGGACCGCGGATTTCGCGCAGAGAAGATCGAGCCGGTGCGTTTCAGGGACTTTGTGGTGTCGAGCACGCGGATCAGGCATCTGCTGACCGAAGGGCGGGTTGAAGAGGCCGGCGATCTGCTGGGCCATCATTACGCGCTTGACGGGGTGGTGGTGCATGGGGATGGCCGCGGGCGTGAGCTCGGATATCCCACGGCCAATCTCGAGACGCAGAACGAGCAGCTCCCAACGTACGGCATCTATGCCACGGTGGCGATTATTGACGGCGTTGTGTATCCGGCGGTGACCAGTGTCGGCATCCGGCCCACGATTGGCGACAACCGCGTGATGGTGGAAACGTACCTGCTGAATGCCTCTCTGGATCTCTACGGCAAGGCGATGCGGGTCGCGTTTGTGCGTTGGCTCCGTGAGGAGCGGAAGTTCGAGTCACTGGAGGCGCTGGCGATCCAGATCGGCGACGACTGTCAGGCCGCCCGGCATGTGCTGGCGGATGTGGGGCTGTAACCCGGCTCCGGGGTAGAATCGTGGGCGATGTTGGATCCGGTGCAGCTGCTTGTCCCGATCGACGCGCGCTTTCGCGCGATCGGCCCTGAATTGGCGGGCAAGTACTGCGCGGCCCAGGGCGGCTCGGAGGCGGACGTCGCGTCAGTGGCCACGGCCGTCACCGACGCCGTGGAGGCCATGTCGGCGACGGCTAGGGATGTGGACGCGGTCACGATGAACTTCCAGACCCCCAGCGGTCAGGTCGAGGTCACGGTGCGATGCGGCGGCCAGTCGGCGGTTGTCACGCGCCGGTTGCCGGCCCCGAAGGGGTAAGCGTGCGCCTGTACAACACTCTCACCAGAACTGAAGAAACATTCGTCCCCGCCGACGGCAAGACCGTGCGGATGTACACGTGCGGCCTGACCGTCTATGCGCGTGGGCACATCGGCAACTTCCGCACGTTTGTCGCGCTCGACGTCCTGCGTCGCGCACTGCGGCATCAGGAAGGGTACGTGATGCGTCACGTCGTGAACTTCACCGACGTGGACGACAAGACGATTACGGCGTCGGCCCAGGCCGGCGTGTCGCTGCGCGAATACACCGACCGGTACATCCAGGCGTTTCATGAAGACTGCGCTGCGCTTGGTCTTGAGGCCGTGGAGGAGAATCCGCGCGCGACGGACGAGGCCAACCTGCGGGCGATGACCGGGATGATCCAGGCGTTGTCGGATCGCGGCCACACCTACGAATCGGACGGGTCGACCTACTTCCGCATTGCGACGATGCCGGATTACGGGAAGCTGGCGCGGCTGGATCACGAGGGTATCCAGGCCGGTGCGCGTGTGGATGCCGATACCTACACGAAGCAGGATGCGCGCGACTTCGTATTGTGGAAGTCCACCAAACCCGGCGAGCCGACCTGGGACTACGGATGTGGTCCAGGCAGGCCTGGCTGGCACATCGAGTGCTCGGCGATGGCCCTGCGCCTGCTGGGTGAGGGGCCGATCGATATTCACGGTGGCGGGATCGATCTGATCTTTCCGCACCACGAAAACGAAATCGCGCAGGCCGAATGCGCGACCGGCCGGCAGTTTGCGCGCTTCTGGGTGCACGTCGAGTTCCTCAACCTCGAGCACGAGAAGATGTCGAAGTCGCTCGGCAATGTCTACAACATCCAGGACATTCGCGACCGTGGGTTCCGGCCGTCAGCGTTGCGCTACCTGCTGATGTCGGTGCACTACCGGAAGCAGCTCACGTTCAGCTTCGACATCCTGACGCAGGCGGACGCGGCCGTGACGCGGCTGACCGACTTTCTGGCGCGTGTCGACACCGTGACCGGCGGGGACGCCCATCCGCACGTGCTGGCCCGGCTGGAAACCGCGCAACAGGCCTTCCGCGCGCACATCGCGGACGACCTGAACGTGCCTGGCGCGCTCGGCGTGGTGTTCGAAGTGCTCCGTGAACTCAACGCCGCCATCGATGCCCGCAGCGTGGGTGGGCCGGACGCAGAGGCCATTCGCGCCACGTTCGACGAGTTCGATCGGGTGCTGGGTGTCATCAGGCTCCGGCGGGCGGAGGATGCCACACCTGCCGCTGATGACGCGGAGATCTCAGCGCTGGTCGAGGAGCGTCGCCTTGCGCGGATGAACCGGCAGTTTGCCAGGGCCGATCAGATTCGCGTCGACCTCGAGGTCCGAGGCATCATTCTCGAAGACGGTCCCGCCGGGACTCGGTGGAAGCATAAGTAGTGCACGGGTGCACTGGTGCGGTTGTGCGTCACTCCGCACAAAATGCGCTCTTGATGTGCTGAATGGTGACGCGTTCCGTACCGACACCGTCAATCGCCACGACATCAAATCGGCACGGTGCCTCGATCCGGTCTGACCACGCCAGGTAGTCCAGCGCCATCGCGGCGATGCGGCGCTGTTTCCACGGCGTCACGCTCTCGGCCGCCGTGCCGTAGCGGTCCGTCCGTCGCGCCTTCACTTCCACAAACACAATCGTCTCGCCGTCCTGGGCGACGATGTCAATTTCGCCGTACCGGGTGCGATATCGTCTGGCAAGAATTGCGTACCCCTGGTGCCAGAGTTCCACCGTGGCGAGGTCTTCGCCCAGTTTTCCGGTGTCCTGCCGATTCCGCAGCGGCCGCATGCCACTGCAGCAGCAAGGTCGGTGCCAGTTCACAAGGCGCGGAGTGTCTTTATTGGGGGGCCAAAGGAGACAATACTGCTGTTCGAGAAGCAGACCACGCCCAAAGTGTCCCCCAAGAAAAAACCTCCGTGCCTCCCTGTAAAATCTATTCTCTGAAGTTCCCGAATTGCAGTTCGATGCCGAAGTCGCCGCCGCGCAGCAACCGGATGGCATGTTGCAGCTCGTCCTTCGAGCCGGAGGTGACGCGGAGGTGGTCACCCTGGATGGTGACTTGCACCTTCTTCAGCTTCTGGTCCTTCACGAACTTGATGATGTCGCGGGCCGCGTCCGAGCTGACTCCCTGTTTCAGCTCGACCGTCCGCTTCACCATGCCGCCGCCGATGGGCTCGAGATCACCCAGTTTCAGGTTCTTGGTCGGGACGCCGCGGCGGTGCAGGCGCGTCTGGACGATTTCCCAGACGGCGTCCATCTTGAAGTTGTCGTCGGCCACCAGCTCGATCAGGTTTTCCTTGGCCTTTAGCTCGATGGTGGACCTGGAGCCCTTGAAGTCAAAACGCTGGGCCAGCTCCTTTTTGGCCTGATTGATGGCGTTATCGACCTCCTGGAGGTCAACTTTGGAGGTGATGTCGAAGGAGGGTTGCGAAGCCATGTCGTGATCCTACCCCGTGCGTTACTTGATGACGATGACCGACTGGGCCTCGCGGCCGTTGGCATCGACCGCGGTGACGGTGTGCGTGCCTCGGGTGAGTGGCCAGGGCAACGGCTGGTCTCCGAGTGTGGTGCCGATCGGGCGGCCGTTGGTGGACCAGTCCACGCGGCCGACGGCGCCCTGAGCACGCAGAGGCACGGACTGGAACTCGGGGCGGAGGGTCGGGTCAATCAAATAGGTCGCGCCGGATGGAGGGGAGGCAATCGTAAGAACGGTGCTCGGTGCTCGGTGCTGTGTGCGGTGCGGGGTGCGAGGTGCTGGGTGCCCGGTGCGGCCCAACTCCGATATTCCTCCGGGTAGACCGTGAGTACGCCGCGGTCGGTGGCGTGGTGCCAGGTGCAGGTGCGGTCCCCTGCGTCATGCGGGAGGTGCTCGCGGATGCGGGCGGGGCACGCGCTGCCGGCGACGAGTCCGGACTCGGCACACAGCGTGATTTCGCGGAGGCCGCCGGGCACGTCGCGGATTGGCGTCTGGTCGAACAGGGGAAGGGCACCGCGCGCGTATTCAACCGCGGCGAGCATCACGTCGTGGAAGATCGGGCCCGCGCCAGTGACGCCGGTTGAGAAGCGGAGCGGCGTACGGTCAAGGTTGCCGACCCACACGCCCACGGTGACGTCGCGGGTGTATCCGATGGTCCAGTTGTCGTGGTACGCCTGCGACGTGCCCGTCTTGACCGCCACGGCAAACGGGAAGTCGAGACTGCCGCCCTCACCAAACACGTACCGCCTGGCCTCGGGGTCCGACAGGATGTGCGTGATCCAATACCGCGTTCGGTCGGAAAAGACCTCAGAGGTCTTTTCTGCAAAGAGACTGTAGGCGCGCGCGAGCTCGTCCAGCCGCACTTCGGCGTTGCCGAGGGTGAGGCCGAGTCCGTAGTGGGCGGCGGTCTGTCCCAACGTGGTGAGGCCCGCGGCGCGAAGGGTGTCGGCCACGGCGGGCACGCCGATGTCGGATGCGAGGGCCACGGCGGGCACATTCTCCGACCCGGCCAGCGCGAGGCGGGCACGCAGCGGGCCGCGGAACCGGCCGTCGTAGTTGCGCGGGCTGTAGAGAATGCCGGGTTCGGCCGTTGGGAACGTGCTCGGGACGTCCGCGAGCACTCGGCCCGGATGCCAGCCTCGTTCAAACGCCGCCGCGTACGTAAACGGTTTCAAGGCAGACCCAGGCTGGCGCGGCGTCATCGCACCATCAATGTCCGAGCCATCCGTGACCCACGCCCGCCACTCCTGCGTCCGGTTGTCGCGGACGACCACTGACACCTGCCGGGCGCGGTGCGCGTCCAGCCTCGCTGGTCGCGCTCGCGTCGACCGTGACCGTGTAGGTGGTGGCATCCGGCAGCGGTGCGGCCGGGTCCGGGGTGAACAACAACACCGTGGTGCCGGACCAGCGGAACTGTCCGGCGATGCGTGGCGTGATCGATACCCACGGAACCTGCGGATTCGCCGGTGATCGCCCGAGGGCGATCATCGGCTCCGAGAAGATCAGTCTGATGTCGTTCGCGTCGGATCGTTGACCGACGTCGCCTCGAGGGCTGGCCTCGAGGATGGTCAGCGGCGCATTCTGCGCCGAGCTTGCGAACGTTGTCGAGAGGGAGAGCAGAAGGATGAGGCCAAGCCGGCGCATGGCCCCATGTTATGTCTACCGCTCGCGCTTGAAGCCGGGCTTCGGCTTCGATTTGAACGCCGGCTTGAATCCACCGGGTTTGCCGGCGGACTTGAACCCGGCCGACTTGAAGCCAGGTGTGAACCCTCCAGGTTTGCCCGCGCCCGGCTTGAAGCCACCGGGCTTGAAGCCCCCCGGCTTGAAGCCGCCGGGCTTGAACGTCCGGGGACGCGGCCGTTCTTCCGACGGCTCTCCGGCCGGCATCAGCTTGATGTTCACGGGTGTGCCACGGATCTTCTTGCCCTTGAGGGCGCCGATGACCGTGTCCACCAGGCCTTCGGCCACATCGACGGTCGAGAACGTCGGGTTGATGCGGATCGCACCGATGCTGCCCGAGTCGATCCCCGATTCTCCGGCGATGGCGCCGACCAGGTCTCCCGGCCGGACACCGTCTTCGTTCCCCACGCTGAACGCCAGCGTCGTCTTCGGCCCCTCATCACGCCGCGTGGCCTTCGACTCGCGAGGACTTCTGGACTCCTGGACCGCAGGACTCTTCGACTCTTCCTCCTGCGCCATCGCCACCGCGGCGGCCGCGATGTCGGCCAGGTCGAAGTCGGCGGCCAGCGACAGGACAAAGGCCTTCGTTTCTTCGAGGCCACCGCCCACGATACGGGCCTGCAGGGCCGCGCGGGTCACGTCAAGCCGCTTCGCCTTGAGTGCGGCGAGGGTCGGCAGTTCCGCGCGCTCGAGCGTCTGCTTGGTCACCGATTCGATGAACCGCAGGGTGCGCTGCTCGCGGGGATCCACCAGCGTGATCGCCACACCTTCACGGCCGATGCGGCCCGTGCGGCCGATGCGATGCACGTAGACTTCCGGCGCCGTCGGGATGTCGTAGTTGATGACGTGTGAGATGTGGTCGATGTCGAGGCCACGCGCAGCCACGTCGGTGGCCACCAGCACATCGGCCTTGCCTTCGCGGATGAGCTGCATCACGCGATCACGCTGCCGCTGTTCCATGCCGCCGTGCAGGGCCTGCGCCGCATAGCCGTGCGACTTCAGCGTGTCGGTGAGTTCGTCCACCTCCACGCGCGTGCGACAGAAGATGATCGCCGACGCGGGATCTTCAAACTCCAGGATGCGATCGAGCGCAAAACTTTTCTGCTGACGCGACACCAGATAGGCGACCTGACGGACACGCGGCATCTTGCCGGGCGTGCTCTTCTCCGCCTTGATGGTGACGCGTTTGGGGGACTTGAGGTGTTTCTCCGCGATGGCCCCAATACGCGCCGCCATGGTCGCAGCAAAGAGCGCCGTTTGGCGCGTGGGGGGCGTCGCGGAGAGCAGGGCGTCGAGGTCATCGGCGAAGCCCATGTCGAGCATTTCGTCCGCTTCGTCGAGCACGAGAATTTCGAGGGCGTCGAGCACCAGCGTCTGCCGCTTCAGGTGGTCGAGCGCGCGGCCGGGGGTGGCCACGACGACATCGGCGCCGCGGCGCAGGGCGCGGATCTGCTGGTCCATCGGTGCGCCGCCATACACGGGCACCACGGTCAGCGAGGTCTGCTTGGAGTACTTGTGAATCGCTTCCGCGACCTGCATCGCCAGTTCACGCGTCGGCACAAGAATCAGCGCGCGCGCCGGTCCGCGTTTCGGGGCATCGCCGTCGAGCAGGCGGTGGAGGAGGGGGAGTGCGAAGGCGGCAGTCTTGCCTGTGCCCGTGCCGGCCTGACCAATCAGGTCCTTGCCGGTCATCAGCAGCGGAATCGCTTCAGCCTGGATGGGGGTCGCTTCTTCGTAGCCCAGGGCGGCTACCGCGGCGACCAGTGAATCATTGAGCCCCAGGGAGGGAAACGTCAGCGCTTTTTTGTCAGTATCGGCCACCCGTTGATTGTACGGCACCGCTACTCGTGCCGCAGGGCCTGGATCGGGTCGAGCCGTGCCGCGCGACGGGCAGGGTAGGCCCCGGCGGCCAGGCTCACCAGCAGCGCAAACGCCAGTGAGCCGGCGATCAGCCACCAGGGGAGGGAGAACAGGTCGCCAGCCGTGCCCCCCTGGCTCTCGATGTAGACATTCGCACCGAAGTTGATGATCCGGCCGAATCCCCAGCCGAGCAGCAGGCCGGAGACACCGCCGAGCAGGCCAATCACCGAGGCCTCCACCAGGAAGATCCGACGCACGTCCCCGTCACCGCCGCCAATCGCCTTCATGATGCCGATCTCGCGCGTGCGCTCCAGAATCGACATGACCATCGTGTTGACGATGCCGAGTGACGACACGCCGAGCGCGATCGATCCCACGAGGCCGAGGATGATGTCGAGCAGCAGAAACGCGCGCTTGGCGCCCTTCAGCGCATCGTTGAGGGAAAACGCGGTGAACCCCATCGCCTTGATCGCGTCCTGCACGTCCTGCGTGTGCTGCGCACCGTTCACCTTGACGGTGACGGTGGTGTAGCTTCGTGTGCTGGTCGCCGGCTGAAAAATGCTCTGCGGCCCTCCAGCCAGCGACGCATGGATTTCGCGCGCCTGCGCCAGTGGAATCATGACGCCGGCAAACCCCGCCGGCGCCCCGGCCGTCGGGTCACGCTCCACGATGCCGGCGATCGTGAACGCGCGGTCGACCCGTTGCGCAAACGCCTGCGGCCCCTGGGCCGGGTCGGTGCCGGCGATGGGACCCGAGGCGGCCCAGGAGATGGTGAGCGTGCGACCGACGAGGGTCGTGGGATCCGCCGTGCTGATCTGCGCCGCCATTGCGACACTGAGCAGGCACTCGTCGGTGGCGCCCGCCGTGAAGAAGGTGCCGTGCGCCATGTCCTGGTAGGCGCCCTCATTACGCGAGGAGTCGGGCACGCCGGCCGCCGACGTGGTGATCTCGCTGCCATCGAGTGAAATCCGGACGGGGATGCGCAGGTTCGGGAAGACATCGCGCACATGTACCAACTGCGCCAGCCGCGTCAGTGCCTCGTCGTCGAGCGGGACGGCCGGCGCTCCGCCGCCGCGTCCGCCGCGCCCGCCCCTGCCGCCCATCGGGCCTCCTCGGCCACCGAACGCGGCCAGTGGCCCGCCACCTCCCGTCACGGTGATGCTGTCGAAGACCCCCGACTGCGTGAGGCGTCCCACCACCTGCTCCTGCAGGCCCACGCCCAGCGACACCATGCCGGCCAGGGACGCGATGCCAATCGCGACCCCCAGCGTGGTCAGCGCGGTGCGCAGGCGCGACTGACGCAGATTGCGGAAGGCGAGAGCGAGTGTGTCGCGAAACGTCATGCGTCGGTGTCCGAAAGCATGGCGCCGTCGAGCAGTGTCACCGTCCGCCGTGCGTAGGTGGCAGCCAGCGCTGCGTCGTGTGTGACGAGCAGGATGGTCTTGCCGTCACGGACGTGCAGCGTCTGGATGAGCTGCATGATGTCGCGGGACGTGCGACTGTCGAGATTGCCGGTGGGTTCGTCGGCCAGAAGCAGCGGTGCATTGTTGGCGAGCGCGCGCGCGACCGCCACGCGTTGTTGTTCGCCGCCGGAAAGTTCCCTCGGGCGATGGTGCCGGCGATCGCCCAGCCCCATCGCCTCCAGCAATGTGGCGGCGCGGCCCTCGCGCTCGGCCTTCGGCACCCCGGCAAACATCAGCGCCAGTGCCACGTTCTCCAGCGCCGTCATTGTCGGCACCAGGTTGAAAGACTGGAAGATCATCCCCACCGTGTCGCGCCGATGCACGCTCAGTTCGTCGCGGGTCAGGCCGGCGAGGTTCCGGCTGCGTACCTCAAGCACGCCGCTGGTGGGCTGGTCGAGACCGCCGATGAGATTGAGCAGGGTGGACTTGCCTGACCCCGAGGTGCCGAGCAACGCGACAAAGTCACCCTCGACCATCGACAGGGTCAGGCGGTCGAGGGCTTTCACAAGCGACCGGCCCATCTGGTAGTGACGGGACAGCTCGACGGTACGCAGCACAGGCTACCGGTAAACCTGGTTCCGCACGCCGGCCGGCGGGGGATCCACAACCACCGCCGGGAATGTCGTCTGCTTCATCAGCCGGTACATCGGAATTCGCTGTCCCGGCGCACCGCCCCGCCCACCACGCGCGCCCGCTGGCGGCTGCGGATCGTCGGGATCCGGCGCACCACCAGCGCGACCCGCGCCGCCACCGCGATTGGTTGTGACCTGCAGGAAGTCATCGAGGTAGCCCCACGTCACCAGGTTGTCGTCGGTCTCAGGCTCGAGGAGGTAGCTGATGAGGTTTGACCGCGCCTGGCCGCTCGGAATGAAGAGCGTGCCTGCCGGCAGCGTCATCTTCTCGGTGCGTTTCTCGGCGGTCACTTCACGCAGGTACTTGCCCTGGAAGTAGGAGTCGGCGGAGATGCTGGTGGCGTAATAGACCTCCAACTCCACTTCGAGCGGCGCCGTCAGCCGCTGCACGGTGATCTGGTGGTCGTGCAGCATGGGCACGACCTTGGCCGCCGCGCCGTTCGCCACGAAGTAGCCCCACGGTCGCGTGGTGGATCGCGTCACTTCGTATTCGAGGAATATGGGCCGGTTGACCTTCTCCCAGGTCGCCGGCGCCGGGGGCTGAGCTGCTGCGCCCGCGGCACCACCCGCTCGGCCCGCCGCACCACCGCCACCGCCTGCTCCTCGCCCACCGCCAGCGCCCGCGCGAATCCAGAACTCCTCGTGGCCCTTGTTCGTGACGCGGTATTCGAGCGGCACCTGATCGTTGTCGCTGTCGTTGTGGCCGCGCGCCGCCGCTGACGACTTCGCGGTGGCGATGACCCGCCTGAGGTCGGCCGTCCGCGTGGCCGCGAAGCGGATGAGTTCACGCTGGCCGATGTACTGGCCACGCACCTGGTGGCGATACGTCTCGTCACGGGGAATTTCCACCACACGCGTCCCGTTGTCCACTACCCGGTGCGTGCCCGACGGTGTTTCGAACAGGAAGCCGAGCGTGTTGGCCATCGCCCCGTAGACGTGCTGCTTGCGCGGCTCGACCGACGTCGCCGTCCAGCCGGCCTCGCCATTGACGCTACCCGGACCCGAGTACCAGAAGCCGTCATAGTTCTCAGCGCGCAGCGCACGGCGGATGGCCGCGATGATCTCGTCGTTGCCGAAATCGACCAGGCCCTTGTCACCCGCAGGGTTCATGTTGGTCTGGTAGGTGAGCGTGTACGGCGCCGATCCGCCGTGGTGCGTGTCCACCCAGATCTCCGGGTGCCACGCGTTGAGCAACTGCGTCACGACTGCGGCAATTTCCTGCGACTCGAGCTTCAGGTAATCGCGGTTCATGTCGAAGTTCTGGTCGTTTGTGCGGCGTCGCACTTCGGCGCCGTCCGGGTTGATCGTCGGCACATTCAGCACCACCACGTCGTCGAGCAGCGGTCGCAGGTCGCCTTGCACGAGGTCGCGCATGATTTCCATGCTGGCGTCCTTGCCGGCCACTTCATTGCCGTGCACGTTGTTGACGATCAGCACGACGGGTTTGCCGGTGCCGATGATGTCCTCGGGACGATAGATCGGGGGATTCGAGAGCACGGCCAGCACCACATCACGACCGCCCAGCGTGGTCGTGAGCTTCCTGACGCTCATCAGATTCGACGCCGCGTCGAGTTCATAGACGAACTTCATCAGCGGGTCGTAGAGCGTGCCGCCCTGGCTGTAGTTCACGACTTCCGCAGGCGTCTGGAGGCGCTGCGCCTGGGCGACAGCCGTGGAGGACCGGTCAAACGCGTTGAGGCCGACGAGTGCGAGGCCGAGGGCCAGTGAGGAACCGAGGCGCAGGGTGCGAGTCATGCCGCGGATTCTAGCGTACGAGGGCATGTTTGCTACGATGAGCACTGAGGAGACACCCGCACCGATGGACGATACCGCGACGCTGATTGAGTCGCTGCGCCGGCAGGCGGAACGCGCCTGGCATGTCCTGCCGGATATCGGACTTGCGCTCGTGCTGCTGGCGGCGGGCTGGCTTGTCGCGCGCCTGGCACGGAAGGCGGCGATCCGGATCCTCAAGGCGATGCGCGTCGACGACATGGCCGAGCGCTCCGGTGTCGAGGACTTCCTGGTGCAGGGTGGTGTGCCGTACACCACCGTCACCCTGATCGCCGGGGCCATCTACTGGCTGATTCTCCTCGGCGTCTTCATTGCGCTCCTGGATGCCCTGGGTGTGCGCGCAGCCGGTGATTTGTTCACGCGGCTTCTCCAGTTCGTACCGAACGTGCTCGTGGCGGCCGGTATCCTCGTCTTCGGCTCCCTGCTGTCGCGTGTGATTGGCGGTGTCGTGACCAGTTATCTGAGCAACGTCGGCAGCGCTGCAGCCGAACCCGTCGGCGCGCTGGCCCGATACGCCATGCTGGTGTTTGTGCTCTTCATGGCGGCGGAGCAGGTCGCCATCGGCAGTGCAGTCCTGGTGTCCGCCTTCCAGATTGCCTTTGCCGCGGTGTGTCTCGCCGCTGCGCTCGCCTTCGGCCTCGGCGGACGCGAGTGGGCGGCCAAGGTCATCGAACGACACACGCGGAAAAATAGTCCCTGATGATCATCGACTGCCACACGCACCTCAACTACTACGACGACGAATCGGTGGACGATCTGGCGGGATGTGTCACGCGTCTGCAGACGGCGATGCGACGCAATCGCGTGGACGTGTCGCTGGTGTTGACGTCCTACAAGGTCACGCCGGGACGCCCATCCACACGCGCGGTGATTGACGCGACCCGCCATCTGCCCAACATCCATGTGGTGGCGGGGGTGCCCTGGAAGGCTCTCAATGACGGCCACATTGAAGAGTGGCGCGGCATGCTCCAGGCCGGCGAGATCAAAGGTCTGAAGTTGTATCCGGGGTACGAGCCGTTTTATCCCGCCGACCAGAAACTCGAACCCGTGTACCGCCTCGCCGAAGAGTTTGACGTGCCGGTGATGATTCACTGCGGCGATACGTATGCGCCGACCGGCAAGGTCAAGTTTGCGCATCCCCTCAACGTCGATGAAGTCGCGGTGGATTTTCCGAAGGTCCGGTTCCTGATTTGCCACCTCGGCAATCCGTGGTTCCGTGACTGCATGGAAGTGGTCTACAAGAACGAGAACGTGTACACCGATATCTCGGGACTCACCCTCGGGGACTTCAACGACCGGTTCGAGGCCTACATGCGGGCGCAGTTGAAGGAGATGCTGCTGTGGGGCATGAACCCGCGCAAGGTGCTCTACGGCACCGACTGGCCGCTGGCCACCATGGAGTCGTACCTCGGGTTTGTCGAGGAACTGAAGTGGCCCCCCAAGGACCGCGCGTTGATGCTCTTCGAGAACGCGGTGGGCCTCTTCAACCTGGATCCGCCACGGCCATCGTCGGGCATCGGGGCGTTGCTGAGGGGGATTTGATCGCGCCGTGGGCCCCGTTCCGCCGCGTCGACGGCTACCTGCCGCTCGAAGATCACGGGCTGGTGGGGGATGGGTCCACCGCGGCACTCATCGCGCGCGATGGGGCCGTCGTCTGGCTGTGCGCCCCGCGATTTGATTCTCCGCCGCTGCTGTGCAGCCTGCTCGACACCTCGCGCGGTGGCCACTTTCGCATCGCGCTCGAGGGCCAGATCGGTCGGCTCAAGTTGGTCGATGAATCGCAGGATGCCCTGGCGATACGCCATCACCGATCCCGGCTGAAAACTCGACTCGTCCACGGCGATGACATACGTCCGACGTGGTTGTGGGGAGGCGCCGACGGCGCTCGCGGTGCGGCTCGGCTCGGTCGGTGTCGTCGCCGGCAACCCGGCGGCTGAGGTGGCTTGGGTACGGTAGTCGATGAACTCCACGTTCGCGACCGGCCGGCGGCGTCCGCTGATCTCGACGATGAAGTCTGAAGCGGTCAGGTCAGTGACCGGTGTGCCGTCACGCGTCACGACCTGCACGTCGACCAGCACCGGATCGGTCCCGGTCCGGAACACCGGCTGCTGTGCGGTTGTGTCGGGCGCACTCAGCCACGCACACGCCAGAGCGGCGACGACCAGCGCACCTTGTCGCATACCGCGCAGGCTACCACACGCAGTGCGGGGTGCTCGGTGCTGAGTGCTCGGTGCTTGTGCTGGGTGCCTAGTGCCGAGTGCTGGGTGCGCACTGAGCACCGTGCATGAGGCACCGAGCACCGGCACTCAGCACTGAGCACTCAGCACCCTGCACTACGAGGCGTCACCCCAACAGAAACTCGAGTTCCGACGTGCTGAGCCCGGCGAGGCCGACGGGATTGGCGGAGAGGACAGCGTCGGCGAGGGCGCGTTTGGTGTCCTGGAGCGCGAGCACCTTCTGCTCGACGGTGTCTTCCGCGATGAGGCGGTAGGCGAAGACTTCCTTCGTCTGGCCGATGCGGTGGGTGCGGTCGATGGCCTGGGCTTCCACCGCGGGGTTCCACCAGGGGTCGAGCAGGAAGACGTAGTCCGCGGCCGTGAGGTTGAGACCGACGCCGCCGGCCTTGAGGCTCACCAGGAAGACAGGGCAGTGGGGATCGGTCTGGAAGCGCTCGATGCGCGGCGCGCGATCACGCGTGCGGCCGTCCATGTATTCGTATGTGATCTTCGCCTGGTCAAGCGCCGGCTTCACCAGCGCCAGCAGACTGGTGAACTGCGAGAACACCAGCGCCTTGTGGCCTTCGTCCACGACCTCGCGCAGTAGTTCCAGGAGCAGTTCGATCTTCGAGGACTTCTCATGTTGTCGCGCCGGAGCGATCAGGCCGGGATGACAGGCCGCCTGGCGCAGACGGAGCAACGCCTCCAGCACCTGAAGCCCCGATCGCTGCACGCCGACCTTCGACACGTGCGCAAGCAGTGACGTCCGGTAGTGCCGTCGCAATGCGTCGTAGAAGCTGCGCTCACGTGGCGTGAGCTCGCACGTGAGCGTCTGTTCCGTGCGTGCGGGCAGTTCGGTCGCGACCTGGGCCTTCGTGCGTCGGAGCAGGAATGGCCGAAGGCCACGGGCCACAAGCGCCACCGTGTCTTCCGCCTGTCCTTTTGCGGCCTTCCGGAAGTGTGAGGCGCGACCGAGCAGCCCCGGGTTGAGGAACTCAAACAGGCTCCACAACTCTCCGAGATGGTTCTCAATCGGGGTGCCGGACAACGCGAGCCGGAACCGGCTGTTCAGCAGGCGCACCGCCTTGGCGGCCTCGGTCGAGGCGTTTTTGATCGCCTGCGCTTCGTCGAGAATCACGTACTCGAAGTCCACCTGCCGCAGCTGGTCGATGTCGCGGCGGACGGTGCCGTAGGTCACGATCACCAGGTCGACGTGCGCCAGCTGGTCGTCGGCGCTTCGGCGGTCGAGTGACGAGTAGTCGAGCACCCGCAGCGTGGGGGTGAATTTCGCGGCTTCGGCCTTCCAGTTGTGCACGACCGACCGGGGGACGACGACCAGTGATGGCCGCGGCGCGGTTGCCGCCACACGCGCGAGTTCGGCGAGCACGGTCACGGTCTTGCCCAGCCCCATGTCGTCGGCGAGGCACCCGCCAAACGAAAAGTGTCGGAGGAACTGGATCCAGCCGAGGGCTTCCCGCTGGTAGCTGCGCAGGTCCCCGTGGAAGGTCGCCGGCGGATCCATCGCCTCCGGGTGCTGGGCCGTGGACAGGCGTTCACGCAACCGCGCAAACGCGTCGTCGACCGTGACCTCCGCGGAGGTCTGGGCATCGAGCAGCGCATCGAGCAGCGCCGCCTGATGGGTGCGATACCGGATGGAGCCGTCGGGCTGTGTGATGCCGGCGGCGGTGAGAGGCGTGTATCGTCGCAGCCACTCTTCGGGCAACACGCCCAGTGACCCGTCACCGAGCCGGACGGTGCGATCGCCGCGGTCGAGGGCCGCGAGCAACTCGGGCAGCGTCGCCGAGACGTCACCAAACGCGACAACCGCGTTGAGATCAAACCAGTCGATGCCGGATGTGACAGACAGTCGGAGCGGTCCTGCCGCGCGGTACGGGACGCCATTGGCTTCCACCGTCCACCCCAGGCCGGTCAATTCACCGACCACCCCGGACAGCGCCTTCGCGGGCACCCGCCAGCCGCCGGAATCCACCGACAGACCGCTCGTGATCAATTGCGCCTCGGCGGTTTCCTCCTCGGTCTCGTCACGATGGATGAAGCGCTGACGCGCTTCGTCGAAATAGGGCGACGGATCCGTCTCCTGCACAAGCGTGCCGTCGTAGGCGAATGTCAGCGTGGCATCGAGCCACTCGGGTGAGATTGCCGGAGCCAGCCGCAGGTGGGGCACCGGCGCCGTGCGCACAGGCTCGATGCGCAGACGCGGAGGCAGCGCCTCTGCGTCGACCCCATACCGGCTGAGCCACTGCGCCAGGCGGGACGTGTCCTGATCGGGCACCACCATCGTGCCGGCCGCCCGCATGACGGACACCACGCCGGTGGAGGGGCCGGGGTCAAAGTGCGCCGCGCGTTCGTGTGTGATGAACAGGCCGACGTCGAGCACGATCACCGGACCGGTCACCGGCAGCGCGTCGTGCGCGCGCGCAAACACCCCGCGCACCAGATGGTCGCGGTCGTCTTCCTCCGCCTGAATCTCAAACCGCCACTCCGGGCCATCGTCCCACTGCAGCAACCGCGTGGAGGTGGAGCCCGGAGTGTCTCTGAGGATGAGCCGACCGGCGCGCGCCGCCAGCGGCACCCAGTCGAGGGCGAGCGCGTCGGGCAGCGTGACCACCAGCGCGACGTTGCCGGACGGGTCGCTGGCAGGGGAGCCACCGACCCGTCGGGCGCCGAGCAACGGACCGAGCAGCCGGCGATCTGTTGCCGACGTGCGCAACGCCGCATCGTCTGTGATGACGGCCGGCACGGGGCGGTCCCAGGTGCCGTCCGGACGCCGGGGACGCGCGAGCAGGCGCACCGTCAGCGCCCGCGCCTGGCGCGTAGCCTCCGCATCAATCGCATACAGGTACTCGACACGATGCCCGGTGGGCGTGTCGGTGATCGCCTGATCCGTCCGCAATCGCGCATCCAGGGCGGTCAGGATTTCGTCGATTTTCAAAAACACCTCAGTCCGCAGTCTCCGAACTGCCCATGATACAGTCAGTGGTGCTCAGTGCTGGGTGCTGGGTGCTCAGTGCATGGACGACATAGCGTCCGGCCAGCAGGCCTGCGGCCCATCGGTCCTGACCTCCGATTCGGGTGCTGACGAGCACACGCACGGGGATGTCCACGAGTGGTTCCCCACGTTCATCGCGCACCACGCCTGAGATCGCGGGCGGGCGATACATGCTGATGTTGCCGCTCGTGAACCACTCACCGTCCTTGAGTCCTCTTCGGACGAGCGCCGGCGCGCCGGGCGGGCGCCGATACCCGCCATCGAGATACCCCACGGGTGACGCGACAAGGGTGTAGTCGCGGAACGCGGGCAGCTGGGTGAAGATGAAGCGGCCCTTCGCATCAGTCATCTGCCTCGGCCGGGCTCCGGACTGTCCGGCTCCACCGACAAGTTGGATCAGCGCACCCGCGATCGGCGCCCCGGTGGTGCCATCAGTGACAACGCCGCTGATCGCCCCGGTGCCCACCGTCGGCGCCGCGTCGGCCTGACTGCCGTCACCAAAGGTCATTGTCGATCCTGGCGGGGGCGGCGGCGGGGGCGGCACCTGAGCCGCCGCAGCGCTGGCGACACTCAGGACGCCGAGACACACAAGCACGACGGATCGGACCATCACGCGCCTCCGGGAATTGGGGTTTGGGGTATGAGACACCGGGAGTCGTGCTTTGTGCTCAGTGCTGGGTGCTCGGTGCCTGTGCTCGGTGCCGAGTGCACGGTGCACTGTGCATTTGGCACCCAGCACAGGCACTCAGCACCGAGCACCCGGCACCCAGCACTACAATGCGCCTATGTCCAGAACCGCCCAAATCCTCGTCGCAATTGTGATGGTCTTGATTGTCCCGCTGTCGGCGCAGCGGCCCCCGGTGATGGGCCGGAACGCCGGGGTGTCGGCGGGGCATCCGCTGACCACGTCGGTGGCGATGGAGATCCTGCAGCAGGGCGGGAACGCGTTTGATGCCGGGGTGGCGGCGCTGCTGGTCGGGGGCGTCGTTGAGCAGGACCTCTACAGTCTGGGCGGAGAGTCCTTGATCCTTGTGTATCCCCAGAGTGAGAAGACGGTCACCTCGATCGTTGGTCAGGGCTGGGCGGCGCGTGGAGCCACCATCGACTGGTACACGTCGCGGAACCGGACACTCGCAGGCTCTGGACTCGATCCCGTCGTTGTGCCAGGGGCGCTGCACGGCGCCCTGACCGTGCTCGAGAAGTGGGGCACGATGTCGTTTGCGCAGGTGTCGGCGCGGGCGATCGAATATGCGCGTGACGGATTTCCGTTGCGACCCCGCACGGCGCGGGCGATCGCCGGCCAGCGCCGGTTCATCGACCAGTGGCCGACCAATCAGAAGACCTGGCTGAAGCCTGATCGGACGCTCTACGAAGCCGGCGACACGCTTGCGCTGCCCGACCTGGCGGCGACTCTCCAGAGGATGGTCGATGCGGAACGCGTCGCAGCAGGGCAGGGCCGGGTCGCTGGTGTCGTGGCCGCGCGCGACCGCTTCTACAAGGGTGACATCGCGCAGGAGATCGTCGCGTTCCTGAAACAACACGGCATGCCGTGGGAGGAGAGCGATTTCTCCGAGTTCTACTCGCGCGTCGAGCCGGCGACCTCGATCACCTATCGCGGCTTCCAGATCTTCAAGCAGGGATTCAACAGCCAGGGTCCCTCGATGCTCCAGTCGCTGAACATCCTCGAACACTTCGACCTCCAGGCGATGGGGCACAACTCCGCCGACTACCTCCACGTCGTCACCGAATCCATGAAGATGGGGTACGCCGATCGCGATACCTACTACGCCGACCCGACGTTTGTGGATGTGCCGCAGACCGGCTTGCTCTCCAAGGCCTACGCCAAACAACGCGCGAGCCAGATCGACATGGCGAAGGCGCAAACTGAACAAATCGCCGGCGACCCGCTCCCGTTCGACGACAAGGTCAAGGAGTGGAAGTACTGGAAAGCCGGTGTGGGTGGTGTGGGGGGGGCAGGGCACGCTGAACTTCAGCGTGCCATCGAGGGCGGCCCCGTGCGCCCGGGCGACGAGGACCCGTCCCTCAAGGACACGACACACATCGCCATCGTGGACAAGGCCGGCAACGTGTTTGACTCAACGCCGTCGGGTGGGTGGATTACCGGCGGCGTGATCGCAGGCAATACGGGGATCGGGCTCTCGACACGCGGAGAGCAGTTCTGGCTTGATCGTGATCGGGCGGCGCAGTTGCGCCCACGGTCAAGGCCGCGGTACACGCTCACGCCGAGTCTCGTGCTGCGCAACGGGCAGCCGTACATGGCCATCGGCACACCTGGTGGCGACAACCAGGAGCAGACGATTCTTCAGGCACTGCTCAATGTGCTGGAGTTTCAGGGCGCCTGGTATCCGAACCTGCACACGGCGTTCGAGCTGCCGCGCATTCAGACGTTCCACTTCCTCGGATCCTTCTGGCCGCATCGCATCGACGCGAACCGGCTCGATCTCGAAACGGGCATCGCGCCTGCGGTCCTTGAGTCCCTCAAAGCCCGCGGCCACGACGTCCGCATGGTCGCGCCGTTCTCCATCAGCGGCTGTGCAACCGCCGTGCTCATCGACCTGCGCACCGGCACCCGTATCGCAGGTGCCGATCCGCGCCGCGACTGTTACGCCGCCGCGTACTGACAGGCCGACTGCGGACCGTCAGCGTCCGCGGTACTGCCAGAGCCCTTCCTTGAGCATGCGCAGCACTTCGTCGACGGCGGCCTGGAGCTCACGGTCAAAGCCCTTCAGCTCGTCGTCGGGTGTGTTTTCGACCCACACGTCCGGCGCGACGCCGAAGTTCTCCAGATTGATGCCGTAGTTGTTGGGGCGCTCAGGGTCGTAGGTCACCACGAGTGAACCCGGGGTGCGGATCGAGCCGCCGTTGATCAACGCGTAGGAGCCGGTCGCGATGACGGCTGCGGATGTCGGGTTGCCGACGATCCGTCCGAGGCCGAGATCACGGAAGGCTTGTGGCGTGACTTCCGAGTCGGACGCCGAGCGCCAGTTGATCATCATGACCTTCGGACCCGCGATGGCCTGACGCGGACGCCGGCCCCACTCGGGCGCACCCCATCGGCTGTTCCAGTACTCATAGGGACGCCGCTCGAGGATGTCGATGATCTCCTGATCCGTGTTGCCGCCGCCGTTGTAGCGAATGTCGACAATGATGCCCTTGGCATTCCAGAACTGGTTGATCTCGTTCTGGAACTTCACGAGTGAGGGCTGGTTCATGGACTGGATGTGGACGTAGGCGATCTCGCCGTTGGTCGCCTTGCTGACGAACTCGCGGTTTGTGGCCACCCACGCGTCGTATTTCAGCGTGTTGAGCGAGGCCACTGACTGGATGCGCAGGTCGCGCGGGTTGGTGCCTGCGGCGACCGACGACACTGTCAACTGGACGTACTCGTTCAGCGGGCTGTTGAGCAGCGGCCAGTAGTTGTCGCCGGCCCTCACCTGCACCCCATCGATGGCGAGCACGTAGTCGCCGACCTTGACGTCGAGCCACTCCTTGTCGGCCGGACCATTCGGGTAGATGTGCGAGATCTTGTAGCGGTTGCCCTCGGGCACCAGGTCAACGCCCAGATACCGTGTCTGGTATTCCGTCGGTTGCGGGTCGCTGTCGGGACCGCTGACGCCGGTGTGTGAGGCGTTCAACTCGCCAATCATCTCGTTGGCCAGGTCGTAGACGTCTTCGTTCGCGCCGACGTACTTCAGGAGCGGTTCGTACTTCGCCCGGACGGCGACCCAGTCCACACCGTGCATCTTCTCGTCGTAGAAGCGGTATTTCATGACGCGCCACGACTCGTCGAAGATCTGGGCCCATTCCTGCCGCTGATCGACGCGCACGTTGACGGTGAACGTCACCCGCGTGCGCCGCCGGGCGCCTGCCATTTCCATGCCCCACAGTTCGTTGTTCTCTGTGAAGAAGACCTTGCGACGGTCCGCAGTCGGCGTTAGGCCCGCGAAGGCGCCGGCCACAAGTCGCTGCCGGTCACGTCCATCGATACCCACCGAGAACAGCGCCGGACCCTGATCGTCACGCGACCGGAAGTACACCGTGCGGCCATCGGGCGACAGGAAGAACCCCTGTACCGGATTGGCACCTGACGTAATGGCCACAGCCCGACGATCAATGCGCGTCAGATCAGGCGTCGTCAGCGGCCGAACGCCACCCTGGCCTGAGCCTGTCGAAGGCCCACCCGCGGCCCCTCGTCCCCCCGCCGCCGCAGCGGCGCGTCGCAGGCGTTCCTTCACGACCGGATCGTTCGGATCCTCAGTGAGTCGCGCCAGCGGCAGGACGAAGATATGCGTCTGCGACCCGTCCCGGGTGCTGGTGAACACGACCTTCGTGCCATCTGGCGTGATCACGCCCTGACCGTCGTTCCAGGGGTTCTGCGTCAGGTTGTGTTCCTGGCGCGTCGCAATTTCCATCAGAAATACGTCGGCATTCTGGTCGCGGTCGCGCTTTGTATACACGAGCCACTGTCCATCGGGCGACCAGCCGGTGACCGTGTATCCGCCGGCGATGTTGTAGCCCAACTCGGTGGTGGCGCCCGTCTCAACGGTCGTGACAAACAGTCGGTTGTTTGCCACCCACGCCAGCTGCGACGAGTCGGGGGAGAACTCCGCAATGGTCTTGAACGACGGATGTGTCGTCAGCTGCCGGCTCGTGCGGGCCTCACGGTCGTAGATCCAGATTTCCTCTTCCTTCGTTTCGTCGGACGTGTAGGCGAGCCAGCGGCCATTCGGGGCAAACGTCTGGTTGCGCTGCCGCCACGAGTTCGACGTGACCTGCTGCTTCTCGCCGAACTCGGGATCGGTCGGCACGACGAAGATCTCGCCACGGCTGTCGACGGCGGCGTAGTCGCCGTCAGGCGTGATGGCGAAGCCGTCCGGCCGATTCTGCACTTGCACCGTACGGGTCAGGTTGGTGCGGCGGTCAAACGCCAGGTTGAGCGTGATTCTGGTTGGAGCCGGCTGGCCCACCTTCAAAATCCAGATGTCGAAGTCGTTTTCGTACGCGATGGTCGTGCCATCCGGGCTCATCGACGGAAACTGCACCCCATCGTCTTCATGGCGCGTGACCTGCACGGGGGCGCCGCCGTTGGCGGCGATGTGCCAGATGTTGAAGTGTCCACTGCGTTCGGAGGCGAAGTAGATGCGCCCATCCGCGCCCCACATCGGGTACACGTCCTGTGTGAAGTTCTTGTACTCGCGCAGATTGGTGTCCGTCAGTCGGGTGATGCGCTGGGTCTTGAGGTCCTGCACCCAGATGTCGTCCGAACGGTTGCCGCGATAGCCCTTGCGCCAGTAGCTGCCGCCCATGCGGTTGAAGGCGAGCACCGACCCGTCGCGATTGAGCATGCCCTGCACGCCTCCGTCGATCGGCAGCGGCGTCGGAATGCCGCCATCAACAGGGACGATGAACAGGGGGCTGCGCCATGGGCTGATCGCACGGCTGGTCGACACGAGCACGCCACGGCCATCCGGCGTCCAGTTGAGCACCGTCTCCGGTGTGGTCGCGAATGTCAGTTGTTTGGCTTCGCCGCCGGTGGCCGGCACCAGGAACACGTCGTTGTTGCCGAAGCGGTCCGACGTAAAGGCGACCCATCGGCCATCAGGCGACAACCGTGGGAAGACGTCCCGCGCCACATGGGTGGTCAGTTGCTGCGGATTGGACCCGTTCTCGTTCGCGATCCAGATGTCCCCGTGATAACTGAACACGAGTTTCCCCTGACTGACGTGGGGATACCGCGCGAATTTGATCGGTTCAGCAGAGGCGAAGGTGGCAGACAGCAGGACAGCAGCGGCGAATGTGAGCAGTCGTTTCATGACGGTCTCCCGATTACTGCAGCATCAGGCCCGCGCCCGGGCCCAGCTGCAGACCAAACGTGAACCACACGGCCAACATGACGCTCCAGATGGTCAGGAACAGGAGCGAATAGGGGAGCATCGTGGCGATGACCGTACCGATGCCCGCCTTCGGGTCGTATTTCTCGAAAAACGCCACGATCAGGGCGAAGTAGGACATCATCGGCGAAATGATGTTGGTCGTGCTGTCGCCGACGCGGAAGGCGGCCTGGGTGAGTTCCGGCGTGTACCCCAGCAGCATGAACATCGGCACAAACACCGGCGCCATGATGGCCCACTTGGCCGATGCGCTGCCCATGAACAGGTTGATGAACGCCGTCAGGATGATGAACGCGATCATCAGCGGCGCACCGCCCAGCGACGCTTCGCGGAGCACGTCCGCGCCCTTCACGGCGAAGATCAGTCCGAGGTTGCTCCAGTTGAAGAACGCCACAAACTGCGCGGCGAAAAACACCAGCACGAGGTAGCTGCCGAGCGTTGCGATGGACTTGCCCATGCCGCTCATGATGTCGGCGTCGTTCTTGAAGGTCCCTGCGCCGAAGCCGTACGCGCCGCCGATGATGATGCCCGCCAGGAAGATGAACGCGACGATGCCCGACATGAAGGGGGAGCGGAGCAGATCGCCGGTTTGCGCATCGCGCAGGAAGCCGTCGCCGGGCACCGTGCCCCAGAGGATCACGGCGACAAATACCACCGTGGCGACCAGCGCCCAGCGCAGGCCGCGACGCTCTGCGTCGGTCAGGTCGGTCATTGCATCCTGTTTCCCCGTGCCGGAGTACGGGCCGAGCCGCGGCACCACGACCCGTTCGGTCACCCAGGTGCCGACGAATGTCAGAATCGGCGTCGAGACTGCCATGAAGTAGTAGTTGGCGGCGGCGCTGACCGTGTAGGCCGGATTCACGATGCGCGCGGCTTCCTCGGAGAGGCCTGCAAGCAACGGGTCGACCGTGCCGAGCAGCAGGTTGGCGCTGTAGCCGCCGGAGACCCCGGCGAAGGCCGCCGCCATGCCGGCGATTGGGTGGCGGCCGGCGCCCAGAAAGATGATGCCTGCCAGCGGCACCAACAGGACGTAGCCGAGTTCGCTGGCCATGTTCGACATGATGCCGGCGAAGACCAGCACGGAGGTGAGCAGCCGTGGCGGCGCGGCGAGCACCAGCTTGCGGAGGCTCGCGCTCATCAGGCCTGAGCTTTCCATCACGCCGATGCCGAGCATCGCGACCAGCACCGTGCCCAGCGGCGCGAACCCCGTGAAGTTGGTCACCATGCTGGTGAGGATCCGGTGCAGG
Source organism: Acidimicrobiia bacterium (assembly GCA_016871335.1). Taxonomy (GTDB): domain Bacteria; phylum Acidobacteriota; class Vicinamibacteria; order Vicinamibacterales; family SCN-69-37; genus SYFT01. The sequence goes on from VFZF01000008.1 coordinate 136,413, forward strand.
CCGGCGATGCTGAACAGATTCACCGGCGCCAGCGTCGCACCGGTGCCGGGATGCACCGCCGAGATCCCGGACCACGACGCGACCGCCGAAACCACCAGAATCAGGAAGGCGAACATCGCAAACAACGTCGCCGGGTGCGGCAGGGCGTTGCCCCCCCGTTCCACCGTGTTCAGGAAGACGGACATCCAGCCCTTGCGGGCGTCAGGTGTGGACATGGGTCAAGACTCTAGCGCAATTTGTGGTGCTGGGTGCTCAGTGCTCGGGGCTGGGTGCTTGTGCCGTGTGCCCGGTGCGCCGTGCACTGTGCACGCGGCACCCAGCACCGGCACTGAGCACCCAGCACCGGCACCCAGCACCCAGCACCGGCACCCAGCACCTAGTCCCGGTAGTTCCGAAAGAAGGACTCCTCCCCCCGATGGTCACCGATGAGGATGAGGTCGCCGCCGGCTTCCAGCACCTCATGCGCGCTGGGGCTGGCGATGGTCTTGCCGTTCCGAAGGATCGCCAGCACGTTGCAGCGCGACGACTCGCGAATGCCGGCCTGCGCGAGCGTGCGTCCGACCAGTGCCTTCGGTGTGGTCACCTGGAAGACGTCCAACCCCTCGCCGAGCAGCACGAGGTCCCGGCGACGGAGCAGATTAAAAATCGCATTGGCCCCCATCGACGCGTAGGACAACACGATGTCGGCGCCTGCGCGATAGAGCGTGGACACGTTCCGGTCGAGTGTGGCGCGGCTGAGGATCTGCAGGTCCGGTTTCAGCCGGCGGCAATACAACGTCAAATACACGTTCATGTCGTCGTCATGTGTCGTGACGGCGACGGTGGTGGCGCGGTCCAGGCCGGCCGCCTTGAGGATGTCGATCTCGGCCGCGTCTCCGACGACGGTGTGGGGGAGTGTGCTCGCGCGATCGGCCAGTTTCTCCACGAGGCAGTAGTCGATGCCGGTGGCCGCGAGATGTTCGGCGGTCGCGCGGCCTACGCGGCCGCCGCCCAGGATCAGGACAAAGGCCTTGCCTGGGTCGACGGCACCGTATTCGGCGTCGTACGCGGCGAGTGCCTCACGAGGCCCGGCCAGGAACAACACGCTGGTGTCAGCCAGTGTGGTGTCCGGGAGACCGACCTCGAAGGCGCCCCGCTCCCAGACCCCGGCCACGTTCAACCGGAACCGGTCACGAAGGCGGGCGTCGCGCAGGGTCTGTCCGACAAGCGGCGTTCCCGCCACCGACGCCTCCGCGATGAGCAATGTGTCGAGTTCCCCGATGACGTGTGCCCGCCGGTCACGCCCGGTGACGCGACGGGCGAGAAACTTCCCGAGCAGGTTCCCCAACTGCAGCACCTGCTGGCACCCGGCGAGCTGGAGGTTGTCCACCGATGCCGGCGACGACGCAGTGGCGACAATCGGGACGTGCGCCGCGATTTCCCGCACCGTGAACGCCACGTTGGTGTTGGTGACGTCGGTTCGCGTGGTTGCCACCAGGGCCGCCTGATCCGCATGTGCCGCGCGGTACGTCTCCGGGTCGTCGAGGTCGCCGACCATCACGGTGATGCCCTGGTCATGCAGGGCGAGGGCTTCCGTGAGGTCCTGCACGATCACGGCATACGGCGTGTTGAACTGATCGAGCCTGCGGATGAGCGCCGCATCGATGGCGCCGTACTGCGTCAACAGGACGTGGTCTCTGGTGCCAGCCGGCAGCGCCTTCGGTGCGCGCGCGGCGTTCCTCGCCTCAAGCCAGGGCGCGTAAAAGAACTGAATGAACGTGAAGGGTAGCAGGATCAACATGAACACCGTGCCCGACATGACCACCAGCACGGAGAACATGCGTCCCAGATCCGAGTGGAACGACACGTCGCCGTACCCCAGCGTCGACATCGTCACCATCGTCCAGTAGAACCCGGAGAGCCAGGAGTGGTCCTGTCCCTCCCGCGCCATGATCAGATGGAAGGCCACCGTGTACGTGCCGACGATCAGCGTCAACAACAGCAACAGGTTGACGAGGACGCGGAAATTGGTGCGCTGCTGCCGGCTGTGCAGGGAGGACGTGACAAGGGCGCCGAGGGTCTTCACGCGAACAGATTATCGCTTCCCAGCTCCGAAGTTCCGAAGTTCCGAAGTTCCGAAGTTCCGAAGTCCCGAAGTCCCGAAGTTGCTACACTGCCGTGAGTGCGCCGGGGTGGCGAAACTGGCAGACGCACGGGACTTAAAATCCCGAGTGCCCACAAGGCACGTGAGAGTTCGATCCTCTCCCCCGGCACTTCCCCTTGCGCTCAGGACCGCGAACCAGCGGCCTGCGAAAAACGGATAGAATGCCGAGCGGAGCGTCCCATGGAAATTCTCTGGTGGCATTGGCTGGTACTGGGTTTGTTACTGGTGGTGGCGGAGCTCGCCACGGCTGGCGGGTTCTACGTGATCTTCTTTGGCGTCGCGGCGTTGACGGTCGGCGCGCTCGCGGGTCTTGGCATGGCCGGGCCGCTGTGGCTGCAGCTGCTGTTGTTCTCGGTGCTGTCGGTCGCGACGCTCGTGTTGTTCCGCGCGCGGTTGCTCACGTGGGTGCAGCACAATCCCCAGCGCCCGGAGATCGATACGCTCGTCGGCGAGATCGGCATTGCCAATGATGCCCTGGCACCGGGGTCGGTCGGCCGCGTGGAAGTGCGCGGCGCCGCCTGGTCCGCCCGGAATACGACGGCTGCCGCCGTCACGCCGGGCACCCGTATCCGAGTCATCCGCGTGGATGGCCTCATGCTCGATATCGAACCAGAAGGAGCCCACTCGTGAACGAAGGCGTCATTATCTTCATCGTTTTTGCACTCCTCGTCATCATCGTCATCGCCAAAACGGCGGTGGTGGTGCCGCAGCAGAGCGCGTACGTCGTTGAACGCCTGGGGCGTTTTTCCGGCGTCCTGAGCGCAGGGTTCCACCTGCTGATTCCGTTCTTCGATGTCATCCGGTACAAACACTCGCTGAAGGAGATTGCGCTCGACATTCCGGCGCAGGTCTGTATCACCCGTGACAACGTGCAGGTGGGCGTCGACGGGATCCTCTATCTGAAGGTGCTCAATCCGGAACGGGCCTCGTACGGCATCTCGGACTTCGGCTTCGCCATCACGCAGCTGGCACAGACGACGCTCCGAAGTGAAGTGGGCAAGATCGACCTCGACCGAACGTTCGAAGAACGCATGAACATCAACCAATCGATCGTGGCCGAACTCGACAAGGCCAGCGAAGCCTGGGGCGTCAAGGTGCTCCGCTACGAGATCAAGAACATCACGCCGCCGCACGACGTGCTCGCGGCGATGGAAAAGCAGATGCGCGCCGAGCGCGAAAAGCGCGCGGTGATTCTCACGTCGGAAGGCCAGCGCGACGCGGCGATCAACGAGGCCGAAGGCCAGAAGCAGCAGGTCATCAAGGCGTCGGAAGCCCGCAAGCAACAGCAGATCAACGAAGCGGAAGGTGAAGCCGCGGCGATCCTGGCCGTGGCCTCAGCGACCGCCGAAGGCATCCGGAAGGTCGCCGATGCCATCCGGCAGCCTGGCGGTGTGGAGGCGACGCAGCTGCGTGTGGCTGAACAGTACGTGTCGCAGTTCGGCGAACTGGCTCAGAAGAGCACCACGATGATTCTGCCGGCGAACGTCTCGGACGTCGCAGGCATGGTCGCGATGGCGTCGAAGGTCTTCAAAGAAACGAAGTAAGCAACAGCAGTCCCGCCGCGAGTGACGCCGCCATCGCCGCAAGGCCGATGGTGGCGAACAGGCGGAACGTGCCCCGGCCCACAGCCAGCGCGATCAACGTCTTGACCACCGTGTTGGTGAAGGTGCCGAGCGTCAGGGCCGCCGTCGCCACCGCGATGGCAGTGCCTGACATCACCTGCTGCGACAGCGACACCGTCAGGGCATCCACGTCGGTGAGTCCGAGCACAGCCGCGGACGCGTAGAGGCCGGCCGATCCGAACCACGATTCGGCCAGCGAGACGACGAACAGGACAAACTGGAAGACGGCCGCCATCTGCAGCGCCGCGCCCACCTGCAGGGGATTGGGGTCCTCAGGCGCGTCAACCGGAGCGGCCTCCTCCGTCACCCCGCGCGCGAGGAGCAGCACACCAATCGCCACCGGCGCGAGGAATGCCGGCCACAGTGACAGCGCGAGCGCCGGAGCGAGCACGGCGGTCGCAATCAGCACACGCGGGAACAACATCACGTTGGCGCCCATGACGCCGGCCGCGAGCATGCGTCCACTCTCCGGATGTTCACGACTGAGTCGCGCGAACGTCAGCGTCACGGAGGTGGAGGACATCAGGCCACCGAGCGCGCCGGCAATCGCGTACCCGCGTTTGGCACCGAACGCGCGCCGGGCGAGGAAACCAAGAAAACTCAGCCCGGAGAATAACAACACCAGCGCCCAGAGCAGGCGCAGTTGGATGGTGCCGAATGGACCAAATGGTCCGAGGGGTTCAGCCGGCAGCAGCGGAAGAATGACCGCGGCCATCACCGCAAACCGCGCGCCGGCGCGCAGCTCCGTCGCGCCGAGCCGGCCCACAAGGCCGTGCAACTGGGACTTTTCGGCGAGCAGCAACACCGTGAGGGCGGTGATCCCCGACGCCAGTCCGGTCTGGCCGCTCCCGGCGAGGACACCGGCCACAATCACCACCAGGGCCGCCACTTCCGTCGTTGCGTCGATGTCCCTCCGGCTGGCTGCCACATACGCCGTCGCGATGATGGCGACGAGCCCCGCCAGCAACACGGCCGCAGCGGTCCCCAGTCCGACGGTCATCCACCAGCCGGCGACGCCCGCGACGAGGCCGATCATCGTGAAGGTGCGCAGGCCGCCGAAGCGGGCATTCTCACCGGAGGCATGCCCGCTCCACTGCCGCTCCACACCGACGGCCAGCCCAGCCAGCGTGGCGGCCGCCAGCGCGCCGAGTGGCACCGAGGTGAGCATGGGGGGGGGGGCCTACCGGCTCACGCCTTTGTCGTCGAACGCCTTCACCGCGACAACCATCGTCTGCACCACGCGGACGTAGAAGTCGTGGGTCATCGTCTCGTATTGGTCGGTGGCCTTGTGGTGGTTCTCGAAGTCCTCAACGCCGAAGTACAGACACGGCACCTTGGCCTCGCAGAAGGGAAAGTGGTCCGAGGCGCGGGTCCAGTCCTCCACGCCCTTTTCGTCCGGGTTGTCGTGGCCCATGCGGAGGGTGACGTTGGCGGCCGCCGCGATCTGTTCAATGGCCGGCTTCAGGAACGGCTGCGTGTGCGTGCCGACAACGTACAGGAGGTTGTTGGCGTCGCGGCCGATCATGTCCATGTTGATGTTGATCATCAACTGATCGAGCGGCACCGGCGGCGCGGCCACAAACCGGCGCGCGCCCTGCAGCCCGGACTCTTCGGCATCCAGCGCCGCGAAGATCAGCGAGTGTGCCGGCGGATGTGCCGTGAAGTATTCACCGAGGGCAAACAGCGCGGCCGTGCCCGAGGCGTTGTCATCGGCACCGTTGAAGATGGCGCCGTTCCTGACGCCGATGTGGTCGTAGTGCGCGGTGATGACGATGTAGCGGTCCGGGGTGCGGGTGCCCTTGATGACACCGAGCACGTTGACGCCCGTGCGCGGCGTGCCGCCGCCACCTCGACCCGACGTGAACTCAAAGGGGTGTTCGTACGACCCTCCAAGCGGAGCAATGCCGCTGGCCTTGAAACGGTCGATGACGAAGGCGCGGGCTTTGGCGCCGCCGGGCGTGCCGACGAGCCGGCCCTCCATGTCGTCAGCCGAGAGCGTCTGAAGGTCCTTCAGTAACTGCGTCCGGTTGACCGGAACTGCAGCCGCCTTGGACTGCGCAAAGGCGACCGTCGCCGTCGCGGCGATCACAACCAGGGAGCACAGGGAACGGGAGAATCGTGACATGCCCCTATTGTAGGGCGCGAAGCTCCGTCAGCAGCGCGGCGATGTCCGCTTCGACCCGCGCCAGCGTCGCCGGCGCGGACGTCAACCGTCCTTCACGGCCGAGCTCTTCGAGTTGCTCGAGGTGCGAGATGTCGGCCACAGCAAAGTTCGACATGGCGCCGCGAAGCGCGTGCGCGGTCGCCGCGATGACGGCCGCGTCGTCTGCCTCCACGGCCCGCTGCAGGCGTTGGAGCTGGCGGGGCGCCGTATCGAGAAAGAGCCCAATGACGTGGCGCCTGGTGTCAGGGTCTGCGATGAGCGGCAGCACCGGGCGGCCGGTGTCGGCGGTCGCGTCACCCTCGGCGTCGGCGGGGCCCACCTGGCGTCCCACCACTTCGAGCAGCTCAAAGAGCTCCGGCTGGTTGAGCGGTTTGGAGAGGAACCCATCCATGCCGGCTTCCCGGCACTGATCCCGATCCTCAGTCATGGCGCGCGCCGTCATCGCGACGATCGGCAGGCGGGGCAGCGCCTGTGAGAGCTCCCGAGCGCGAATCAGGCGCGTGGCCTGCAACCCGTCCATCCCCGGCATCTGGAGATCCATCAGGACGAGGTTAAAGGACTCAGCCGCCGCCTTGTCGACCGCCTCCTGACCGTCGAGCGCCGTGGCGACCGCATGTCCCCACTTGCGCAGCACGGCCGACACGACCGCCTGATTGACGACGTGGTCGTCCACCACGAGGACTCGCAGCGGCCGATGGGGCACGCGGCGTCCCCCGGCGGTCTGCTGCGCCGGCGCACCTGGACCGGCCGTGAGCGTGGTCAGGGTATCGGCGAGCGTCTTCCACACGACCGGCAACGCGAGATAGCGCGCGCCGATTGAGAGTGCGCGCTCCGCGCCTGTGGTCAATTGTGTCGTCGGCAGCAGGATGACGACGTGGCGGGCGAGACCGGGGGTGGCGCCAACACGTGCCGCAAGTTCAAAGCCATCGAGCGCCGGAAGCGCGGCATCCACGAGCACCACGTCACACGGCTGACCACTGGCGGCGGCCACGTCCAGGGCGGCCATCGCGGCGCGTCCGCCGGCGGCTTCCGTGATGGTCACCGTGGGCAATGGCGCCAGCAGTTCGACCATGGCAGAGCGGGTGACGTCGTGCGCGTGCGCAACGAGCACCCGGAGCGGCCGGTCTCCCCAGGGCGCGGCTGCGGGGACGCGCCGTGGGAGCCGAACCAGGCGACAAAACGGAACGTACTGCCGGAGCCGTCCTTGCTCTCGACCCAGAGGCGTCCCTGCATCAGCCCCACCAGTTGGGCCGCGATCGTCAGCCCGAGTCCGGTGCCGCCGTATCGACGGGTATCGGATCCGTCCGCTTGTGTGAAGGCCTCGAAGATCGCCTTCTGCCTGGCCTTCGGAATGCCGATGCCGGTGTCACGCACGGAGAACCGCAGGGACACGCGGGACTCCTCCTGATCGTCGACCTCCACATGCAGCGTGACCTCACCGTGTTCGGTGAACTTGATCGCGTTGTTGACGATGTTGGTGAGGACCTGGCGCAGGCGGTGAGGGTCGCCCTGCACAACGTCCGGCACGGTGCGATGCACATGGCAGACCAGCGTCAGGCCCTTCTGGTGGGCACGAGCGGCGAACATCCGCACGGTCTGACCGGCCACGTCACGAATGCGCATCGGAATGGACTCGAGCGGCAGCCGCTCGGCCTCCATCTTCGACAGGTCGAGAATGTCGTCGACAATGCGTGTCAGCGATTCCGCCGAATCGCGCATGACGCCGAGCATTTCGCGCTGGTCGATCGACAACGGGGTATCCATCAGCAGGTCGGCGTTGCCGATCACGCTGTTGAGCGGTGTGCGGATTTCGTGGCTGACGTTGGCGAGGAACTCGGTCTTGGTCCTGTTGGCCGCTTCCAGCCGGGCCATCGCGTGTTCGAGGTCGCGACGCCGGTCGGCGGCGTTGCGCACGGCCTGCTCCGCCATGCGTCGCGCCTCGTCAAACTGCCGTCGCCGCGCGGCGACCGCCCGCGCCGACAACGTCATGTACAGGCACAGGACGTACAGGAAGACGATTTTGGCGATCTCGACCGCCCAGTGCATGTCGCGGCCCTCGCCGAACGAGACCCAGAGAATCAGTCCGGCGTAGGTCGCGGTGGACAGGTGCGAAAACACCAGCGCATGCCGGAACGAAATCGCCATCTGGTCCGCGGCTCTGGCCGCGAACACGAACCACATGAAGCTCTGGTCAGCGCCGGTGACGTACACGACGTAGGCCATCACGTCAGTCCACAGACCGCAGGGCGTCGGTGATTCGCGACAAGCCTTCGGCCAGTGGCGCGGTGGCGCCGGCGAGGCTGATGCGGAAGTGGTCCGGCGCGTCAAAGAAGCGGCCGGGCGCCACCGCCACGTCAAATTCCACCGCGAGGCGTTTCACGAACGGCTCGGTGTCGTCCACGCCGCGCAGCTGCGGAAACAGGACGGTCGCCGACGGCGGGGCCGCCAGCCCGAGCCGTGTCTGCGCGGACGTGAACCCGCGGGCCAGTTCGAGGTTGGCGGACACGATGGCGTAGGTGCGCTCCCGCAGCCTGGGCATCTGCGTGAAGGCAAACGCGCTGAGCCGATCGGAGACGGCGCTCCCGACGGCCTCGACCAGATCGCGCACGCGCCACAGGCGATGCACCAGGGCCGGCGGCGCCACCGCCCAGCCGCACCGCAGCCCGTTGAGGCCATACGACTTCGTCAGGCTGTTGGTCACGATGATGGGACCGTCAAGGCGTGTCGCCGACATCGCACGTCCCGTATCCTGCGCCGCGAGATTGACCGCGTCGAGGTAGACCTCGTCGACCAGAAGGTGGGCGCCGGCCGCATCCGCCAACTCCACCAGACCGGTGAGCGTGTCGTGATCAAGACAGACGCCCGATGGATTGTGCGGGCTCGTGACAATGATCAGGCGCGTCCGCAAGGTGAGCTTCGACCGCACCTCATCGAGGTCGATCCCGAAACGCCGGCTGAAGGGACGCGAGAACCGGTGCACCCGCGCGCCGAGCAATGTGCATGCGCCCACAAGCGGGTCATACCCCGGCTGTTCCACCAGCACATCGTCGCCCGGCCCGACCAGGGCGGCGATGGTGAGAAAGTTCGCGCCCGAACAGCCGGTCGCGGTGACGACACGCGAGGACGGCACGCCGACGTGGGCGGCAATCGCGTCACGCAGCGGGGCGAACCCGTTGTCATTGGGGGCGGTCAGTTCCAGCGCGTCGCGCACGCCGGGAAGGTCCTCGACCGCACACGGCAACAAGTTGCTGCCTGCGAGATCAATCGCGGCCGGCGTCCGGGTCTTGGCCCAGAGCATGTACGGGGCCAGGGACTCGGTCAGCATCCGGCAGATTCTACCCGATACAATAGAGTGGGTTTCACCATGTCACATGTCCGTCGATCGCGCTGGTTGTCTCCGCTGCTCCTGTTCGTACTGGCCGGGTGTTCAATCCGCGACGCCGCGTGCGGGCGTCAGCCCGAGCGCCCGCTGGTGTTGTCGGACACGCAGGCGGCCGAACTCAAAGGTGAGGCTCCTCCGGTGCACGAGGTCGCGTTTCTTGGCGACAGTCTGACCGCCGGGTACGGCCTGCTGCAGAACGAAGCGTATCCGGCTCTGGTTGCCCGCGAACTTGAGACCGACGGCTACAGCGAAATCGCTGTGGTGAACGCCGGAGTAACCGGAGACACCTCGGCCGGCGGTCTTGCACGACTTGAGTGGGTGCTCGAACCTTCCGTGCGCATTCTTGTGGTGGCGCTTGGCGCCAATGACGCGATGCGCGGCACCGCGCCCGGCGAGACCAAGAGCAATCTGTCGCGCATCATCACCACCGCGAAGAGCACCGGGCGTCTGGTGGTGCTGCTGGGCATGGAAGCACCGCCGAATCTCGGGGACGACTATCGAGCGACGTTCCGCGCCATCTATCGCGATCTCTCCAGTGAACACGGCGTCCCCCTGGTGCCGTTCATGCTCGATGGCGTCGCCGGCGTCCCGAGTCTGAATCAGGATGATGGGATTCACCCGACGGCCGAAGGGCAGCGACTCATTGCCGCGCTGGTGTATCCCGTCCTCCGGCCCGTCATCGACGATCTGTTGAGCCGCTGAATGATCGAACTTGTTGACGTGTCCCGCACCGTCACGAGCGGTGCCGGGCCGCTGACCATCCTGCACCCCACGTCCTTCCGCATCGAGAGCGGGCAGACCGTTGCCATCACCGGGCCATCCGGTAGCGGCAAGTCCACGCTGCTGGGACTGCTGGCAGGCCTCGACTCGCCATCCACCGGTCGCGTCGTGATCGACGGCGTGAACATCACGGCGCTCGGCGAGGAAGGGCTGGCGAAGCTGCGCGGCGAGAAGATCGGCATTGTGTTCCAGTTCTTCCATCTGATCCCGTCGCTGACGGCGCTGGAGAACGTGCTCGTGCCGATGGAACTGGCTGGTCTCGCGGACGCGCGCAGCCGCGCCGCGGCGCTGTTGCACGACGTGGGGCTCACCGGGCGGGGGCATCACTATCCGTCGCAGTTGTCCGGGGGCGAGCAGCAGCGCGTGGCCATCGCCCGCGCGTTGGCCAACGATCCGCCGATTCTGCTCGCGGATGAGCCGACCGGCAATCTGGACAGCGGCACGGGGCATCAGGTAGTCGACCTGCTGCTGTCGGTGAACCGGACCCAGGGCCGCACGCTCGTGCTGGTGACGCATGACCGGGAACTGGCCGCGATGGCCGATGAGGTCATCGCGTTGCGTGACGGCCGCGTGGAGTCACGGACGGCACGCGGATGATGTTCGTCCTGCGCATGGCGTGGCGGGAGATCCGGTCGTCGTGGACGCGGCTGGTGTTCTTCTTCCTGTGTGTCGCCGTCGGTGTGGCCGCGATTGTGGCGGTGCGCAGCGTGATCCAGGAAGTGCGTGAGGCGCTCACGCGCGAGGCCCGCGTGCTGGTCGGCGCCGACATGGTCGTGCAGTCCGGCCGGCCGTGGACGCCGGAGGTGGTCGCGCGGCTCGATGACGCCCTGCAGCGCGACGGCGTGGTCGAGCGGCTCGAGGTCATTGAGACTGCGACCATGGCGGCCTCCCGGACCGGGCAGGTCAAACTCGTGGAACTGCGCGCGGTGTCGCCGGGATTCCCGTACTACGGGGCGCCGACGCTGGGCAGCGGGCAGCCATTCTCGGCGGACCTGCTCCGCGACCGCGGCGCGATCGTCCAGCCGGAACTGCTGGTCCAGATCGGTGCGGCTGTGGGCGACACGGTGTCACTGGCCGGCCAGCCCTTCACCATTCGCGACACGGTGGTGACCGACCGCGTGCAGGGGCGCGGCGGTTTTGCGCTTGGTCCGCGCGTGTATATCAGTGTGGACGACCTGCGGACCACCACCATCCTCCAGTTCGGGAGCCGCGCCACGTATCAGTGGTTCCTCAGAGTGGAGGATCGCGTGCTCGGATCCCTCACGCAGGACCTGCGCCGGGGGTTCCGGCGCGATCTCGTCACGGTGCGCTCCTGGCGCACGGTGGAGGACCGCCTCGGCCGGAATCTGACGCGCGCGGAGAACTATCTGAGTCTGGTCGGCTTTGCGATGGTGGTGCTCGGCGGCATCGGTGTATGGAGCGTCACGCGTGTCTTCATCCAGCAGAAGTTGAAGAGTGTGGCCGTGCTCAAGTGCGTCGGGGCCACCTCACGCCAGATTCTCGCGACGTACGTGCTGCAGATCGTCGGCTTGTCGGTGGCGGGCGGTGTGTGTGGTGTCGGCATGGCGGCGGGAGCGATCGCGCTGATTCCTGCCTCGGTGGTCGCCCTTGTCGGCGTGGAGTCGATTGGCGTGACGTGGTCGGCGGCCGGGCAGGGACTGGCCGTTGGCGCCCTGGTCTCGATGTTGTTTGCGCTTGTGCCGCTGCTTGAGGTGCGGGAGGTGAAGCCCCTGCTGCTGTTGCGCGCCGATACATCATCGAGTGCGCGCAAACGGGGATGGCAGAGTGTGCTCACCGCCATGGGCATCGGACTCGCGCTGATGGGCGTGGCCGTGTGGCAGGCCGATGCGCTGGCCCCCGGCGTGTATGTGTCGCTTGGGTTGGCGGTGGTGGCCGGCGCACTGGCACTCGCGGGCGCAGTGCTCGTGCGGCTCGTCCGTCCCTTGGCGGGTTCCCGGGTCTTTGCGGTGCGGCATGCGGTTGTGAGCCTGGGCCGGCCCGGCAATCAGACACGGGTCATTCTGACGGCGGTGGGTCTGGGCTGCTTCTTCATCCTTGGCGTGCGGGCGCTGCAGACCAATCTGCTCGCAGAGTTCTCGCTGGAACTCGGTCAGGATGCGCCGGACCTGGTGCTGATCGATATCCAGCGCGATCAGGTCGAGGGTGTCCGCGCCGCCGTGGCCCCATATCAGCGCGCAGCACCGTCGCTTCTGCCTCTCCTGCGTGGACGGGTGGTGTCGGTTGACGGCGCGCGGGTGCAACTGCGCACGGCCGAGGACGTGCGACAGGAAGGGGAACTGGCGCGGGAGTACGGTCTCACATTCAGGGAGGGGCTCGCCGACAACGAACGGCTGGTCGCCGGCGAGTTCTGGACCGGCCGCTCCGACGACCCGGACGCGCCGCTTGAGGTGTCGATCGAACAGGAGATTCGCGACGAACACCGGATCGATCTCGGTGATCGCATCCGGTTCGACATCGCCGGGCGTGTGGTGGAGGCGCGGGTGACGAACGTCCGTAAGGTCGCATGGGACCAGGCGCAGAACGGGGGGTTCATTTTTGTCTTCCGGCCCGGTCCCGCCATCGAACGCGCGCCGCACTCCGTGGTGGGCTTCCTCCAGCTCAACCACACGCCCGACGCCCGCGGCCTGGTACAGCGCGACCTCGTACGGGCATTCCCGAATGTCTCGGTGATTGATGTCAGTACGGTCCTCGATTCGGTCAGGGAGGTCGTCGAAAACGCCACTGTCGCCATCACCATCGTTGGCTCGGTGACCGTGGCCGGTGGGCTGCTGATTCTGGTCGGGGCCGTGGCGATGACCAAGTTCCAGCGGCTGTATGACGCGGCGATCTACCGGACGCTTGGCGCCAGCACCAAACGGCTCGCCGCGATGGTGGCCATCGAATACGGGCTGTTGGGTGTGCTGGCCGGCGGCCTGGGAGCCCTCGGGGCTCTGGGCCTTTCCTGGGCGGTGGCCACCCGGTTGTTCGAAATCGAGTGGCGCCCGGACTGGGTTGGTCTGGGTGGCGGGGTCGTGGTGGCCGCGCTGGTGGTCGCCGTGGTCGGCCTTGCCTCCAGTCTTGACGTGATTGTGCGCAAGCCCCTGGGCACCCTCCGGGGGGTATAATCGGGAATTCCCGACCCGTCCGGTGGGCGGGTCAGACAGCGGGTGAGTGGAAGATGGCACATACGAGGCTCGACGAAACACGGATGGCGTCGCTCAAGGACGTCCTGCTGAAACGACGCTCGGAGATTCTGGCAACTTCGACCGGCACCAAACCTCTTCCGGCCTCGGCGGACGTGAACAGCCGCCAGGGCGATCTGGCCGACCAGGCCACCGGCAACAATGAAGTCCACATTGCCCTGAAACTGAAGCAGACGGACGCGAAGATCCTTCAGGCCACAGAAGAAGCGCTCGTGCGGATGGAAAAGGGCACCTACGGCATCTGCCGCGATTGCGGCGACCCGATTGCCCCCGCCCGTCTTGAGGCGATTCCCTGGACCCGTGTCTGCATCGAGTGCAAACAGAAACAGAGTGCGTGATGTCCCAGTCAACCGACCTGCTCTCCATCCTCAAGGAACTGCACCGCGACAAGCTCACGATTCGTGAGCGGCACGTGGCGGTTGCCCGCGTTGTAGATCACTACGACTTCAACAATACGTACCAGTACGCGATTAATCGCGAGGACGTGCATCTGTCGTGGCTCGAGCGCGCGATTCACGAACTGGGTGGCACGCCCGACGACGTGGCGGCACCGGCCATCGCCGCCCCCGGCAAGAAGGGGAGCTTTACACCCCTTGTGGACCAGGATGCGAAGGACGCCGAGGCGCTCGTCTCGAAGTGGCGTCCGCGCGTGACGACCATCACCAACACCCGTCACGCCAGAATGGTCGGGGTCATTCTCGGTGAGACGCTGGAGCACCAGCGCTTTTTCGCCCAGATTGCCCAGGGCCATGAACTCGTCCTGGGCAAACGGATGCCGGGTGCCGGCACCGGCAACGGCGTCATGACGGACCGCTGGGTCGAGTAACTCACCTGTGCCCTCAGGCGTGAGAGTCGCCATCGCGCTCGGGAGCAACCTCGGCGACCGCGATGCGCACCTGCAGTACGCCATCGCGCGGCTGTCGTCGTTTCTGACAGACGTCCGCGTCTCGTCGTTTCACAACACCGCCGCGGTCGAGGTCATCGAATCCCAGCCGGACTACCTCAATGCCGTGGTCTCCGGGTGGACCACCCTTGGTCCCCACGAACTGCTCGGTCAGATGTTGCGCATCGAACGAGAACGCGGCCGCGAACGGCCGTCCTTCCGTGCGTCCCGCACGCTCGATTTGGATTTGATCTTCTACGGCGACCAGGTCATCGACACCCCCGACCTGACCGTCCCGCATCCCCGCTGGCGCGAGCGCGAGTTTGTCACGCGACCGTTGGGGGAGGTGTGGGACTGATGGATGGGCGGGTGGGCATAAGGTCCGTACAAAAAAAGGGGCGGCTGTTGCCAGCCGCCCCTTCGTGTTCCCGTCGGTGAGGACGGTTACTTCTTGAAGTACTGCGCGGTCGTGATGGCCGGGCCACCTTCACGGCCCGGGCGGGTCGTGGTGCGCACCATCCAGGCACCGTCCATGTGGAAGGTGATGGTCTGGCCGTTGCTGTTGGTGACCACAAGCTTGGCGCCGTCCCACTTCGCCGTGGACGTGACCTCCGCCGCGCCACCGCCACGACCGCCGCCCATGCCCGCGTTCGTGCTGGGCGATCCGTCGAGGTTGTACGTCGTGGTGATGGTGTTTTCGCCCATGGTCTGCGAGATCACGAGCTTGGCCGCATCCTGCGTGACCGTCATCGAGCCACCACCACCGCGTCCGCCGCCCATGCCGCCACGACCGCCGCCCATGCCGCCACGACCGCCGCCCATGCCGCCACGACCGCCGCCGGCCGGGGCCGGGCTGGCGGCTGCGGTCTTCTCCGCGTCAAGCGTCCACGTGCCCGCAAAGTTCGGGGCCTGTGCATACGCGCTGGTCGCCATCAGGACGATCGCTGTCGTTCCAAGGAATGTTGCTACACGTCTCATATAAAAATACTCCTGCCAGATACGGGAGCGGCTATCTGCCGCTGCCGATGTGTTGGAGGCCTATTCGAACCGCAAGGCCTCGATCGGGTCCAACCCCGATGCCTTGCGGGCAGGGTAGAAGCCGAAGAAGATGCCGACGAAGGCCGCGAAGCCGACCGCCATGACCACCGAGTCCATCGGAATCACGGCTGGCCAGCCGTTCAGCCACTTGACGGTTTCGGCCAGGCCGAAGCCCATCGCAATGCCGAGGCCGCCCCCGACGAGTGAGATGACGATCGCCTCCACCAGGAACTGCATCAGCACGTCGCGCCCGCGCGCGCCGATGGCCATGCGGAGGCCGATCTCGCGCGTGCGCTCGGTCACGGACACGAGCATGATGTTCATGATGCCGATGCCGCCAACCATGAGCGAGACCGCTGCGATGCCGGCCAACAGGTCGGTCATCGTACTGCTCTGGCTCGTGGCAAAACCGATGATGTCGTCCTGTGTGAACACGCGGAACGTATCTTCTTCACCGGGCGCCAGGCGCTGGGTCACCCGCATTGACGCCTTGACGGCCTCGGTCGTCGCGGCGATTTGGTCGCCAGAGACCGCCGATACAGTGATGTTGTTGAGATGCTGGATGCCCTGAATCTTTTTCTGAACGGTCGTGTAGGGAACAAATGCCTGGTCATCCTGGTTCTGGCCGCCTGACGATGCCCCTTTGGATGCGAAGACACCGACGATGCGGAAGACATGGTTGCGAACACGCACGTTCTGACCGGTCGGATCCACCTCGGCGCCGTACAGCATTTCCGCCACGTTGGACCCGAGCACAATAACCTTGGCGGCGGCCTGAACGTCCTGTTCGGTGAAAAACAGACCGTACTTGAGCGGCCAGGCGCGAATCAGCGGCCAGTCCACGTTGGTGCCCTGAATCGACGCCTGCCAGTTCTGGTTGCCCGCGACCAGCGTCTGGCGCGTTGAGGCGCCTTCGGCCACCCACTGCACACCGGGAACACTTCGCAGTGCTTCGGCATCCGCTGCCATCAAACGGCTGGAACTGCCTTCGCCCATCCGGACAGCGCCCTGGGTGAAGTTGCCCGACATGACCGTGATGGTATTGGTCCCCGTCGCCCTGATCTGTTCCTCGATGGCGTTCTGGGCGCCGGTGCCCAGCGCCACCATCGTGATGACTGCGCCGACGCCGATGATCATGCCCAGCATCGTCAACGCCGTGCGCATCTTGTTGCGCCCGAGCGCCTTGAGTGCGATCCGAAACACCATCAACACTGACATCTGCCTGCTCCTCTAATGCGCCTCGGTATCCGCGTGCGGAATCTGATCCGGCTCCGGCGGGGGGAGCGCGGCCAGTTCGTCCGCGGCGTTGCGGCGGTGCGCGATCTTCTGGTCGGCGACGACACGCCCGTCACGGAAGCGGATGAGCCGCGTGCCGTATTCGGCGATGTCCATTTCATGCGTGATGAGCATGACGGTGATGCCGCGTTCGACATTCAGCCGCTGGAAGATGCCCATCACTTCGATACTCGTCCGCGTGTCGAGGTTCCCGGTGGGTTCGTCCGCCAGGATGATCGACGGTTCGTTGATCAGGGCGCGTGCAATCGCCACGCGCTGCTGCTGACCGCCCGACAACTGGTTGGGCATGTGGTGAAACCGCTGCCCGAGGCCGACGATGTCGAGGGTCTCCATGGCGCGTCTGTGCCGCTCGGCCGCCTTGAACTTCTTGACGCCGTTGTAGAGCAGCGGCAGTTCGACGTTGTCGAGGGCCGTCGTGCGGGTCAGCAGGTTGAAGCCCTGGAACACGAAACCGATCTTCGTGTTGCGCACGCCGGCGAGTTCATCCTTCGACAGCTGGGACACGTCCTTGCCGTCGAGGATGTACTGGCCGCTCGTCGGCTTGTCGAGCGCACCGATGATGTGCATGAAGGTGGACTTGCCGGAGCCTGAGGGGCCCGTGACGGACACGAACTCCCCGGGGGCCACATCAAGGGATACCCCACGCAGCGCGCGTACCTCATGGTCGCCCATGTGGTACACGCGCATCAAATCACGAACAGAAATCACCGGCACGAGCGTGTTCTCCAATTACTCATCAACCCATCCGCCCAACAACCCATCCGCCCATCCACCCAGCTGCCCATCCGCCCAGCCGTTAGCGTCC
>VFZF01000009.1 GCA_016871335.1 Acidimicrobiia bacterium
CGCCCAACAACCCATCCGCCCATCCACCCAGCTGCCCATCCGCCCAGCCGTTAGCGTCCGCCGCCGCGACCGCCGCCACCGCCGCCCGTGGGCATGCCACCGGGCATGCCGCCGCGACCCTGCTGGCCGGAGAACGGGTTGCCCTGCGTGTTGGCGCCCGTCGTGGTCGGCGTCAGCCACGGCATCAGGATGTTGGTCACCAGTTCGGCGCCGACCGTCAGTTCCGCCGGCCCGCTGACGAGTTCGGTGAACGTGCCGTCCGAGATGCCCTGCATGATGTCGAGGCGCTCAAGCGTGCCGTGGGGGGTCGTGGCCGTTGCCGGACGCAACACATAGACCTGGCCGCGTGAGGGCTGCCGCACCAACTCGGGGAAGAGCTGGTCAATCGAGGTCGCACCACGCTGCGCCATGGGCACCGCCGGAGCGGCCTGGCCCGCGTTGCCGCCACGGCCACCACGGCCGCCGCCGCGACCGCCGCCGTTTCCGAAGTTGATGCCTGCGCGAGCCATCGCCGCCGCGCGCTGGTCCGCCGGCAGGTTCCGGATCGCTTCAAGCTGCTTCTGCTGTTCGGGCGTGAGGTTCATCCCCATGCCGCCACCCTGACGACCGCCGCCTTCGCGAGTCCCCTGGTTGCCGCCCCGTCGACCAGCCGCCTGGAAGGGGTTGGCCTGCTGTGGAGCAGCTGCGGGCGCCGCCTGCCCAGAGCCGGTCGAAGGGGCCTGCCCTGAGCTTGCCGAGGGGGCGGAGGACCCCGAGCCCGATCCGCCATTGCGGCCGGGGCCGCCTCCGCGGCCGACCGGTGTCGGCGGTTCCTGCTTGAGAGCCGTCCACATGTCGTTGGTCGGGCGGAAGCGCAGCGCCGCCATCGGAATACGCATCACGTCGTCGCGACGCGCGACTTCAATCTTCATCGACGCCGTCATGCCGGGCTTCAGACGCAGATCGTTGTTCCTCACGGTGGCCACCGTCGTGTACGTCACGACGTTCTGCTGGACAGTCGGGTTGATGCCGACCATCTGAATCGTGCCTTCGAAGTTCACGTTTGGATACGCATCCACGGTGAACAACACCCGCATGCCTTGGCGAACCTTGCCGATTTCGGCTTCGTCCACGCCACCTTCAAGCCGCAGCGTGGTGAGCTCAGTCGCGATGTCGAAGAACTTGGTCGCCTGCTGTGAGCCGACAATCGTCTGCCCCTTGTCCACGACGCGGTTGACCACGACGCCATCGATAGGGGAGATGATGGTCGCTTCCGTCACGTTCAGGCGGGCCTGGTCGAGGTTGACGTCGGCCTGCACCTTGGACTTCTCGGCAGAAGCAATCTGCGCGATCCGGCTCTTGACGGTCAATTCCGCCGTTTCGAGCGCCTGCTGGGTGACCAGCTTCGCCTCAAACATCTTGCGTGTCCGCTCCAGGCTGCGCTCGGCGTCTTCGAGCTGGACCCGCTGGTTGGCCAGGTCCACTTCCTGACGCGCGATGTTTGCTTCCTGAATGCGGACCTGCGTCTCGAGGAGGTCGGTGTTGACCTTGGCCAGCACCTGTCCCTGTCGCACGATCTCGTTGAAGTCGACGTACAACTCCTCGACCACACCAGAGACCTTGGATCCGACGTTGAAGGTGCGTTCCGCCTTCAACGTACCGGTGGCGCTGACCACTTCGACGACATCGCCCTGCGAGATCGCGGCCTTCATGAACTGCGGGACCTGCGGGGCTTTCTGGCTGTCCCAGTAGTAGTAGCCGCCGCCCGCGATCGCCAGAACAACAACGAGATAAATCAGTTTCTTCATGTCAACTAAGCCCGTTCCGGAGTTGCCTGCGCCGCCCCTCGGCGCAAGCCAGCCCAACCTTCTTCAAACAACGTGTAGACCGTCGGCACCAGCACCAGCGTCAGCAGCGTGGAAGCTGCCAGGCCTCCGATGACAACCCGCGCCAGAGGGGCCTGCAGTTCGGCCCCCTCCCCGATCCCCAACGACATCGGCACCAGGCCGAGAATCGTTGTCAGGGTGGTCATCAAAATCGGCCGGAGTCGGGTGCGTCCCGCCTGTTCGACCGCCTCCCGCAACGGCTTTTTGTCGCGTCTGCGGAGGATATTCGTGTAGTCCACCAGCAGGATGGCATTGCTCACCACAATGCCGGCCAGCATGATTACCCCGATATACGCCTGAAGGCTGAAGGATGTTGACGTCAGCTTCAATGACGCCACCACGCCGATAATGGCCACCGGGACGGCGAACATGACGATGAACGGATCGCGCAGGGATTCATACTGCGACGCCATGACGGCGTAGACCAGCAGGACGGCCAGCAGGAGCAGGACCTGGAGTTGGTTGAACGCCTGCGCCTGCGTTTCGACTTCGGCCCCGAACCCGACGGTGAAGTCCTGGGGGACGTCCAGAGTCGGCAGTTTGGCCTGGACGGCCTTAACGGCGGCTCCCAGGGGCACCCCGGCCTCCAGTTCCGCATTCACGCGGGCAATCCGCTCCTGGTTCTTGCGGTCAATTTGGGTCGGGCCACGGGCACTGTCGATCGTCAGCAGGTTCTTGGCCGGCAACACCTGGCCGCCGGGCGTGCTGATCAGCACGTCGCTGACTGATTCCGCCTGCGTCCGGTCTTCTTCGCGGAGGCGGACGACGATCGGAAACTCCTTGCCGCGTTCGCGGTAGACCGCCGCCTGCGTGCCCGCCATGTTCGTGCGGATGGCGTTGGCGACGTTGGTCACCGACAATCCGAGCAGGGCGGCCTTCGGCCGGTCCACGCGAATCGAGAGCTCAGGCCGGCCTTCCTGGCGGGCGATCTGGGGGTTCGCGATGCCTTCCGTCTGCTGGAGCAGCGCGAGCACATCCTGCTGTACACGGTTGGAGTCGGCCAGCGAGAACCCCCGGACTTCGACCGACAGCCGACTGTCGGAGTTCAGATTGCCGAGCACGCGGTTCAAGGACTGATTACCGCCAGAGGCGCGCGTGGTCACTGTGACCCCGGGCAGTCCGACGAGGAGACGCCGCAGGTCAGTGGCAATTTGCTCGCTGCTGCGCGTGCGCTGCTCCTTCGGCGTGAGCTTCAGCGTGAGCGAGGCACTGCCGGCTCCGCCTCCCATGAAGCCGCCGCCTCCCGCCGAGGACACGAGCGTCACCAGCTCGGGAACGTTCTGGTTCACCATGTCCTCCAGCTGGAGCACGACCGCTTCGCTGCGTTCAATGCGGCTGCCGACGGCCAGCCGCGCGTTCACTGAGACTTCGCCCTCGTCGGTCGCCGGCATGAGTTCGGCCGGGATGGTCGGCAGCATCAGCATCGCTGCCGCTGTCAGGCCGGTCGCCGTCAGCATGACCGTGGGCCGGTGTTTCAGCGCCACATGCAGCACTCGACGATAGACCTCGTCGAGCCCCTCAAGCGCCCGCTCGCTCGCCGTGAAGAGGGCGCCGGACAGGCCACTGCGCTCGGAGAGCGGCGTGGGCAGCACCAGCAGCCGTGAGCACAACACCGGCACGATGGTGACGGCGACAAACAGCGACATCGACAGAGAGAAGATGACGACAATGGCCAGCTGCGTGAAGATGATGCTCGACACACCCGACAGGAACAGCAGCGGCACGAACACCGCGATATGGGTGAGCGTGGACGCCAGGATCGCCGACGAGACCTCCTCGGCCCCGTCGATCGCCGCCTGCATCCTCGGCTTGCCCATCTCCATGTGTCTGAAGGTATTTTCAAGGACAACGATGGACGCGTCGACGATCATGCCGACACCCAGCGCCAACCCACCGAAGGTCATCGTGTTCAGCGTGAAGCCCGCGAAGTAGAGCAGCGCACACGTGCCGATGATGGAAACGGGGATCGACGTGCAGATGATGAATGTCGACCGCAGGTTCCGCAGGAACGAGAAGATGACGATGACCACGAGGATGGCGCCGAAGAGTGCCGACTCCCGCACGGCCGAGATCGACTGCTGGATGAACTTGGCCTGGTCTTCGAGCACCGTCAGGCGCAGGCCCTGCACATCGCGGTTGATGCGTTCGATCTCCGCTTTCACGTCTTCGGCGATGGCCACGGTGTTCTTGCCCGACTGCTTGGTGACGCGCATGCGCACGCCGGGTTTGCCGTTGATGCGCGTGAACGACCGAAAGTCCTCCGTCGTGTCACGCACCTCCGCCACATCACGCAGGTAGACCGGCACGCCGTTGCGGGTGAAGACGATCAGGTTGCGGATGGCGTCGATCGAGTCGAACTGGCTCGACGACCGCAGGAGGAAGGTGGTGTCCCCCTCATTGACCTCGCCCAGCGGAACGTTCTGGTTCTCGGTCCGAATCGTCTGGATGATGCGATCGACCGGCAGGTCGAGCGCGGTGATCTTCTCGCGCGACAGCTCCACACGAATCTGGCGGCGCAGGCCCCCGTCGACCGTGACCGAGGCCACACCTTCGACACGCTCCAGGCGCGGTACCAGGTCGACCTCCGCCATTTCGCGCAGCGTCACGCGGTCGTAGTTGCCCTCGACGCCGATGCCGATGATGGGCTGTGAGTTCGCGTCGAACTTGAAGATGGTCGGCGGGTCGGCATCCACCGGCAGGCGGCCGCGGATCCGATCGACGCGTGTGCGCACTTCGTCGGTCGCTTCGTTGAGGTCGGTGCCCCACACAAAGTTGAGGCGCACCGTGCCCGAGCCTTCGGACGCCGTCGAGTTGACCTGTTCGAGACCAGGGACGGCGGCCAGCGACTGTTCCAGTGGCCGGACGATCAACTCCTCGATTTCCACAGGACCGACGCCGCTGTAGCCGACGCGGACCGTCAGGCTGGGGAACGTCACGTCCGGCATCAGGTCGACCGGCAGACGAGTGGCGGAAATCGATCCGAGCAGGATCACGATCGCCGACAACATGAACATCGTGACGGGTCTGTGGATGGCGAGGCGGGGGACGTTCATGTCATTCGCTCCGAAAAGTGCCGTGCCGTGGTTACTGTCCGCCGCGGCCGCCGTGCTGTCCGCCCGCACGTCCGCCGCCTTGCCGCCCGGGCGCCGAGCCACCGGGCATGTTCATCGGCGTGATCCGGTCCCCGTCGCGCAATGCGAGCGCGCCCGTCGTAATCACGCGCTGGCCTTCCGTCAGGCCCTCAAGGATTTCCACATGGGCGTTGTCCTGCAGGCCTGTGCGCACGGGCTGGAACTTCGCGTTCTGACCGTCGGGCAGGAACACGCCGCGCCGGCCTTCGCTGTCCACCACGGCATTGCGCGGCACGGTCAGGGCGTCCTGCTTGCGTTCGGCGGTCAGCCGCACCCGTGCGTACATGCCGGGTTTGAGCCGGTAGCCGGGATTCGGCACTTCGATTTCCATCGACGCCGTGCGGGTCGCCGCATCAAACACCGGCGCCACGCGACTCACGGTGCCCGAGAACGTTTCACCCGGGAACGCGTCCACTTCCACTTCAGCCTGCACCCCCTGGGTAATGCGTTTGAAGTCCTTTTCGACGAGGTTGGACACCATGCGCACGGTCGAAATGTCCACGACCTGGAGGATCACCGTGTTCGCACCGGCGAACGCACCCTGGTCGAGGTTGCGGCGACCGACGAAGCCGTCCACCGGCGACACGATGTTCGTGTTCGACAAGGTGATCTTCAGTTCGTCGATGCGCGCCTGGGTCTGTGTGAGCTGCGCTTGCGCCAAATCCACGGCGGCGACGGCCGAGTTGTATGCCGCTTCCGCGTCTTCAACAGCCTGGCGCGTCTGCAGACCCTGTGCCAGCAACCCCTGCTGGCGCGCCATCGTCGTCTTCCGCAGCTGAAGATCGCTTTCGCGCTGCTTCAACGTGGCGCGGTTGACTTCGAGACTCTGTTCCGCCTGCTTGACCTGCTGCTGCAGCTCGCGATCTTCGATCTTCGCGATCTGCTGACCGCGCGTGACGCGGTCCCCGAGTTTGGCGGTGAGCGAGTCGATGCGTCCCGCCACGCGGGGCACCACGTCGACCGTCGCCTGGCCCACAAGGTTGCCGACCACCGTGATGAATTCGGTGATCTCACCGCGCGCGGCCGGCGCGGTGTCGACCGTCAGGGCCGGTCGGCCGAAGCCGCGCCCACCACCGGCCCCGCCCCGCCCACCGGCACCCGCGCCGGCCCCGGAGGCCGGCGTCGACGAGTCCGGCTGCGTGCTGCTGTAGTAGTAGTACCCGCCGCCTGTTCCGAGGAGCAGGACGGCGATCACGAGAATCTTTTTCATGGCGCGACTACTGAATCCTCTGCACGCGGTCGAACTCCGCCACAGCGTTGATGTACCGAATCGTGGCTGACAGTTCGTTGTTGCGCGCGCTGGTCAGCGAATTCTGCGCCTGAATGACCTGGAAGTTCGTGATGGTGCCGAGGCCGAAGCGGGTGAGTTCCGCCTGCAGCGTGCGCTCGGACGCTTCACGCGTCTTCTGCGCGGCCAGCAGTTGCTTGTAGGTGCTCTGCACGTCAAGGCCCGCCGTGGTCACCGCCGTCTCAATGTTGAGTTCTGTCGAGCGCAGCGTCGTCTTCTGCTGTTCGAGCCGCAGTTCCGACTGCAGGTGGCTCGCCTTCGCTGAGGAGAGGCCGAGGGGTTTGCTGAAATTGAAGCTCAACGACCAGGTCGGGGTGTCGAGGCCGGCAATCGAGCGAAGGGCATCGCGGTACCCGCTTTCCTTGACCAACACCGGCGCGCCGCCAAGGCCCGAGCGGGCGAACTCGTTGCCGCCGACGCCGGCGAGCCGATAGCTGGCCGTGAAACCAAGGCTCGGCATGATGCCGTTCCTGGAGAGTTCCAGGCCCATTTCCGACGTGCGAATCTGCTGACGCGCAATGACGATGTCTGACCGCTCGGCGATGGCGCGGTCCACGGCTGCCGGGATGTCCACCGTCTGAATCGCGAACGACACCTGATCCACCGGGTTGATGGTGGCGCGGAAGAACTCGTCAGTCGTGCTGTCCACGAGCAGGCGCTTGAACGCGAGCTCCGCGTTCCTCCACGCAATTTCCGTGGCGAGCAGCGCCTGTTCGGACGTGGCGATCTGGGCTTCCTGGAGCACCAGGTCAATTTCCGCGAGGGTGCCGATTTCGACACGGATGCGCTGATCGGCCAGTTGCTGATTCGCGAGGGCGAGCGCGC
Source organism: Acidimicrobiia bacterium (assembly GCA_016871335.1). Taxonomy (GTDB): domain Bacteria; phylum Acidobacteriota; class Vicinamibacteria; order Vicinamibacterales; family SCN-69-37; genus SYFT01. The sequence continues at coordinate 7,110 of VFZF01000009.1, forward strand.
GGCGCTGGATTTCAATCGCCTCGATGGACTGCCGAAGCGCCCAATACCGCGTGCGCACCTGGTTCTTGATGTTCTCAATCTGCGCCTGCAGCTGGATGTCGACGATCTGCTTCTGGATTTCTCCCGTGCGCAGGTTGTTGCGCTGACCGTCAATCGTGCGGCCCGCCAGCAGCGGCTGCGTGTACTGGAAGTTCAGGTTCGACGAGTAGCTCGGATTCCGTGTTGAGAACGCACTGTCGGTCGCGTTGCGGTTGTTGCTGAAGTTGAAGGACACCTGACCGCCCTGCCAGGGCAGGCGCTGGCTCATCGACGAGCCGAAGGAGTTGACCTGGCTCGTGACGCGCGCACCGCCGTCGAGCTGCGACGTCGACTGCTGCGACGAGTTCGTGTACCCGTAGTTGGCGTTGAGCGTCGGGCGGAAGTTCGCGCGCGCCGCCTGCAGCGTGTAGTCCTGAATCTGCGGGTTGAGCTTGGCGCTCTGGATGTCGAGGTTCTTCTCGAGGGCACGTTCCACCGCCTGCTCCAGCGTCAGCTCGATGCGCGGCGACCCGGGCACCTCGGGCGGCAGCGCGCGGCCCACCACATAGCGGTCCTGCTCCTGCACCTGCACACCGCCCACCGGCGCCGCCGCCGTCTGCGCCATCGCCATGGCCGGCACCACCAGTGCCGCCACAACCGCCCATGCCATTCCGTTCGCCGTCTGCTTCGTCATCTGCCTGCTCCGTTTGGACAGCCGCGCCGGGGGCGCGCTGTGCACCTTGCTGGTTGTAAAAACTCGTGGAAATCCGTACTAGCGGCCGCGGGAGTCCCGGCCATCCCCGGACGTGAACCCGAACAGCCGATCCCAGAGATCCTGCATCCCCTTGTTCTGTTCGGGCGTCAGCACCAGGGCCATCCGATACAGCATAAGGGTCCGGGACTTGTAGAGCATGGTGCGCTGGGCCTCAACGCGATCAATCTGCAGGGCCACCACGTCGGGGCTGACCGTCCGCGCGGCAATCATCCGCTTCAGTTCGGTTTCCTGCTTCCTGAGTTCTTCCGCGCGGCCCGTCATTTCCTTCCAGCGGTCGTGCCACAGCGCGTCAATCCGCTTGGCCTGATCCGGGGTGAGGCCGACTTCCTTGATGATGGCGGGGTCCTTCCAGAAGGGCAGTTGGCTGCGCTGTTCGCCCGAGTCACGGTTCTGGGTGGTGGACCGGCCGGAGGACTGGGTCTGAGGTTTGGCCTGTTCCGGCGCGGATTGCACGGATTCCGCCCGGGAACCGGGGTTCAACACCGTCACGGCCAGGATCACGGCGCCGACAATCGAAAGTCTGGTCTTCACACTTCTCTCTTACGCCCAGTCAAAATCGCTTGTTTACGACCCGGACCCGGGCCCAGCCAGGGCTTCAAGCCGGCTGACCACCTGTCCCACGATGTTGTTGGGCGTCGAGGCACCGGCCGTCAGGCCAACGATCACCGGCCCGGGCGGAAGCCAGTCGGCGGCGATGGCCTCGGCCACGATGGACGTCGAGGGCAGTCCGATGGGCCGATGCCGCAGTGCCAACGCCGAGACCAGGCAGTCCGGAGCCGCAATATGGAAGGTGGGGCACCTCTCGGCGCAGATCTTGGCCAAATTGCAGGTATTGCTGGAGTTATAGCCCCCGATGACGAGCATCAGGTCCAGCGGCACCTCGTTGAGCAGCGAAATCACCGCGTCCTGCCGATCCTGGGTCGCACTGCAAATGGTGTCGAAGGCCCGGAACACGGACGGCAACGCGTCGGTCCCATACCGCTGGGCCATCGCCCGGCCAAACATTTCGCCAATGTCGAGCGATTCGCTCATCAGCATGGTCGTCTGGTTCGCGCACCCAATCCGCTGCAGATGAAGGTCGGGGTCAAACCCGGCCGACACCGCCTTCCCGAACCTGGCCAGAAACGCTGCTCGGTCACCGCCGGAGACGATGTAGTCGCAGACGAACGCGGCTTCCTCTCTATCGAGGACGACAAGGTAGTGGCCGTCGGGGTATTGGGTCGCCTGGGAGGCCGTGGCCCGAGTTTCCTCGTGGGTCACCTTGCCGTGAATCACGGACGTGAAGCCGTCCTGGGCATACCGCTTGACGTTTTTCCAGACCGTCAGGACCGAGCCGCAGGTCGTGTCCACCAGCGTGCACCCCTGTCGGTCCAGGCGGGCCATATCCCCGACAGACACCCCAAACGCCGGCAGGATCACCACATCGTCTGCTGCGAGCGTCGAGTCGTCTTCACCGGGGTCGGTGAGGAACCGGATCCCCTGCGCACGGAGCTGGTCGTTGACGTGCGGATTGTGAATGATTTCCCCGGTCAGAAAGACGCGTTTGGTGGGGAAGCGCTTCCGCGTCTGGTACGCGTAATCGACTGCCCGGTCCACCCCGTAGCAGAACCCGAATTCGCGGGCGAGATGGATCGTCAGCCGCCCTTGTGTCCGGACGAATCCCGCCTGCCGGAGTTCCTCAACAATCGCCGAGTCATACGCCGCCGCTAGGTCCCCGGCCACGGCCGCCTTCATGTCGAGGCCTTTACGGAAGATGATGGGGGGCACGCGTCTATTCTAGTCCGCAGTCCGAAGTCCGCAGTCCGCTGGTTCGCGGTCCGGCGGGGCAAGAACTGCCATGACCGATGTGAATTGACGTGGAGAAATCTGCGTCCTCCCAACGCTGCGACCGCATCTCGACCTGGCCTTCAGGTTGCAGGCAGCAGCATGGATGGGAGTTAAACGACTTGAAGACCTGGTTGCGCTGAAAGCGGCTGTTGCGTTCGAGGAAGAGGTCCAGGCCATTGTCAGGGCGCACCCCGGCGTCCAGCACGACCGGACGTACCGCGATCGGGTGTTCGATGCGCTCGCCAGCATCAAGGGCAACATCGCAGAAGGCTGGGGCCGGAGGGGCGCAGGCCAGATGTGCCTGTTCCTTGGCCACGCAGTGGGTTCAGTCGATGAACCCCGTCGACGTCTCATCGACGGGGTCGTTCGTGGGTACTTTTCGTTGGCAGCCTGCGAAAAAGCCTTGCAACACGCCCACCATTGCGGCGGAGCCACAGTCAACCTGAAGCGCAGCCAGGAACCCTTCATCCCACGCCGGCCCACACGAAAGCGCCGGGGGGCGACCGACTGAGCAGGACCAGCGGACTGACTTATCTGCTCGCCAGCACAATATCCACCACACGCGGCGTCATGTCGTCGAGCGCGTCGAGGCCACCGACTGACGGGTTGACGTAGGTGTTGTGGAGCAGATCGCTGTCGTCGTAGGGCGACGCGGCGGGTGCAGTGACGACCTGTGGCGGGGCGGACGTGCCGCCGAACGGGAGCATGTGGCTCAGTTCCATGCTGACCACGCCAATCATGAGGCCTGCGGCGGCTGCCGCGGCGAGCCAGCCGGGGCTGACACGACGTCCGGCGTACGGCTGACGGGTCACCGGGGAAGCAGCCGGGAAACTGATGACCTTGGACGGACGATCGAGCTGCGCGAGCCGCGACATGACCTGATCGCGCTGACGGACCAGCACGTCATTGGTGACCACCGCCTCGGCGTCCTCGCGACCGGTCGCCTGCACGTTCTCGAGCCAGCGGCTCATCTCGAGCGCGCGCCTGGCGCACTGGTCGCACCGATCCAGATGGGCCGGATGAATGCCTGTGGTCCACACGTCAATCAACGCACGTTCCGAGAGATGTCCACGCCGCAACACGGCATCAGCAAGACGCATGACGAACCCTTCCTTTCACCACAGTTGTTCCCGTGCCCGACGCGTCGCCGGTGTCCTCGTGCTCACTGCCCGGGGCGAGCAGCGAGCGGAGCCGGCGGACGGCGCGGAACAAATGCACGCGGACGGTGGACTCGTTCAGGCCGGTCACAGCGCTGACCTCGCGAGACGTCCGTCCTTCAAAATGACTCAGCACAAAGACCAGCCGCTGCCGCTCGGGCAACTGGACCATGGCCTCCTTCAACCGGCGACGCCGCTCGTTGTGGAGCAACTGCGCCTCGGGACTCGGCGTGAGAGCCGGCAGGTGTTCCGCCGGGTCCCGTTCCACGCCGTCGGCATCCATCGTCGGCCTGGCGATCCAGCGTTCGCGACGCCGCTTCGCCTTGATCCGGTCCAGGCATCCATTGATCAGGATGCGCGTGAACCACACTTCAAAGGGCAGTTCCTCCCGAAACGTGCCGAGGTGGGTGTAGGCCTTCACAAACGCGTCCTGCACGGCCTCGTCCGCGTCCGCCGAGTCGCGGAGGTAGTGATACGCAATCCGGGCCGCCCGGCGCTGATGCCGTTCGACCAGCTCGGCATAGCGCTCGCGAGCAGCATCCAGCCGCCCGGCGGCTTGCGCCGCCTTGACGTCTATTGCAACTCGTGTGTCGGCGTCCCTGGTCGTCTCAGTGGCCATCAGGTAAGTAGGTATACGGCCTCAGGATACAGGTGTTTACAGTCCGCAGTCCGCCCACCAGCTCATCCGCCCAGCCGGGCGCCTGGGTAGTAATGACCGAGGATGTCCGCCAGCGAGTCCCCCCGCCGGGCTCGGGCGATTGCTCCTACCTGGCACAACCCAACGCCGTGACCGAAGCCGGTGCCGGTCAGCCGGAATCCGGAGGGGGTTTGGGAGGCGGTAAACCGGGTGCTCATCACGGATCTGGGGCCCCTGGCCGCAGAGACGACCGATCGTAGGACTTCGCCGGTAACCACCCGTTCCCGGGCCCCGACCAGGCGGAGGGCCGTCACGCGGTCGCCTGGGCCGGTGGCGTCCACGACAATCCGGGTCAGCCTGGTACCGACCGACGTTCTCGGGTCACCGTTGAGCAGGGTCCGCCAGTCGGCCATCGACGCCTCAAACGTCCAGGCCCGGTGGCGCGCGCCCGGCACCTGATCCTCGCGGGCCGGCAGGTAGGGAGCATTGGTCCCGGCCCAGGCCGTGGCCGGCGTGGTGGTGTGTCCGCCACAGTCAGCGTGGAAGAGGGCGTCGATGATCGCCGCACCCACACGCAGAACCCGCCCGCGGGTCCGGTCGACGGCCGCCTCCGCCGCGCGAGCAAATGACGACGTCCGGATCCGGTCCGGTTGGTAGAGCTGACAGTGGGTGTCGTCACACAGGTCAAATCCTTCCTTCGCATGCCGGCGCCGGTGCGACAACGCGTATGTGCGCGCGATTACTGCCTGCACCTCGTACACTCGGGAGACGATGGCCGGGGCCTCGCCCGTGGGAGTCACTTCCGACAACGCTGCGCCGAGCACGTACCGCTCCAGCGGCACCGCGATCACGGTGCCGTTCACGCGCACCTGCAGGGTGACATCGGGTCCGGGTGCAATGGCACCGGGCATGCGCGCGTGTCCTGACGCACACGCTGCGGCGCCGGCCGACATCCCGGCGATGATCAGCACCGTGCGCGCGATTCGGGTTCCCTGTCGCATGATTTCGTCGTATTTTAAGGCGGCGGTTCTCCCCAGATTCGGCGTGTTCTCGTGAAAATGATCTCAGACGCAGTCCTTGTAGTTGATGACGACCCCCTGGTGGTGGGGATGTTGTCGCATGCCGGACGCGCGCGCGGACTCGACGTGGTCGGCGTGCAGTCGAGTGCCGACGCGGCCACCGCCCTTGCCCGCAGGCCCTTCGGCGTCGTCGTCGTCGACCTGCGACTGGGCACCGGCTCCGGACTGGACGTCATCAGGGATGTGCGCGCGCGTGACGCGGCGGCCGAGGCGATAGTCATCTCTGCGGATCGCCGGTTGTCGAGTGCGCTCGAGAGTTACGCGCAGGACGTGTTTGCGTTTGTGCCCAAGCCCTTTGATCCCGCGCAGCTGTTCGCCACCGTCGAGCGGGCGCTGGAGCGGCGGCGGGGCGCGGTTGAACGCCAGCGCCTCACCTGGGAACTGCGCCTGCTGAACGATGTGGCGACGACCGTGTCGGCGTCGATCGAAATCACGGAAGCGTTGCAGGCCGGCCTGGATCGCGTGGCCGAGGCCTATGAGGTGCGGTGGGGCGTGTTGCGCCTGCGGCCGCTTGATGGCGGTGATCTGGTCGTCCGTGCCGTGCACGGCGCGCCGATCGATCTCGTTAGCCAGGCCTACGCCGGTCGCAACGACTGGCCCCCGGGCACGGCGATGACCGACCACCTGCCCGTGCGCAAGGATGACATTCCCCACGACGTGCTCGGCGACCTGCACGAGACGTATCCGATTCGAAGCGCCCTCTCCGTGCCGGTACTCGCGGGCGCCGAGTCGCTCGGGGTGCTGACGCTCGCGTCGGACCTGGAACACCGCTTCGATGCGCAGGACGAACGTGTGCTCCTGACGGTCGGCCGGCAATTCGGCGTGGCTGTCGCCAATGGCCAGCTGCATGAACGCGTCCATCGGGCGAAGGTCCAGTGGGAGCGGACGTTCGACGCGATCGGGGACCCCATCGCGTTGTTTGATCATCAGGCGCGGACGATGCGCGTCAACGCGGCGCTCGCCAGCCTGCGTGGCTGGCCGATTCGCGATACGCAGGGCCATACCTGTGGTGAGGCGGGCCTGTGCGGCGGCGGATGCCCGGACTGCCTCGTCGGCCGCGCGCTGCGGGGCGGCGAGCGCCTTGATGAGGAAATCACCACCGCCGATGACCGCATCTTCGCGGTCACCACGGTCCCGGTCGCGGACGCGTCCGGCACAGCGGTGCTGGTCGCCAAGGAAATGACCGAGGAGCGCCGGCGCGCGCGGCAACTGCGCAGACTCAGTCAGGAAGTGTCGGCGACCAACGCTGAACTGGTGGCTACGGTGGATCGGCTGCGCACGACGCAGGCACAGCTGGTGCAGGCCGAACAACTGTCGGCCATCGGCCAGCTGGTGGCCGGCGTCGCGCATGAACTCAACAATCCCCTGAGCAGTGTCATCGGCTACGCGCAACTCGTGCACGCGGAAGTCACCAGCAAGCCGGCACTGGCGGCTGCGGGGCAGGCGCTGCTTGAGGACATGTCGCGCATCGTGTCGGAATCCGATCGCGCGGCGAGAATCGTCCGCAACCTGCTGACGTTTTGCGCGGCGCCAGACGGCCGAGCGCAGCCGCCACGACATCGTCGAACTCTGCCGGCGTATCGTCGACCTGCGCGCCTACGATTCGCGGATCAAGGGCATCGAGGTCGTGTGTGAGTATGCCGACGGTGTGCCGCCGATTTATGTTGACGGCGGGCAGTTGCAGCAGGCGCTGCTGAACATGGTGCTGAACGCCGAGCAGGCGATGAAGCAGTCCGACGTCCGGCGGTTGACGATCACCGTGGCGCGTGAGCCGGACTGTGGCGCCGTGGTGTTGCGGGTGCAGGACACGGGACACGGCATCGAGGCCGGGAACCGCGCACGCGTCTTTGACCCGTTCTTCACGACGCGCGGCGTTGGCGAAGGTACGGGCCTCGGTCTGAGCATCGTCTACGGCATCGTGCGCGACCATGGCGGGCACATATGGATCGACAGCGAGGTCGGCAGAGGCACGACGTTCTCGATTCGACTGCCGGTGCGAGCACCCGACGTCTGGGAGCCCGACTCGGGCCGGTCGCAACCACTGGCCCTGGTGGCGCACGGTGACTCGGTCACCCGCGACTTTGTGGCCGCTGCGCTCGGGGGATGGGGCTGTGCCGTGCGGCCGGTGCCCACCGCACGGGAGGCGATCGAGAGTCTGGCTGAAGATGCCGTAACGCTGGCGGTGGTGGACCGGACGGTGTTCGACGGGGACTCTCAGGCATGGAGCGACGCCTGGGCGCGGGTCCGGGACCACGTGGCGCTCATCGCTCTGGCGCGCGTGGACGACGAAGAGGACTCGCGGGTGTTTGTCGACGCGGTCGCCACGCTGGCAGCCCCGTATGAACTGTGTGCGCTTCGGGACGCGCTGATGGCCGCTTTGAAAGGGGGGCCACGAACGGGCTAAAATAGGCCGTTTGTTTGCGCTCCAAAGGAGTCCTTCATGTCGGGAACAGGTCGGAAAGTTGAGTTGTCTGCGATCGGAATCACCAGCCCCGGAACCGTGCACTGGAGTCTGGGCATCGCAAACCTCTACGAGGAGGCGATTCGTCGCGGGGAGGGTGTACTGTCGGCCGACGGTCCGATCGTGTGCATCACGTCTCCGCATACGGGCCGCTCGCCCAATGACAAGTTCGTCGTGAAGGAGCCCTCCAGCGAGGCCCACGTTGACTGGGGCAAGGTCAACCGGCCGATCGCGCCCGAGAAGTTCGACGCCCTGCATGCGCGGATGATGAAGGCGCTCGAAGGCAAGGAACTGTTCGTGCAGGACGTGTATGCGGGCGCGGATCCGGCGTACCGCCTGCCGGTACGGCTGATCACCGAGAAGGCCTGGCACAGTCTGTTCGTGCACCACATGTTCATCAACGAACCGGATGACGCCGTGCGGCTCCAGCACGATCCCCAGTTCACCGTGATCGACATTCCGAGTTTCAAGGCGGACCCCGCGATTGACGGGACGCGCAGCGAAACGTTCATCCTGCTGAACTTCGCGAAGAAACTCGTGCTCATCGGCGGCACCAACTATGCCGGCGAGATGAAGAAGTCGATCTTCACCGTCATGAACTATCTGCTGCCGCTGCGCGACACGATGCCGATGCACTGTTCGGCGAACGTGGGCGAGAAGGGCGACGTGGCGTTGTTCTTCGGGCTGTCGGGCACGGGCAAGACCACGCTGTCGAGCGACCCGCATCGTGGCCTCATCGGCGACGACGAACACGGGTGGAGCGCGCATGGCGTGTTCAACTTCGAAGGCGGTTGCTACGCCAAGACTATCCGCCTGTCGCGCGAAGCCGAGCCGCAGATCTACGCGACGACCGAACGGTTCGGCACCCTGATCGAAAACGTGGTCATCGATCCCGTGACGCGCACGCCGGACTTCGACAGCGACGCGATCACCGAGAACACGCGGTGCGCGTATCCGCTGACGTTCATCGACAACGCGGTGCCTGAGGGCCGTGCGGGGCATCCCACCAACATCGTGATGCTGACGGCTGACGCCTACGGCGTGCTGCCGCCGATCGCGCGCCTGTCTCCGGAAGCGGCGATGTTCCACTTCCTGTCGGGCTACACCGCGAAGGTGGCGGGCACCGAACGCGGCGTCAAGGAACCGAGCGCCACGTTCAGCACGTGTTTCGGCGCGCCGTTCATGGTGTGGGATCCGAACGTCTACGCCAAGCTGCTCGGGGATCGCATCGCGAAACACACCTCGCGTGTCTGGCTGGTCAACACCGGCTGGACGGGCGGCCCGTACGGCGTGGGCACGCGCATGAAGATTGCGCACACTCGCGCGATGATCAACGCGGCCCTGGCCGGGGCGCTGGATCACGTCGGTTTTGATCGCGACCCGATCTTCAACCTCGACGTGCCGTCGAGTTGTCCGGGTGTCCCGGCGGAAGTGCTCAAGCCGCGCACCACCTGGAAGGACCCGGCGGCGTACGACGTGCAGGCGAAGAAGCTGGCCCGGATGTTCGTGGACAATTTCAAGACGTTTGAAGCCACGGCGTCGCCGGCGGTGAAGGCGGCAGGACCGATCGGATGAGCAGGTGGTCGGGTGGGCGGATGAGCGTGCACTATGAAACCGTCATCGGCCTCGAGATTCACTGCCAGCTGCTGACCGAGACAAAGATCTTCTGCGGGTGCCGTACCGCGTTTGGTGCGGCACCCAACTCGCATGTGTGTCCTGTCTGCCTCGGGTTGCCCGGGGCGCTGCCGGTGCTCAACCGGCAGGCCGTGACGTGTGCGCTGCGCGCGGCGCTGGCCCTCAACTGCGAGATCCAGCCGGTGTCGGTCTTCGCGCGCAAGAACTACTTCTATCCCGACCTCCCGAAGGGGTATCAGATTTCGCAGTACGACCGGCCGATCGCGCTGGGCGGGCGGGTGCCGTTGTCCGACGGCGAAGTGCGCCTGACGCGCATTCACATGGAGGAGGATGCGGGCAAGTCCCTGCATCATGGCCTCCCCGATTCTGATCGTCACACCTATCTCGACTTCAATCGAGCCGGGACGCCGCTGATTGAGATCGTCACCGAACCCGACCTGCGATCGGCGGCGCAGGCCGCGGAGTGTTTCAGCCGGCTGCGCGAGATCCTCGTGGCGCTCGGCGTGAACGACGGCAGCATGGAGGAGGGCAGCCTGCGTTGCGACGCCAACGTGTCGCTGCGGCCCGTTGGGCAGGCCGCGTACGGGGCCAAGGCGGAAGTGAAGAACGTCAACTCGTTCCGCTTCCTCGAGAAGGCGCTGGACTACGAGATCGAACGGCAGCGGGGCATTCTCGAATCCGGCGGACGCGTCGCGCAGGAAACGCGGCTGTGGGACAGTGCGACAGGCACCACCCAGTCGATGCGATCGAAGGAAGAAGCCAACGACTATCGCTATTTCCCCGAACCCGACCTGCCGCCGCTGGTCGTCGATGCGGCGTGGATCGCGTCGGTGCGTGAGACGATGCCCGAGTTGCCGGTGGCGCGTGTCGCACGGTTCATTCGCGACTACGCGTTGAGTGAGTACGACGCAGACGTGGTGGGGCGCCTGATTCCAGGTGCGGCGTCCTACTTCGAAGCGACCGTGCGCTGCGGCGCGTCCCCGAAGACGGCGAGCAATTGGATCCAGGGGGAACTGCGGCGGAAGCTGAAGGATGTGGGCGCTGACGATCTCTCGACCGCTCCGGTGACGCCCGCTCAGTTGGCTGAGTTGACGACACTTGTCGACACGAACGTTGTCAGCTCCTCGGTCGCCAAGGAGGTCTTCGAAGAAATCTGGTCGACCGGTACCGGTGCCCGCGCCATCGTCGACGCCCGTGGCCTGGCGCAGATTGGGGATGCCGACGCGCTGGCGGCTCTGGCCGATGCGGTCATCGAGGCGAACCCCGGCCCCGTCGCGCAGTACCGCGCCGGCAAGACCCAGACGTTCGGGTTTCTTGTGGGAGCCGTGATGAAGGCCTCGAAGGGCAAGGCCAACCCCGCCGCCGTCAGTGACATCCTGCGGGGACGACTCGACGCGAAACAGGGACAGTCCGAGCCGGAGTAGTTGACAGCCTCATTCAACCTGTCTTACTTTGGGCTCGTCCACTTCCGCGAATGGCTGCCAAGACTCGACTGGTCACGGTTGACGGCTCGCAGGTGCACTGGCCTCTGGTTGGTGCTCCGTGCCACTGCCTGTCGGCATTCTTCAAGGAAGAATTCGTCAAGCACCATCAGTGTCTTGAACAACAACGCGAGTACTTCTCGGAACTCGCGATCGTGCAAGCCGAAGACGCCCTCTCCCGCATCCTCTCCCAACTTGATCAGCTCTGCCAGCGCGACGATGCCTGTGCGTTGATCGAAGAGTTGCTCCGCCAGCTGGATTCGGTGACGAATCTGTCGGCGTGGACGGCCCCTGAACGGTTGCACTAGTGCACCCGTGCGCCGGTGCGCGGGGTGAGTGACACAAGGGTGAATACCGAGCACCAATGAACTTCAAGAACTTCGCGTGGATCGCGGTTGCCGTGGTGGTGGCCGGTCTGGGTGGGTGGATCTACGGCGCGAGTGGATCCTCCGCGCGGGAGCAGGCGCGACTCGTCGAGGAACAACGCGCGGACATGGCCGAGGTACGCGCGCACATTCTTGAGGGGCGCGTGAGCCTGTTCCTGTCGAATTTCGGGGATGCCAGCCGCCACTTCGAATCCGCGCGCACCGTGCTGGAGCGTGTGCAGTCGCGGTTGCGGGAGACGGCCCAGGCCGAACGCGCGGGCCGTCTCCAGATTCCGATCTCGCACCTCCGCGATGCGCAACACCTGTCGTCAGCGTTCGACCCCGCCGCGCACACGGCCGCTGGGGACGCGCTCAGTGCGCTGACCGACGTGTACGGGCCCGCTGGTCTGTAGCGGGCCATCACACGTAGGGCCCGCTGGTCTTCAGCGGGCCAGCCTCAGAACTTCAGCACCCGCGCCGTAATCGACGCGGTCACCTTGCGGTCCGACGCCGCATCGGCGGACTGGGAGATCACGAGCGGCCTGCCGGCGCCACCACCGGTCGCGACGCGTGCGGCGATCGAGTGCCTGCCGCCAGACGATGGTGAGCAACCAGGTCTTGAAACTGGCGTCGCCCCGGAAGCCGGAGACCTTCCGCCAGGCGAGCACAAAGGCATCCTGGGTGGCATCTTCCGCGTCCTCGGTGCGCTGCAGCGCGGCCATCGCCGTGCGGTACACGGCGCGGTAATACAGGCTGACGAGCGCGTCGAAGGCGGCGCGATCACCAGCCTGCGCCGCCCGCACCCACGCCTGCACCTGGGGCGTATCGCCAACAAGCGGGGAGGCGGCAGTCAGGTCCAAGACACCAGTCGCAACGGTCGACACCACGCATGTAGACCGTCGCGCCCCGGTCCTGGTTGGGTCCGGGGGGTAAACTGCTCCCATGACCAACGAAGACGTCCTGCAGCGGATTCGCGAAAAAGTGGACCATCCGGCCACCGCGAAGGAACTGTTGCAGGCCCTGAGAATCCCGCGTGAGTCGCGCGCCTCCTTCAAGCGCGTCCTGAGGAGACTCGTGGATGCCGGGGAACTGATCGAAATTCGCGGCGAACGATTCGGCCTGCCCGACCGGATGAATCTGGTGGTGGGCCGCGTGACCACCAACCCCAGGGGATTCGGGTTCGTGGAAGCCGAACGGCCGTCCGACGACGGCCCGACCAGCATCTTCATTCCGGGTGTGCACCTGAATCAGGCCATCCACGGAGACCGGGTGGTGGTGCGCGTCGAACGCACGCGCGACGGCGACCGGGCCGAAGGCCGCATTCTGCGCATCCTCGAGCGCGGGACATCCTCCATCGTCGGCCGATACGACGTGTCGGAAGACGGTCGCGGATTTGTGGTGCCCTTCGACCGGCGCCTGGTGATGGACGTCGAGGTGCCACCCGGTGAATCGATGGGCGCCACGCCTGGCGAGATGGTGACACTCACCATCACGACCTGGCCCACGCAGACGCGCCCCGCCCAGGGCCGGGTGTTCGAGGTGCTCGGCGACATCAATGCGCCCGGCGTCGACACTGCGGTCATCATCCGGAAATACAACCTTCCGGACACCCACTCCGAGGAGGCGATTGCGGAAGCCCTGAAACTCGGGACGACTGTGAAGCCGCGCGATCGCGAAGGCCGCACGGACTTCCGCGCGTGGCCGACGGTGACCATCGACGGCGAACACGCACGGGACTTCGACGACGCAATTTCGCTCGACGAACTGCCGAACGGCAACTACTGGCTGGCGGTGCACATCGCCGACGTATCGCACTACGTGAGGGAGGGGACGGCGCTCGACCGTGAGGCGGGCGACCGCAGCACCTCGGTGTACTTCCCTGAACGCGCGGTACACATGTTCCCGTCGGAGCTGTCGACCGGCCTGTGCAGTCTCAATCCGCATGTGGACCGCCTTGTGCAGTCGTGCCTCATGGAAGTGGATCGCCGCACCGGCATGGTGCTCCGGCACGAGATGCATGACGGCGTGATTCACAGCCATGCGCGCATGACCTACACGCAGGTCAATCAGATCCTGACGGACAAGGACCCAGTGCTCCGGAAACAGTTCGCCGAGCTCGTGCCGCTGTTCGAACGCATGAATGACCTGTTCGAGATCCTCAACCAGCGCCGGCGCCGGCGGGGATCGGTGGACTTCGACCTCAAGGAGTCCGAGATCCTGATGGGCGACGACGGGATGATCGAGGCGATCGTCGCGGCGCAGCGCAACATCGCACATCGGCTGATCGAGGAATTCATGTTGCTGGCCAACGAGACCGTGGCCGAGCATCTTGAAGATCACGGCACGCCGACGTTGTATCGTGTGCATGAGGATCCCGATCCGCTGAAGGTCGAGGAGTTCGAGGCCTTCATCGGCGCGCTCGGGTATTCGTTGTCCGGCCCCTCGGACCGGCTCGAACCGCGGCACTTCCAGCGGCTGGTCGAGAAGATCCGCGGCACACCGGAAGAGAAGCCGATTGCGATGTTGATGCTGCGCACGATGCAGAAGGCGCGGTACGAGGACGCTCCGATCGGCCACTTCGGTCTGGCCACGCGGCACTACACCCACTTCACGTCGCCGATTCGACGGTATCCCGACCTCGTGGTGCATCGATCGTTGCGCGCGTCCCGTGGGAGGCTGGACGATGACCGTCTGGCCGAGTTGCAGGAGGACCTGCCCGACATGGGCCGGCACACCTCCGAACGCGAACGGCGCGCAAATGACGCCGAGCGCGAACTGGTGCAGTGGAAGAAGGTGCGCTTCATGGTCGACAAGGTCGGGGATGAGTTCACCGGGTTTGTCACCGGTGTGAGCGCGTTCGGGCTGCACATCGAACTGGTCGAGCACTTCGTCGAGGGTATGGTGCATGTCTCGACCATGGCCGATGACTACTACCGCTTCCTCGAAAAGGCCCATCTGCTGAAGGGCGAAAAATACGGACGCATCTTCCGTCTCGGTGACAAGGTCTCGGTGCAGGTCATCCGTGTGGATCTCGAACGTCGCCTTGTGGATCTCGGATTGACGGAAATTCTCGAGTCGGTCGCGCGATCCGAGAAGAACCGCAGACCACGCCGCAGTCAGGCGCCGCCCAGCCGCAAAGGCGCCAAACGGGCGGGTCCCCTGGAGCGTGCCTTCAAGAAGGCGGCGCGACGGAAGAAGCGCTGAGCGGTACCGTGCGGACTTTGGTGCTGGGCACAGCGGGGCATATCGACCACGGCAAGAGCGCGCTCGTCGAGGCGCTCACCGGCACACACCCCGATCGACTAAAGGAAGAACGGGCGCGCGGGATCACGATCGAACTGGGCTTCGCACATGCCCGGATTGACGATGTCTCCGTGGCCCTCGTGGACGTGCCGGGGCACGAGCGGTTTGTCCGCACCATGCTCGCCGGCGCCGGCGGCCTGGATGCCGTGCTCCTGGTGATTGCGGCCAACGAGTCTGTGATGCCGCAGACCCGCGAGCACCTCGACATCTGCCGTCTGCTCGGTGTCGACCGCGGACTCATCGTCCTGACAAAGTCGGATCTGGTGGACGAGGATGAGCTGGAGCTGGCGACGATTGATGCGCGCGAACTGGTCGCCGGCACTCCGCTGGCGGCGGCGCCGGTGATCGCAGTGTCGGCGCACACGGGAGCAGGGCTGCCGGAACTGCGTGACGCGATCGTCGCCCTGGCCTCGTGCGTCGGCGGCCGGCGAACGACCGGTGCGGCGCGCGTGCCGATCGATCGCGTCTTCTCGGTCAAAGGATTCGGCACCGTCGTCACCGGCACCCTCGTCAGTGGGCAGCTGGCGATGGAGGACGATGTGCAGCTGCTGCCGACCGGCGGGCGCGCGCGTGTGCGTGGCGTGCAGGTGCATGGCGAGACGGTGACGTCGGTGCAGGCGCCGAGGCGTGTGGCGGTGAACCTGGGCGGTGTGGATCTGAAGCACGTCCATCGCGGCATGACGCTGGCCGCGCCTGGTGCACTCCCGGTGACTCGGCGGATCGATGTGCGACTTGATCTGTTGCCGGGCAGTTCGGCACTGCGGCAGGGCGCGCGCGTGCGGGTGCATCAGGGGACCGCGGACGTGGGCGCGCGCGTCTCGGTGTCGGCGACCCGTGCCTCGGACGCGGAACCCTGGGTGGCGGTTCCTCCGGGCAGCAGAGACGTGTCGGTCCCGCCCGGTGGGCAGGCCTACGCGCGCCTGCGCCTCGCTGATCCGATGGTGATCACCCGCGGGGACCGGTTCGTGGTGCGCGCGCCCGCACCGGCGCGCACGCTTGGGGGCGGCGTGGTGCTCGATCCGGAACCGCCGCGCGGCGGCGTGCGGCGGACGGGCATCGTCACGCGGTTCCGGGAGAGTGATGGTGGCGTAGGTGGCGTAGGTGGGGTGGTGCTGCGCTGGATTGAGGAGGCCGGCCTGGCTGGACTCACGGTGGCAGCGATCGCGCGACGCGCTGGCGTCGGACCGACGATGGCCGACATGACCGTGCGCGCGCTGATCGGCGACGCGCGTGTGATGGCGGCCGGCAGCGTCGTCGTCAGCGCGTCGGCTGTGGCTGCCGCAACTGGCGCAGTGACGGCATGGTTGACCACCTACCATACGGCGAACCCCGACCAGGCCGGTGCGCCTCGCGATGAAGTGCGGATGCGGGTCGCGAAGACATCCACACCAGCCACATTCGACGTAATCCTTGCAGCCGCCGGTGTCACCAACGGAGAGCGTCTGGCGTTGCCGTCACATCGCCCGGTCGTGACTAACGATGATGCACGGGTCAGGGATGGTGTGTTGCGTGTGTTGCGCGCGGCAGGGCTGCAGCCGCCGGACGTGGCGGGCGTGGCCACCGGCGCAGGCGCGGATTCGGCGCGTGTGCAACGGGTGCTGGTCGCGCTGAGCAAGGACCGCCACGTGGTGAAGCTCGCCGATCTCTGGTTCCACGGCGAGGTACTGGCTGAGTTGCGCAGTCAGGTGCATGCGCTGGGGGCGGGAGTGGTCTTTGACGTGGCGGCGGCGAAAACGCGGTTCGGGGTGAGCCGCAAGTTCGCGATTCCCCTGCTGGAACATCTGGATCGGGAGCGGATTACACGCAGGCTGGGCGACAAGAGAGTGGTCCTGTAGTCCAGGGTCCAGGGTTCGGATCCACAAGGTCCCGAGTCCAAGGTCCTGGGACCAGCGTCTTACTGGTCGAGCTTCTTCGTGTCGTTCAGGCCTTCTTTATTGGCGTCCTTGAAGTTCTTGATGCCTTTGCCGATGCCTTTGCCCAGTTCGGGCAGACGACTGGCGCCGAAGACCAGGATGATGATGAAGAGAATGATCAGCAACTCGGGCAGGCCGAGGGGACCAATAAGAGCAAACATGTCGCGATTCTAGCACCGTATCCCGGCGCTGGTCTTGCACCGGTAACAGTTGTCATTCTCGATGCGTATACTTGTTGAGACACCGCACCATGAGCCAGAACCCTGAGTTCCCCGGGCCGGCCCCTGCGACGCCGTCAAATCCCACGAGTGGGACAGGCGCCGCGACGGGTGCGCCTGGTGTCGTGTCCCATGGCTGGCTGGCAGCCAATTCCGAGTTTTCCCACGCCGATGACCGCAAGATGGGCCGGGCCATGTCGGCTTCCCTGGGGCTGCACGGCGGGGCCGTTCTGCTGATCGCACTCATCCTGGCGTGGCAGCCTCCGCCGCCTCCGCCGCAGTTCACGCCGATTGAGAAGTACGAGCTGACCTTTGTACGGATGGAGGGCCCCGGTGGGGGCGGTGGTGGTGGCGGCAATGAATCCGTCGCGCCTCCGGCCAAGCTGGAGATGAAGGCAGAGGTGCCGGAAGCGCCGAAGATTGAAGTGCCGAAGGTCGAGGTGCCTCCGCCGCCTCCGGCGCCGCTGGTCGCCCCCATCCGCACCGACGCCACATTGCCGGTCACCTCCGGCGTGATTTCCGGGCTGGCTGCGGCTCCGTCACTGGGCACGGGCACCGGTGGTGGTGGCGGGACCGGTCGCGGCACGGGATCGGGTTCTGGCACCGGCTCGGGTGTCGGTCCCGGCACGGGCGGAGGGTTCGGCGGCGGTGCATTCCGTCCAGGCTCCGGCGCCGACAATCCGGTGGTCATCAAGCAGGTGGATCCGAAATACACCCCGGAAGCCATGCGCGCCAAGATCCAGGGCATCGTCGAACTCGAGGCGGTGGTTGGCGTGAACGGGCAGATTGCCGAGGTGCGGATTCACAAGTCACTGGACCGCGGGTTCGGCCTTGATGAAGAGGCCATGCGCGTCGCGCGTCAGTGGTTGTTCCGTCCGGCGCGTTACCAGGGGCAGGCCGTGCCCATGGTCGTGATCATCCAGATGGAATTCCGGCTGCACTAGCCGGAACCCCGGACCCCGGACTGGTCATCCCCGGTTATCATGTGCAGGGTTCCCGGGGGATTCATGAAGAAGGTCGGACTTGGTCTGGTGGCAGGGTTCTTTCTCACGGTCCTGACGGTGCGCGCCGGGAGTGTCGTCGCGCCGGTGGAGTCGGTGGAATCCGTCGCGCCGATGGGGCACATCGCGCAGGACAAGGTCATCGAACAGTACTGCGGCAGCTGCCATAACGACGACGACCTGAAAGGGGAGTTGTCCCTTGATGGGTTCAAGGCCGCGCAGGCCGGCGACCACGCCGAAATTGCCGAGAAGGTCGTGCGGAAGCTGCGCGCGGGCATGATGCCTCCGGCGGGATTTGATCAACCGGATCCGGCCACGCGCGCCGCGCTCGTGGCGGGACTCGAAGCCACGTTGGACGCGGCGGCGGCGACGCCACCTCCGGGGCGCCGGTCGTTCCAGCGGTTGAATCGCGCGGAGTATGCGACGGCCGTGCGCACGCTCTTCGGCGTGACGGTCGACGTCAACGCCTTTCTCCCCGCTGACACCATCAGCGCGAGTTTCGACAACATCGCCGACGTGCAGATGCCGTCGGCGACGGTGATGCAGGGGTATCTGCGTGCGGCGGCGCACGTCAGCCGCGTGGTGCTGGGCGACCCGGCCGCGGACGCGGGCTCGACGATCTATGACGTGCCGCGCACACGGTCGCAGCTCGATCGCGTCGAGGGCGCTCCGTTCGGCACACGCGGCGGCACGGCCGTCGTGCACAACTTCCCGGCTGACGGCGACTACAAGTTTCAGATGTTGCTGCACGGCGCGCCCGAAGGGGAGTTGTACGGGCGCACGGTGGGACCGATTCACATTGAGGTGGCGATCGACGGCGCGCGCGTGGCGCTCGTCAAGGTGGACCGGTGGATCTCCGAGTCGTCGCCCATGGGGTTGTCGGTCGTGACCGATCCGATCGCCATCAAGGCGGGCGCGCGGCGCGTGTCCGCCGCGTTCCTCAAGGAGTTCGAAGGTGTGGTCGACGACTACATCAAGCCGGTCGAGCACACGCTGGCCGACACACAGATCGGACTGGGCTACGGCGTGACGACTGTTCCGCATCTGCGCAACGTGGCGATCACCGGACCCTTCAACGCGCGCGGCGTCTCCGACAATCCCACACGTCGGGCCGTGTTGACATGCCGGCCCGCCTCGGTTGCCGAGGAGCTCCCGTGCGCGCGCCGGATTCTCGAGCGCGTGGCGGTGACGGCGTATCGGCGTCCCGTCTCCAAGGCCGATGTCGACGAACTGCTGCGTTTCTACACGCAGGGCGCCACGCAGGGAACGCCCGCGGGTTTTGACGCGGGCATGCGCACCGCGCTGCAGGCGATGTTGTCGAGTCTGCACTTCCTCTTCCGCCTTGAAACAGCGCCACCGGCGGCGACGGCCGGCGGCGTCTATCGCGTCAGCGATCTGGCGCTGGCATCGCGGTTGTCCTTCTTCCTGTGGGGCACGATTCCCGACCAGACGTTGGTCGAGCTCGCCAGCCGCGGCCAGTTGTCGCGGCCGGATGTCTTCGACCAGCAGGTCAAGCGCATGCTCGCCGACCACCGGTCAGAAGCGCTGGCCACACGGTTCGCGGCGCAGTGGATGCGGCTGCAGGATCTCGACAAGGTGGAGCCGGACGCGCTTGACTATCCGTACTTCGACGAGTCGCTTGCGGAGTCGATGGCGCGTGAGACGGAAGCCTTCTTTGATCATCTGGTGCGCGCGGATCGCCCCGTCACGGAACTGCTGACGGCGGACTATACGTTTGTGAACGAGCGTCTTGCGCGGCATTACGGCATCGCCGGTGTGGTGGGGCCAACGTTCCGCCGCGTGTCGTATCCCGATGCGACGCGCCGTGGCGTGCTCGGACACGGGAGCATTCTTGCCCTGACATCACACGGCAACCGCACGTCGCCCGTGTTGCGCGGCAAGTGGATTCTCGAGGTGTTGCTCGGCAGCCCGCCTCCGCCTCCGCCGCCGAACGTTCCGGACCTTGAAGAGGCCGGCGATGCAAAGGACGGACGGTTCCTCTCGGTTGCCGAGCAGCTTGCGGCGCACCGGGCGAATCCGGCGTGCAGCTCGTGCCACAACGTCATTGATCCGATCGGACTGTCCCTGGATCACTTCGACGTGGATGGATCCTGGCGCATCAAGGACCGCGGCGTGGCGGTGCAGACGTCGAGCGTGATGTACGACGGCACCACGCTCAACGGCGTGGCCGATTTGCGCGCCGCACTGCTGAAGCGCTCGGATGTGATCACCACGCACTTCACGGAGTCGTTGATGGCCTACGCGCTGGGCCGACGCATCGAACCACGCGACATGCCGACCATTCGTCGCATCGTGCGTGACGCCGCGCAGAACAATTACCGGACGTCGTCGTTGATTGTCGGCATTACCCGCAGTGCAGCATTCAGCACGGCGTTCGCAGCAAGTCATTAGGAGCCACACCATGTTTGTGACTGGAAAACACCTCTCCCGCCGCACCGTCCTTCGTGGTCTTGGCGCCACCGTCGCGTTGCCGATGTTGGACGCGATGGTGCCCGCCCGCTCGTTGTTTGCACAGACAGCGGCAGGCAAGGCGGCCGACCACACCCGGCTCATCTGCATCGAGCAGGTGCATGGTGCCGCCGGCTGCAGTGAGTGGGGCGCCTCGCAGTATCTGTGGAATCCCGAGACGGTCGGGCGTGGGTTCGATCTGTCGACCAGCAGCCTGAGTCCGCTTGAACCCTTCCGCGACTACCTCACGATCGTCAGCAACACCGACGCCCGGATGGCGGAGGCGCAGTCGCCGGCCGAAGTCGGCGGCGACCACTTCCGCTCCAGCGCGGTGATGTATACGCATGCCCATCCAAAGCTCACGGAAGGGTCGGACGTGCGCGTGGGGACGTCCCTTGACCAGCTGTACGTTCAGCGATTCGGCAAAGACACGCCGATCCCCTCGATGCAGATCAGCATCGAGCCCGTGGACCAGTCCGGAGGGTGCGCGTACGGGTATGCCTGCGTATACACCGACACGATCAGCTGGTCGGCGCCGGATACGCCGCTGCCGATGGTGCGCGACCCGCGTGTGCTCTTCGAACAGTTGTTTGGCGTCGGTGGGACGCCGGAGCAGCGGGCGATGCAGCGCGCGACCGACCGCAGCATTCTCGACATGTTGCTCGGTCAGATGGAGGGCCTGCGGCGTGAACTCGGAGCGGGCGATCGTCAGCGGCTCGACCAGTACGCGACCAACCTCCGCGAAATCGAGCAGCGGATTCAACGCATCGAAGCCCGGAACACGAGCGGCGAAGAGCGCGCGTTGCCGGGCGCACCTGCAGGCGTGCCGGATTCCTGGGAGGAACACGTGAAGGTGATGTTCGACCTGCAGCTGCAGGCGTTCATCTCCGACACCACGCGCGTCTTCTCGTTCAAGTTCGGCCGCGACGGCTCAGGCCGCGTGTATCCCGGCAGCGGCGTGGATACCGGCTTCCACAACGCGTCACACCACGGCACGACCGAAGCGCGTATCCGGGAATTCGCCGAAGTGAACAAGTTCCATGTCTCCGTGTTGCCCTACTTCCTCGAGAAGTTGAAGACGACCATGGAGGGGGAAGCGAGCCTGCTCGACAAGACGCTGATCATGTACGGTTCACCGATGGCGAACGGCCACGTGCACAATCACCGCAACTGTCCGTTCGTCATGCTCGGCAAGGGGAACGGCGCGCTTGAAGGCGGCGTCCACGTCACAGCGCCGGACAACACGCCGATGGCCAACGTGATGCTCACGATGATGCACCGCCTCGGCATGGACGACGTGAAGAGCTTCGGCGACAGCACCGGGGAGTTTGCGCTGTGAAGCGACTCTTTGTCGCTGCAGCCATCCTGCTGACGGCCACCCTGTCCGCCTCGTCATCCGATACGCCGGTGGCCGATGCGGCAATGCGCGGGGATGCCGCTGCGGTGAAAACCCTCATTGCCGGTGGCGCCGATGTCAACGCCGCGCAGGGCGACGGCATGACCGCCCTGCACTGGACGGCGCTGAATGGCGATTCAGAGACGACGGAGGCGCTGCTGTCGGCCGGAGCACAAGTGGACCAGCCGACCAGGCTTGGCAATTACACGCCGCTGCATCTGGCGAGTTCGCGCGGCCACGGCGCGGTGATCTCGCGGCTGCTTGACGGCGGCGCTGTGGTGTCGGCCATGACCGACACAGGCGTGCAGCCGATTCACCTGGCGGCGCAGGCCGGCGTGCCCGACGCGATCACCACGTTGCTCGCGCGCGGCGCCGACGTCAACGTGCAGGACCGCACGCACGGACGCACACCGCTGGTGTTTGCGGTGTCGCAGAATCGGCTCGACGCCATGCGCGTGCTGATCGAGAAGGGCGCAGACATCCTGCGGCCGACGACCGTGATTGACTACGTCCAGCGTTCGCGGGCGGATTCGGCCGAACGCGCCGAGCGCAATCGGGCGGTGACGGCAGCGACCGGCCGTCCCGTCGCGGAGATTCCGACGAACGATCCCGTGGCCACCGTCGGCGGTGGTCAGCCTGCGGCCGGCCGCGGCCAGGCGCCGGCTGGAGCACGTGCCGGCGGCGGGGGGCGGGCCGGCGGTGGCGCCCGAGCTCCCTCCGACATCGAGAACATCGGCAAGCAGGGAGGCCTGACGGCTCTCCACTACGCCTCGCGTGATGGATTCGCCGGCGCGGTGGATCTGTTGCTGGCGGCCGGGCAACCGGTCAACACGCCGACGGCCGGTGACCTGTCGACGCCGTTGCTTGTTGCCATCGTGAACGGTCAGTTCGACATCGCGATGACGCTGCTCGACAAAGGCGCGGACCCGAATCAGCCGAACGACGATGAGATGGCGCCGCTGTTTGCGGTCATCAACACGGAGTGGGCCCTGCGCACGTGGTATCCGCAGCCGACCGCGGGCCATCAGCAACGCACGTCCTACCTCCAGCTGATCAAGCGCCTGGCGGCCGCCGGCGCGGATCCCAACGCGCGCGTGAAGTCCCACATCTGGCATGCGGCGTACAACGCCGGTCGCATGGGCGTGGAGTTCACGGGCGCCACGGCGTTCTGGCGAGCGGCCTACGCACTCGATGTGGAGGCGATGAAGCTGCTGGTCTCCATCGGCGCGGACCCGCATGTGCCGACCATGACCTTTGGATCGGCGGCCCGGGCCAACGATCCGTCCGGATTGCCGGGTGTCCCTGCGGGTGGCGCGCACATTCCACCGTTCCATGCCGCCAGCGGCGTGGGCTACGGCACGTCGCGTGTGGCGCAGCAGCACCGGTATGTGCCCGATGGCTGGATGTCGGCGGCGAAGTATTTCCTGGAAGAACTCGGTGTGGATGTGAACATCCGTGATGCCAACGGGTTCTCGGCTCTGCATCATGCGGCGGCGCGTGGCGACAACGCGATGATCCTGTATCTCGTGAAGCAGGGTGCGGACGTCATGGCCGTCAACCGGAACGGACAGACCACCGTGGACATGGCGAACAGCCCTGAACAGCGCACCCAGCCCTTCCCGGAGACGATCACGCTGCTCGAAGGCATGGGCGCCAAGAACAACCACAACTGTCAGGCCTGCAAGTAGGCCGGTGTGCCTCGTGGCCGCGCCGGCTACTTCCGCGCCCGAATCGTCACGCGGTACTGATTCTCGGCATTGAGATTCACCAACGCGACGAAGACCCGCCCTTCGCGCGTGCGGCCGACCGTGCCTGACTGTGAGACGCCGGAGATTTCCCAACCCGCTGGCAGGACCACGGTGTTGCGGAGCCCGTGCAGCTCCCGGTCGAAGACCAGCTCGCCATTCACAAGCCTGTAGCCGTCACTGCCTGTACCGGTCACACGCAGGTGGGCACTCTGCTTGTCGTTGGTGATGGGGACGCCGAGTGTTACACGCGTGGCCGCGCCGGCCTTGACGGGCGTCAACGTTGCCGCCGTGTCGAGGTCCACCACCTTCAGGTTCGACAACGGGAGATAGTTGAGAATGTCGATCGTCGCGGTGGCACCCTTGCGCGGGTCGCTGTAGGTCTGTTCGACCGAGAACGTGCCGGTCTCAGGGGCGCCGAGGTCGTACAACGTCTTGATGTCGTCGAAGAACATGTCCGTGTAGGGACTCGGCGTGAACGCGGCAGGGGTCTTCTTTGCGTGAATGGTCAGGTTGTTGGCCTGGCCGCTCGGGTTTGCAAAGGCCAGCTTCAGCCGTCCGTCGGGCAGCGTGGACATCTGCGCGGCGACGTTCGACGACACAAATGCGTACCCCTTCGGAAGCACAACGCCAAGCCGATACCCACTGAGACTGCGTACCCACGTGATGGTGTCGCCGCTGACCTGATAGGTGCGCGCGTCGGTATAGGTCTTGTAGATGAGCACGCGGCCGATGCCACCCTCGGGCACCGCGAAGGGAAGCGTCGCGCGGATGGCGTATTGCCCGTTGGCGCCGAGGTCGTAGGTGAACTTCACCGGCTGGCCCGTGCGCGGATCAAACACGGAAATGTTCGTGCCCATACTGCCGGCACGTGTGGCGTTGGTGATCTCGGTAGCACCGGCACGCGCACTCTCGAGTAGATAGGTGATGGCGAAGGCCTCGGAGCCGGGCTCGAGGATTTCGTACTGTGTGTAGGCTTCCTGGGAGAAGAGTGTGGAGGACGGGCCGGCCGGCATGAGGGAGCCGTCCTCATTCATCCGGCCGCCGGGGAAGGCCGTGCCGGACTGCGCGCCGCCACGGCCCTGGGCCGTCAGGAGCACCGCGCCACAGGTCAGGACGCCGACTGCCACCACACTGCGAAGCCACGCGGTTGTCGCCATGGGCGAGAGTATACGCGCGCGGCATCCGTGGCAGAATGCCCGCCATGACGATGCCGAACGCGAAGCTGTGGCTGCTGGTTGTTGTCCTGTTCGCCGGATCCTGTGCCCAGGAACCGGCTGTGAGTCCTGAAGTCGCGGCCTGGCAGGCGCGGGCGGACCGCATCACCATCATCCGTGACGACTGGGGTGTGCCGCACATCTACGGCACGACCGACGCGGATGTCGTGTTTGGCCTGATGTATGCCCAGGCCGAGGACGACTTCCACCGGGTCGAGACCAACTTCATCAACTCGCAGGGCCGGCTGGCTGAAGCGGACGGCGAGGACGCGATTTATCGCGACCTCCGGATGAAGCTCTTCATCCACCCCGCTGAGCTTCAGGCGCTCTACGCGCAGGCCGAGCCGTGGTTGAAGGCGCTGATGGACGCGTGGGCGGATGGGCTGAATTTCTACCTGCACACCCATCCCGACGTGAAGCCGCGCGTGATCACGCGATTTGAGCCGTGGATGGCGCTCAGCTTCAGCGAGGGGAGCATCGGTGGCGACATCGAGAGCATCAACCTCACGCAACTCGAGGCGTTTTACGGCGCGCCCGCGCCTGGCGTGGTCGCAGCCGTGGTCGCCGAGCCCGAATCGCCGTGGCCGGCTGAACCGACAGGGTCGAACGGGTTTGCGATTGCCGGCGCGAATACCGCGTCGGGCAAGGCGCAGTTGCTCATCAATCCGCACACGTCGTTCTTCTTCCGCGAGGAAGCGCAGATGGTGAGTGAGGAGGGGCTCAACGCCTACGGGGCGCTGACCTGGGGCCAGTTCTTCATCTATCAGGGCTTCAACGACAAGGCCGGCTGGATGCACACGTCGAGCAGCGTCGACAACATCGATGAATATCTTGAGACTGTCACCAAGCAGGCGGACGGAAAGTACACCTATCGGGTCGGGACTGAGGAGCGGCCGCTGCAGACGAGCACCATCATCGTCCCCTATACAACGGCAACCGGCATGCAGGAGAAATTGTTCACGGTCTACCGGACGCATCGGGGGCCCATCGTGCGACAGCTCGATGGCAAATGGGTGAGTGTGCGGCTCATGCACGAGCCGCTCAAAGCCCTCTCGCAGTCGTATCTGCGGACGAAAGCGCGCTCGATCGATGAATACAAGAAGGTGATGGCGCTGCACACCAATTCGTCGAATAACACGCTCTACGCGGACGCTGACGGCAACATTGCGTATTTCCACTCCAACTTCGTGCCGAGACGCGATGCCCGGTTCGACTGGACGCGGCCCGTGGATGGCAGCAACCCGGCCACCGAATGGAATGGCCTGCACACGTTTGATGAGTCGCCCAACGTCGTGAACCCGCCCAACGGTTGGGTGTACAACACGAACAACTATCCGTATTCCGCGGCGGGTCCCCATAGCCCGAGGCAGAAGGACTATCCGCCGTACATGGACTCGGGCAGCGAGAACCCGCGTGGCGTCCATGCCATCCGCGTGCTCGACGGCCAGAAGGGGTTCACGCTCGACTCGCTGATTGCAGCTGCGTATGACAGCTACCTGCCGGAGTTCGACATTCAGATTCCATTGCTGCTGCGCGCGCATGCGGCGCTGCCGGCGTCCAATCCGTTGAAGGCGAAACTGGCGGAGCCGATCGCGATGCTGCAAGGATGGGACTATCGCTGGTCCGTCACGTCGGTGCCGACGTCGGTGGCGATCTTTTATGGTGAAGATCTCTGGCAACGGGTGAGCGCCGATGCCCGGAGAGCGGGACTCTCGGTCTACGACTACATGAGATTGCGGGCCACGCCGCAGCAGCGGCTTCAGTCACTTGATGCCGCGGTGACGAAGCTTGCGGCGGACTTCGGCACGTGGCAGACACCATGGGGGGACATCAACCGGTTCCAGCGCCTGACGGGCGACATCGTGCAGCCGTTCAACGATGCGATGCCGAGCACGCCGGTCATGTTTGCGTCGGCGCGGTGGGGCTCCCTCGCGTCGTTCGGGGCGCGCGCCTATCCGACCACGAAGAAGTGGTACGGCACCAGCGGCAACAGCTTTGTGGCGGTCGTCGAGTTCGGGGCGCAGGTGAAGGCCAAAGCGGTCACCGCGGGCGGCCTGAACAGTGTGCCGGGGTCAAAACACTTCAACGACCAGGCAGAACGTTATGCGACCGGAAACCTGCGCGACGTTTACTTCTATCGTGCGCAGTTGGAAGGGCACATCGAACGGGAATACAAGCCAGGTCGGTAGGAAATCACAACGAGACGTGGAGGGCTGGGAGATCTACGGGAATGAGCTCTTCACCATGGAGGGCCATGGGGGGCCGTGAAGTGGTGACAGCGACACGGGGTTGAGCGTCCGGCCTTCGGCCGGGCGCAGTGAGGGGAGGGCGAGTCACGAACGAAAACGCCTCTCGCCGTAGGGCGCGCTGAACGTGAGCGCGACGACAGGCGCTTTCGTTCGTGACTCGCTCTCCCCTCACCGTGCCGCTAAAGCGGCACTCAACCTCTCGGTGTCACCTCTGTGCCTCCGCGCCTCTGCGCCTCCGTGCCTCGCTGTGAATTCTTCATGGTCCCTCATGGCCCCTCATGGGGAATGTCGTATTGGCCCGCTCAGCCCCAGCGGGCCCTACTTCACGGAAGCGATCCAGCGGTCGACGCGCTTTTCGAGGATCGTCAACGGCAAGGCGCCGCCGCCGAGCACGGTGTCGTGGAACGCGCGGATGTCGAAGCGCGCGCCGAGCTGGGTTTCGGCTTTGCGCCGCAGCTCCTGCATCTTGATCATCCCGATCTTGTAGCTGGTCGCCTGGCCGGGAAGCACCATGTAGCGCCGGATCTCCGACCGCGCCTGCGCATCGGTCGTCGCCGAGTTGGCAAGGAAGTACTGCACCGCCTGTTCCTCGGACCAGCCTTTCGCATGCAGGCCCGTGTCCACCACGAGGCGAATGGCGCGCCAGATTTCAGAGCCAAGCCGGCCGAATCTCGAGTACGGATCCTGATAGGTGTCCGGCATTTCGCGAGCGAGCCACTCGGCGTAGAGCCCCCACCCTTCCGAATACGCGGTGAAGCCCGCTTGCCGCCGGAACGTCGGCACGGTCGTCAACTCCTGCGCAATCGCGAGCTGCATGTGGTGGCCCGGCAGGCCTTCGTGGTACGCGATGACTTCCAGTTCGGACTTCGGCATGGCCGTCATGTCGGAGAGGTGCGCGTAATACACGCCAGGTCGCGAGCCATCCGGGGTGCCGGGGAAGTAGTGCTGGGCCGCGCCCTTCTGCTCCCGGAACGGTTCCACACGTTTCACCACAAGGTCGGCTTTGGGGAGGATGCCGAAGTACTTCGGCAGCACCGCCTTGATCTTGTTGATGGCCGCGGTGGAATCATCGATGTACGCCTGCCGACCCGCGTCGGTGTCGGGATAGTAGTAGACCGGGTTGTCCTTCTTGTCGCGCAGTTCCGCAAAAAAGGCCGGCAGGTCGCCCCTGAAGCCGACCTCGTCCTTGATCGCCAGCATCTCGGCGCGGAGCCGCGCCACTTCTGCCAGACCGATGGCGTGGATCTCATCAGCCGTCAGCGTGGTGGTCGTTTGATTGGCCAGCCGTTCGTTGTAGTAGGCGCGGCCGTTCGGCAATGCGCCCACACCGGATGTGGTCTCCGACGTCTTCGCGCGGTCTTCCTTCTGCCAGGCGATCAGGTCGACATAGGCCGACTTGAACGGACCGGTCAGCGCCGAGCGCGCCTGCGCCAGCAACGTGTCGGCGCGCTTCTGGTCGATCGCCCCCTTCTTCTGCAGCTCTGCGAGCTTGAGTTTCACGTCCGCCCACAAGGCACTGTCGGTCGTGCTGTCGTCAAACGGCGCACCGGTGATGAGCTTCGTGGATTCCTCGATCACGATGTCGAAGGCGAAACGTGGCGGCCGGACTCCTTCGACGGCGTTGGCTTTCGAGACCTCGATCAGCTGCCGAATCGCGCGGCCGGACTCACTGATGCGGTTGACGTACGCGTCCATGTCCGCCGCGCCTTCGACGGCGTGAAACGCGATCAGCAACTGCGGCAGGAATGCGTGAATCGCATTCATCTGCTCGAAGATGTACGCGTTGGTCCTGAAGGGCAACGCGCTTTCGGTCTGCTCAAGCTGATACACCCAGGTGTCCCAGGAGGTCTGCGCTTCAGGCGTCAGCTTGGCGTAGTCGAACATCGTGCGCATCTCGGCCGTGGACGCCCGCTGCCACGCCACGACCTTGTCCTGCGCGGCTATGGACATGTCATCGATCGCGCCGGACTTGCGACCCAGAAACGTCTGCTGGATCGGGCTGAACGCCAGCTGCTCCTCAAACTTCTTCTCAAACCACGCATTAAGACGAGCCGTCTCGTCGTCTTGTGCCGCCGGCCCGATGGGGGAGAGGACGAGGACGCCAAGAGTGAGGGCCAGGAGATGACGTAACACCATGGGGTCGAGTGTACCGCATACAATTCCGGCATCGTGACACTCCGAAAAGAGCTCGTTCTGCCCCTCGTGATGGCCTGTGGTTGTTTCGCCGGATGTGGTGCTGCCGAGCCGCAGCCCGTTGCCGCGCCACCGACAACGCAGAATCCCGCCGCGATGGCCCTGGCCTGGAAGCAGACCGCGGCCGAATACGACGCGCTGTACATGCAGGGCTTTAATGTGGCCCGCATGCACGTGGACCGCGCCCTTCGAGATGGCCGCAAACGTCTCGCCGTGATTTCCGATCTGGATGACACCGTCCTCGATACGCGTGACTACTGGCGAGGCATAGTGGCGGATGGAGTGCCGTTGTTTGACGACGCCCGGTGGGACACGTGGGTAGCGACGAACCGCGCGACAGCGACCCCTGGCGCGATCGAGTTCTTCACGTTCTGCCGGGATGCAGGTGTGGAGGTGTTCTACATCACCAATCGTGATCAGGGGGAGAAGACCCTTGAGTTGGCGCTCGGCAACATGGTGGCAGCGGGACTCCCGTTTGCGGACGCGGAACATCTCACAGTGTTGCGTGAGACATCCGACAAGGAACCCCGTCAGCGACAGCTCGCGCAGTCGCGTGATGTGGTGGTGTATCTCGGCGACAACCTCAACGACTTCAGCCGTGCCTACTATGTGACGGACCCGGCGAGCCGCCGCGCGCGGCTGGCCGTGGACCGCGAGGCCTTCGGCCGGAAGTTCATCCTCTTCCCGAACCCGACCGACGGCCACTGGGTGCGTGCCATCTTCGGCGATTCCGAACCGCCGCCGACGCCCGAGAATCTCTCAAAGCTCCATCAGGCTGCCGGTCGATAGAGGGCGCACGGACGTGGGCCACCGCCACGTCGACCATCGGCTCGCCCGATTCGTCGAACACACGTCCATTGATTGAGCCGCCCTGCCAGAGCTTGATGACCACGTCGTCGATGTGTTCGTCGGCAGCGAGATCGATGGACTGGAGCAATCCACCTGGCCGCCGCTGGCCATACCCGCCATTGAGATAGGGCCCGACCTGTGGGCCGGCCCATATGAATCCGGCGCCCTCAACGTTGGCACCGATCGTCGCCCGCAGTGTGAACGAGCCGGCCGGCACGTTGCGATAGAGGAAGCGGCCCTGGGCGTCGGTCAGCACCCGGATGCTGCTGCCCAGCGACGCGCCGGCCAGCGTCACAATCACGCTCGGAACGGGCACGTTCGACACCGCGTCGACGACGCGGCCGACGATGAGGCCTTTCGGGGCGGCGCCGCCGCGTGCCGCCGGCGCCGGCGCCTGGGCGCCGAGGCTGGCAACAAGCAGCGCACTCGTGAGGATCGCGAGGAGCGTCTGGTTTCGCATGGCTGACGCTGAGTGCGGATTATTTCACAGGCGCGGAGGGCCGGGAGAATTGACACCATGGGGATCATGAGGATCCATGGGGATGAGGGGTTGAGTGCCGCTTAAGCGGCACGGTGAGGGGAGGGAGGAGCGCAAACGAAAACACCTGTTGGCGCGCTCAACCCCAGCGTGCCCTACATGTTTGAGAGGTACTTTCGCTTACGCTCCTCCCTCCCCTCACTGCGCCCGGCCTTGCCGGGCGCTCAACCCCGTGGCTTCGGACAGGGGCATCCTCATGGCTCTCCATGTGCTTCATGGTGAGAATTCACTGCCCCGGTGCCTCCATGGTCTCATTGTGAACCTGGCACCTCGAAAAGGCGATCCAGCATAAAATCCCTTTGTTGTGGAATTGATCGAAGCGAAGTTTGCGAAACTCGGCACCGACCACGCCCCGGGGCAGGAACTACGGCAAGGCGCTGATGTGCCTGCCACGATGTTGCGTGGCGAGGTGCTGCCGGGCGCGCCCGTCGATTTTTCGCATGGCGACGTGAACGAGACCGCGTTTGGTCCAACGCCCGGCGCATTTGACGAGTTTGTCTCGGGCGTTCATCGTGGCGGATCGCAGGCATACACCGAATACCGCGGCGGCGCCGAACTGCGCGATCGGATGGCCGCACACCTCGGGGCCTTCACCGGTCGTCCTGTCTCTGGCGCGAATGAGCTCATCATCACGCCGGGCACGCAGGGCGCGTTGTTTCTCGCCCTGGGTGCGACCGTGACGACGGGTGATCGGGTGGCGATTGTGCGGCCCGACTACTTCGCAAACCGGAAACTTGTCGAGTTCCTTGGTGGGGAAGTCGTGCCGGTGCGGATGGACTACCTCGGCCACACCACTGGTGCTGGACTCGACCTGCAACAGCTCGAGGACGCCTTCGAGTCCGGTGCCCGCACGTTCCTGTTTTCCAATCCCAACAATCCGGCCGGTGTCATCTATTCGGCCGACGAAATCGCGCGGATTGCCGAACTGGCGAATCGGCACGGCGTCACGGTGATTGCGGACCAGCTGTACTCGCGCCTGCTGTATTCCGGTCAGACCTACACACACCTTCGCGCATCGTCGATCGACCCCAACCGGGTCGTGACCATTATGGGCCCCTCGAAGACCGAGTCGCTCAGCGGGTATCGTCTGGGTGTGGCGTTTGGCGCACCGCGACTCATCGACCGGATGGAGAAGCTGCAGGCGATCGTGTCGCTGCGCGCACCGGGCTACTCGCAGGCGGTCTTGCGCACGTGGTTTGAGGAGCCGGCCGGATGGATGCAGGATCGGACCGCAAAACACCAGGCGATCCGTGACGCGTTGATCGAGGTGTTCCGCACGGTGCCCGGACTGGTGGTGCGCGCGCCTGAGGCCGGCAGCTACCTGTTCCCGCGCCTGCCGGCGCTGAACATTCCGCTGGTCGCGTTTGTGCGCGCACTGCGTGTGCAGGCCGGCGTGACGGTCACGCCCGGCACCGAATTCAGTCCCGAGTCTACCGACAGCATCCGCCTGAACTTCTCGCAGAACCATGAGGCGGCGGTGCAGGCGGCGCAGCGGATCGCGCAGCTGATCGAACGCTACCGGGCCTGACACGGTGGTCGGCAGACGCGAGTTCCTCGGCACGGCACTCGCGGCATCGGCCGCGCTGACCGTGGGTGGCTCGCTGGCCGGTTGTGGTCTGCGCAGCAACCGGCGCCCGCACATCGTGCTGATCATGTGCGACGACCTCGGCTACGGTGACGTCGGGTTCACCGGGGCGACGACGTACACCACGCCACACATCGATCGCATCGCACGTGAGGGGATGGTGCTGCGGCAGGCCTATTCCTCGGCGCCGGTCTGTTCTCCAACACGTGTGGGGCTGATGACCGGACGGTATCCAGCCCGCGAGTTGGCTGGTCTGCACGAACCACTCACCACGCATCCGCTCGGACTGTCGGCGACACCGCCGACGTTGCCGCGGGTACTCAAAGACGCCGAGTACCGCACCGCGCTCGTCGGCAAATGGCACCTCGGCGTCGCGCCTGAATTCCACCCGCTCGAACACGGCTTCGATGAGTTCTTCGGATTCCTCGGAGCTGCCGGTGATTACTTCACGAAGGAAGACTCGGAATACCGGCGTCTGATGTTCTTCGACGACCGAGACCCTGTGACGACCGATGGGTATGCGACGGAGCTGTTTACCGCTCGCGCGGAACGCATCATCGGCACGTCGTCGGACGCACCGCTGTTCCTCAGCCTGCAATACACCGCACCGCATTGGCCCTGGCAGGGCCCCACCGATCACCATCGCCCTTCCGTCGACGACTGGAAGGCCGGCGGGTCACCGGAGGTGTATGCCGCGATGATGCGGAGTCTCGATGATGGGGTGGGTCGTGTGCTGGCGGCGCTGGAAGCCGCGGACATGACTCGCGATACGGTGTTGGTGTTCACGAGTGACAACGGTGGCGAGCGGTTTTCGCACATGGGGCCGTTTAGTCACGCGAAGATGACGGTGGGTGAGGGTGGTATTCGTGTCGCCACCGCTGTGCGATGGCCGGCGCGCATCGCGGCAGGCACCCACTCCGACCAGGTCGCGGTCACGATGGACTGGACGGCGACGTTCGCGGGTCTTGCCGGAACCGCGATGCCGCGCCCGGTGGATGCGATTGATCTGCTCCCCGCCTTGACCGGCGCCCAGCCGGTGCCGCGGACGCTCTACTGGCGCGTCACCCAACGCCGTCAGCAGAAGGCTGTTCGTCATGGCGACTTGAAGTACGTCGTGAACGAGGACGGGACGTATCTGTTCGACCTTGCCGCGGACCCAGGCGAGCGCACAAACCTGCTGGGCCGTCGGTCCACCGATGCCGCGGACCTCAAGGCGCGGCTCGAGTCCTGGGAATCCCAGATGTTGCCGCCCGCACCGCTCGAAGAGCGATACCGGTAGAATCGCGCCGTACGTCGCCTTTTCGCTGCCCTGATTTGTATATCCCTCGCTGCCTGCCTCGGCGGCGTCGGTCACCATGATCCCAACCTCCTTCAACGTCACCGCCTTTGACGAACCAGCGCGGGTGTCCCGGCTGCAGCGGTGGACGACCGTGCCACTCCTGCGCGTGCTCACGCGCACGTTGCGGTTCATGTCGCTGGACCAGTCAACCGCCGCGGCGATTGACGATGTGATGACCACGACGGACCGCGACCGGCTGGAATCCGATCTCGCGTCCGGAGTGACGGCGCTGACCGGGAACCAGGTCGCCGCGTTTGCCTGAGTCACGCGCGAATCGACGGCCGTGAGCGCGAGCGCCGACATCCTGAGAGATGCGGTGATCACCGTGGCGCGGTACACGGGCGTGACGGATGCCACGAGCTCTTGCCGGCGACGCGCGATGGCAAACCCGCTCGGACGGCGCCGTCGTCGCCGGCACCGTGATGCTCGATCGCGACTTCGATGCGGGCAATTCACCGCAGGTGCGCCTCGTCCGCATCCATGAACTTGGGCACGCGTTCGGCTACACACATGCCACGACGACCGCATCGGTCATGAACGTGATTGCGGTGGAGTCGACGGACTGTGATCGACAGGCGACCCGGATCGCGTTCCAGCGTCCGCCTGGAAATCAACGGCCTGACGCTGATCCCACGTCGGTGTCGCTCAACAACCTGCGGCCAGGCGTCTGGAGTCGTGGCGAGGGTTCACTGGCGCGATCCAGCCCAGCGCACCCTACTTCTGTCCGTAGTACTTCGACGGGCCGTGTTTGCGCAGGTAGTGTTTGTCGA
This sequence comes from Acidimicrobiia bacterium, assembly GCA_016871335.1. Lineage (GTDB taxonomy): Bacteria > Acidobacteriota > Vicinamibacteria > Vicinamibacterales > SCN-69-37 > SYFT01. The sequence goes on from VFZF01000009.1 coordinate 41,330, forward strand.
TGAGGAACCGGTCGGGCCTGGGTGGCGCGCCGGCCATGGCGAGAATCCGGCACTCCATCGCGGCGAGGAACTCCAGCACCCGCGCATTGTCAATCGCGGCCGCCGCGCTGGGTCCCCATGTGAACGGGGCATGGTTGGCCACCAGCACCGCCTGGACCTCCGACGGATCGATGCCCGACTGCCGGAACGTCTCGACAATCACGAGGCCGGTGTTCCGTTCGTAGTCGGTGACGACTTCCTCTTCGCGCATCGCCCGTGTCACGGGCACATCACCCCTGAAACAGTCCGCGTGCGTCGTGCCGAGGCAACGCACTGGCCGGCGCGCCTGGGCCAGCGTTGTCGCATGTTCCGAATGCGTGTGGACGACGGCTTCGCACGGAAACGCGCGGTACAGCTCAAGGTGCGTCGGTGTGTCGGAGGACGGTCGATACCGGTCGTCGAGGGGGAGTCCGGTCTCGAGCGACACGGCCACCATGTGGCCGGGCGTGAGTTCGTCGTAGGGCACGCCACTCGGCTTGATCGCCATCATCCCGGCGGCCCTGTCCACGATAGAGAGGTTGCCGAACGTGCCCATGACCAGCCCGGTGCCGGCCAGTTCGACATTGGCGTGATACACGCGCGCCTTCAGCGCTTCCGCACTCATGACGCCATCGTCTCATGGCGAAGCGCGAGCAGGCGCTTCATCATCGTCGGGATATTTGCCGTTGTCCCAGGCACGCCGCCGAACGTATCGTGCAGTTCCCGGTACAGGGCATACAGGCGGGTGTACACGGCGACGGCATCAGGCCGTGGCTCGTAACGTTCGAGTGTGACGGAGGTCATGCGGTCCTGGGCGACCTGCCAGTCGTCGTAGCCCCCGGCTGCTGCGCCGGCGGTGACGGCGGCGGCCACTGCGGAGCCGAGTGCGGGCGTCTGGGGAGAACCGGCGATCAGCATCGGCTGTCCAATGACGTCCGCGTAGATCTGCATGAAGAGCGCGTTCTTTTCCGCGATGCCGCCACAACACACGACGCGGTCCACGCTGACGCCGTATTCGCGGACGCGTTCGATGATGGCACGGGCGCCGAATGCCGTGGCCTCGATCAACGCCCGATAGACCTCGGCCCGTGTCGTGTGCAGCGTCTGACCGAGGAGCAGGCCGGTGAGCCGAGGGTCCACAAGGATGGTCCGGTTGCCGTTGTTCCAGTCGAGCGCCAGCAGGCCGGACTCGGCGGGCCGCAGGTGGGAGGCTTCCACTGAGAGGTGGGCATGCTCCATGTCGTCGCCCTTGCAGACCTCCTCCACCCACCAGCGAAGGATGTCGCCCACAGCGGACTGACCGGCCTCAATGCCGTAATACCCAGGAAGGATCGAGCCATTGACGATGCCGCAGATGCCGGGGATGTCAGCGATCGGTGTAGTGGATGGCGCCACGGCGCAGTCACACGTGGATGTGCCAATGATCTTCACCCACGTTCCCGTCGTGACTCCCGCGCCGATGGCCGCGTAGTGCGCATCGAATGCGCCCATCGCGATCGGAATGCCTTCGGGCAACCCGAGGCGGACGGCCCACTCCGCACACAAGTGGCCCGCCGGGGTACCGGTCGGCAGCGCCGAGTCGTAGAGCCGATCGCGCAGCGATGCGAGCTTCGGGTCGAGGCGGGCGAGGAATGCCTTGTCCGGCAATCCGCCCCACACGTCGGAGTACATCGCCTTGTGCCCGGCGGCGCAGATGCCACGGACGATCTTCGTGGAGTCGGTCACGCCCGCGAGCACGGCCGGCACGAAGTCGGCGAGTTCGACCCAACTCGCCGCGGCGTCGAACACGTCAGGCGCGTCCTTGAGACACCGCCAGATCTTCGACCACCACCATTCGGAGGAGTACGTGCCGCCGATCGGCGCAAGCAGGTGAGGGGCATGCGTCTGTGCCGTCGCGGTGATCGCCGCAGCCTCTTCGGCCGACGTATGGTCCTTCCACAACCACGCATGGGCCGCGAGGTTCTGTTCCCATCTGGCATCGAGTGCGAGGGGCCGCGCCTGCGCGTCCACCGGCAATGGCGTCGAGCCGGTGGTGTCGACACCGATGCCGATCACGTGCGCGGCCGAAAAGCCCTCGACGGCGCCTGCCTGGGTCAGCGCACCAGTGACGCTGGCCTCAAGCCCCGTGATGTAGTCGCCGGGATGTTGTCGCGCGAGGTGCGGGTCCTTCGGGTGCAGGAGCACGCCGTGGTCTCCACTCGGATAGTTGAAGACGGACGTGCCGACGGTCCGTCCATCCGCGCAGTCCACGACGATGGCGCGGACGGAATTGGTGCCGTAGTCAACCCCGATCGTGAACGCCATTGGACGTCAGCCCACGAGCACCGGCGACACGATGTCGAGGATGTCCGGGCCGGTCCCCGTCGTGCGCGCCTGTGCGATGTCAGCCTGGCGTTCGTACAGCCGGACCGCCTTGAGCGAGAGGTTTGCGAAGTTGATCATGCTGCGTTCGATCGCACGCGTCGGATCTTCGCGGTAGGTGAACTGGTCCTGGCTGTAATAGCCGCGGTAGTTGCGCACAAAGGTCGTGTACAGGTACTCGACCGATTCGGGAATCGAGAGCGTGCCGAACATGCAGTCCTGATCGTTGCGGCCCTGGCGCGCGTCGTTGACGTCGAACTTGTGCACGGGGACACCGACGAATTCCGCCAGGTCACACGCCGTGGAGGCGGTCGTGGCTTCCATCTTCTGATGGCCGTAGTCGATGGTCAGTCCGCAGTTGTTGCCGCCGGTGACTTTGTTCACCTGCTGCGCCACAAGAATCGCCGACGCCGCCGTCGGAATGATCATGTAGAGCTCGCGCGGTTCATAGGGCTTCGGCTCGATCGCGAGCTTGATGCCATGGCTGAGGCACGCCTTGTTGACCGTCGCCAGCGCCTCCGCAAACCACTCAATCGACTCCTTGTAGTCGATTTGGAAGTGGTAGTCGGCGCCGTCGGAGCCCGGCCACACGCTCAGCACGGGGATCTGCATCAGCGTGCAGATCTCGACGCCTTTGAGCACTTCCTCGAGTGCGGCCTTGCGAATCGCCGGATCGGGGTTGCACGGACCGCCAAGGCGGAACTTCGGGTTGGTCCACGTGTTGATGTTGCAGGCCGTCACCGACATGCCGAGTTCGGCGAGGAACCCCTCCTGCGCCTGGGTGATGGCGGCGGCGTCGAGGTCGCCATTCAGCGTCTTCTCGAACACGCTCTGGTGAATCTCGATGGCCGACACGCCGGCCGCCTTTGTGCGGCGGCACTGGCCCTCAAAATCGTTCTGGAAGGCGGGGTCATTGGAGTGGTATCCGGGGGGCGCAAACCGGTCGCAGAAGTCGCCGGCCGACCAGTGCCCGACGCTGTGTTTGATGTCCATCACGCGGAGGAACTCAATCGACTCCTCGCGTCCCATGTATGCGGTTTTGGTGCGGGCGAATGCCAGATGATCAGCGGTGAATCGTGTGTGACGTTCCATACGGGCGCCAGCCTACCACGCAGTAAGATCTGCCGACACCCAGAGTGCATCACACTGAGGCATGGCGGTACTAAGGTTCGTGCCTCCCTGTCTCGCTGGGAACCTGAACGATGTGAAGTGAGGAGTGATTGGTGATGAAGCGCCTGATGACCGTGACCCGACCGGGAGCCGTCGCCGTCGGACTTGTCGCTGCCCTCTGGCTTGCGCCACGGGTGGAGGGACAGCAGGGCGGGCGCGGAGCACAGACGCCGCCTCCGCCGCCGACACTCGGCCTGGAGGACGGTACCCTCGACTTCGACACGCTGGACTTCACACTCAAGCTGGTCAAGGCGTCCCAGACGATCGCGGCGCTCGAGCCCAAGGGCGTGCCGACGTACACGCCGACACCGACGCCGCCCCGTGGTGGCCGGGGCGCGGGGGCGGCCGGTGCGGCCCCCACCCAGCCGCCACCACCGCCGCAGCCGACCGGGCCATTGACCTTCGACTTCACACCTGCCGATCGACTCGCGCAGCGCGCTGCGAACGACTACCACCACCTCGGCGATCTGACCTTCAAGGTGCGTCAGGCCGGCACCGCCGAATGGAAGGATTACGACACGGCGCGTGATCGCAAACCCGTCGCGGCGCTGACACCCGCCGCCGGCACCCTCGCGTCATCGGATCTCGCCGCGACGCTGCCGGCGGATGTGCCGCTGCGTGTGACCCGGCATTGGGCGCTCGTGAACGGGAAGGTGGTGCTTCGCTTCGAGGTCACCAACCGGACGCCGCAGTCCGTTGAGATTGGCGCACTCGGGATTCCCGTCGTGTTCAACAACCTGATCACCGGACGCAATCTCGAACAGGCACACGAGATCACGTCGTTTTTTGATCCGGCCATCGCGCAGGATGCGGGCTTCGTGCAGGTCACGCGCCTCTCGGGCAAGGGCCCGGCGCTTGTGGTCGTGCCGCATGGCCGCACCCCACTTGAGGGATGGCGGCCCGTGGACGACCGCACGCCGCGCACACAAACCTCGGAAGCCATCTTCGAATGGATGGCCCACACGAAGGCCTACGCCGAGAACGAGTGGAAGAACGCGCAGCCGTGGCAGGTGCCGACGCACGCCACACTGGCGCCCGGGCAAACCCGCACGTACGGTCTCGAGTTTCACATCGCACCCGAGATTCGCGCGATCGAAGACACACTCGTGAAGGCCGGCCGTCCGGTGGCCGCAGGCTTCCCGGGCTACGTGGCCCCGATGGATCAGGACCTCCGACTGTTCGCGCGGTACGGCTCACGCACCGCGAAGGTCTCGGTGTCTCCGTCCGGCGCACTCGAGGTGACCGCCGGTCGCCGTAGCACGAATGGCTGGCGCGAGTTCACGGTGCGCGGTCGCCAGTGGGGCCGGGCCCGCCTGACGCTCACCTGGGATGACGGTGCCGTGCAGGCGATCAACTATTACGTGACGAAGCCGGCGGCGCAGGCGGTCGCCGACCTCGGCAACTTCCTCCTCACCAAACAGTGGTTCGACAAGCCGGACGACCCGTTCAAGCGAAGTCCGTCAGTCATGAGTTACGACCGTTCCAAAAACGCCATCGTCGAGCAGGACCACCGCGCGTGGATCGCAGGCTTGTCGGATGAAGGCGGCGCAGGGTCGTGGCTGGCCGCGGCGATGAAACAATTCGGACAGCCGTCGCGCGCGGAACTCGGGAAGTACGAACGCTTCGTCAACGAGGTGCTCTGGGGACGTATTCAGTACTCGGACGGGGAGCGGAAGTACGGCGTCCGCAAGAGCCTGTTCATGTACGTGCCTGAGGACTTCCCCAATTTCACCTACGACCCGTCGAAGAACTGGACGACGTGGGCGAGTTGGAACCGCGCAGGATCCGAGACTCAGAATCGCGCCTACAACTACGCGCACGTGGTGGCCGCGTACTGGTCGATGTATCGCATCGCCCGCAATACGGAAGGCCTGGTGACGACGCATCCGTGGGATTGGTACTTGAACCAGGCGCACGAAACGATGATGTACATGACGGACGCGGCGAACCGCGTCGGGTATGTCAACGTCGGCCTGATGGGCGCGACGACGTTTGCGATGGTGCTCGAAGACATGAAGCGCGAAGGGTGGACCGAAAAGTCGTCCGCCCTAGAGGCGCGGATGAAGACGCGGGCGGACCGGTGGGCCGGCCAGAGTTATCCCTACGGCAGCGAAATGGCGTGGGACTCGACGGGGCAGGAAGAAGTCTTCGCGTGGATGCGCTACTTCGGGTACGACACGCAGGCGACCACGGCGCTGAACTCGATCGTCGGCTACATGCCGCTGGTGCCGCACTGGGGCTACAACGGCGCTGCGCGTCGCTACTGGGACTTTATTTACGCAGGGGCGCCGGGTGCGGGCTACGAACGGCAGCTCCACCACTACGGATCAGGGCTCAACGCGATTCCGGCTCTGACGCGCTTCAGGGATGATCCGCAGGATCTGCACCTGCTCCGCATTGGGTATGCCGGCACGATGGGCGCGCTGACCAACATCGACGAGGAAGGGTTTGCGTCAGTGGCCTTCCATGCGTTCCCCGAGAAGCTCCATTGGGATGCGTACAGCGGCGACTACGGGCCGAACTTCCTCGGACACGCGCTCAACACCGGGATGTATCTGATCAACCATCCGGAGTTCGGATGGCAGGCGTTTGGCGGCAACGCCACCGTGAACGGGTCTCGTGTCACCGTGAAGGTGGCCGACTCCTTCCGCCAGCGGATCTATCTCGCGCCGGTGGGGTTGTATCTCACACTGGATGCCGGGCAGTTTGAGCAGGTGGAGTTTGATGCCGCCAGCGGGCGGGTGCGGGTGACGCTCGCGTCGTCATCGACCCATGTGAAGCAGGCGCGCCTGCGGGTGGAGCAGACGGGCAAGACCGTCGCCCGCCGCGAGTGGACCGTGCCTGGCGGATTCACGCTCGAACGTGGTGCCTACACCGTACCGCTTACGGCATCATCGCGCACGATCGAAGTTCGCTGATTGAAGTAGGGCGCGCTGGGTGTGAGCGCGCCAGTTTGGGAGAGAGACCTATGCACCGCATCCTGATTGCCCTCTCGCTGGTCGTGTCGGCCATCGTCGTTGCCGTCGCGCAGAACCAGCAGAACGCCGCGCAGGGCGGTGACCAGTTTCTCGATGGCATCGGGGAGACCGGTCTCATCGCCCGGTATCAGTTCAACGGGAGTCCGGAAGACTCCTCCCGCAACCAGTTGCATGCGACCTTGCGAGGCACGAGTCCGGTGTTCGTCGAAGACGGCACCCGCCGCGTGCTGTTGCTGACCGGCGACGGCAGCTACGTGCAGCTGCCGGCGGAGGCGTTTGATGGGGAGGATGCGGTTGCCGTTGTCGGGTGGCTGTATCTGCCGACACGCGCCACCGGACCGGTGTTTGACTTCGGCCAGAACGCGGCTTCGCGGTTGTATGCCGTGGTGGACGGGCAGGGCTTCCGCGCCACGGCGGTGGTGGATGGTCAGGTGAAGGGCACCACCACGCCGAAGGTGGTTGTAGAGAACCAATGGACACACTTTGCGGTCGTGCTCGATCCCGCCAGCCGTGTGCTCACCGCGTACATCGATGGTGTCCGTGCGGGGCAGGCGACGGATGTGGCCGCGACGCCGGATCAACTAGTGCCGCCGTCGTTGTCCACCAACCGCCTGTTCCTCGGCCGGTCGCAGGATGACGCCGCGCCGACGCTGCACGGGCGATTCCGGGATGTGCGCCTGTATCGCATCGCGCTCGGGGACGAGCCCATCGCGACCATCCGCCGCAACGCGATCGCGGCGACACAGACGGCGCAGGGGCGCGGGCGCGCCGGGGCGCCGCCGGAGATCTCCACCGCCAACATCCCCCGTGAATCGCCGTTTGCCGCGCGATTGGTCTCCGTGCCCGACATCACCGTCGAGACGGTGGCGGGGTACCTGCCGCTGCTGCCGGCACAGATTCCGGCGACCTTCGCGGGTGGTGTGGCAGGCAACGCGCGTGCGATCTGGCCGTCGCCCACCGACAACGAGCAGGTGCGGCAGCCGGGCACGTACACGGTGTCGGGCATGGTGCCCGGCACACGGTTCCAGCCGAAGGCGACGGTGATCGTGAAGGCACCAGTGGGCGTGCAGACACCGCCTGAGCGGCTCGTCGAGGCGTTCTCCCTCGACCGCGTCGTCTTGAACAAGGACACTCAGGGACGCGACACCGCGTTCATCCAGAACCGTGACAAGTTCCTGCGCGGACTCGCGGCCACCAACCCCGACAGTTTCCTCTATAACTTCCGCGACACGTTCGGCGTGCCGCAGCCGGAGGGCACACGGCCGCTGCAGGGCTGGGACAACCAGACCACGCGGCTTCGTGGTCATGCAAGTGGCCACTACCTGACGGCCATCGCGCAGGCGTATGCGAGCACCGGCTACGACCCGGCGCTGCAGGCGACGTTCCTCCAGAAGATGAACTACCTGGTGGACACGCTGCATGACCTGTCACAGCGGTCGGGCCGGCCGGCGCAGCCCGGTGGGCCGTCAGTCGCGGATCCACGCGCGGTGCCTGTGGGACCAGGCCGGCAGAGTTACGACTCGAATCTGCGCGCAGAGGCGATTCGTACGGATTATTGGAACTGGGGCACGGGGTTCATCAGTGCGTATCCGCCGGACCAGTTCATCATGCTCGAACGTGGTGCGACCTACGGCACGCAGGACAGCCAGATTTGGGCGCCGTACTACACGTTGCACAAGATCCTCGCCGGTCTGCTTGACACGTATGAGGTCGCCGGCAACAAGAAGGCGCTGGAGATTGCGCGCGGCATGGGGGCGTGGGTGCAGGCGCGGCTGAGTGCGCTGCCGCCGGAGACCCGTATCAGCATGTGGAACCGGTACATCGCCGGCGAATACGGCGGCATGAACGAAGGGATGGCGCGGCTGTACCGGTTGACGGGGGAGCGCCGGTTCCTCGACACGGCGAAGTTGTTCGACAACACGAACTTCTTCTTCGGCAACGCCGCGCACGACCACGGGCTGGCGAAGGGTGTGGACACGGTGCGGGGCAAACACGCGAACCAGCACATTCCGCAGATTACCGGTGCGCTCGAGACGTTCCGGAACACGAAGGAGATGCCCTACTACATGATCGCCTCGAACTTCTGGGAGATCGTGAACGGCGGCTACATGTACAGCATCGGCGGCGTGGCCGGCGCGCGCAACCCGAACAACGCCGAATGTTTCACCGTGCAACCGAACACGTTGTGGGACAACGGCTTCGCGCAGGGAGGCCAGAACGAAACATGTGCGACCTACAACCTGCTGAAACTCGATCGGCAGCTGTTCATGTACGACCAGACCGCCAAGTACATGGACCACTACGAGCGCGCGATGTACAACCACATCCTCGCGTCGGTGGCGGAAGGCGACGCGGGCAACACGTATCATGTGCCGCTCAACCCCGGCGCCCAGAAACGGTTCGGCAACGCGAACATGAACGGGTTCACGTGTTGCAACGGCACCGCGCTTGAGAGCCACACCAAGCTGCAGGACACGATCTACTTCCACAGTGCGGACCACTCCGCGCTGTATGTCAACTTGTTTGTCCCGTCCACGGTGAACTGGACGGAACGGAAGGTGTCCGTGCAGCAGATCACGGACTTTCCCAGCGCCGACACGACCCGGCTGGTCGTGAAGGGCAGCGGACGGTTTGACATCAAGGTGCGCGTGCCCGGCTGGGCCACGCGCGGATTCTTCGTGACGGTCAACGGCCGCCAGGAAAACGTCACCGCCACTCCGGGCAGCTACCTGACGCTGTCGCGCACCTGGCGCGATAACGACACCATTGAATTGCGCATGCCGTTCAAGTTTCACCTCGATCACCTCGTGGATCAGCCGAACGTCGCCAGTCTCCTGTGGGGACCGGTGCTTCTCGCCGCCGAGGAACCGGCCGCGCGCACCGACTGGCGCCAGATGACCTTTGACGTGAGCGACATCGGCCGCTCGGTCGCCGGCGATCCCGCGACGCTGCGGTTCTCGGTGGACGGCGTGCCCTTCAAGCCGTTCTACGAGACGTACGGACGGCACTCCGTCTACCTGCATGTGAGGTTCAAGTAGGCCGTATGCGCATGCATCACCTCCGCCGCACACAGGTGGTGGCACGGCCCATTGAGGATGTGTTCGCGTTTTTCGCGGATGCGGCCAACCTCGAACACATCACACCGCCGGAACTGCGGTTCCGCATCCTGACGCCCACGCCCATCAACGTGCAGCAGGGCACCCTGATTGACTATCGGCTGTCATTGTTCGGCGTGCCGTTTGGCTGGAAGACGCGCATCAGCACCTGGCAGCCGCCGTTCATGTTTGTGGATGAACAGCTCCGGGGCCCCTATCGCGAGTGGATTCATACGCACACGTTTGAGACCGTACCCGAGGGGACCCGGTTGTCGGACCACGTGCAATTCAGGCTCCCGCTGCATCCGCTCAGCTGGCCGGTGCTGCCGCTGGTGCGTCGGCAGGTCGAACACATCTTCGACTACCGGACCCGGATCATCGCTGAGGTGTTCCGGTGACCATGGAAGCGACTCCTGCACGACCACCGGAATGACCGGAGCAGCGTCGCGTACTGACGTCTTTTCGGGTGCGCTGGTAGCGGTGGTTGTGCTCCATAGTTAAAGAAGATTGCTAAATATTCTTTGAAGGCACATAAGTTTTATTTTTGGTGAAATTAATTTCTTGAAAAAGAAAAATTATGCGACCCTCTTGGCGGGGGGTAATTGTGCGACAGGTGCTTATGGCGGGTGTGTGTGGCTGGCTGGCTGGGCTCATGATCAGCGTGACCCTGCTCGGGGCGCCGACTGAGCGAGCGACGTGGCCCCAGTGGCGCGGCCCGGCTCGCGACGGCACAGTAACGGGGCCGGCGTGGCCGGCGATCCTGAAGACGGCGGTGACTGCCCAGTGGTCTCTCGGACTGGGGCCGAGCTACTCCGGCCCCATCGTGTCGGCTGACCTTGTCTACGTCACGGAGACGAAGAACAAGTCCACGGAAGTGGTGCGCGCGCTTGACCGATCCACCGGGGCGGTTCGTTGGACGGTGGAGTGGCCTGGTGCGGTCAGTGTGCCGTTTTACGCGAAATCGCGTGGCGACTGGATTCGGGCGACCCCGGCGCTCGACAACGGCACCCTCTACGTGGCCGGCATGCGTGATGTGCTGGTGGCGCTTGACGCCGCGACCGGGGCTGAGCGCTGGCGCGTGGACTTTGTTGAGAAGTTCAAGGCCACCGTGCCCGAGTTCGGATTCATCTCGTCGCCTCTGGTTGACCGTGGTGGTGTCTACGTACAGGCGGCCAACAGCGTCGTGAAGCTCGACGCCCGGACAGGGGCTGTGGTGTGGCGAACGCTCGAAGGTGGTGCGACGGTGTTTGAGAGTGGTGCGTTCTCGTCGCCGGTCGTGGCGACGCTGGCCGGAGTGCGACAGCTTGTCGTGCAGACTCGGGAGACGCTCAACGGTGTGGATTTGTCGACGGGCCGGGTGCTCTGGTCCCAGCCGGTGCCGTCGTTTCGGGGCATGAACATCCTGACGCCGGTGGTGGTGGACGACGCGGTGTTCACGTCGAGCTACCAGAACGGCTCATGGCTCTATCGTGTGAGCCGCCAGGGCGCGACGTGGTCGGTGACCGAAGGCTGGGCGATGAACGCGCAGGGGTATATGTCCACGCCCGTGGTGATCGACGGGTATGCCTATCTGCATCTGGCCAACCAGCGTCTCGCGTGTATCGACCTGCGAACCGGCCAGCGGATGTGGACCACCACGCCATTCGGGAAATACTGGAGCCTCGTTGCCCAGCGGGATCGGCTGCTGGCGCTCGATGAGACCGGCCACCTGCGCCTGATTCGTGCGACACCGAAGGCCTTCGAACTTATTGACGAGACGGTCGTTGGTGAGGGGGAGGCATGGGCGCATCTCGCCGTGGCCGATGGCGACCTGTTCGTGCGCGACGGTGCCGGGATCAGCGCGTATCGCTGGCGCTGACGAGTGCGGCCGGGCACTCAGTCCGTGCGCTGTTTCAAGACGATGATGTGCTGCCAGGGCAGGACGTCGATGACGCGTTCAATGGTGAAACCGTCCGCATCCAGCTCCTGCCGGACCTGAGCGACGCTCATCTTGTGCAGTGGCTGGATCGGGACGGCCGGATCCTCGCCGCGGAACTCGATCAGCACCAGGCGGCCGTCAGGTTTGAGGGCTGTCCTGAGCTTCCGCACAAAGGCCTGCGGTGCGGCGAGTTCGTGGTAGACGTCGACCATCAGAATCATGTCGAACGTGCCTGCGGGCAGGTTCGGATCGTCCACCCCGCCCAGCACCAGTGAGACATTCGTCAGTTGCTCGCGCTCGAGTGTGCGGCGGATCAGGTCGAGCATGCCCGGCTGCACGTCGGTGGCGACCACGCGCCCGTCACGGCCCACCGCACGGCTCAGCCGCACGGTGTAATACCCGGACCCGGCGCCGACGTCGGCGACCACCATGCCTCGTCGAAGCCGCAGGGCCTCTACGGCACGCGTGGGCTGCTCTTCGGCCTCCCGTTCCGGCCGGTCCAGCCACGGCGCTCCCAGCACACTCATCGTCGGCGCAATGACGCGCCCGCTGACGGGGTGCCGCTCCTGTGCCGCCCACGCGCTCGCCACCGCCGCCACAATGGCGACGCCCGCACCTGCCGCCCCGAGTCGCGTCATCATCTTCATCGTGAAGAGCTTACGTGTCGAGCGGCGGAACGGATGCCTTCTCCCGCCTCGCCCGGGCGGCCGGCTGCAACGTCTTCCAGGTGGACGCCGATGGGGGATTCGGGAGGTGGTCAGGGACCAGACAGGATTCATCCACAGCATTCCGACTCAAGTGACGGCGACAAACGACTCCGGCGGCCAATCGATCTCCCTGGAGAACCTGCGTGGAGTGCGGGCACTGTGCGCCCGCGTCAAGAAGCCGGTGTCCCCGAATGCATCTCGCTTTGCTGAGGACACCTGGTTCATCAAGACGCGCGAAGCGGGGCAGAAGGACCGGCTGCCGAAAGCCATATGGATCTCGTGCGGCTCCCCATTCCACGTCGCGTCTACACGCAGTCACACATCGACTATGTGGCCGAAGTCGCCGCCGTCGCCGTCCGCCGCGACAGCCCTCGCGGCTACCGCATCGTGAGGGCGCCGGCGGCTCTGCGGCACTTTACGGCGCAGTTCGAACCACTCCCGGCCGGGGCGCCATCAACGCCATGATCTCCTGGCCGTACAGGGCCCGACGAGTGGCGCCGAAGTCTGCGATGCCGGCCAGGTCGTCGTGCGTGCGAGGGGGGCGTCTGGCGAGATCCCACAACGTGGTGCGCGGCAGGATGACGTCCGATTCGACCCCACGCGCCTGCGCGCGTGTCTTGCGCCAGTGATGCAGCCGGTCATACCGATCCCGCACATCGTCGGGCTCGCGGTCGAGAACGGGTGGTGACGGAGGCACCGCGGCAAGACCATCCTGCACGGCGCGCAGCAGCGCGTGCCCGTGCCGATGCACCTGGCCTGGGGTCATTGCGACGATGCCCGTCAGGTCGTCGAGTGTCTGCGGCAAGCGCCGGGCGATGTCGAGCAGGGTCGGCTCGCCGATCACCTTGAAGGGCGGCTGATTGGTGCGGGCCGATTCACTGTCGCGGTATGTGAAGACGGCGCTGAGCACTGCGGCCTGCCGGGGCGGGAGATCGCGGGCGCCTTTCACGCGCCAGAATGCCTGTGGATCCAGTGTCTGATTCACGACGGAAGGCTGCGTCCTGGCCAGGCGCTCGAAATCCTCCTGCGCTTCCGCTCGCAGGCCGCGTTCGTTCAGTGCCGTGTCCAGCCGATTCCGCAACGCCGGCAGGTAGTGCGTATCCAGTCGCGCGTAGTCGAGCATGTCGGTCTGCAGCGGGCGGCGTCCCCAGTCGGCCCGTTGATGGGTCTTGCTGAGCGTGACACCGAATTCGGCTTTGAGCACGGCGGCCAGGCCGACCTGCGGCCAGCCCAGGCTGCGCGCGGCCGACATCGTGTCAAAGATGTTCGTGAACGTGAACCGGAAGTCCCGCCCCAATCCCAGCACGTCACCTTCGGCCGCGTGAAAGATCTTCTCGTGAGCCGGACTCGCAAAAAATGGCACGAGCGCACTGAGGTCCTGCAGGGCGATCGGGTCGACGATGTAGTCGGTGGTGGGCGTGGAGAACTGAATCAGACACACCCGCTCGCGATACGCGTGCAGGCTGTTGGATTCGGTGTCCACGGCCACAGTCGGGCTGGACGTGAGGTCGGAGACCAGCTGCGACAAAGCGGCCGCGTCCGCGACAAGAACCGGTGCGGGGAGCGATGACATTGCGGACTAGCGGACCGCGGACAGCGGACGAGGCACCCGTTCGTTCATCATCGCCGCCTGCCACGCAAAGGTCGCCATCACCACGGCCTGCTGTTTGAGTTCGTCCTCGCTCATGCGCTCCGGAAAATCAGCATTGGTGTGGCGGGTGCGGACGTCGTAGGCGTCAAAATCCTTGATGGCGTTGAACGCCGGCATCCCCATCTGCACAAACGGAACATGGTCGGTTGACCCGATTCCCTCCATGACGTTCATCGTCATGCCAAGGTCTTTCAGGGGCGCCAGCCAGCGGTCGAAGAACATTTTCGCCGCCTCGTTCTGCTCCATGTAGAACCCGAGAGTGCGTCCGCTTCCTGGGTCGTCGTTCAGATACACCTGGAGCTTCGCCTGGGCCTCGGGCGTGGCGAGGTGTTGCGCAATGTAGGCGCGTGCACCCAGCAGGCCCTGTTCTTCGCCGCTCCAGAGCGCGACCCGAATTGTCCGGCGAGGCGCTGCACCGATCGCCCGGAGGATCCGCACCGCCTCCATGACGGCGGCCACGCCATCGGCGTTGTCGGTGGCGCCGTTGGACGTGTGCCAGGAATCGAGGTGTGCGCCGATGAGCACGTATTCGTCGCGCACGGCCGGGTCGATGCCGGGGATGTCCGCGATCACGTTGTAGCTGTTGCGGTCGGTATCGTGATGGCGTGTGCGGGATTCAATCGTCATCGAGACGGGCTGACCGGCTGCCGCGAGGCGCGCCATCATGTTGTACTGCTCGGTGCCGACGACGATCGTGGGCACCGCATCGCGAGGGGTGTTCCGGTTGCCGAGCACACCGATCGTGCCGTCGGTGTAGGCGCTCGGCCGAATCGCCACACCGGCACCGAATTGCCGCAGCAGCGAGGCCAGTGTGGCGGCGGGAATCGATGGGCGTGCCTGCGGCAGGGACGGGTTACCGGTGGCAATCGGTGCGTCGGTGAGCCCCGGCTGAGGCCGGTCGCGTGTGATGAAGGTGGTGACGTGCGGATGGGTGAGGACGATGGCCCCCCTGAGCGCCTCGCCCATGGCCGTGACTTGGGCCGACGTCTTGTCGCCGAGGTAGACCACGCGGCCGCTGAGCGCGCCGGCCGTCGAGGGCGTCCAGGCTTCGGGATACGCGATGAGCGGGAAGTATCGCGGCTCGGTCATCGCCGCGGACACATGGAGTAGCTCCCATCCGGCCCCGAATTCGAAGGGTTCGAGCCGCGCATCCGCCAGGCCCCATTCCGCGAATCGTTCACGGGCCCAGTGTGCGGACCGGACATGAGAGGGCGCTCCTGTCAGACGTCCACCGAAGCCGTCGGTCAGTGAGAGAAACAGCGACTGGGCCGTCGACCGCTCCAGGCCTTCGGCGCGAATTCGCACCAACGTGGCATCAGCGCTGCTCTGCTGGGCAATGACGGCAAGAGGTGCGAGGGCCAGGCCTGCGACAATGATCAACCGAATGCAGAGTGGAAGTGGGACTCGTTTTGCCATAGGGGAGATAGTAGCGGCATTCGTGGGAAATTCCCCCATCGCGCGTCTGTGTTCCACACGGACTCGAACGAGGGAACATGCGTGTATTGCCGTGTCCGTCCCTCTGGCGCCATCTGACGAGGCTCCGAACTACTTTGGCTTCAGGATGCACACGGCGTACGGCCGTGTGGTGTCGTTGAGCATCGTGAGCAGTGTGGCGTGGTCGGGCGACGACGCGACTTCGACAACGGTGGTGTCGAAGTGCCGCGCATCCCTCGCGAGGAGGGCGAAGTCGGCCCACGACTTGACGGGGGTGGATTTGCCTGGGGGCAACGGATTCTTCATGGGGTGTGCCGCGAGCTGAGAGCCGTCACTTCGTTCAGCACCTCGGACAGGACAGGTTCGATTCTTCCGAGGCGCCCATCCATCGTGTCGAGTCGGTCGTGCAGTTTGTCGCAGCAGAACGTCGTGTAGTCGCGCCGGTCAAGTAAGGCCTTCGTGGCCTCATCGCACTGCTCGCCTATTGAACGTGTCTGCTGCTCAGCCATCGACGATGTTCTGGAAACCGGAGTTCAGCATCGTCGACCCTGGCCCCTGGACTTCCGGACCGCCGAGCGTTGCCTATCTGACTCCCGCGTCGCTCACGACCCAGCCGTCGTCTGATCGGCGGAGGCGTGCGGTGGCTTCCTGGGGCTTTGCTGGCGTGTAGCCGACCAGCTCGGCCATCTCTGTCGGCGTCCACTGCCAGGTATAGTTCACAGCCACCAAGCCGCCGCGCTCGGACCGGATGTCGGTCACGTCCACCACTTCACGCGTCGCGATGTCGATGGGCATGTCGAACTGGATGCCCGCGGCCGTGCCCTTCGGCGTCAGCGTGGTGCGCACCATGGCCAGGCGCACCTGGCCACTCATGTAGCCGCTCTGCCTGGACTGTGCGTGCACCGCATCACACGACGGATCCGGCGATCGCCCGGCTGGATTAAACGGAAACTCCTTGAGCTCGACGCGGACGACGCCGGCAATCGCCGCGTCAAACAGCGGCGCCTTGTCTTTTACGTTCTGCAACATCTCCACGAAGTCCACCTGACCAAGGTTTGCGAAGGAAAAGTCGGGATTCGTCGTCATGCAGTACGTCGCCGCCGGCAGCGTGCTGGTGCGCGTCGACTCAATCGCCGTCGACACCGCTGTGGCCGCTTCCTGGTTCGTCGGGACGCTCGCGCCGCAGCCAGCCACAAGCAGCAACGTTGCCGTGAGCGCAAAGAAGGATGAGTGTCGTCGTGGCATGGGCGTCTCCCTTGGTCGGGGGCAATTGTAGTTCGCACACAAAAGAAAAGAGCCCTTCATG
This sequence comes from Acidimicrobiia bacterium, assembly GCA_016871335.1. Taxonomy (GTDB): domain Bacteria; phylum Acidobacteriota; class Vicinamibacteria; order Vicinamibacterales; family SCN-69-37; genus SYFT01. The sequence continues at coordinate 57,968 of VFZF01000009.1, forward strand.
TTCCCGCACCCGCCTTCGACTACGCTCGGGCCGCCCCGAGGGCTTCTCCGTCCACGTCTTCCTCGACGATCACGAGCGGACGACCGCTGCGCGTTCCCGGCTCGAGAAGGAGGGAGGCGGTCGTTCATCGACGAGAGGTTTGCACGCACGGTGCCTTGTGCGGCCGTCAGCGCCGCGCTGCCATCTGGCATCTGGGGTTATCGCCGAGAGCTCAGTTCCCGGGCGAAAAGGAAAATAAACGGCCAGCGGAGACGTGACATCGGGACGATCGGGACCACCGGTTCGGATAAGGTGCAGCTGCGAAGGGTCATCGCCCCGAGATGCCCACCAGTTGTGACCCGTTCTTGCCCGGTGTGGCGGCGCCGCCCGGTTTGAACGTCTTTCCCTTTGGCTCATCGGGGTCGCAGCCGCCTGCCAGGCGGCAGGCGATGTAGGCCGCGGCTCGCGCCAGCCTTGTGAAGTGGTTGTCGAGCCACTTGGCTTTCGCATCGGCACTCGAACCGAGTGCGGCCTTGACGCCCTTCTGGTAGTGCCCGGTGTCGGAGAGATTGTCGACGTCCTTCTGCGAGGGCGCCTTGTATTTGTCCATCTGCCGCTTGGCATCCTTGTAGCGCGATGCGGCATCAGCGTAGCGTGACGACGAGCCGCGGGCCTGGGCGCGCGGCGCCGCCGAGGGCCCGCTGGCGCCGGTGGCCACGTCGGCGTCACGCGCAGCCATGTCCTCGACCTCCCCGTTGCCCGTCATGCGCCCCGCAAACGTCCAGCCCTCACGCTCAATCGTGAACGACTCGTCACGCCCGTCAACGCGCAGCCGTGCCGTGACGCGGCGGAAGGGGTAGCCCCGCAGGTCGGGTTCCCCGGGGATGACCAACGGTGCCACCTGATCGTCGTATTCGACCTCCGTGGCAAAGCCGTCGGCACCACGAAGGCTGGTGATGCGTCCCCGGTCGTCTCTCACCACGTCCGTGGCCTCGGGCAGCACGATGTCTACGCGGGTCCTCGCATAGCCCTCCGGGTGGAGGCGCAGCAGGTAGCTCCCGCTCATCGACCAGCGTCCGGCCGGAATGTCGCGGTCGTTCGGGGTGGGATCAGGCTCGCGGTCGGGCACCGCGGCGGCTGCCTGCTCGGCATAGCTGGCTCCCGTGGCCAACAGGTCGCGCAGGCGTGCCTCGGTCTCGAGCAGCGTCTGCAGCGGCTGAGGCAGCCGGGGCAGTACACGGTCGCGCACGGCCTGCGAGGCGCGTTCCTTCACGTTCGCCTCGATCGTGGCGATGTCTTGTGCCGTAAGAAGGACGTCAGCCGCGCGCCGCGGCCCGGGCGGCAGGCTCGAATACCGCGCGTGCGCGAGCACGGCCCAAATCAGGGACTGGATGTCCTCCTGGGGGATCTGCGGGGTGGTCGACGCCCGTTCAAGCAGGCGGGTCACGATGGCGGCATGCGTGCCGGTGAGCGCCGGCGAGTAGAGATAGCCGTCGCCGACGCGCGGTCCCGGCTTCCCGGCATACAGGCAGTAGGTTTCGAGCGTGGCCGACCAGGCACCCGGGGGGACCGCAAACCCTCCCTCCGCATCGCGCGGCAGCGAGCGCAGATCGCCGAAGCCCCACGGCTCGGGCTCATCAGCTTCGGGGTCGTCGTCCAGCGCCGGCACATCACGGGCGACTGTGGCAGTGCCATTCGTCAGGCCAGGCGTAGTCGAGAACCATCGGCCGAGCAGATCCTGTGCGTGCGTGAGCGAGGCCAGGCTCATCACGATGGCCACGAGGAGGGGCAGCAAACCACCTGAGCGGGACGCCAGCATGGCTGAAATCCTACCAAACCAGAGCCCCCGGAGGTGCGGCCTGGGGGCGAGACCGGAGTGCTGCGGTCTTTTCTTGATGCGTGTCTGAAGACGGCGCTGAATCAACAGGCGCTACTTCCTGATCAGTTCCACGCGACGGTTGCGGGCGCGACCCTCGTCAGTCGAGTTGTCAGCCACGGGTTGCGTGCCCCCGAATCCTGACGTGGTCAGCCGTCCGTCGTCGATGCCGGCCTGCACGAGCGCCGCTTTCACCGCGGCGGCGCGTTCCCGGGATAGTGCCAGGTTCGCGGCGGCCGCTCCGACGTTGTCTGTGTGTCCCTGAATCTCGATGACGAGGGCGGCATCGGCTTTCAGTGCGTCAGCAATCAGCGTCAGGGTGGCGGCTGACGCCGGCTGGATTGTGGACTTCCCGGTGTCAAACAGAATGTCGCGAATCGCCACGCTGCCGGTGCTTCGAATCGCTGCCGCCAGTGACTCCGCGGTGAAGACGACGTCCTGGGCCATGGTTGATTCCTGAACGATTTCGAGCGTATACATCTCGCCGCCGTTGCTGACGCGCACCTCGAGCCAGATGGTGCCGGCGCCCTGCACAGGCAGGCGTGCGATTGTTGTGCCGCCGCTGGGATCGAGGGCCTCGAGCAGCAACGCCCCACCCCGCTGGCGAATGAGATTGGTGTAGTTGCGTCCGATCTGCAGCGGGCCGGGCTTGCGGACGCCTTCGTTGAGCACGTATTGGATGCTCCAGTAGTGACCCTCCACCTTCCGCTCCGGGTCAAGGCTGAAATCGAAGGACGAGAATTCCTGCTCGTCGTAGTTGTTGATATAGAAACCAGGCATCCGTGAAAACACTGGATGGTCCTTGGAGCCTTCGGCATCGGCTTCCTGGGCATCAACCGGACCGGCCAGCGCTACCAAGAACCCGATGGCGATCGGGATGCTCAACCACAGGCGTGGAGTGGCACGCGGGGCAGACGATGTAAAGACAGGCATGGCGTCATCGTCGCCCCCCACGGCGCGGCTTGTCAACGGCCCCATGTCACTTGTCGGCGGGGTGCCAGGGTGGTGCAAAGAGGAGTCAGAACTTGTCGGCCAATTCCGAGTTGGCTCGACGGTGAACAACCCCGGCAGCACTAAGCACCGCTCTTAGTACATCCCACCCATTCCGCCGCCAGGCCTTCGGCTGCGCTCAGGCCGCCCCGAGCGTGTCGAGGGGCGGGAACGACCTGCGTGCGAATCTGCTTCACGCGACCTTCGATGGCGCCCTGCGTGCCGTCGCCTTCAACGATCGTCGTGTTGTCCTTGTCGATCGTGACCTTCTTGGCCTTGCCAGAGGTCCTCGAGCTGAGGCCCCCTAGCCAGCATCCTGCCGCAACACAGGTTCGGGACCCCGTGGCGCCACGTTGTCCGGCTGCGTCTGGCCTGGGTGTCTGGCGCCTCTGCGGAAAGACCACCGGGCGGGTGACGACGCGCTAAGATACGGATGTGCCGAAAGTCCGGGAGGCGATTGCGCTCATCGAGACAGATGGCTGGCGCGTAGTGCGGACGAAGGGGAGCCATCGTCAATTCAAGCACCCCACGAAAGCCGGGCGCGTCACGGTGGCAGGGCATCCGTCGGACGACCTGGCCCCCGGGACGTTTAATAGCATTCTCAAGCAGGCAGGACTCAAGGAGTAGCGATGCGCAGGTTTCTCATTGTGATCGAGCAAGCGGCGAACAATTTTTCCGCATACTCGCCAGACCTACCCGGCTGCGTCGCGACTGGGTCGACGCGCGAGGAAACCGAGCGGCGGATGTACGAGGCGATTCAGATGCACATTGAGGGACTGATTGAGGACAATCAGCCGGTGCCGTCGTCGACGTCGTTTGCGGAATTCGTCGTCGTGCCCGCATAAGGGGCCGGCGATTCCCTCACCCAGCATCAAACTCAGGCAAAAAAGAGGCCCAGCAGCTTTCGCCACCGGGCCCTGAGTCAAACCGAGTGTGAGGGTGGGACTGAAATCCTCAGTCCTCAATCCTCATTCCTCAATTCGTTCGTTAGTACATCCCGCCCATTCCGCCGCCGGGCCCGCCGCCCGCGGGGGCTTCGGTCTTCGGTTCCGGAATGTCCGCCACCATCGCTTCGGTGGTCAGCAGCAGGGAGGAGATCGACGACGCGTTCTGTAGCGCGTTGCGGACCACCTTGGTCGGGTCGATGACGCCGGCCTTGACCATGTCTTCGTAGACATCGGTCGCGGCGTTGTAGCCGAAGTTGGCGTCCTTGTTCTCGCGCACCTTCTGCACGATGATGGACCCCTCGACGCCCGCGTTGGTCGCGATCCAGCGCATCGGGGCCTCGACCGCGCGACGGACGATGTCCGCGCCGACCTTCTGGTCACCTTCGAGCTTGAGCCCGTCGATCGCCTTCGACGACTTGAGCAGCGCCACGCCGCCGCCGGGAACGATACCTTCCTCGACTGCCGCCTTGGTCGCGTGCATCGCGTCTTCGACGCGCGCCTTCTTTTCCTTCATCTCGGTCTCGGTGGCCGCGCCCACCTTGATGACCGCCACGCCGCCGACGAGCTTCGCCAGGCGCTCCTGGAGCTTCTCACGGTCGTAGTCCGACGTCGTCTCTTCGACCTGCGTGCGGATCTGCTTCACGCGGCCTTCGATGGCGCCCTGCGAACCGTCGCCTTCGACGATGGTCGTGTTGTCCTTGTCGATCGTGACCTTCTTCGCCTTGCCGAGGTCCTCGAGCTTGATGTTCTCGAGCTTGATGCCGAGGTCTTCCGTGATCGCACGGCCACCCGTGAGAATCGCGATGTCCTCGAGCATGGCCTTGCGACGATCACCAAAGCCGGGGGCCTTGACGGCCGCGACCTGGAGGGTGCCACGCAGCTTGTTGACCACGAGGGTCGCCAGCGCTTCGCCGTCCACGTCTTCCGCGATGATCACGAGCGGACGTCCGCTGCGCGCCACCTGCTCGAGCAGGGGGAGCAGGTCCTTCATCGACGAGATCTTCTTTTCGTGGATGAGGATGACCGGGTTCTCGAGCACCGCTTCCATGCGCTCGGAGTCGGTCACGAAGTAGGGCGAGAGGTAGCCGCGGTCAAACTGCATGCCTTCCACGACGTCGAGCGAGGTCTCCATCGACTTCGCTTCTTCAACCGTGATCACGCCGTCCTTGCCGACCTTCTCCATCGCCTGGGCGATGATCGTGCCGATCGTGTCGTCGCTGTTCGCGGAGATCGTGCCGACCTGGCCGATCATGTTGCCGCTCACGGGCTTGGACATCTTCTTGAGCTCGCCAACGATGGCTTCCACGGCCTTCTCGATGCCGCGCTTGAGTTCCATCGGGTTCGCACCCGCGACCACCATCTTGATGCCTTCGCGGAAAATTGCCTGCGCCAGCACCGTCGCCGTCGTCGTGCCGTCGCCGGCCGTGTCCGACGTCTTGCTCGCGACTTCACGCACCATCTGGGCGCCCATGTTCTCGAGCGGATCCTTCAGGTCGATTTCCTTCGCAACCGTCACACCGTCCTTGGTGATGGTGGGGGAGCCGAACTTCTTGTCGATGACGACGTTGCGGCCCTTGGGACCGAGAGTGACCTTGACCGCGTCGGCCAGGCCGTTGACGCCGCGCAGAATCGCCTGACGCGCGTCTTCACCGTAAATAATCTGTTTTGCCATGATGTGCTGATTCTCCTCGTCCCGACTACTTCTTGCCTTCAACCACGGCGAGGATTTCTTCCTCGCGCATGATCAGGTATTCCTCGCCATCGACTTTGATCTCCTGACCGGCGTACTTGCCGAACAGGACCGTGTCGCCGGCCTTGACGTCGAGCGGCGTGACCTTGCCGTCTTTTTCGATCTTGCCCTTGCCGACGGCAATGACCTTGCCGTGCTGGGGCTTTTCCTTGGCGCTGTCCGGGATGATGATGCTGCCCGCGCGCTGTTCACCTTCTTCAATACGCTGAAGGATGACGCGGTCGTGAAGGGGTCTGACGTTCATGTGTGTATGCTCCGTGGACTGTTGTTTCGGTCCTGTTTGGGCGGTAATGCTGGCACTCAGGTCCCCTGAGTGTTAGCACTCCGCGTGACCGACTGCTAATTGTAGGCGAGCCCCTGCTGCCGGTCAAGGGCTCGCCCTGTGGGTTCATCGGTTCATCGGTTCATGGCTCATGGTGCTGTTCCTGGAACCCGGGTTCTTGGGTGCAGGGTTCTGGGTTCGAGGTGCGGGGAACCCGGCACCGACCCTGCACCCGGAACCCGATACCCGGAACCCCGGTTCCAGGAACGGCACTGCTGAACCATGAACCGATGAACCATGAACAGTCCACGGTCCGCAGTCCCCGGTCCGCTGTGCTAACCGGCGCGTTTAATCCGGTAAGCGGTGATTTTGCGCGAGAGGGTGTTGCGGTGCAGGCCGGTGATCTTGGCCGCTTTGCAGACGTTACCCTTGGTCTTGGCCAGGGCGCGCGCGATGAAGAGGCGTTCGAACTCGCGCTGGGCGTCCTCAAAATAGACGCCGCGGTCGAGCAGATGCTGCACGAGCGTGTCGAGATCGTCCTTGATCATTGACGGCCGATCACGCGACGTCCAGGTCGTGCCCGGTGATGACCCGGTAGGCTTCGAGGTACTTGGCGCGCGTCTTGGCGACGACCTCGCCCGGCAGGGAGGGGACCGGGGGCTGCTTGTTCCAGCCGATCTCTTCCAGGTAGTCCCGCACGAACTGCTTGTCGAAACTGGGCTGGCTGCGGCCGGGCTGATACTGATCCTTCGGCCAGAACCGCGACGAATCGGGCGTCAGGACCTCGTCGATGAGCACGAGTTCGTTGCCCTTGGCCTCGTCGATGCCGAATTCAAACTTGGTATCCGCGATGATCACGCCGCAGGTTTCGGCGTGGGCGACGCCGCGCGAATAGATTTCGAGCGTGAGGCGCTTCAGGCGCTGAATCAGCTCTTCGCCCACGATCGTGCCGGCCTCGGCTTCGCTGATGTTTTCGTCGTGGCCCGATTCCGCCTTGGTCGCAGGCGTGAAGATGGGCTGCGGCAGCCGATCCGAGTCGCGCAGGCCCGGAGGCAGCGGGATGCCGCACACCGCACCGGTCCTGGTGTAGTCCTTGAGGCCCGAACCCGAGAGGAATCCACGCGCCACACACTCGACCTGCAGCGGGTTGGTCTTGCGCACCAGCATGGACCGGCCGCGCAACACGTCGGCGTGCGCGCGCGCTTCGGCGGGGAAGTCGTTGACATTGACCGAGATCAGGTGGTGCGGCACCAGGTCGGCGATCTTGGAGAACCAGAACGCTGACAATTGTGTCAGTACCTTGCCTTTGTCGGGGATCCCCGATCCAAGCACGTAGTCAAACGCCGAGATGCGGTCGGTCGCGACGATCAGCAGCGTGTTGCCGAGATCGTAGACGTCGCGGACTTTGCCGCGCCGCTGCAACGTGAGACCGGAGAGATGTGTTTCAAGTACGAGTGATGACATGACGTGAAGGAAAGGGAAGCGTAGATCAAAATCTACTTGCGCACAACAATTTCTCCGCGTGTATTGCGGATTGTCACGCGCGCGCCGCCCGCCTTCCCGAACGTATGCACCAATTTCTGGTTCGTGCCTGATATTTCCGGTGTGAGATTGACGTCGCTGGCCTGAATCTTGCCGTCCGTGCTCATGGCATCCAGGTCAAAAGACGCGTCCGGCTTCACAATCACGCGCGCCGTCTGGTCCGTCGTGAGCACCGTGACGGGTGCAGGTCCTGCCACGGTCAGTTCCACTTCGGCGCGTCGCACGTCGATACGACTTTCCGCGCCAGGACTATCCAGCGTCACGCGCCCATCGGCGCCTCGCACCACCACCGGGCCTTTCTGGCCAACCACGGAGATTTCAGCACGGGCCGTCTCGATATCCACCGGTCCCGCCGACGTCGTCACCGAACATTCACCGTCGCGCACGTCGAGCGTCAGGCCGCCCGTGATGTTCCCGAACTGGCTGCGGAGGCGCGACAGCCGCATTTTGACCGAGCCGGCGCCGGTCACCGTCACCGCACCATCCACATGAATGCCGCCCACGGCGCCCGACACATTCGAAATCGTGATGGCGCCCCGCGTCGCTTCCACATGCGCCGCCGCGACATCGCTGATGGTCACACCGGTCGCCGTTTCAACGCGCACTTCCAGCGACATCGGCACCTTGATGACGGCGGTCGCCGTTTGCGAGGCTTCCGGGGGGAAGTCGGCACGCAGGATGATGGTGTCCGCGACGTGGTCCGGCACAAACACCGTCCGGGTCGCATACGTCTTCGCCGTTTCATCGTCCGGGCCATCAGAGCTGACCGTGAGGGTGTGCTCGATGTCGGAGCGGCGCTCGCCCACGATGGTGACGCCGCCACGGCCGACGCCGACCACGCGGACTTCGCGCAGACCGGGAGGCACGGGCATGGTGTGGGAGTGAATCACTTCGGCCCGTCCGGGGTTGACGCGCATCTCGCGCCGGGCCTCGTTGACGATGTTCGCAAACGAGAATCCTGACGTGCCGGTGGCCGGCGGGGCTGTGAACTGGTAGACCACGGCGCCGACGACCACAAAGACGGCAATGATGGCGAATTCTCGTTTCCCCATGTTCAGCGACTTCCGCATATAGAATACCGGGGCTTTGTCGTCGAAGTTCCCCTGGTCCGGCGTGGTGGTCACTATGCTGACCGCTGCGCTGTTGTGGTGGTTCGTCAAGGATCTGGACTGGGCCGAGATCGGGCGGGCCTTTTCGGCCGCGAATCCGTGGCTGCTGGCCGCGTCGGTGCTCGTGACGCTCCAGACGTATCTGCTGCGGACCTGGCGCTGGCAGGCCCTGCTCGGGCCTGTCGGGCCGGTGCGTTTTGGTCCCGCCTTCCGGGCGACCGTGATCGGCTTTACGGCCTTGTTCCTGCTGCCCGCCCGCGTGGGCGAGGTGCTGCGTCCATACCTGCTCGCCAGGGAAGAGCGGCTCAGCGTTTCTGCCACCTTCGCCACCGTGATCGTCGAGCGGATGATCGACCTGACGACCGTCCTGTTGCTGTTTGCGTGTTCACTGCCGTTCCAGCCGGTGGATGTGGGGCCGGAAACCAGGCTCGCCGGGGCCGGGGCGGCGGTTGCGGCCGCAGCCGCGCTGGGCGTACTCTTTGCCTGCGCGGGCCATCCGGAGCGCCTGGGGCGGCTGGTGGACCGGCTGACCGGTTGGTTGCCGGCCCGCGTGGCGCTGGCGATCGGCAGTTTCGCGCGGAAGTTCGCGGGGGGACTGGGGGTCATGCGGGCCCCTTCCGCGCTGGTCCGGACCTTCGGATGGTCAGTGGCCTTGTGGGCGTCGATTTGTCTCGCCATCTGGCTGGTGACACGCGCGTTCGGTTTGACGATGCCCTTCGTCGGCTCGTTCATTGTGGTGATGTATCTGGTGTTGGGGGTGTCGGCGCCGACGCCCGGCGGCTTCGGGGCCTTCCATCTGGCCTACCAGTTCGCGGTGATGACGTATTTCGGCGCAGGGGGGGACACGGCGGCCGCCGCAGCCATCGTGTTGCATCTGGTGTCATTTGTGCCGGTGTCCTTCCTCGGGTTTTACTTCATGGGGCGGATGGGGCTGACGTTGGGGAGTCTCAAGCGCATGAACACACAGGAGACGAGCCAGCCGTGAAGTGTCCGTACTGCACCCATCTTGGCGACAAGGTCGTCGATTCCCGCGAAAGCAAGGAAGGCGACGTCATCCGCCGCCGCCGCGAGTGTCTGGAGTGTGGCCGGCGCTTCACGTCGTACGAACGGATCGACGAAATCCCGTACATGGTCGTGAAGAAGGATGGCCGGCGTGAGCGCTTCGAACGGCAGAAGCTGGTGGCCGGGTTGCTCAAGGCCTGCGAGAAGCGGCCGGTGCGCGTGTCCGCGCTCGACGATGTGGCTGATGAGGTCGAAGCCGCGCTTCAGGACAAGCCCGAACGGGAGATGTCCACCGAGGAAATTGGCGCGCGCGTGATGGACGCGTTGCGGCATCTCGACAAGGTCGCGTATGTCCGGTTCGCGTCGGTGTATCGCAACTTCCGCGACATCGATGAATTCAAGAGCGAACTCAACGATCTGTTCAAATCGTGATGCGCCGTTCCCTGCCTGCGTGGATGCTGGTCGCCGTGGTCGCGACCTCGGCCTCCCTGGCGGCCTCTGCCGTGCGCATCACGCCGGTGCTGGCTGACGACAAGGTCATGGCGACATTCGCGGCGTCGTCGGTCTTTTCGTCCGACGTGCGTGAGGCCGTGCAGAGCGGGTTGTCCGTGACCTTCACCTTCACGGCCGAACTGCGGCGCACGACGACGTTGTGGTTCGACAAGACGATTGCCTCGACGGAGGTTTCGTCCACGGTGAAGTTCGACATGCTGACGGGGATTTATCAGGTGTCCAAACTGCGCGGCGACACCGTGCACTGGTCCCACCAGACGCAGAAAGAAGACGAAATGCGGCTGTGGATGACCGAGTTCGAGCGCGTGACGCTCGACGACGTGAAGGTGCTTGAGAGCGGCAGCGAGTACTACATCCGGGTGCGGGCGCGCGACAACCTGCCCCGCGGGTTTTCGCTGTGGCTGTTCGGCCACGATGCGGTGTCGGGCCGCGTCGAGTTGACCGCCGGTCGCTGAAGCCGCCCATGCTGCTTGATGCGCCGCCCGTGCCGCCGCCCGCCCCTGTGGCGCGCCGTCGTGCGCTCGACAGTCCCCGGGTGCTCATTGGTCTCGTGCTGGCGCTCGCCGCCATCCTGGTCGGTGTGTTGTGGGTGCCCGGCCGCATCACCCGGCTCGAAGAGTCGCTCATCAGTGAAGTCGTGCTCTATGCGGTCGCGGCCGTGGACGTCGCGATGCTGCTGGCGCTGTTGTTCGTGCTCGCGCGCAACATCATCAAGGTGTTTGTGGAGCGCCAGGCGGGCACGCCGTTCGCGCGCTTCAGGACCAAACTGGTGCTGGCGATGATCGGCCTGACGATCGTGCCGGCGTCGCTCGTGTTGATCATCGGCAACGAATTTCTCCGAAGCAGCGCCGACCGCTGGTTCAGCGTCCCGGTGGACGAAGCCCTCGACTCGGCCGCCACCATCGCCGCCCAGTATTACCGCGAGCGCCAGGAGGCCGTCACATTGCGCGCGGCGCGCTTGACGGATCTGCTGCCGCCAGGACTCATCGAGGCGGGCGACGTGGCGGCCATCACGGGGCTGGTGCGGGGCGAGTTGTCCACGATGCGTGACGGGCTCGTCGAGGTCTATCAGACGGTGCCGACGGCGTCGGGGGAACGGGATGCGGTGTTTCTGCTCGCGCAGCAGGTGGGGGCGCCGCCCCCCGACGCGGTGCGCGCGTCGGCAGACCGGCTGGCCGCACGCGTCGCCGCCACGGGAACCCCCGCCACGGCCGACGATGCCGTACCCAGTGGCGGCGTGCTGATCCGGGCAGGGGCGCCGGTGAGGAACGCTGAGGGCGTGGTCGGCGGCGTCGTGGTGGTGTCGCTGCATGTGACCGAGGCCTTGAGCGCGGAGGCCCGTCGCGCGACCAACGCCTACGCGCAATGGCGGCAACTCCGGGTGATGAGTGGCCCCCTGCGCGGCGTGTACCTCGGCGTGTTTGTCATGATCACGCTGCTGATTCTGATCAGCGCGACATGGCTGGGGTTCTACATTGCGAAGCGCATCACACGTCCCGTCCAGATGCTGGCGGAAGGCGCGCGGGCGATCGGCGCGGGCCGTCTGGACCTGCGGCTCGAGCCCCAAACCGGCGACGAACTGGGATCGCTGGTGGAGGCCTTCAACACGATGGCGGCCGAGCTGGGCACCAGCCAGGAGCGGCTCGAGCAGTCGCGGCTGGCGCTGACCGAAAAAAATGTCGAAATCGAAACGCGCCGCCGGTATATCGAAACCGTGCTCGAACGTGTCGCGACTGGTGTCATTTCGGTGGATGCGGCGGGCCGGGTGTCCACGATCAACGGCGCGGCGATGCGGTTGCTGGGACTCGATGTGTCGGTGATCGGCACGCCCGTCGCGTCGGTGCTGTCGCGTGACGACCTGCAGGCGTTGCACGCGTTGCTGCGGCCTCAGGCCGGAGGGGCGCCGGCGAAGTCCGGCGCAGGCGGCATCGAGGAGATCACGATCAGCGGACCAGAGGGGGAGCTGCATCTGGCGGCTGCAGCCACCACCCTGGTGGGAGCGGATGGCACCCCGGAGGGCGTGGTGCTGGTGCTCGACGACGTGACACCGCTGATTCGGACGCAGCGTGTGGCGGCGTGGCGCGACGTCGCCCGGCGGCTCGCGCATGAAATCAAGAACCCGCTGACGCCGATTCAGCTGAGCGCGGAACGGCTGCGCCGCAACTTTGCGAGCGCGCCGCCGAACGCCCGTGCGCTGGTGGACGAGTGCACGGGGGCCATTATCACCGAAGTGGATGCGCTCAAGGGGTTGGTGGATGAGTTCGCGCAGTTCGCCCGGTTGCGGGGACCACGCATGGCGCCGGCCGATTTGAACGCGATCGTGGCCGAAACGCTCTCGCTCTACACGGGGGTGCTGCAGGAAAGCACGTTGCGTGTGGAGCCGCAGCTCGCGCCGGGGCTTCCGCTGGTCCGCGTGGACGTCGAGCAGATGCGCCAGGTCATCATCAATCTGATCGACAACGCCATGGAGGCCCTGGGTGGTCCGTCTGGTCCGCCCCGGCCTGACGGGGCGTCGCCCCGCATCGTGATTGCCAGTGCGTTTGACGCCGCAGCGCCCGGCGTCGTGCTGACGGTGACCGATAACGGTCCGGGCGTGCCGGTGGCCGATCGCGACAAACTGTTCATGCCGTACTATTCGACGAAGGGGCGCGGGAGCGGCCTGGGACTGGCCATTGTGCAGCGCATCATCGCGGAGCACGGCGGCCGGATTGAGGTGGGCGACGCCGCGCCCGCCGGGACCGTCGTGACGGTCGTGCTGCCGGCGGAGTAATCAGGCATGGCTGTCATTCTCATCGTTGACGACGAAGCGGGCGTGCGATCGTCGCTGGCCGGCGTCCTGCGGGACGAGGGGTACCAGGTCGACACCGTCGACAGTGGGGAGGCCTGTCTCGAGCAGGTGCGGCGCAAGGCGTACGACGTGTTGCTGCTCGACATCTGGCTGCCCGGCCTTGATGGTCTGGACACGCTGGAACAGTTGCGTGCGAGGGGGCTGGAGGCCGAGGTCATCATGATCTCCGGCCACGGCAACATTGAAAATGCCGTGCGCGCGACCAAACTCGGCGCGTTTGATTTCATCGAGAAGCCGCTCTCGCTTGAGAAGACCGTGCTGGTAGTGCGCAATGCCATCCGCCAGCACCAGCTCGAAGTGGAGAACCGCGCGCTGCGGGCCCGCGTCGATCGCCGCTTCGTCATTGTTGGCGAGAGTTCGGCGATTGGCCGGCTCCGGGAACAGATTGCGATGGCCGCGCCGACCAATGGCCGCGTCCTGATTTCGGGGGAGAACGGCACCGGCAAGGAACTGGTCGCGCGGCACATCCATCTGCTGAGTCAGCGGCAGGAGAAACCGTTCATCGAGGTGAACTGCGCCGCGATCCCGGAAGAACTGATCGAATCGGAGCTGTTTGGACACACCCGGGGCGCGTTTACGGGGGCCGTCGCCGACCGGCGCGGCAAGTTCGAACTGGCGCACAGCGGCACGTTGTTTCTCGACGAGATTGGGGACATGAGCCTGAAGACGCAGGCCAAGGTGTTGCGTGCGCTGCAGGAGCAGGTCATTGAACCGGTGGGGGGGCAACACAGCGTGCGCGTGGACGTGCGCATCATTGCCGCGACCAACAAGGACCTGCTCGACGAAATTCGCGCGGGCCGGTTCCGCGAGGACCTGTTCTTCCGGTTAAACGTGATCCCGATTCACGTCCCGCCCCTGCGCGAGCGCGGGGATGATGTGGTGCTGCTGGCGCGGCATTTCATCACTGAGATTGCGCGGGAGTACGGGCGGCGGCTGAAGCAGCTGACGCCCGAGGCGGAGGCGGTCCTGCGCGCCTTCCGCTGGCCCGGCAACGTGCGCGAACTGCGCAACGTGATCGAGCGCGTGATGATCATGGTGCCCGGCGAGCAAATTTCCGCCGCCGACCTGGCGTTCCTCGGCGTGTCGTCGCCCGCTCATGTGCGGGGCGTCGGCGCAGCATCGCTGCTGCCGGCGTCGGAGGTGCTGCCGCTCTACAGCGCGCGCGACGACTGGGAACGCGAATACATCCGCGCCGCCCTTGCCGCCTGCGACGGCAACATCTCACGCACGGCGGATGTGCTCGGCGTTGAGCGGTCCAATCTCTACAGGAAGATGAAAGGGCTGGGACTGGAGCCCTCCCGGATGGGCGGTACGTAGGGCGCCCTGGGGTTCAGGGCGCCAATCTGGCGCGCTGCAGTTCAGCGCGCCCTACGCGCGCAGCGCGTTCTCCAACACCTGGGCGTCCGTGAAGTCCGAGACCTGGAGGAACCAGGCGGCGGACTGGGTGAGCGCGGCTGAGGGCACCAGGCCGATGATTTCGCTTTCGAGCACCGCGACACCGTACCGGGCGGCTTCGCGTTTGACCGTCTCGAAGACGCGGTAGAGCGGCGTCTTTTCGTAGTTGGTCAGGTTCATCGAGACCTGCACGATGCCGCGGTCTTCCAGCGCGAGGCCCATGGCCTTCACGTAGCGGAAGCCGCCGGAGCTGTGGCGCACGGCGTTGGCGATCTTCTTGGCGACGTCGAGACGATCGGTGGCCAGGTTGATGTTGTAGGCAATGAGCGGCATCCGCGCGCCAACCACTGCGGCACCTGCCGAGGCGTGTGCGGCCGCCGGTCCGAAGTCAGGGGCCCACTCAGGTTTGGCGATCTTGGTGGCGAGGCCCTCAAACTCTCCGCGACGGATGTCCTCCAGGTTCCTTCGGGCGGAGGAGGACGCCGCTTCTTCATACAGATAGATCGGCAAGGCGTGTTTCGAGGCGACCTGGGCGGCGACCTCCTTTGCCAGAGCCACGCAATCGGCCATCGTGGCGCCCTCGATGGGCACAAACGGCACCACGTCCACGGCGCCCAGCCGCGGATGTTCCCCCTTGTGTTCGCGAAGATCGATCGCCGCCACCGCCCGGTCGAACAGCGCCAGTGTGGCGGCCTTCACCTCGGCGGGTGAGCCGGCATAACTGAAGACCGTCCGGTGGTGCGTCCCATCAGGCTTCACGTCGAGCAACTTCGCTCCCGCTGCCTGAATCGCCGCCGCACACGCGTCCAGCACGTCCTGCCGTCGCCCTTCGCTGATGTTCGGAATGCACTCGATGATGGCCATCGGGATCATTCTACGGTAGTGCTGGGTGCTGGGTGCTCGGTGCTCGGTGCGAAGTGCTTCGTGCGCGCCGGGTGCCGCACTGAGCACCCGGCACCGGGCACCCGGCACCGGGCACCCAGCACCGGGCACCCAGCACCGGGCACCCAGCACCGGGCACCCAGCACCGGGCACCCAGCACGAAAAACGCTCTTGTACTTATGATCAAGAGTTGCTACACTCCGCGCCGTACTGACCATGACTGACCCCACGCGCCACGCTGACCGTACGCCGGACGCACCGTCCGGGGGGGATCCTCGCGTCGACGCGCTGCTGATTGAGGGGTTGGAGCACTACTTCGCCGGACAGTTTGAGCACGCGATTCACCTCTGGACGCGTGTGTTGTTTCTTGATCGCCACCACGTCAGTGCACGGGCCTACATCGAGCGGGCTCGTGGCGCGATTGCCGAGCGGCAGCGCCGGGCGGATGAGTCGCTGCAGGCCGTCGCCCGGCTGCTCGATGAAGGCCGTGCGGCGGAAGCGCGCGTCCGGTTGACGACCGTCATCACCACGGCCGGTGACGATGAACGCACGGCCGCCCTGCGACTGCGGCTCGAACGCCTTGAACGGGTGATTGGCGGCTCCCCGCGTATCCACGCCGCGCCGCTTGAAACGTCGGCCTGGTGGCGACACGGGATGGCCGTGGCGAACTACCGTGTCCGGTTACACCACGCGGCCGCCGCCGCCGTGCTGTTGTGCCTGTTCGTCCTGGGGGCGAGTCCGGCGGTCCAGCAGTGGCTTGGCCTGCGCTCGGTTCCGGATGTGCCCGTTCAGGTCCCCGTGGCTGCGGTGGTGCCGGTACCAACCACTGCCGAAGTGGCCCTCATCCGGGCACGGGCGTTGTACGCCCGCGGCCGTCTGGCGGAGGCCCTCGGGGCCCTGGAGCGGGTGGCTCCTGAACAGGCCCAACGCGCAGATGCCGATAAGTTGCGGGTGGAGATTCAACGGGTGTTGCTGGCGGGCGTGGAGGGACGACGATGAGATGCACCAAGTGCAGCTATTTGAGTTTTGACCCGGAGCCGCGCTGCCGGAACTGCGGGCACGATCTGTCAATCGACGATCTGTCGCTCGGCGAGATTCCGTTGCGGGAGACGGCCTCCGGCGGTGACCCCCTCGACGAGTTCGACCTCCACCTCCACCTCCACATCCGCCAGGAGCCGGAACCCGCGCCGGTCTCCAGGCATCGGTCGATGCTGTCGCGGGAAGAGGCGGGTGGCGTCGCCACGATGACGCCGCCAGTGATGGCGAAGCCGGTGGTGCGTGTGGCGCCTGCGCCCGTGGCTGCGCCAACCGCCGTGATGGCCGCACCGATGACCGCGGAATTGCCGCTGTTTGTCCGCGACATGGTGCAGGCCGAGGAAGATCTGGAGCCCCTGGTGAAAGTGCCGCAGCGTCCGCGACCCCCGCTCGCGGTGCGACGGACGACGCCGGATCCCGCGAAGCTCCGGGCAAAATATGCGATTCCGCAGGAGCCGTCGTTGCTGGATTCGATGACGGACCTGACCGAGGCACCGGTACGACCGACGCCGATGCACAACGAGCCGGCGTTGTGGCAGTACGAACCTCCCGTGGAAACAGCGCCTCCGACGACCGCGTTGCCGACGCCAATCGCGACGACGCCGCGTGTGGCCGCCGCAGCGATCGACGCGAGTGTGCTGGGAGTGATCGCGGTCTCCACCGTCGTCTTCACCCTGCGTTTCGCCGAACTGCCGCTGGCCGGCGTCCTGGAATTGCCGCTTGTCCCGATGGTCGCGTTTTTTGCCCTGATTGGTCTCGGCTACGAACTGATGTTCACCGCCGCCAGCGGCCAGACCATCGGCAAGATGGTCATGGGCCTGCGCGTGGTGCCTGATGAGCCGCACGCGGAGACCGAACGTGTGTCGATTCGCCAGGCGTTTGTGCGGGCACTCTCGATGCTGCCGCTGGGTGTCGGACTTGTGGCGGCGTTTGTCGGCCATGGCCTCGCGGTGCACGACCGGGTGGCCCACACGCGCGTGGTGCGGGTGTGACCCGACTGGGCGTGGCCCTCGCCACGGTGGGTGGCGCGGGATTTTTTCCGATCGCGCCAGGTACCGTCGGCTCCGCGGTGGGTGTCGGCGTGTATCTGTTGACGTATCAGTGGCCCTGGGCCTGGCAGCTCGGTGTGCTCGCGGCTGTGACTGTGGTGGGCATCTGGTCGTCGGGCGTGGCCGCGACCGCTCTCGACCGCGAAGACCCGGGGCCGGTGGTCATCGACGAGGTCGCGGGCCAGCTGGTCACGCTCTTTCTGACCGGTGCGGGGCTCACCGGCGCCATCATCGGGTTCTTCGTCTTCCGCCTCTTCGACATCATCAAACCCTGGCCGGCCCGACAGCTTGAAGACCTCCCGGGAGGCGTCGGCATCATGGCCGACGATCTCATGGCGGGGGTGTACGGATGGGTGGTCGTCACCGGTATCCTGTGGTGGTGGCCGGGCCTCTGACCGAAACTCCAACCGCTGAAATCCTGGCCATCGGGTCGGAACTGCTCACGCCGTTCCGCATCGACACCAACTCACTGTTCCTGACGGGACGTCTGAATGACCACGGCATCGAGCTGCTGGGCAAATCGGTTGTCGGCGATCGACCGCAGGCGCTGGTGGAGGCGCTGCGCCTGGCGGTGGGCCGCGCGAGCGTCGTGGTCACGACGGGGGGCCTTGGCCCGACCGATGACGACCTGACCCGCGACGCGATGGCGACGGTGGCTGGTGTCCCGTGCCACGAAGATGCGACCGTGCTGGAGGCGATCGCGGAGCGGTTTGCCCGCCGCAAGATGCCCATGCCGGCGATGAACCAGCGACAGGCGATGGTCCCGGATGGCGCGGCGGTGCTCGACAACCCGCATGGCACGGCGCCTGGCCTCTGGCTGCCGCTGGGGCACAGCGTCATCGTGGCGCTGCCGGGCCCGCCGCGCGAAATGAAACCCATGTGGGAGACCCACGTGGCCCCACGATTGGCCGTGTGGTTCGGGATGCGGCATTTGCGACGTCGCACGTTGAAGATTGCGGGTCGTGGGGAGTCGCACGTGGATGAGATCGCCGCGCCGATCTACGGTCCGCTGCGCGACGGCTCCCCGGCCATTGAGACGTCCATTCTTGCGTCACCAGGCCAGGTGGAGTTGCACCTGTCGGCGAAGGGGGCGGATGTCGATGCGCTGGACCGCGCGCTTGACGCTGCCGTGTGCGCGCTCTCACGCGCGATTGGGGCACCGGTGTTCAGTGTGGACGGCCGCGAACTCGAAGAGGTGGTCGGTGACCAGCTGCGCGCACGGGGCGGCACCGTGGCGGTCGCCGAGTCCTGTACCGGTGGCATGGTGTTGGGACGTCTGACCAACGTGCCGGGGAGTTCGGCCTGGGTAACCGGCGGCGTGGTGGCGTACGACAACCTCGTCAAGGTGCGCGACCTCGGTGTGCCGGAGGCCGTCCTCGCGGCGCATGGCGCGGTCAGCGAGCTTGTGGCGTCGGCGATGGCTGCCGGCGTACGGGCACGGATGCAGACGGACGTTGGCGTGGGGATTACAGGGATTGCCGGACCCACGGGCGGCACTGACGCGAAGCCGGTGGGCACGGTGGTGATCGCGGTGGATGGGCCGGACACACGTCACGTGGTGCGGACGCTGCGGTTTCCGGGTGACCGGGCGATGGTGCGGCAGATGTCGGTGCAGACCGCGCTCGACCTGCTGCGTCGCGCCTGCGCGGAGGACTGTATGTAGGGCGCACTGGGTTGGAGTGCGCCGAGTTGGCGCGCTCAAACCCAGCGCGCCCTACGTTTGGTCATAGAATTGGAGTTCATGTCGGACGGAACTTCGCAGGACACCCATCGTGCGGCCGTCCTCGGCGCGGGCAGCTGGGGCACGGCGCTCGCCATTCAACTGGGCAGTGTCGGACACCAGGTCGCGCTCTGGGGACGTGATGCGGCCCTGATGTCGGCGATGGCCGAGCGCCGCGCGAATCCCACGTATCTGCCGGATGTCACCTTTCCCGCACCTGTCCGTCCCACGTCGTCGCTCGCCGGCGCGTTGGCGGGGGCGCGGTATGTGATTGTGGCGGTGCCATCACATGGACTGCGGGCGGTGGTGCGTCAGTCCGCACCGCTGGTGGAATCCGGCACCATCTTCGTCAGTGCGACCAAGGGTATTGAAGAGGATTCCCTGAAGCGCATGTCGGAAGTGATTGCCGAGGAGACCGGCGGGCGTGCTCCCGTGGTGGTGTTGTCCGGACCAAGTTTTGCCGCCGAGGTCGCGCAGCGCCTGCCCACGGCCCTCGTGGCGGCGTCACAGGACGATGCGGCGATGGTGGCGGTGCAGGATCAGTTTCGCGGTCCGCAGTTCCGTCTCTATGGATCAACCGATGTCGTCGGTGTCGAGATCAGCGGTGCGCTGAAGAACATCATTGCGATCGCCGCCGGTGTCGTGGAGTCGCTGGGGCTGGGACACAACGCGATGTCCGCGCTCATCACGCGAGGACTTGCGGAGATTGCCCGGCTGTCGTGTGCGATGGGCGGACAACGGGAGACGCCCGCTGGCCTGAGTGGTCTTGGCGATCTGGTGCTGACCTGTACGGGGTCGCTGAGCCGCAACCGGCATGTGGGGATCGAGCTGGGGCGTGGACGGCCACTTGGTGATGTGCTTGCAGGCATGCGGATGGTGGCTGAAGGCGTACGCACCACATCTGCGGCGCTGGCGCTCGGCGCGAAGCATGGTGTCGAACTGCCCATCGCGAGTCAGATCTCGGACGTGCTCGAGGGACGCAAAAGTCCGCGTGCCGCGGTCGGGGACCTGATGTTACGACCGCAACGCGGCGAACGGGATCACGGGGCACGGTAATGGCGTTGTTCGATCGACTCACGGCCGGGCTGTCGAAGACGGCCCGGCAAATCCGGGAGCGGTTTGCGGACGTGGCCGCCACGGAGGCGGTGTCCACCTCCGCAGCAGGGCGCTCGCCCGGTGCCGGTCGGGCCGCGCTCGACCTCGACACGCTGGAAGCGGTGGAGGATGCGCTCATCGCCGCCGACGTCGGACTTCCGGCTACCGAACGTATTGTCGAGGCGGTGCGTCACGACCGGCAGGGCACTCTCGGGGCCCGGGTGGGACGCGAGGTGCGGCGGATTCTCGGTGAGGCAGCCCCCGTGCCGGCCGTTACGACTGTGCCACACGTGATTCTGGTGGTCGGTGTCAATGGCACCGGCAAGACAACCACGGTCGGCAAGCTCGCGAACCTCTACAAGCAGTCGGGCAAGTCGGTGCTGGTGTGTGCGGCCGATACCTTCCGCGCCGCGGCCGTCGAGCAACTGGCGGTGTGGACGGAGCGGGCCGGTGTTGACCTTGTGCGCGCGCAGTCCGGATCGGATCCGGCGGCCGTGACGTTTGATGCGGTCACCGCGGCCAAGGCGCGCCACCGCGAGATCGTGATCGTCGACACGGCAGGCCGCCTGCATACGCGAGCCAACCTGATGGCGGAGCTCGACAAGATTCGTCGCATTGTGGCGCGCGAAGTGCCAGGCGCTCCGCATGAAGTGCTGCTGGTGCTGGATGCCACGGTCGGTCAGAACGGACTTGTGCAGGCGCGCGAGTTCCAGCAGGCGAGTGGCGCCAACGGTATCGTGATCACCAAACTCGACGGCACGGCGAAGGGCGGCGTCGCGGTGGCCATTGCGCACGACCTGAAGTTGCCGATCCGGTTCGTGGGTGTGGGCGAGGGCATTGACGACTTCGTGTCGTTCGACGCCGATGCCTACGTCGAGGCGATCTTCACCGCGTAGCCGGGCGCATGATGACGACTGCCGATCACGCGGCGTGGATGGCCCGGGCACTGTTTGTGGCCGAGCGCGGCCGCGGGCGCACCAATCCCAATCCGCTTGTCGGGGCCGTCGTGGTCTCCCCCGACGGCGTGGTCGTCGGCCAGGGCGCGCACCTGGTGGCGGGTGGACCACACGCCGAAGTGCATGCCTTGCGGGTGGCCGGTGACGGTGCCCGGGGCGCCACGCTCTACTGCACCCTTGAGCCCTGTTGTCACATCGGCCGCACAGGGCCCTGCACCGAACGTATCATCGCCGCCGGCATCAGACGGGTCGTGACGGCGATCGAGGATCCCAATCCGCGCGTGTCGGGCGGCGGTCACGCCCGGCTTCGGGGCGCAGGCATCGAGGTCATCACGGGCGTCTGCGAAGACGATGCCGCGCGACAGAACGCGCCGTTCCTGACATGGATCACGTGCGACCGGCCGTGGACCGTGGTGAAGACCGCGGTGTCGGCTGACGGGTACGTTGGCTCCTCACGACTCACATCCCCTAGGACCGACCGTTGGATGCATCGGCAGCGCGCGTGGATTGATGCGATTGCGGTGGGGGCGGACACGGTGCTGGCGGACGACCCGCACCTGACGGCCCGCGGTGCGTGGAGGCCGAGGCCGCTGACGCGGGTGATTGTGGACTGGCGCGGACGGGTGCCGGCGACGGCGGCTGTGTATTCGACCCTGTCGGCGGGCCCCGTCATAATGGTTGGGTTGGATACGGTCCCGGCGACCCACCGTGCGGCGCTTCGCTCCAGGGGTGTGGACGTCGAGTTGTTTGAGTCGCGCCGCCTGGCCGCAGTCGGTGCGTTTCTTGCCGACAGGAACGTGCAATCGCTGCTGGTCGAAGGTGGTCCAGCGCTCCAGCAGGCCTGGAGTGGGGCGGGCCTGGTGGATGTGGTGCAGTACATCGAGACGCCGGCCGTGCTCGGTGAGGGGGTTCCCGTCGCTCCGGCGCTCGCGCATTGGGTGAACGGGCGGACGCCCACGCGGATGTTCGGTGCGGATCGGTGTGTGGAAGGAACGTGGTCCTGACGTGTTTACCGGCTTGATTGAGACAACCGGCCAAGTGTCCACGGGGGTCAGTGGTGACACCGGCGGGCGTGTGGTCATCGAGACGACGCTCGGCGCGGAACTGGCCGTGGGCGACAGCATCGCCGTGAATGGCGTCTGCCTGACCGCGGTCGTTGTTGGTCCTTCGTCATTTGAAGCCGATGTGTCGCCACAGACCGTGCGTGTGACCACGGCCGGACGTTGGCAGACAGGCCGCCGCGTGAATCTTGAGCGTCCGCTGCGGGCGGATGCGCGGCTGGGCGGACATTTTGTGCTCGGGCATGTTGACGGCGTCTCGGCGTTGCTGGCGGTGCGCGCGGAGTCGGGCAGTTACCGGCTCGAGTGTTCCCTGCCCGCAGAGCTGGCGTCGCTGGTGATCCCGAAAGGATCAATTGCCGTGGACGGCATCAGTCTGACGGTGGCGGATCTACAGGCCGGCCGGTTTGCCGTGCAGATCATTCCGCACACGTGGTCTGCCACCACGTTGTCGGATCTGCAGGTCGGCGATGTCGTGAATCTCGAAGTGGACGTGCTCGGTAAACACGTGGCGCGGGTGGTCGAACTGGGGAGGATCTCGTGAAGAAGGCGCCGTTGCGTCTGGCGAAAGGGCGTCGTTCAACGCCATTCGCGGACATTGAAGAGGCCGTGGCTGCGTTGAAGGCCGGCAAGATGATCGTCGTGGTCGACGACGAGGACCGCGAGAACGAAGGCGATCTGACGATGGCGGCCTCAAAGGTCACGCCCGAAGCCATCAATTTCATGGTGAAACACGGGCGCGGCCTGGTGTGCCTCGCCATGACGCCCGAACGGCTGGATCACCTCGACATTCCGCTCGAAGCCAGCGACCATTCCGCCCGCCGCGAGACCGCGTTCTGTGTGTCGATCGACGCCAAGAAAGGGACGACCACCGGCATCTCGGCTGCCGACCGCGCCAAAACCATCAAGGTGGCGATCGGCCGCGACTCCGGACCTCGCGATCTCTCGCGGCCGGGCCACGTCTTCCCCTTGCGTGCGCGCCCGGGCGGCGTGCTTGTGCGGTCCGGCCACACGGAAGCGGCGGTGGATCTCTCCCGTATCGCCGGCCTGCCGCCGGCCGGCGTGATCTGCGAAATTCTGAATGACGACGGCACGATGGCGCGGGTGCCCGAGCTCGTGAAGTTCGCGAAGAAGCACAAGATGCCGATCATCACGATCGCTGATCTCATCCGGTACCGCATGCGGACCGAGACCATGGTGACGCGGGTGGCCCGGGCGGCGTTGCCGACGGCGCATGGCCCATTCGAGATCTTCGCGTACCAGTCCGGCATCGACGGCGAGACGCACGTCGCGCTTGTGAAAGGCGACATCAGCTCGAGCGAGCGCATCCTCGTGCGCGTGCACTCGAAATGCCTCACCGGCGACGTGTTCCATTCGCTGCGATGTGATTGCGGTCCGCAGCTCGACACCGCGATGCAGCGCATCGCGCAGGAAGGGCAGGGCGTGCTGCTGTACCTGCATCAGGAAGGGCGCGGGATCGGCCTCGGCAACAAGATCAAGGCGTACGAACTTCAGGATCAGGGGCTCGATACCGTCGAGGCCAATGAGCGGCTCGGGTTCAAGCCCGACCAGCGCGACTACGGCATCGGCGCGCAGATTCTGCGCGACCTGGGCATCCGGTCGATGCGCCTGCTCACCAACAACCCGCGGAAGTTCGTCGGCCTCGAAGGCTACGGGTTGTCCGTCGTCGAGTCCGTGCCGATCGAGATTGCCGCGACCAACGACACGCGCAAGTACATGAAGACCAAGAAGGACAAACTCGGGCATAAACTGTCATCGGTCTGATGAGCATGGCTAAAGCTCCTGGGCTTCGAACAGCGTTTGGTGTCGCACTTCAGCTGACGGTACTCGCGTCGGGTTTGCTGCTGGCGGCGCCGCAGGATGTGCCGCTTGAGACGCTGCAGGCGCGTCTCGCGGACTACATCGAGGCGTACGAACGCGACCTCGCGGCGGTCGTCTCCGAAGAACACTACGTGCAGGAATCGACGGGCCAGTCGACCCTGTGGCCAGGGATGCGCACGCTCAAGTCGGAGTTCCTGCTGACGCGCGTGTCCACACCTGCGGAAGGCGATTCGGGGTGGGTGGCGTTCCGCGACGTGTTTGAGGTGGATGGCACGCCTGTGCAGGATCGGAGCGGCCGGCTCATCCAGCTCTTCCTGACGCCCACAGGCGACTCCCTCACCCAGGTCCACCGCATCGTCGAAGAAAGCGCCAAACACAATCTGGGATGGGTGCGCCGCACGGTCAATGTGCCGACGATGGTGCTGCAGTTTGGGAAACGCAGTGAGCAGGCGCGGTCGCAGTTCCGCCGGGGCGCGAAGGCGAAGGTCGGAGAGCACGAGGTGCGCGAACTCCGGTTCACGGAGCGCGCCACGCCGCGGGTGATTCAGACGATCGACAACGCTGCGGCACAGGGCACGTTCTGGATCGATGAAACAACGGGCCGGGTGCATCGCACGGAGATGCGTATTTCCACAGGTTCCACGTCTGTGGTCATCGGCGTGTCCTACGCGCTTCAGTCCGCCCTGGAGATGTGGTTGCCGGTGCTGATGAGCGAGCGGTACTCGACACCGCGGCAGCCCATCATCACGGGCCGCGCGATCTACCAGAACTTCAGGCGGTTCAACGTGACGGTGGACACGATCGTGAAGAAATGAACGGGTGGGCGGCTGGGTGGCTGGGTACGTAGGGCGGCCTGGGTTGCAGGCTGCCATGGGAGGCACGAGTGATACGTCGGATTCTTGCAGCGGCAATTGTGATTTCGGCGACCGCGTCCGTGTTCGCGCAGTCGCGCCTCGCGCCGGATATTCTCAAGAGCTTCGAGTTCCGGAACATGGGGCCGTTCAGAGCGGGCGCATGGGTCACGGACTTTGCGGTGCCGGCGGCGCCGGAACGCTCACATCGGTACACGTTCTACGTCGGCACGCGCAATGGAGGCGTGTGGAAGACGACGAACAACGGTGCGACGTTTGAGCCCATTTTCGACGCGATGGCCCAGCAGTCGATCGGCGCCGTCGCGGTGGCCCCGTCCGATGAACGGGTCGTGTGGGTCGGCACGGGCGAGTCGTTTGTGGTGCGGTATTCGTATCCCGGCGACGGCGTCTACAAGTCCACCGATGCCGGCGCGACGTGGCAGCACATGGGGCTGCGGCCGACACAGCACATCTCGCGCATCCTCATCCACCCGAAAGATCCCGACGTCGTGTACGTGGCGTCGATGGGGCCGCTCCATACGAAGTCGCCGGATCGCGGCGTGTATCGGACGCGTGATGGCGGGGGGACGTGGGACAAGGTGCTGTTTGTGAACGACGAGGTCGGCGTCATCGAGATGGTGATGGACCCGTCGAATCCCGACGTCCTGTACGCGGCGACCTATGACAAGGAACGTGTCGCGTGGCGCCTGCGGCAGGGTGGCCCCGGCAGCGGCATCCACAAGACGACCGACGCCGGCGCGACGTGGACGCGACTTGAGGGCGGCCTGCCGGAAGGCAACATCGGCAGGATCGGCCTTGACGTGTTCCGGGGCAACTCGAACATCCTCTACGCGCTCGTCGAGAACATCAACCCGCGTCCCGCAGGCCTGCCGCAGCCGAACGCGGTGGGTGGTGGCATTGGCGAGGTGTATCGATCCGAGGATGCGGGACGGACGTGGCGGTTGACGCACGATCGCGCGATCAACGTCGGCGGGAAGGCGCCGTACTCGTTCAACTGGCTCAAGATCGATCCGAAGGACGACCAGCGCGTGTGGGTGACCAGTGTGTGGGTGGCGCACACGACCGACGGCGGAAAGACCTGGCACGATCTCGAGAACAGCCGATCCCGCTTCACCAACATGTTCGGTGACATTCGCGCCATCTGGGTGGATCCCGACGACCCGGAGCGGCTCCTGGTGGGATCGGACGGTGGCGTCTACCAGACGCTGGATGCGGGCCGCACCGTCAAGCATTACGCCAACCTGCCGCTGGGCGAGATCTACGCACTGGCCGTGGACATGGACGATCCGTATCACGTGCACGCCGGACTGCAGGATCACGAGTCCTGGCGCGCCCCGATCAACGGTTTCGCCGGGCGTGTCAGCACCGAACAGTGGGTGACCGTAGGCATGGGCGACGGCATGTACAACGCCGTCGATCCCACTGACAGCCAGTGGGTCTACAACACGCAGCAATTCGGGCTGCACTTCCGCCAGAACGTGCGCACAGGAGAGCGGACGAGTATCGCGCCGCCGGCGCCCTCCCCAAACTCGGCTGAGCCGCGCAACCGCTACACCTGGGTCGCGCCGCTGGTGTTGTCGCCACACGATCCGAAGACATTGCTGGCCGGCGCACAGAAGGTGTTCCGCTCGACCGATCAGGGCAACTCGTGGACCGCGATCAGCGGGGACTTGTCGAGTGCCGAGGGGGCCGCCACTGAGATTCCCGGCAGCCCGTGCACGATCACGCGTGTCGGCGATGGCAACGTCTGGTACTGCACCATCACCACACTCGCGGAGTCGGCCCACACCAAGGGCGTGATGTGGGCGGCTACCGATGACGGGCGGATCCACGTCACGCGCAATGACGGCGGCGCGTGGTCGAACGTGACGGCGGCGATTCAGGCCGCCGGTGCGCCGCGCGACTACTGGTTCACGCGCGTGACGCCGTCGCGTCATGCGGCCGGCACCGCCTACGCCACGATCACCGGGTTCCATCGCGACGACTTCAGGCCGTTTGTCTACCGCACGGATGACTTCGGGGCGACGTGGCGAGCACTGACGGCGACGCTGCCCGCCGCCGCGTCCACCAACGTCATCGTCGAGGACCACACCAACCGGGCGCTCCTGTTCCTGGGCACTGATCGCGGACTCTTCGCGAGTCTCGACGCGGGCGTCACCTGGGTGCCGTTCCACGCGAACATGCCCATCGTGCCGGTGCGCGACCTCGTCATTCACCCGCGCGAAAACGACCTCATCGCCGGCACCCACGGCCGCGGTGTGTGGGTGACCGACATCACGCCGCTCCAGCAGCTCTCCGCCGACGTGCTCGCCAAGCCGATCCACCTGTTCGCGCCTGAGCCCAAGGGCCTCCGCATTGAAAGCGACTGGGGCAACTATCGGTTGTACGGCGACGACGTGCTGGCGACGCCGAACGAGCCGAACGGCATGTCCATCGTGTTCTGGCAGCGGGAGGCCTCGGCCGGGCCGGTGACCATCCGGGTGACCAACGGGGAGGGCCAGACGGTGTTCACCCAGCAGGTCCAGTCAGGCACGGGGATTCGCCGCGTGCTCTGGAATCTGAGGGCGGGCGGCGGGGGTGGCGGCCGCGGCGGGCGGGGCGGCGGGGGAGCCATGGCCCCGGCCGGGACCTACCAGGTCACCCTGGAGGCCGGGGGCCAGACCCAGACCCAGCCGGCCACGGTCAAGCCACCTGTGTCCCTGCCCCGGATCTCCGGCGCGAGGTAGGGGAACCTGTTGTAAGATAGCGGTTTGCGTCCGGACGAAGTGTGCCCGGAGTGCATGTGCGTTGTTATGTTGGACTCGTTAAGCACCAGGCTGCAGGACGTCTTCAAGACGCTTCGAGGGCAGTCGCGCCTGACCGAAGACGCGGTCGACGCGGCCCTGCGGGAAATCCGCCTGGCGCTGCTCGAGGCCGACGTCAACTTCCGCGTCGTCAAGGCGTTCATCGACCGCGTGCGGGCGAAGGCGATTGGCGACGAGGTGTTGCGGAGCCTGACGCCGGACCAGCAGGTTGTGCGCATCGTGCGCGACGAACTGCTCGCCCTGTTTGGCGAGGTTACCGGCGGGCTCACGGAGACCGCACGGAAACCGCGCGTGGTGTTGATGCTGGGCCTCCAGGGCTCGGGCAAGACGACCACGACGGCGAAATTGGGACGCTGGCTGGCACAGCAGGGCAAGCATCCCCTGGTGGTGTCCACCGACGTGCGGCGGCCGGCCGCCATCCAGCAGCTCTCGGTGCTGGCGAAGCAGGTCGGCGTGCGGGTTCACGATCCCGAGGGGGAGATGGACCCGGTCGTGCGCGCGGCGGGTGCGCTCGCGATGACGACGCAGCTCGGGTTCGACACGTTGATTGTCGACACCGCG
Source organism: Acidimicrobiia bacterium (assembly GCA_016871335.1). GTDB lineage: Bacteria > Acidobacteriota > Vicinamibacteria > Vicinamibacterales > SCN-69-37 > SYFT01. The sequence continues at coordinate 86,055 of VFZF01000009.1, forward strand.
GGCCGTCTGCACATCGACGACGAGTTGATGGCGGAGTTGGATGCGATCGCGAACGCGGTGGATCCGACCGACCGCCTCTACGTCGCCGATGCGATGACGGGGCAGGACGCCATCCGGAGCGCGGGCGAGTTCAACGCGCGCACCGGCGTCACCGGCGTCGTGCTGACGAAGCTCGACGGAGACCAGCGCGGTGGCGCGGCGTTGTCGGTGGTGGGGGTCGTGGGCGTGCCGATTGCCTTTGTGGGCGTCGGCGAGCGCCCGCAGGATTTGGAGCCGTTCCATGCGGACCGGCTCGTCTCGCGGATGTTGGGGATGGGCGACGTCCTCACGCTCATCGAGCGTGCGGAAGCGGCGCTTGATGACGACACCCGCGAGAAGCTCGAGAAGAAGACGCGGCTTGATGACTTCACGCTGGAGGATTTTGCGGACCAGCTGAAGACGTTGAAGAAGATGGGGCCGCTCGAACAGGTGCTCGGGATGATCCCGGGCCTGGGGGCAATGAAGCAGGCGGCGAACGCCGGCGCCCAGGTGGACGAGAAGCAGTTGACCCGTGTGCAGGCGATCATCAGTTCAATGACGCTGGAGGAACGGGCGGATCATCAGCTGCTCAACGGCAGTCGCCGAAAGCGCATCGCGCGCGGCAGCGGCACGACGGTGGAAGACGTGAATCGGCTGCTCAAGCAGTTCGTCGAGATGCGCAAGATGCTCAAGACGATGAGCGCCGCAGGTGGTGGTCGCAAGGGCCAGCAACGCATGATGCAGATGATGCGCGGCAAGTAGCTGGGCTGCTGGGCGGTTGGGCTGCTGGGCGGTTGGGCGGTTGGGCGGTTGGGCGGATTTGATGGAGGCCGAAGCTTCAGCTTCGGCAATTGTGGAGGTAGTAGATGGTAGTGATTCGTATGCGGCGTGCGGGTTCGAAGAACCGGCCGTTTTTCCGCATTGTGGTGACGGAATCGGCGGCGGCGCGTGAAGGCCGTTTCATCGAGATCATCGGGCATTACAACCCGCGGACCAAGCCCGAGACGCTGACGCTCGATCGTGAACGCCTGGCACACTGGGTGAGCAAGGGCGCGCAGCCGTCGGACACGTTGCGCACGTTGATTGCGCGCGCGCCGGTGGCAGCGGACGCGGCGGCGCCGGCGGCCCAGTGAGCCGCGCACGCGACGTCGTTGAAGTCGTCGCGCGGGCACTTGCGAGCCAGCCGGACGAGGTCGATGTCATTGAAGTGCCGCGCCGCGGCACCACGATCATCGAACTCACGATGGCCCCGGGCGACCTCGGACGCGTGATCGGACGCCAGGGCCGGACGGCCTCCGCGGTGCGCACACTGGCGACGGCCGCCGGGGAACTCGACGGTGAACGCGTCACGGTCGACTTTCGAGACGATTAACGGCTTGGCTGATGGGCGGTTGGGCGGATGGCCAGTTCTGAGCCGGTGACAATTGGCCGGATTGTTCGGCCGCATGGCCTGAAGGGCGATGTGGTCGTGGAGTCGGCCACGGATTTTGGCGAGACGCGTTTCCGCAAGGGGGCCCGGGTCACGATTGGTGGTGGTCGCGAGTTGACGATTGCCGCGAGCCGGCCGCAGGGGGATCGGTGGGTCGTGCGGTTCACCGGCCTCGAGACGATCGAGGCGGTCGAAGGTCTTCGCGATCGGGAGTTGCAGATCGAGCCGGACGCACTCGGCGCGTTGCCGGCGGGGCAGTATTACCTGCACGATCTGGTGGGGTGCACGGTGGAGACGGTCGACGGTCAGGTGGTGGGGCCGGTCGCCATTGTGTATACCGGGGCCGCCCAGGCGGTGCTCGGGATTAACGGGCCTGGGGGCGAAGTGCTCGTGCCGATGGCCGGTGAGATTTGCCGCGAGGTCGACATCGCGGCACGGCGGATTGTGATCGCGCCCCCTGAGGGGTTGCTGGACGCCAATCGGCCGACATGCGAGGGGACCCGTGCTCACGATTGATGTCGTGACCATCTTCCCCGCCATGGTCGAAGCGGTGCTGGTCGATGGGGTGGTGGCCAGAGCGCGGACGAAGGGATTGGTCGATGTGCAGGCGCGGGATTTGCGCGACTACACAGACGACAAACATCGGGTGGTCGACGATGTGCCGTTTGGCGGTGGACCGGGCATGGTACTCAAGCCCGAGCCGCTGTTCCGGGCGGTGGAGGCGATTACGGCGGAACGGGGCACGCCATCGGCGGTGGTGCTCCTGACGCCGCAGGGCAAGCCGCTGACGCATGCGATGGCGGCGCGGTTCTCGGGGATGGAACGGTTGGTTCTGCTCTGCGGCCGGTACGAAGGGATTGACGAGCGCGTCACCGACGCGTTTGTCACCGATGAAGTGTCCATCGGGGACTACGTGCTGACGGGTGGGGAACTGCCCGCGCTGGTCCTGATGGACGCGGTGGTGCGGCTGGTGCCGGGTGTGGTCGGCGACGAGTCGTCGGTGGCGGGTGATTCGTTTGTGCGGGGATTGCTCGATCATCCGCAGTACACGCGCCCGGCGGTGTTTCGGGATCGGGCGGTGCCGGACGTGTTGGTGTCCGGGCACCACGGCGAGATTGAACGATGGCGAGCCCGCCAGCGCGTCGAACGCACACGGGATCGTCGTCCGGAGTTGTTGGACGCCGCGGACCTCACCAGTGAGGAACGTGCGGCACGTGAGTTGTTGGAAGGCGACGCGTCGGCGTCGCCAAAGAGGAGACGGTCATGAACGCGTTAGAGATGATTGAACAGCCCCACCTGGTGGCCCGGCCCGCGATGCGGTCCGGCGACACTGTCAAAGTGCACGTGAAGGTGCGCGAAGGCGACAAGGAACGTATCCAGGTGTTCGAAGGCCTGGTCATCGGTCAGCACCGCGGAGGCGTGCGCGCCACGTTCACGGTGCGGAAGGTGTCCTTCGGCCAGGGGGTTGAGCGTATCTTCCCGCTGCACTCGCCGACGATCGACAAGATCGAAGTGGTGCGCAGCGCCAAGGTGCGCCGCGCGAAGCTGTACTACCTGCGCGATCTGCGCGGCAAGGCGGCTCGCATGAAGGAAAAGAAGCGGACGTAAATGCCGCGGCCCCGGGCCTCGCGTGCGTTGGAAAACGCCGTGCGCCGGCTCGGGTTTGTGTACGTGGCCGGCGTCGATGAGGTCGGGCGAGGATGTCTCGCCGGCCCCGTCGTCGCCGGTGCCGTCATTCTGCATCCCGATCGCCACATCCCGGGTCTCGCGGACTCGAAGACGCTTCGTGCCGATGAGCGCGAGGCTCTGGCCGTCGAGATTCGCGCGTCTGCGGTGGCGTGTGCCACGGCCACCCTGTCGCCGTCCGATATCGATCGCCTGAACATCCACCGCGCGTCACTGACCGCCATGCGGCAGGCGGCACTCAGCCTTGTGCCGCTGCCTGGGTTTGTGTTCGTGGACGGGTTTCCGATTCCGGGATTGCCGGTGGCGCAGCGGGCGGTGATTCGTGGGGATGCCAGAGCGGCGGCGATCGCGGCCGCCTCGATCATCGCCAAAGTTGAACGGGACGCCCTGATGTGTCGTCTGCATGACGACGATCCGCGCTACGGCTACGATCGGCACAAGGGGTATGCCACGGCCGATCATCTCGCGGCGGTGGCCAAGTACGGGTACTCCGCGGCGCACCGCCGGACGTTCCGGCCCCCGACGTTATTCGACCTTTCTGATACCATCGCTGACTGACAGGCCGGAGTTTCCCATTCACTTCTTCAGTCGACTCCTCATCGCCGCGTATCTGATCGAGGCGGGACTCCTGCTGATCATGGCGCCCTGGTCCCAGCTGTGGGACCGCAACTACTTCGGCGACTTCTGGCCGTGGCTCGACGTGGTGATGGAAAACCTCTACGCGCGTGGCGCCGTCTCCGGCGTCGGGCTCATCACGGCGTGGTGCGGTGTGCGCGACCTCTGGTCTGCCATCCGCGGACGCCGGGCCGCCATGAACGATGACGCTGACGCTCGTCACTGACAGTCGTCGCGCGTGCCCGGAGGCGCGCACCGATCGCGATCTGGTGACCGGTGTGCGGCGCTGGTTGGCCGAGGCGATCGACGCGGGTATCGACACGATTCAACTGCGCGAGCGGACCCTGTCCGCTGAGACCCTCTGCAACCTTGCGCGCGGCGTTGTCGCCGACACTCGAGGCACGAGCACCCGCGTCCTGATCAACGACCGTGCGGACGTGGCGGTCATCGCCGGGGCTGATGGCGTGCATCTGCGCGATGATGGGTGGCCGGTGGCACGGGTGCGCGCGTTGTCACGCGCCGCGTGGGTGATTGGCCGGTCGGTGCATGCGGTCGACATGCCGGGGGGCGAGGGGGCTGATTACCTTCTTGTGGGGGCCGTCTTTGTGAGCGGATCCAAACCGGTTCGCGGCCTTGAGACCCTGCGCGCCGTCGCCGCCGCGAGCGACGTGCCGGTCGTGGCGATCGGCGGCATCACGGTGGACACTGCGGCAGCGTGCCTGGCTGCCGGGGCGTCGGGCCTTGCCGCGATCAGCCTGTTTCTGCCGGCCGGGCGCGCGGACGGGGCGTTGGGGCCGGGCCGGGCCATCAGAGAGCTGCGTGCAGCCGCAGGTTTTTCGATACAGTAACGAGACGATCCCATGAGTGAATTCGGAGCCCAACTGAAACAGGCGCGCGAGAGCCGTGGCATCTCGCTGCGACAGGTCGCTACGTCCACCAAGATCTCGCCCCTGGCGCTCGAGGCGTTGGAGCGGGGGGATCTGTCGAGGCTGCCTGGCGGCATCTTCAGCCGCGCGTTTGTGAAGGCGTATGCCCTGGAAGTGGGGCTTGACCCCGACGAGGTCATGGCGCAGTTCCTGGTGGAGCTCGACGAACACGACAGCCGGCGCAACAAGGACGAAGCGCGGCCCGAAGTGACCGCCGATGATCGCGCGTTTCTCGAGCAGCAGCGCCGCGCCGGGGTGGCCCTTCGCGTCGGCGCCGTGGTGCTGGTTTTGCTGATCATCGGCGCGGTGGTCGTGTGGAAGATGTGGTTCGGCGCCCCGGCGCCTGTTCCCGTACCGCCGGCGGCCGTGGTGCAGGAACCTGCCGCGCCAGTGACTCCCGAGTCGTCGAGTCCGCTGTGGATTGAGTTGGTGACGTCGGACAGTTGCTGGGTGCGGGTGACGACGGATGGCACGCTGATTCCCGCGCGCGTGATGGCGAGCGGCGAACGTCAGCGGTTTGAAGCGACCAGGGAAATTGTGCTGCAGGTCGGCAACGCCGGCGTGGTGTCGCTGACCGTGAACGGCAAGCCGGGGCGGTCGCTCGGCCGTGTGGGTGACGTCAGGACCGTGAAGATTTCGTCGGCGAACGTGTCGGAGTTTTTCCGGAACGAACCCCCCACTCCGAACGCATCTGGGACAGGCCGTCCATAAATACCGCCGCTTTCTCGCGGTCGTCTTTCGTCTTCAGCGTCTTGAACAGATCGATCGCCTTCTCCAGGTCCTTCTGGACCGTGGACTTGGTCGTGTTGAAGTAGAGCTTCCGGATCACATCAAGCGAATTCGCCATAGCTGGTGCCTCAACACGAAGGGCGCGCTGGGTTCCAGCGCGCCAAGTCACGCCCTCGCAATCCGCAGGCCGTCGGCCTCAATCGTACAGTCAAGCACGCGCGCGCCGCCAATACGGAGCGCCTCGGCCACGGTGGTCTTGCGGTCGGGAGGCACCAGGCAGAAGAGGCAGCCGCCACCACCGGCGCCGCACACCTTGCCAGCCAGCGCCCCAGCGGCCTGGGCGGCTGCGAGCAGGGCGTTGATGTCGGGTGTGGTGACGCCGGGCGCCAGCGTGGTGCGGCCGGCCCATTCAGCGGCGAGATGGTGGCCTGCGGCGTCCCAGTCCCCGGCCGTCAACGCGTCACGCATGCCCACCGCCGCGTCGCGGATACCCTCGAAGGCGCCAACCACCGCAGGGTCGCCATCAATGTGGCGCTTCATGACATCCCAGTTGTTGATGCCGGAATTCCTGGACGCGCCCGTGTATGCCACAACGATCCGCGAGGCGAGCGCGTCAGCTCGTACGGGGAGGGCGACACGCCGGATACCGGTGGCGGTCAGTTCCACCGCCGAGACACCGCCGTAGAGTGCGGGCCGATAGTCCTGCGCGCCCGTCGGCACGCGGATGACCTGCGCTTCAACGTTCATCGCAATCGCCAGCAACTCGTCGTCGCTCAGTGTCCGCCCGGTGAAGGCCGCGAGGCCGCCGGTGAGTGCGACATTCATCGCCGACGACCCGGCGATGCCGGCGCCGACCGGGGAGTCCGAGCGTGTGGTGACGTCGAGGCCGGTGTCCGTGCCATCCAGAAACAGGTGCACGAGGCGCGCGACCAGTGGCAGCCGGTCGAGATCAAGATCACGGACCGACGCCGCGTCCACGACATCACCGGTATCTTCCGAGCGGAGGACAATGCGGCTGTCGGTACGCGACTGGAGGACGCCGGTGGCACGCAGGCTGAGGGCGGCGTTGATGGTCTGCGCACGGTCGTGAAAGAGGTAGAGGGGCCAGATGTCGAAGGTGCCGCCGGCGAGGTCAATGCGCGTCGGCGCAGAAGCAGTAATACGCACAGCGGACATTATCCCCCCGTTTATACTGTGGCGGTATGTCGCTTCGCGATCTTCGGCGTCACGTGGGACAACTGGCGATCGTCGGTTTCCCCGGGCATGCGGTTCCCGCAGACCTGAAACGTGTGGCCGCCGAGTTCGATCTCGGTGGTGTCATCTATTTTGCGCGCAACATCGTGGACCCCGCGCAGGTGGCGGACCTCTCGCGCGAGTCCGCGGACCTCGCACAGGACTGGCCCCTGTGGATCAGCGTCGACCAGGAAGGCGGACGCGTGGCGCGGCTGCGCCGGCCGTTCACCGAGTGGCCGCCGATGATCACGCTGGGCCGCAGTGGCGATGAGCGGCTGGTGGAGGCGTTTGCGGCAGCGCTCGCGGCAGAACTGCGGGGCGTCGGGATCAACCTCGACTACACGCCGGTGCTCGACATTCACACGAACCCGAAGAATCCGATCATCGGGGACCGCGCGTTCGGCGAGACCGCCGACGTGGTATCGCGGATCGGCGCGTCCATGGTGCGTGCCTTGCAGAAGGCCGGTATCGTCGCCTGCGGCAAACATTTCCCTGGGCATGGGGACACGAGCACGGACTCGCATCTTGAATTGCCGCTGGTCGAACATCCGCCTGATCGACTAAACGCGATCGAGTTCGCGCCCTTCAGGGCAGCGATTGCCGAGGGCCTCGGCACCATCATGACTGCGCATGTGCTGGTGCCGTCGCTTGATGAAGACCTGCCGGCAACGTTGTCGCGCACAGTGGTCACGGATGTGCTCAAGCAGCAGTTGGGCTTTGACGGACTCGTGATCAGTGATGACCTCGGGATGAACGCCGTGGCCGCCACGTGGCCGTTACCGGAGGCCATGGTGATGGCGCTGGCGGCCGGGTGTGATGCGGTGTTGCTCTGCAACTCGACCCTCGACGAGCAGGTCGAGGCGCTTGAGGCCGTCATTCATGCGGTGGAGCAGGGGCGCCTGCCGCTCGCGCGGGTCGAAGATGCGATGATGCGCCAGTCTCGCGTGAAGACCCGCTTTGCGCATCTGTTGCAGCCGCCAACCACCAACCTGGACAGCATCGGGCATGATGCCCACCACGCCATCGCGGCACGAATGGCGGCCTTCCTGTGAGTGATCGCACCCGGTGCGGCCTGAGGAAAGTGCGTCCGGCCTGGCCGGGAAGCCGCGTGCGTCTGCTCGCGCCGGCGAGTCCGTTTGATCGCGCGGACTTTGACGCGGGTCTTCGTGAGCTCGATCGGTTGGGATTTGTGTCGGTGTACGACGAGCGCGTGTTTGAGCGACAGGCGTATGTCGCCGGCAGCGCAGAGTCCCGCTCAGCACAGCTGAGAGAAGCCTGGGCCGACACGTCCGTGGATGTCATCCTCGCAGTGCGTGGGGGGTATGGCAGCGTGCAGCTGTTGCCGTTCCTGTCGGCGGGGGATGTGCATGGATGTCCACCAGCCGCCTTCATTGGATACAGCGATCTGACCACACTGCACAGCTGGCTGGGCTGCCAGGTCGGCGTCGCTTCGATTCACGGGCCCATGCTTGATCGCCGCATCTCTGCAGGCCCGGATCGATACGACACCACGTCTTTTCTTGGAAGCCTCTCGGCGACGCCACTCGGAGAACTCGCGCCGGACGGCGTCGAATCCCTGCGTCACGGTGAGGCCGACGGGCCGTTGTTCGGCGGGACCATCAGCCAGTTGCTCGGCTCCCTCGGCACGCCCTGGGCGTTCGAGCCACCCCGCGGGTGCGTGTTGTTCCTTGATGAAGTGGGGGAGCGACCGTATCGGCTGGATCGCATGTGTGTGCAGCTCGCACAGTCGGGCCTCCTCGCGAAAGCCTCCGCCATCATCGTCGGCCAATTACCGAATTGTGATGAACCCGGAGGCGCGGTGACAGGACGCGCAGTGGTCGCAGATGCGCTGGCCGCGTTTCCAGGGCCGGTGTTGATGGACTTTCCGTCGGGGCATACAACGACGCCGCTGGTGACGCTGCCGCTCGGCGTGCACACGCGCGTGATCGCAAACGGCGCACCACGGGTCGTGATTACCGAGTCTCCGGTGATGGGGCAATGGGGCAATGAGGCGATGAGGCAATGAAGCGCGTGCACTTTATCGGCGTGTGTGGCACGGCCATGGCGACGCTTGCAGCGATGCTCAAGGCCCGCGGCTTCGACGTGCAGGGCTCCGACCACGGCGTGTATCCGCCGATGAGCGACTTTCTGGCGCGCGAAGGCATTCGTGTGTTCGACGGCTACCGTGCCGAACAGATCACCGGTGATATTGATACGGTGGTTGTGGGCAACGCGATCTCGCGCGGCAACGTGGAACTGGAGGCCGTGCTCGACCGCAAGGCGCGGTACTTGTCGCTGCCCGAGACCATTCGCGAGCATTTCCTGTGGGACCGGCGGTCCATTGTGATCGCCGGTACGCACGGCAAGACCACCACCACGTCGCTGACGGCGTGGGTGCTGGCGGCCGGCGGAGAAGACCCGAGCCTGCTCGTTGGTGGCATCGCCAACAACTTTGATGGCAGCTATCGTCTCGGCAGCGGACGCGACTTCGTCATTGAAGGCGACGAATACGACAGTGCCTTCTTCGACAAGACGGCGAAGTTCCTGAAGTATCTGCCGGACATCGCGGTCGTCGGCAACATCGAATACGACCACGCGGACATCTATCCGGACATGGAATCGCTGCGGACGGCATTCCGCCGCTTTGTGAACCTGATTCCGCAGAATGGTCACCTCATCCTCGGCGCCGATTGCCCGGAGGCCAGCCGTCTGGCCGCGCTGGTGCGTTCCCCGGTCGTGACCTTTGGCTTCGCGCCGAACGCCGACTGGCGCGCGAGCGAACTCGTGGCGAGTGGTGACCTGACGCGGTTTGAGGTCACCCATCGCGGCGAACCGATGGGGCACTTCGAGGTGCCGCTCTACGGCCAGCACAACGTGCGGAATGCGCTGGCGGCACTGGCGGTCGGACACATCGTCGGCCTCTCGCCTGAGGCGTTGCGCAAAAGCCTCCGCGACTTCCAGGGTGTCCGTCGCCGTCTTGAGAAACGTGGTGAGGTGCGTGGCGTCTCCGTGTATGACGACTTCGCGCACCACCCGACGGCGATTCTCGAGACCATTCGTGCGGTCAAGTCCACGCATCCCGACCGTCGCGTCTGGGCGGTGTTTGAACCGCGGTCGGCGACGTCCTGCCGAAAGATCTTCCAGGACGACTTTCTGCGCGCCTTCGAGGAATCAGGCGCTGATGAGGTCATTCTCGCCGCGGTCTTCCGCGCCACGCTGCCGGACGATGAACGGCTGGATGTGGAGGCGATCGTGAACACCCTGCACCAGCGCGGCCGGAAGGCGCGACATCTTCCTGATGTGGCGACCATCGTCCAGGTCATCGCCACCGAGGCTGGCCCTGGAGATATCGTGCTGCTGATGTCCAACGGTGGCTTCGACGGCATCCACGACAAGTTGCTGACCGCACTCGCGAGCTGACACCAGTGCTGACCACGTTGACGTCGATCGTCGGGCAGGCGCGTGTGACGGCCAACGCGCCGCTTGCGCCATTAACGACGTTTGGCGTGGGGGGGGCGGCGGACTGGCTCGTCGAGGTGCGGTCGGTCGAAGAACTGCGCGCCGTCGTCGAGGCCGCAGCAGCGGCCGGCCAGCCGCTCCACGTGCTTGGAGGCGGGTCGAATGTGCTCGTGTCCGATGCCGGCGTCAGAGGCGTCGTACTCCGGCTCAAGCTCGCGGGCGTCAGTCAGCCCTCGACCGATCGAGTCCGCGCGGAAGCTGGCCTGACGATGAATGGCCTGGTACGGTGGATGATTGGTCGCGGGCTCGCGGGACTCGAGACGTGGGCGGGGACGCCGGGCACGGTCGGAGGGGCCATCCACGGAAACGCGCACTATGGCGGGCACGACATCAGCGAACTCGTGTCCACGGTTGCGGTCGTCACACCGGTGGGGGAGTGGCGCGAGGAGCCCGCGTCGGCGATGGGATTCGGGTACGACACCAGCCGGTTGTTTGAGACTCGCGAGGTTGTCGTGTGGGCAGACTTCTTTGCCGCGCCCGGCGATCCTGAGGCGCTTCGCGCAGTGGCCAGGGCGTCACTGGCGCATCGGAAGCGCACGCAGCCCCTGCAGTTGCCCAGTGCCGGGTGTGTGTTTCAGAATCCGCTCCCCGGTCGTGATGTGGTGCCCGCAGGGATCCCGTGGTCATCCGGCGCGCTGGTGGATCGCGCCGGGCTGAAGGCCGCGCGGGTGGGCGGGGCGCAGATTTCGCCGGTGCACGCCAACTTCATCGTGACCAACGGCGCCGCGACGGCTGCAGATATTCGTGCACTGATCGAGCAGGCAAAGCAGGCCGTTCGTGAACAGTTCGGTGTCCAATTGAGAGAAGAGATCGTGTACCTGGGAGACGTCTGATGGCTTCATTGGTGGTGCGGGGTGGACGCCGGCTGGCTGGTCGAATTGCGGTGGACGGCAACAAGAATGCCGCGTTGCCGCTGCTGGCCGCGTGTGTGCTGACGCCGGACACGTGTGAGCTGCGCAATGTGCCGCAGATTCGTGACGTCGCGGTCATGATCGCGTTGCTGCGGTCGCTCGGTGCAACGGTCGAGGGTGAAGGCACCTCGACGCTTCGGGTGACCTGCGCGGACATCACGTCCGGCGCACCGGACCCCGCGCTGGTAGGCCGCCTGCGCGGGTCCGTCATGCTCATGGGCGCGCTGGTCGCACGTGTCGGATGGGCGAGCCTGGCCCCTCCTGGAGGCGATTTCCCGGCGCGGCGCACGATCACCACCCATCTGAAGGCGCTCGGAGCGCTGGGTGCCCAGGTCACTGAGGGCGCGATCGGCCACCGGCTCGACGCATCGTCGGGCTTGCACGGCGCGTCGATGTATCTGCTTGAAGCCAGCGTCACGGGAACCGAGACCGCGCTGATGGCGGCGGCCGCTGCGGATGGCGTCACCGAAATCCGCCATGCCGCCTGCGAGCCGCACGTCGTGGAACTGTGCGAGTTCCTTCGGGCGATGGGAGTGGAGGTCGAGGGCGCAGGCACGACGACCCTGCGTGTGACGGGAGCCAAGACCCGTCGCGGCGCCATTCATACGTTGCGCGGTGACTACATCGAGGCGGCCAGCTGGGGGGTCGTTGGCGCGGTCACCGGCAGCGAGCTCACCATCACCGGCTGCCACGCGATTGACCTTGAGCCGACGACGGCCGTGCTCGCCGAGATGGGGCTGTCGTGTGATGTGAGCGACCAGGCGTTCGTCGTGCATCGATCGCAGCTGCGAGCCGCCAAACGTGTAACCACCGGACTGTGGCCCGCGTTTCCATCCGACATCGTATCGCTGGTGACCGTGCTCGCCACGCAGGCAGAAGGCCGCACGTTGCTGCACGACTGGATGTACGAACTCCGCCTCTTCGCACTCGAGCAGCTCAGCTCGATGGGCGCCGACCTCTTCCTCTGCGACTCTCACCGCATCATTGTCACCGGCCCGTCCAAACTGAGGGGCCGCGTGCTCGACAGCCGTGACATTCGGTCAGGCATGGCGCTCGTCGCTGCTGCGTTGGTCGCAGATGGCGAAAGCCGTGTGCTGGAGATCGAGACCGTCGAACGTGGCTACGCGGACCTGGTCAATCGCCTGACCGCGCTCGGGGCGGATGTCGAAAGAGTGTCTTGATTCACAACGAGACGTGGAGGACTGGGAGAAAACTATTTAAGGGGTTTCTCTCAGCTCTCCATGCCTCGCTGTGAATTACTCGAACCTGAGCGCTTCGATGGGATCCAGCGCTGACGCTTTGCGCGCGGGGTAGAAGCCGAAGAACACCCCGATGCCGGCCGCGACACCGAATGACAGCACGATCGAGTCCATCGGAATGACGGCGGGCCAGTTCTGATACCACTTCACGAACTCGGCGGCACCATACCCAAAGGCGATGCCAAGACCGCCGCCGACGACCGAAATCACCAACGCTTCCACCAGGAACTGGCTCAGCACGTCGCTGCCGCGCGCGCCAATCGCGAGACGCAGACCGATCTCGCGCGTGCGTTCGGTGACTGACACCAGCATGATGTTCATGATGCCGATGCCGCCGACCATCAGGGAGACGGCGGCGATGCCGGCCAGAAGCGACGTCATCGTGTTGGCCTGCTCCGTGCGCATGGCGACCATGTCGTCCTGTGTCTGTACGCGGAAGTCGTCCTCGCCGCCGGCGGGAATCTCGTGCGCCACGCGCAGCGCGGCTTTCACGGATTCAGCGGTCTCCGCGATCGTGTCACCGTCGCCCGCCGACACGAGGATGTAGGACAGGTTTTGCTGCCCGGTGATTTTCTTGAGGACCGTGGTGTACGGCATGAACACCTGGTCGTCCTGATTCTGGCCAGACGAGGACGCACCCTTGGGAGTCATGACGCCGACAACCTTGACGACATGATTGCGCACGCGCACGATCTGCCCGGTCGGATCCACATCGGCGCCAAACAGGATCTCCGCCACGTTGACGCCGAGCGCGATCACCTTGGCCGCCCCCTGCACATCCTGCTCGGAGAAAAACGAGCCGTATTTCATCGGCCACGATTTCACCTGCGTAAAGTCCACATTGGTGCCGACGATGGACGCGTTCCAGTTGGCCGCTCCGGCGACCACCTGCTGGCGGTTCGATACACCCTCCGCCACGTAGGCGACCCCGCTGACTGACCGAAGGACCTCCGCATCGGCCGGCATCAGCCGAATCGACTGGCCTTCACCCATCCGCACGCCCCCGGTGGTCACCGAGCCCGGGAAGATCGTGATCATGTTCGTGCCGGCACCGCGAATCTGTTCTTCAATCGCCGCCTGGGCTCCGTTGCCCAGCGCAATCATCGTGATGACGGCGCCGACCCCGATGATCATCCCGAGCATCGTCAGCGACGTGCGCAGCTTGTTTCGGTTGAGGGCTTTCAGGGCGATGCGGATGACCATGAAGATGGACATAGACGGTGGCCAGCTTAGCAGATGGGCGGGTGGGCGGTACGTAGGGCGCGCTGGGGTTGAGCGCGCCTAGACTCCGCCGCCGCCTTTGACGGGGTCGCGGGGGGGCGGCGGCACGATGGGCGTGAGTTCCACGGGCAGCACGCCAGACCCGTCCCTGGGGATCCGGAAGGGGCGCAGGTCTTCTTCCGTCAGGTCCAGGACCCTGACAATGTGCGGGGTCAGGGTGAGGACAATGTCGGTTTCCTGCGTTTCTCGCTTGTTGCGGGCGAAAAAGCGTCCGATGACCGGAAGGTCGGAGAAGCCGGGGATGCCGCTGGCGACGGTGCGTTCGTTGTCGCGAATCAGGCCCGCCATGATGTTGGTTTCGCCATCACGCAGGCGCAGTGTGGTGGTGATTTCGCGGTTGCCGAAGGTCGGATAGCCTGAGAAGCCAGTGCCTGAGACGCTGCTCAGTTCGATCTTCACGGCCAGGGTCACGTCGTTGTTGGCGTGCACGCGCGGCGTGATGTCGATGACGACGCCGACATCCCGGTAGGTGACGTTGACAATCTGCTGGAGGTCGCTGGAGCCTCCGGTGAGCGGGGTCACCTGCTGCGTCGGAATGGGGACCTCCTCACCGAACTTCGCGGTCGCCGCAATGCCATCGACTGATCGCAGGTGAGGGGTCGCCAGTGTCCGGGTGTTGGTGTCGGTCTTGAGCAGGCGGTAGTACAAGGCCGGTACCCCCGACACCAGGATGTTGGCCTGCGTCAGATTGCGCAGGCTCTGCAGGGTCTGGTTCGAGTCGGTACCAACGGCGCCATCGAGGCCCGCCGAGCCTGGCGTCGCAAACTGCAGCCCATACTCCCGGAAATTGGTGCGATCGATTTCGAGGATCTCGACGTTGATGATCACCTCGGGACGCGCCTTGTCGATCGCCGCGAGAATCTTGGCGACGGTATCGAGCCGTTCCGGCGTGTCGGCAATCGTGAGGGTGTTCGTGCTGGTCGCCTGCAACTTGCGCACATCACCCGCGACCCGCAGCAGGTCCACGACTTCCTTCATGTCGAGGTTGCTCACGTAGAAGGTGCGCACGTGTTCGTCCACATACTCGCGGCGTTTGGCCGGCGTGTCGGGGATGACCGTGATCGTCTTCGGCCCGGTCACTTTGTAGAACGTCTGACTGACGCCGGCGACGGCATCGAGGCCCTGACGAAGCGTCATGTTGCGAAGGCTGACCTCCGCCGGAGATTCGCGGAACGTCGGGTCAAACACCACGCTCATGTTGCCGAGTCGTGCCAGCATCAGATACAGCTGGCGGCTGGTCGCCTGGCTGCCGGTGTCAATCGTGGCCGGCAGCGTGACCTCGGGAAGGTCGAGTCCGGTCGGCGGGAGATTCCTCGTGCGTGCCAGCAGGCTCTCCAGCGTCGTCGGACCTCCCTCGGGGGATGACAGACGCGCGCGCTGTGCGGCCCGCGCGGCCCGGAGGTCGGACTCAATGACTCCGTCAGACGGATTCAGTTCGTTCGCCAGCTGCAATTCGGCAACCGCATCGTCGTACCGGCCCTGCGAGAAGAGGCGTCGCCCACGTCCCAGATGGTGCTGGGCGGCCCGAAGTCTGGCGCGTTCGAGACCGAGTCTGGCTTCCGAACTTTCCGGAGCTTCCCGCACCAGGCGCGTGTATTGCACAACTGCGAGGTCAAAGTCTTCGGCCGCTTCAGCGCGCTGGGCAAGCTTGAGGGTGCTGGTGGTCGCGCAGCCGGCGGCAAGTCCGAGTGCGACGACGAGAGTTAGAGTGCGCATGGGTTACAGGCCTCCACCGGATGTCGTGATGTGTGTGCCCCTCGGGAACGCGTACGTGAACTCCTTGTCCGCGAGGCCGACGTTTTCGCGCAGATTGAAGAACCGGATCGTGTGCGCGGCACCCTGATGGTCGGTCCACGCGAAGCCCTTGTATGCGAGGGACGTGCGATCGACGATGACGGTGAGGGTCTTGAAGTCGTCCTGCGCCCGTCGTGGTGTCAGCATGAGATGCCACTCGCCGGCAGGCTGGGTGGTGGGCATGGTGGCGGTGAAGTCGCGCTCGAGGTCGCCGCGTCCGGTCAGAAACAGCGCCGGCGCGGAGAGGTTGTCGCCTGTGGGGATGGGACTCGTGTGTCCCGTCCGATCGGCGGGGTTGTAGAAGTAGATGCGGGTACCGTCGGCCACGAAGATGTGCCGGTCGGGTGGCCCGTACATCCAGCGCATCCGACCCGGCTTCTTGACCGTGACCTCGCCGCGCTGCTCATTGACGACGGTCCGGAGCACTCCGCCCTTGGCCGTCTGGGTGAAGTCCGCCCGGAAGTCCTGGATGCCGGCATACCGCTTCTGGAGCGACCGCTGCAGGTCCGCCGGGGCCTGCGTCTGGGCCTGCGGGGCACGTTCAGGCCCTCCCCCCGGCCACAGGGCCACCCACAGGCCAAGCACGGCCCACCCGGAGGCGGCTCTGGACGGCAGGCGAAGGCGCATGGGAGCCATGTTACTCCGGACTGCGGACCGCGAACTGCGGACCGCGGACTGAATCAAGATTGTGAGAATTTGGTGGACCGCGCGAGGATCGAACTCGCGACCTCTACGATGCGAACGTAGCGCTCTCCCAGCTGAGCTAGCGGCCCACAGTCAGCCTCACCGCGGGTGCGGCGAACCCGGATTGTAGCACTACTCCCGCGCAGCTTGCCGCTGCAATTCGTCGATGAGGCCCCTGAGAGCCATCACGGACGTCGCATGGGCCGAGGTCAGCCGGTGATAGGTTTCGAGGTCGAGGCTCTTGAGGGGGGTGTCAGCGGCCAGCGCCTCGATCCCCGGCAGTGCCCCCTGCAGGGCCGCGGCGGTATCCGCCACTCCCAGCCAGGCATTCTTCAACGCCAGCAGCGCATTCGCTTCGTCACGGGACATGTCAACAACTCCTTCGCCACAAGCCTATCAGGTGCACCCGTGCACTTGTGCACCCGTGCACCCGTGCACCATGATCAGTGCATGAGTCTGAAACGTATTGGCGTCCTGACGGGCGGCGGGGATGCCCCGGGGCTGAACGCGGTGATCCGCGCCGTGGTGAAGTCGGCGACCAACGCCGGCGTGGAGTGTCTCGGCCTGGAGGACAGTTTCGACGGCCTGATTTATCCGGAACGTTCGCGGGTGCTGACGCCGCGTGATGTGACGGGCATCCTGCGGTTCGGCGGCACGATTCTCGGGACGACCAATCGGGGCAATCCGTTTGCGTATCCGCGCAGCACCGAGAGTGGCCCGGTGGACTACTCCGCGCGCTGCATCGAGAACTTTCACAAACTCGGCCTTGACGCGCTGGTGGTCATCGGCGGCGACGGTACGCTGGCCATCGCCTATGAACTGCAGAAGCGAGGTGTGCCGATGGTGGGTGTCCCCAAGACGATCGACAACGACATTGTCGGCACCACGATGACATTCGGATTCGAGACGGCGGTCGAGTGCGCAACTGATGCGATTGATCGCCTGCACTCGACGGCGGAAGCGCATCACCGCGTGATGGTGGTCGAGGTGATGGGCCGGTATGCCGGCTGGATCGCATTGCACTCGGGCATCGCCGGTGGGGCGGACGTGGTGCTGATTCCCGAGATCCCCTACAGCCTCGAGAAGGTCGCCGAGCACATCCGCGCCCGCGAGCGGTGGGGCGCGCGCTTCAGCATCGTGGTCGCGGCCGAAGGGGCGACCGCGATCGGTGGCGGGCGTGTGTTGCAGTCGGCCGGCACGGTCGAGAAGATGGAGCGGCTTGGCGGCATTGGCGAACAGGTCGCGCGCCAACTCGAACCACTTACCGGCAAGGAGTGTCGGCATGTGGTGCTCGGCCATCTCCAGCGCGGCGGCTCACCGACGGCCTACGATCGGATGCTGGCGACCCGGTTCGGCACGTATGCCTTCGAGCTCATGCAACAGGGCACCTTCGGCGTGATGACCGCGCTGCATCCCCCCGACGTCGTCCCGATACCCATCGAAGACATCGTCAGCCGCACCCGTACGGTGCCGGTCGAATCGGACATCGTGCGGTCGGCTAGGCACGTCGGCATTTGTTTCGGTGACTAGTGCTGGTAGTAAGTTGAATCGGCCTTTTACGATTGTCCCGCTAGCTGCATGTCCGGCAATGTCCTGAACCGAAAGCTCCACTACTGGGGCAGCGCGCTGATCGCGATCCCTCTGCTTGTGGTGATCGCCAGCGGCATCGTCCTTCAGCTCAAGAAGGACTGGTCGTGGGTGCAGCCGGTGGAACATCGCGGGCGTGAAAAGGCCCCCCACATCGAGCTGACGGACATCCTCACGGCACTCAAGACACACCAGCATCCCGAGGTGAAGGTCACCGGATGGGAGGACGTCAAACGCCTCGATGTGCGTCCCGACCGCGGCGTGGCCAAGGCCACGCTGATGAATGACTGGGAAGTGCAGATCGACACCACCGACGGTCGCGTGATGCAGGTGGCCTACCGCCGCAGCGACTGGCTGGAAGCGCTGCACGACGGCTCGATTATCAATGACACCTACAAGATGTGGGTCGTCTTCCCGTCCGCGATGGTCCTGCTGTTCCTCTGGGGCAGCGGCATGTGGATGTGGCTCTGGCCGTTCCTCAACAAGCGCCGAGTTCGTGCGCGCAAGGCGGCGAAGCCTTAGTCGCAGTCGGCGAAATGCCGGATGAGTTCCGCCGCGCTCGCGACGTCAGCGTATAGTCCGAGAGCGACCATCTGAAGCAGCCTGGCCTGTGACGCCGACAAGTCGCCCGCCAGCACAGCCCCCGCGTGTTTCAGCTGCAGGCCGCCGCCGTCATAGCCGTAGCGCGCTTCGACACGGCCTGCCATCGACCGGGACGACACCGTCACCAGCATCCCGGACGACACGGCATCGGCAATCACCGGCACGATGGCCGGAGGCACGTTACCGCGACCGAAGGCAACAATCGCGAGGCCACGAGTGTCGTGACCAATCAGCGCACGAATCAGAAAATCGTCCATGCCGGTGTAGGCCTGGATGAGCGCCACGCGTGTATCGAGTCGCTGGACGCGGAGGCCTGGGTCAGCGCCGGGATCCTGCCACTGCGGACGCGCGACAGTTCGGCGGCGAAGCACGACGCGTCCGGAGTCCACGACGCCAAGCGGCCCAAACTCCGGCGTCGAGAAGGACCCGGACGATTCCGTGTGAAGTTTGCGCACCTCACGGGCAGGGAAGACGTGGTCGTCCATGACGACGAGCACGCCAAGGCCCCGCGCACCTTCCGTGGCAGCGACCCTCACGGCGGCAATCAGATTCGCAGGGCCATCCCAACTTGGATCGGAGACCGTGCGCATGGCGCCGACGAGCACGACCGGTTTGTCGGACGTCAGCACAAGGTCAAGCAGAAACGCGGTCTCTTCGATGGTGTCGGTGCCGTGGGTGATGACCAGACCTTCGATATCCGGCCGATCAAGCCACGCGGCTGCGCGGCACGCGAGTCGCCACATCTGTTCCGGGGTCACGTGGGGGCCTGGCAGCCTCGAGAATTCCTCAATCTCGAAATCCGCGACCTGTCCCAGCGTCGGAATTTCGGCGACGATGTCGGCCGCGGACATGGAGGGCGCCGCCGCGCCGGACACCGGGTCCACGCGCATCGCGATGGTGCCGCCGGTGAACAGGATGCCTATCGACACAGTGCTGGGTGCTCGGTGCTCAGTGCCGGGTGCTGGTCGACGGTGCCCGGTGCGGGGTGCTTGGTGCGGCTACGCCAGGACATCGAGATACTTCAGCGCACCGCCGGTGTTGAAGAGCACGACCGTCTCGTGCGGCTGGATGCGGCCCTGCGCGATGAGCACTTTGATGGCGTGCAGAGCCGCGCCACCTTCGGGGGCGGCGCTGACGCCTTCGAGGCGACCGATCTCGCGCATGCAGGCGATCATGTCGGCGTCGGTGACGGCCACTGCGCCCCCGCCGCTCTCGCGTACGGCACGCAGCACAAGGAAGTCGCCGATGGCCTTGGGTACACGGAGGCCGTCAGCCGCCGTATGTGCATCGGGCCAGAGCACCGACCGCTCCGCGCCTTCGTCGTACGCCTTGATGATTGGCGCGCAGCCGGCCGCCTGCACCGTCACCATCTTCGGGCGCTTCACGGGATCGATCCAGCCGAGCGCACTCATCTCGGCAAAGGCCTTCCACATGCCGACCATGCCGGTGCCGCCGCCCGTCGGATAGATGATCCAGTCGGGCAGCACCCAGTTGAACTGTTCCGCCAGCTCATACCCCATCGTCTTCTTCCCTTCGATGCGGTAGGGCTCTTTCAGCGTGGAGACGTCGTACCAGCCGAGCGGCTTGCCGGTTTCCGCAGCGATGCGGCCGGCGTCGGTAATCAGGCCGTCGACCAGCGTGACATCGGCGCCGTAGAGTTCACATTCGCGAATGAAGGGCGTCTTGACGTCCTTCGGCATGAACACCTTCGCGGTGATCCCGGCCAGCGCGGCGTACGCGGCCATCGCGTTGCCAGCGTTGCCGGCCGTCGGGATCGACAACACCTTCGCGCCCAGGTGGTGCGCACGCGTCACCGCCGCCGACAGGCCGCGGGCCTTGAAGGAGTTGGTCGGGTTGAGGGATTCGTCCTTGATGTAGAGCTGCGAGAGGCCCACCGCGGCGCCAAGACGTTTTGCGTGGGGCAGCGGCGTCCAGCCTTCGCCGAGCGTCACCGGCGCTTCGGCCTCAAAGAGCGGCATCAACTCGCGGTACCGCCACATCGACGGTTCGCGTGATGCCAGTGAGTCACGCGACCACGCCCGGGCGGCGTCCATGTCGTATCGCGCCAGCAGCGGCGCACCGCACGTGCAGAGATGCTGCGTGGTGCGCGCGTCGTACGCCGGTGCCCCGCACGGCACCGAACATTCCAGATGACTGAAGTAGGAGGCCACGGCTATTTGCCGAGGAGCTCGACGTCCTTCTTCTTCTGCATGTCATCGATCAGCGCCACATGCTGATCGGTGATCTTCTGCACCTCGTCCAGCCCGCGCCGCTCATCGTCTTCCGAGATGGCGTGGTCCTTGAGCATCTTCTTCAGACGGTCGTTGGCGTCGCGGCGGATCTGGCGCGTCGCGTTGCGTCCCTCTTCCGCGTACTTGTGGACCAGACGCGACAGTTCCTTGCGCCGCTCTTCGGTCAGCGACGGCAGCGGAATACGCAACACCTTGCCGTCTGACGCCGGGTTGAGACCGAGATTGCTCTTCTGGATCGCCCGTTCAATCGCGCCGGTCAACTGCGGGTCAAACGGCTGAGCGACGATGAGTGAGGGCTCGGGGATGGAGAGCTGCGCCACCTGGTTGAGCGGCATCAGGCCGCCGTACGCCTCGACCTGCACGGGGTCGAGAATCGACACCGAGGCGCGGCCGGTGCGCACGCCGCTCAGTTCCTTGCGCACATGTTCCAGCGTGGCGTTCATCCGCTTGGAGACTTCGGCCGAGAGTTCCTTGAGATCCTTGACGTCCATGGTCGTGTGGTCCAGCAGGGGAGGGTCAGATGCGAACGGTGGTGCCGACGGGATCCCCCATGATGACCCGCCGGAGGTTGCCCGCCTCGCGCAGTTTGAACACGATAATGGGCAGTTTATTGTCCATGCACAAAGAGATCGCGGTGGCGTCCATGACCTTCAGGCCTTTTTCCAGGACTTCCAGATACGACAACGTCTCGTACCGCGTCGCGTCCGGGTGGGTCATCGGGTCAGCCGTGTAGATGCCGTCCACCTTGGTGGCCTTGAGAATCACCTGGGACTTCATCTCCATGGCGCGCAAGGCCGCGGCGGTGTCGGTGGTGAAGTACGGATTGCCCGTGCCAGCGGCAAACACGACGACGCGGCCCTTTTCCAGGTGGCGTTCAGCCCGGCGCCGGATGAACGGTTCGGCGACGGCGCGCATCTCGATCGCCGCGGCGACCCGGGTGGACACGCCGAGTTTCTCCAGCGCGTCCTGCAGGGCCAGCGCGTTGATGACGGTGGCCAGCATGCCCATGTAGTCCGCCGTGGCGCGGTCCATGCCCCTGGCGCTCGCAGCGAGGCCGCGAAACAGGTTGCCACCGCCGACGACCACGCCGATCTGCACCCCCATGGCGGCGACTTCTCCGATTTCCTTCGCCACCTGCGTGGCGACGGCCGGGTCGATGCCGAACGGTTGATCGCCCATCAGGGCTTCGCCGGAGATCTTCAGGAGGACGCGTTGATAGGCGGGGGTAGACACAGCACAGCATTATAGTCCGCAGTCCGCAGTCCGCAGTCCGGCGTAGAATCACGCAACCATGGCATGCACACGACGTGAGTTCACAAAACTGGCGATGACCGCGACACCCGCCCTTGGGCTGCTCGGCACGCCGCTCTCGAGTGCCGGTCTCTGGCAGGGCAGGCCGTCATCACTCATCAACGGCGTCCAGATTGGCGCCATCACCTACAGCTACCGCAGCATGGCTGACCAGAGCGCGGAAGCGATCCTGAAATACGTCCTGGACTCGGGCATCAGCGCCATCGAGTTGATGGGGGATCCGGCGGAGTCGTTTGCCGGGCGGCCGTCCGCCGGCCGCGGCGGCGGTGCGGGCGGGCGGGGAGGCCGAGGCGCGCAGCGGACGCCGGAAGAAATCGCTGCACAACGCGCCGCGCAGCAGGCCGCGCAGGCGGAACTCAAGGCCTGGCGGCTCTCCGTGTCGATGGACCGGTTCAAGGCGCTGCGTACGCTGTACAACAACGCCGGCGTCTCGATTTACGCGGTCAAGATCCTCAGTCCGAACATGTCGGACGAGGAGTTCGACTACGTGTTCAACGTGGCCGAGGCCCTGGGCTGCACACACACCACCCTGGAACTGCCCGGCGACGAGGCGCAGCTGAAGCGGATTGGCGAGTTCGCCATGAAGCACAAGGTCTATGCGGCGCATCACACGCACCTGCAGGGCACCATGACGGCCTTTGACCGCGCGTTTGAGTTGTCACCGGGAAATATGGCGAATGTCGATCTGGGCCACTACGTGGCGGCGGGTAATATCGGCGGTACGCCGGTGGAGTTCCTGCGGAAACATCAGGCGCGCATCTCGAGCATCCACCTGAAGGATCGGAAGTCGAAGGAGAACGGTGGCGCGAATGTGGCGTGGGGGACGGGGGATACCCCGATCCGGGAGATCCTGCAGTCGATGAGGGCGAACGCGTGGACATTCCCCGCGACGGTTGAGCTCGAATATCCGATTCCGGAAGGTTCGAACGCCGTCGCGGAGACGAGGACGTGTGTGGAGTTCTGCCGGGCTGCGCTGGCTTAGTTTTCGCCGACCTTGAATCGCACGAAGCGCGGGATCGAGATGTTTTCCCCGAGCTTGGCGATGATCGCCGTGATCATCTGGCCGATCGTGACCTTGGGATCGCGGATCGAGGCCTGGTCGAGCAGCACGAACTGCTCGTAGTAGCTGTTGACCTTGCCCTCGAGGATCTTGTCGATCACGTTCGCGGGTTTGCCTGAGCCTTCCAGCTGCGCGCGGTAGATCGCCTTTTCCTTCTCGATCACGTCCGCGGGCACATCCTCACGACGCGCGTACAGCGGGGACGCCGCAGCGATGTGCATGCCGACTTCCTTCACCAGATTCTGGAAGTCCTCGGTGCGGGCGACGAAGTCGGACTCGCAGTTGACTTCCACGAGCACGCCAATTTTGCCGCCCATATGGATGTAGGACGAGATGACGCCTTCCGACGTCGAGCGGCCGGACTTCTTCGCAGCTTGGGCGAGGCCTCGCTTGCGCAGCACCGTGGTCGCGGCCTCGAGGTCGCCGTTGGCCTCCTGGAGGGCGGCCTTGCATTCCATCATGCCGGCGCCGGTGGCATCGCGAAGTTGTTTAACGAGTTGAGCCGTAATTTCTGCCATCTGAATACCCTTGAGAGTGAATGAGCCAATTAGCCAATGAGGCAATGTGGCAATGGAATGAAAACGTGCACGAAACGGACAAATGGGGCAATGAGGCCCATTGGCTCATTGCCCCATTGGCCCATTGCCTAATTAACGAAGAATCAGACCGTCGCGGCCGGCGTCTCGGCCTCTGCGTCAGCCTTGGCCGGGATGCTCTCGGCGGCCGCCGACTCGGCGATGCCGCGGCCGGCCAGAATCGCGTCGGCAATGCCGGCCGCGAACAGGCGGATCGACCGCAGCGCGTCGTCGTTGCCGGGGATGACGTAGTCGACCTGGTCGGGGTCGCAGTTGGTGTCGACGACGCCGATCACCGGAATCTTGAGCTTGCGCGCTTCGTCGACCGCGATCTGCTCGTGGCGCGTGTCCACGATGAAGAGTGCGTCGGGCAGGCGCGTCATGCCGCGAATACCGTCCAGGTTCTTGGAGAGCTTGGTGCGCTCCTTGTTGAGCCGGGCAATTTCCTTCTTCGAGAGCGTGTCGAAGCGGCCGTCGGTGGCCATGGCTTCCAGTTCACGCAGCCGTCCGAGGGACCGCTGAATGGTGGAGAAGTTGGTGAGGAGCCCACCCAGCCACCGCTGGTTCACGTGGTACATGCCCGCGCGCCCGGCTTCTTCCGCGATGGCGTCCTGCGCCTGACGCTTCGTGCCGACAAAGAGGAACGTGCCCCCCTGCGCCGCGGTCTCGGTCGCAAACTGCGCAGCTTCCTTGTAGAGCTTCGCCGTGCGGCCCAGATCGATGATGTAGATGCCGTTCCGTTCGCCGAAGATAAACGGCTTCATCTTCGGATTCCAGCGCTTCGTCTGGTGACCGAAGTGGACACCGGCTTCGAGCAGGTCTTTCATCGCAATTGCACTCACTCAAGTCTCCTAAAACTAGCGCTTGCTGAACTGGAAGCGCTTGCGCGCGCCCTTCTGGCCGTACTTCTTGCGTTCCTTGGCGCGCGGGTCGCGCGTCAGCAGCCCGTCGCCACGCAGCGCCGAGCGGAGTTCCGCGTTGAACTCGAGGAGCGCGCGGGCGATACCGAGGCGCAGCGCGCCGGCCTGCCCGGCCACGCCGCCACCGGCGGTGGTGGCCACGACATCAAACTGTTCGGTGGTCTGGGTCGTCACGAGCGGGCGACGAATCACCAGGCGCAGGGTTTCAGTGGGGAAGGCAACGTCGACAGGCTTGCTGTTGACCGTGATGGCCCCGGTGCCGGGACGAAGGAAGACACGAGCGGTCGAGGTCTTGCGGCGCCCCGTGCCATAGAACTGAGTGCTTGCTGCTGCCACGTTACGCTACCTCACGCTTTTTCGGCTGTTGAGCCGCATGCGGGTGTTCGCTCCCTGCGTACACCTTCAACTTCCGGTACATCGCCGCACCGAGCTTCGTCTTCGGCAGCATGCCGCGCACGGCCTCCTCGACGAGACGAATCGGATGACGCTGCCGCACGATCTTCGCGCGCGTTTCCTTGAGTCCGCCCTCGAAGCCGGAGTGCTGACGATAAATCTTCTGTTCTTCCTTGTTGCCGGTCAGCTTCACCTTGGCGGCATTGACCACCACGATGAAGTCGCCGCGATCAAGAAACGGCGTCCATTCCGCCTTGTGCTTGCCCTGCAGCAAACGTGCCGCGTCGGTCGCAATGCGACCCAACACCTGGCCGTCCGCGTCAATTACGTGCCACTGCCGGTCCACCTTGTTGGCAGAGGGGGTAAACGTGCCCATCTAGTCGTCCTCTCATCACCCTCCGGAGGAATCCGAAGGGATGGCAAACCGAAATGATAGTCACGGAAGTGAAAAAAGTCAAAGAAGACGCCCTGAAAACGGGGGGCAGAGCAACTTACAAAACTGGCATTTGGACCCACAAAGGACGTGGGTCGCGGCCGACCCGGCCGGGCCACTCCAAGTCCGCCAGCGGCCAGTCCCAGTGCAGCCAGCCAATTTTGTCATGTTGGCATCAGCCTTGCCCTTGTCCTCTCCGCTATGGGACTTGTGTCGGCCTTCAAACCACCCCTTGTCGGGCTCGACATGGGCACCCACGCCATTCGCGCCGTGGCCTTGCGGCCCAAACGGCAGGGCTGGTCGCTGATCGCGGCCGGCGAAGCCCCGATGCCATATGGGGAAGATGCGACCCAGACCGCCATCGCTGAGACCGCGGCGACCCTTCTGGATTCCCTCGGCCTTCAACGCGCCCGGGTCGCCGCTGCCGTCGCGGGCCACGCCGTCATCGTGAAGCGCCTGACGCTGCCGCCGATGAGTGCCCAGGAGTTGGAGGCGGCGGTGCCCGTGGAGGCAGAGCAGTACATCCCGTTCCCGCTGTGTGATGTGCAACTCGACTACGAGGTGCTCGATAGTGCCCGGGCTCTGCCGGCCGCGGCCCTCGACGTCCTGCTCGTGGCGGCCCGCCGGGATCGCATTGCTGAACGGCTGGCGGCGATGGCCGCGACGGGGCGCGCCCCGGTCGTCCTCGATGTCGAAGCCTTTGCCCTGGCCAATGCCTACGAGGCGAATTACTCCGATCGCTCCGACGCCCTGGTCGTGCTCGTGCACATCGGCCGCCGGGGATCGATTGTGTGTCTGCTGGAACATGGGCAGGTCGCCTTCACGCGCGATCTCAACCTCGGCGGTGGTGCGTATCTCGACGCGCTCGAACGCGACCTCGGGGTCTCCACGCCAGATGCCGAGCGTCTGCTTCGCCAGACCCGGCTGACCGACGATGCGGCGCTGGGTGTGGTGCGGGACCTGCACCAGCAGTTGATGCTGGAGGTCCGGAAGACGCTCGACTTCCATCGAGCCTCGTCAGCCATCGCACACGTGGACCGTGTGGTGCTGTCGGGGGGCGCGTGCCAAATCGACGGGCTGCGCGGCCTGCTGGCCTCCGAGCTTGAGACGGACGTGGATGTTTGTGATCCGTTCCGGCACATCACGCGGCCGACGGGCACTGATGTCGACGGTCCGGCGTTTGCCGTCGCCGTCGGTCTGGCGCTCCGGCGCGAGGGGGATCGATGATTCGCGTCAATCTCATCGGGGGCGCCGAGGCACGGCGCGCGTCCGGATGCTCGCGGTTCCTGTCGGTGCCGCCCGAACAGCGGGCGGCGTTGTTCGGCGTGACCGTCCTCATGGCGACCGCCATCGGCGTCGCGGGGGACTGGTGGACGCTCGACCGGTCGCGGCGGGGGCTCGACGCCGAGATCGCGGTGCAGGATGCGCAGCTCGTGCAACTGCAGGAAGCGTCACGCCTGGTGTTGGCGGCCGAAGCCCGTGAGAAGGACCTGCGCGAGCGCGTCGACCTCATCGAACGGCTGCGCGCGGCACAACGCGCGCCCGTGGCATTGCTGGAGGCGGTGAGTCTCAGCCTGCCCGATGGCCTCTGGCTGTTGGAACTGAAACAGACGGGGGCGTCGGTGCGCATCGAGGGACGTGCCGAGTCGCTGACCGCGCTGACGGATTTTGTCGACCGCCTCCAGCACTCGGGCCGGTTCGTGCAGGCGCTCGACATTGTGACCACCAACATGGAAGCCATCGGCGATGCGTCGGTGGTGCGGTTCGCCATTCGCGGCGATGTGCGGGTGGGAGCCTGAGATGGCGCGCAGCTTTCACCAGTATTCCCCCCGGGCGCAGGCGCTCATTTGTGTCGCGGTGTCGGCGCTCGCCGCCGGCGCGGCATGGCAGGCGTTGCTGGCCCCCGAACGCGCGGAGGTCGCACAGCGCGAGGAACGCCTCGCCATCGTGACTGCGGATGTCGCGCGCGCGGCTCAGACGGCGGGTCGTCTCTCGCAGGTCAAGGCCGACGTCTCGTCGCTGGAAGCCGCACTCGCGCGCACCACGGCGGTGTTGCCCGACGAAAAGGACTCGCAGGAAGTGCTGCGCGGACTCCATCAGCTCGCCAGCGAGTCCAACCTGAGCATCAACAGCTTCACGCCGAAACCGGCCGCCGACAAGGAGCGGTACACGGAATGGCCGATCGAACTCGGGCTTGAAGGCGGGTATCACGACCTCGGCGTGTTCTTCGACCGCGTCGCCACCGAATCACGGCTGATCTCGGTGGCCAATCTGCACCTGCGCACCAATCCCGCCGCGGCCAGCGGCCGGCGCGGGCTGGTCGCCGCGACGTGTCTGGCCACGACATTTGTGTTCACTCCGCAGACGGCCGCGGACCAGCCACCAGCGGGCCCCGGCGCGCCCATTGGAACCGGAGCAGGGCGATGACCCGCCTAGTGGTGACGACGGTCCTCGCGGTGTGTGTGGCCCCGGGGGCGACGGTGTCGGCACAGGATCCCATCAGGATTGGCACACGCGTCGGTATTCCGGAGTCCGGGTACCAAGGCCTGACCCGGCGTGATCCCTTTGCGCCGCTGGTGACACCGCCGTCGGCGACCACGACCGCCGCGCCTCCTGCCCGTCGGGCACCGGGGCTGGCGGGGATGGCTGCCGCCGACGTGGTGCTCAAGGGCATCATCTCGAGCGGGGCCACGCGGCTCGCGCTGCTTGAGGGATCCGACGGCAAGACGTATCTCGCGCGCGCGCAGGACAAACTGCAGGACGCGATCGTGCGGCGCATCGACGCGGATGCGGTGGTCCTGCTCACCAACACGACCCCGCGCGGCACCAGCCGGGAGGTGCGCAAACCGTTGCGCCCGACGGCGGATGGAGGTGGCCTGTGAAGTGGCTTCCCCGCATCGTCGTGGTCTGGTTTGCACTGGGACTGGCCCTGTCGGGCCAGGTGCCGACCACCTTCACCACGCCGCAAGGACAACCGCGGCAGTACACGGGCGCGCCGGCCGACTTCGATTTTCAAGGTGCCGACCTGCGCATGGTGCTGCGGTCGTTCGCGGACCTGGGCGGTCTGAATCTTGTGGTCGATCCCGGTGTGACTGGCACCATCGACATCAAACTCACGCAGATCCCGTGGGATCAGGCGCTGGAAGTGATCCTCAAGATCGCGAAACTCGGCTACATCGTCGAGGGCACCGTCGTGCGAGTGGTGCCGCTGAGTGTGCTCGCCACGGAAGAAGACGCGCGGCAGAAATTGAACGATGCCCAGGTCCTTGCCGCGGTGACGGTGCGTACGTTTCCGCTGAACTACGCGCAGGCGGCGGATTTGGATCCGTTGTTAAAGGCGGTGGTGTTGTCGAAACATGGCGACACACGGTTTGACGCGCGCACAAACACGATGATCATTCGCGACCTGCCCGAGTATCTCGACGCGGCGGCGACGCTCATTGCGGTGCTCGACCGGCCGGAACCGCAGGTCGAGATTGAAGCGCGCATCGTGCAGACCAACACCGACTCTGCGCGGGCCCTTGGCGTGCAGTGGGGCGGTGCGGGCCGCGTATCGCCGGAGCTCGGCAACACCACCGGCCTTTCGTTCCCCAACACGGGCGCCATCTCCGGCCGCGCGAATGATGCGGGGGCTGCCGTGAACCTGCCGGTGCCGGCTCCCAGTTCCGCCGTGGGGATGTCGCTGGGGTCGATCACCGGCGCTCTCAATCTTGATGTGGCGCTGACGGCGCTCGAGCGTTCCGGCAACGGCCGCATCCTGTCGCGCCCGAAGGTCACGACGCAGAACAACAAACAGGCGGAGATGACGCAGGGTGTGCAGATTCCGATTCAGACGGTGGCCAACAACACAGTCACCGTCACGTTCAAGGACGCCGCACTCAAGCTGCTGGTGACACCCCGCATCACGGCGGCCGACACCGTGATCATGGAGGTGGAACTGGAAAACGCGACGCCGGATTTCACCCGGCAGGTCAACAACATTCCGCCCATCGACACGCAGCGCGCCAGGACCTCGGTGCAGGTGAGCGACAAGGCGACAACGGTCATCGGCGGGATCTATGTCAGTCGCGAACAGGCCACGCAGGAGCGGACCTCCGGCCTGCACAAAATTCCGCTGCTCGGCTGGTTGTTCAAACGGGACATGAGCACGGACGAATCGCGCGAGCTGTTGATCTTCATCACGCCGCGCATCCTGCGGAGCGGACCATGAAACGCGTCATTGCAGCGGCGTGTCTCGCGGCGTCCATTGGGTGCGCCGCGGCCGGACGGCCCGGCGAGGCCAGCAGTTATCTCATTGTCGAGTCGTTTACTGCGGCATCCGGCGCGCGGCCGGACACCTTCGGCGGCACGTTGGCGTCCGACGTGCAGACGCTGGTGAATGCCATCGTGAACGGCGCGCAGGTGAAGGTGCCCACGGTGTTTGAAGACCCGGGACAGGTCCGCTTCCGCCTCGCGATGAAAAACCCGGCATCGGCCACCTCGCCGGCCAACCACATCACGGTGCGGCGGTACCGCGTGACGTTCCGTCGCTCGGATGGCCGCAACACACCGGGAGTGGACGTGCCGTTCGGTTACGACGGATTCATGACGGTGACCGTCGGTGAAGAGCCCGTGTCCGCAGGGTTCACGCTCGTCCGCATTCAGGCCAAGTCGGAATCACCGCTGCTCGCGCTGATTGGCGGCGGCGGCGCGGTCGCCATCACGACACTTGCCGAGATCACGTTTTACGGCACCGACCAGGCCGGCCGGGACGTCGTGGCGACCGCCAACATCAGCATCACGTTTGCCGACTGGGGGGATCCGGAGTGAGCGTTCATGGTTCATGGTTCATGGTTCCTGGTGCGCGGTTCCTGGTGCTCGGGTGCGTGGTGCTCGGGTGCGGGTGCGCGGTTGAGTCGGTGACCACGCCCGTGCCGACAGGACCGTCCGAGATGTCGGTGTCGCTCGGACTGTCGGTGACGCCCGACGTGTTGCGGCAGGACGGCTCGTCGAGCTCCACGATTCAGATTCATGTGCGCGACGCCATTGGCCAGCCGAAGCAGGGTGTGGAGGTCCGGCTCGATGTGATGCTCGGACAGACCACGGTGGATCACGGAACTATTTTCAGCAAGTCGCTGACCACCGGCGCGGATGGCAAAGCGTCCACGATGTATCAGTCACCAGCCGCGCCGCCGCCCACGGTGGAGAACGACACCGTGATTACCATCCGCGCGATGATGGTTGGCACCAACTACCAGAACACGCTCCCGCGCACGGCGGAAATCCGCCTCGTGCGTCCCGGCGTGATCCTGCCGCCCAACGGCGCACCGGTGCCCAGATTCTTCGTGTCGCCGACAACCGCGCGCGAGGACGAGTGGCTGCTGTTTGACGGCTCAGCATCAACGGATGACGGGCAGATCATCGAATACCGCTGGTCCTTCGGCGACGGCACCGTGCGCGACGGCAGAACGCAGTGGCACGTGTACCGGCTCGCCGGGGTGTATCAGGTGACGCTCACCGTGACCGACAATCGCGGGATCACGGTCACGTCGGCGCCGACGGCGGTCACCATCACCGCGCTGGCGCCGCCCACCGCCGCCTTCACCGTGTCGCCCACGGGTCCGGCTGTCGGTCGCACCGTCGTGTTCAACGGTTCCGGCTCGACCGTACCGACGGGCCGCACGATCGACAGCTATGGGTGGGACTTCGGCGACGGTACGGCGAACGGCAGCGGACAAACGACCAGCCACGTCTTCACGACACCCGGCACCTACACGATTGTGCTCACCGTGACTGACAACACCGGCCGCAGAAGCGTCGCGACCAGAACGTTGGTGGTGACACCTTGACCAGTCCGCGGTCCGCAGTACGGGGTCCGCAGTTAGAATTCACGTGTGGTTCCGAACTGGAAGGCGCGGCTCGACGCGCTGCGTACGGCGTGGCAGACGCAGGGGTGTGATGCCTGCGTGGTTGGATCGCTGACGAACATCCACTATCTGACGGGGCTCCAGGCCAGCGCCGGACTGCTGGTGCAAGGGATGGAGCGCGACTGGCTGCTGCTCGACGGTCGTTACACCACGGTGGCGCACGAGCTGCTCGCGGCAGGCGCCTTGGGGCCGGTCAGTGTCGAACCCGTGCCAGGGCGGTACGACGATGGGCTGCGGGAGGTGCTGGTGGGCCTCGGCGCACGACGGCCTGCCTTTGAGGGCGACCACACCACGGTCTCCACCCTGGCCCGGTGGCAGGGGCTCTATCCGGCCGACTGGCATGCGACGTCAGGTCTGGTGGAGGCCCTCCGCCTACGAAAAGACGCCTACGAACTGGATGTGTTGCGCCGCGCCGGAACCCTCCTCACCGGAGTGGCGGACCGCCTGGCGGCCTGGGTGGCCGCGGGGCGCACGGAGCGCGAGGTCGCGGCCGATATCGATCGCGCGTTGCTGCAGGCAGGATTCACCAAACCGGCCTTCGACACCATCGTCGCCTCCGGTCCGAATAGCGCCCGGCCGCACGCCCGGTCGGGGGAGCGGCGGCTGGCATCGGGGGACCTCGTGGTGCTGGACTTCGGCGGGGTGTTGGACGGATACTGCGTGGACCTTACCCGGGTCGCAGCGGTCGGCCCGGTGTCCCCAGAGGCCGAGGCGCTGTACGACGCGGTTCGGCGGGCCCATTCGGCCGCTCTGGGCACGGTGAGGGCGGGGGTTCCCGCGGAGCGCGTAGATGCCGCAGCCAGGCAAGTGCTTGAAAAAGAAGGACTTGGGGCTGCATTTGTTCATGGAACCGGTCACGGTCTGGGCTTGGAGGTGCATGAGGCGCCCCGGGTGTCCAGATTGAGCCCTCCCGACGAGGTGCTCGACGCCGGAATGGTCTGCACCGTGGAACCCGGCGCCTACGTGCCTGGTCTCGGCGGTGCCCGATTGGAGGACGATGTGGTGGTGACCGATAAGGGCGCCGAACAGTTGACCACGGCCTCCCGAGACCTCATTCGAGTCTGAATCCCTACGTATGAATGTCGACGACATCAAACAGCTGCTGGAATTGGTTCGCGAGCACGACCTGGCCGAGTTCGAGATGGAACAGGACGGACTCAAGCTGCGCGTACGCAAGGCGGGCGATCATCCCGGTGTTCCGGGTGTGATGCTGCAACAGCCGGTGATGCACGCGCCCGTGCCGGTGGCAGCCCCTGTGGCGGCGGCACCGGCGGCGGCCACTCCTGCCGTGCCGATTCAGGACGAGGGGACGCCGCTTGCGGTGACGAAGGCGCCGATTGTCGGCACCGTGTATCGGGCGCCCGAGCCCGGGGCGCGGCCATTCGCGGAAGTCGGCACGATGGTGAAGAAGGGCCAGGTCCTCTGCATCATCGAAGCGATGAAGCTGATGAACGAGATCGAGGCCGAGGTGGACGGGGAAGTCGCCGCGGTCTACGTCGAGAACGGCCAGCCGGTGCAGTTCGGGGATCGGCTGTTCGCCATCAAGGTGAGCTGACGTGTTCAAAAAAATCCTGATCGCGAACCGTGGGGAAATCGCGTTGCGCGTGATCTGCGCGTGCCGCGAGATGGGGATCAAAACCGTCGCGGTCTACTCCGAAGCCGACGAACATTCGCTGCATGTGCGGTTCGCCGACGAGGACGTGTGTATCGGTCCCGCGCGCAGCGCCGACAGCTACCTGAGTGTGCCGGCGATCATCAGCGCCGCGGAGATCACGGGCGCCGACGCGATTCACCCCGGCTACGGGTTTCTCTCCGAGAGTGCGTATCTCGCCGAAGTGTGCGAAGCGTGTCATATCAAGTTCATCGGGCCGACGCCGGACGTCATCCGCCTGCTGGGCGACAAGGCGCGCGCGCGCCGGGCGATGAAGAAGGCCGGCGTGCCGATTCTGCCGGGCAGCGACGGACCGGTGTCGGGTGAAGAGGATGCGATCAAGATCGGCCGCGAGATGGGCCTTCCGCTGATCATCAAGGCGGTGGCCGGCGGTGGCGGACGCGGCATGCGCATCGTGCGCAGCCAGGAGGAACTACCGAAGCTCGTGAAGACCGCGATGCGCGAGGCAGAAGCCGCGTTCGGCAACGGCGACGTGTACCTTGAACGGTATGTCGAGGCGCCGCGCCACATCGAAGTGCAGGTGATGGGCGATCACCACGGCAACGTGGTGCATCTCGGTGAGCGCGAGTGTTCGGTCCAGCGACGCCATCAGAAGCTCATCGAGGAAGCCCCGTCCGCGGTGCTCACCGACAAGCAGCGCAAGAAGCTCGGCGCCACGGTGGTCGAGGCCGCGCGTGCCGTGCAGTACGCCAACGCCGGCACGTTCGAGTTCCTGCTCGACGCGCAGGGGAATTTCTATTTCCTGGAAGTCAACACGCGTCTGCAGGTCGAACATCCGGTCACCGAGTTCATCACCGGCATCGACATCGTCAAGGAGCAGATCCGAGTGGCGGCCGGCGAGAAGCTGGCCTTCCGGCAGAGCGACATCGAGTTCCGCGGGCATGCGCTTGAGTGCCGCATCAATGCGGAAGACCCCGAGGTGTTCACTCCGAGCCCCGGCCTCATCACCGCGTTCAGCGTGCCCGGTGGTCCCGGTGTGCGCGTGGACACGTTCGCACACTCAGACTGCACCGTATCGCCGTACTACGACTCGATGATTGCCAAGATCATCACTTACGGACGCGATCGCAACGAGGCCATCGCCCGCATGCGCCGCACGCTGGAGATGACGGTGATTGAGGGCATCAAGACGTCCATTCCGCTGCAGCTGAAGATCATCAACGATCCGGACTTTCAGGCCGCGCGCATCAACACGGCCTTCATGGATCGCTTCATGCCGCCGGCAAAGCCGTCGAAGGCGCTCGCCGAGTCCGCCTAAGAGCGTTCTGACAGGGAGGCGCGGAGGTTTTGCTCTTAAAACCTTAAACACTCCGTGTCTCAGTGCCTCCCTGTGAAGAAGTCCCTCCCTCGTCTCTACGCCATTTCCGATGTGGACGTGCTCGTTGCGCGCGGGCTCGACCCGCTCGATGTGTGCGACGCGTGGCTCGAGGCGGGTGTGCGCTTGATCCAACTGCGCGCCAAGTCCATGGCGTCCGGATCGATGCTGACGCTCGCCGAGGCGCTGGTGGTGCGCACACGGGCTGCCGGCGCCACGCTGATTGTGAACGACCGTGCGGATATCGCGGCCCAGTGTGGCGCCGACGGCGTGCATGTCGGGCAGGACGACCTGAGCCCGGCGGATGTGCGCCTGGTTGTGGGTGCACACGCCATCGTGGGCCTGTCCACGCACACGGACGCGCAGGTGGCTGATGCGGTGACACAGCCGGTGTCGTACGTGGCGATGGGACCGGTGTTCGGCACGTCGACCAAGATCACCGGCTATGACGCGGTTGGACTGGATCAGGTGGCACGCGCAGCGGCGATCGCTCATGCGGCGGGGAAGTCGCTGGTGGCGATTGGCGGGATGACGCGCGCGAATGCGGCGTCAGCCCTGGCCGCTGGTGCGGACAGCGTCGCCGTGATCAGTGATCTGGTCGGCGACGGTACAGAGAACAGGCGCGGACTCGCCGAGCGAGCCCGCGCCTGGATGACGACGACGGTCTAGTGTCCGACGCGCGCGCCGGTGGTCGGGTGGTTGACCGAGTATTCCTTGCCGGTGCCGCTGAAGTAGTCCGCGGTGATCTTCCGGACCATCGGTAGCAGGATGGCGAGGCCGATCAGGTTCGGGAAGGCCATGAACGCATTCAGCAGGTTGCCGATGGCCCACACGAGCGGCACCGACACCACGGCGCCGACCATGATGAGTGCGACAAACAGCACGCGGTAGACCTTCGTGTAGCCGGACCCGAAGATGTACTCAAAGCACTTCTCGCCGTAGTAGCACCACCCGATCAGCGTGGAGAACCCGAACAGGAAGGAGCAGATCGCCACGATGACCGTCGCGAACGGGATCGTCTGGCTCATCGCCGCCGCCGTCAGGTCGGCGGACCGGTAGAGGCCGGAGGTCCAGAGTCCCGATTCGAGAATCACGAATGCCGTCATGGAGCAGACGATGATCGTGTCGATGAAGACCTCGAAGACACCCACCACGCCCTGCTCGGCAGGGTGTTTCACATCGGCGATGCCGTGGGCCATGGGCGCGCTGCCGAGTCCGGCTTCATTCGAGAGCACACCGCGGCTCATGCCCATCGCGATCGACTGGGCGACAGTGGCGCCCGCGAACCCGCCGACGGCGGCCGTGGGGGTGAACGCTTCGGAGAAGATGAGTCCGAATACGTGCGGCAGCTGGCCCGCGTTGATGATCACAAAGCTGACCGACGCGCCGAGGTAGAGCAGAATCATCGCCGGCACGAGTTTCTCAGCGACGTTCGCGATGCGCTGAATGCCGCCAAGCAGTACCAGGCCGACGGATGCGGTGATGATGATGCCAGGGATCCAGGTGGGCACGGCCGTCCCGGTGACGGACTGGACCGCGGCGACAAACGACACCGCGACCGTGTTCGACTGCGCCATGTTGCCCGTGCCGAACATCGCCGTGGCGATGCCGAAGAAGGCGAACAGCCATGCCAGCGTTTTCGCAAAGCTCGAGTCGCCGAGGCCGCGCCGGATGTAGTACATCGGACCGCTCGCCAGTTCGCCGTTTTCGCGAGTCACTCGGTAGTGCACACCCAGCACCGCTTCTGCGTACTTGGTGGCCATCCCGACCGTGGCACAGACCCACATCCAGAAGACGGCCCCCGGGCCTCCGATCAGGATCGCGGTCGCGACGCCGCCGATGTTGCCGTTGCCCACCGTCGCGGCAAGCGCTGTGGACAAGGCCTGGAACGGGGTGATCGTCTTGGTGGCCGATTTTTCCTTGGAGAACGCGCCGGCAAACACCATGCGGAAGGCCACAGGGAAGCGGCGGATCTGCACGAAGCCTGTGGCGACGGTCAGGATGCCGCCTACCACCACCAGCACCAGCGGCATGAAGGTCCAATGCCAGACAGCGGCCTCAATCGATTCGAACCATTTGGTCAGTGCAACAACATCCATCGAACGTCCTCAGGAAAACGTTGGGTCTGTCTATCAGCCCAACAGGTCAAGCGCGGTGAACACAATGATCATGAAGATTGCCGCGGGGCACACCCAGCGAATCAGGAAGCCCCAGAGGGCCGCACCGGGCATGGCGCCTCCCGTGTTGAGTTCTTCGAGCGCCTTGTCGACGCGCCAGACGTGGCCCACGAAGATCGACAGCAGGAAGCCGCCGACCGGCAGGGCGAAGTCGTTCCAGATGATCGCCATCAGATCGAGGAAGCCCATGCCGACGCCGGGCAGGCTCGAGAAAAACGCCGAGGCGCCGTTGCCGAGCGCGGAGGGAAGTGCCAGCGTGAACGTGATGGCGGTCAACACGTAGACCGCCTTCTTGCGTTCCCAGCCGCGTGAGTCGATCAGGTGCGAGGTCGGCACTTCGAGCAGCGAAATGGTCGACGTGATGGCCGCGAAGAGCAGCATCACAAAAAACGCCACGCCCACCAACGTGCCGCCGGGCATCGTGGCGAACAACTGTGGCAGGACCACAAAGATCAGGCCGGGGCCGCTGGAGTTGGGGTCAAAACCGGCCAGGCTGAAACCGGCCGGGAAGATGATCAAACCCGCCGTCAGGGCGACGGCGGTATCGATCACCACCACCCACATCGCAGACTTTGCCAGGTTCTCGCCCTTCGACAGATAGCTGCCGTACGTGATCATCGCCCCCATCCCGAGGCTGAGTGAGAAAAAGGCCTGGCCGAGGGCCGTATTAAAGACGCGGATGTCAAAGACCTTCGAGAAGTCCGGGTTGAGGTAATAGGCGAGTCCGGCTTCCGCGCCCGGGAGCGTGACCGCCCTGATCGCCAGCAGCCCGAGGATGATGAGCAGCATCGGCATGAGGGTCTTCGTCATCCGTTCGATGCCGCCCTTGACGCCGCCGAGCAGCGTGGCAGCCGTCACGCCCAGCACCAGAGCCGTTAGCCCGACGCTCAGAGGGGCGTTGCCGACAAATTGTCCGAAAAAATCCCCGGTGGCCGCCGAGTCCCCTGTAACAGCCCCGGTGGCTGCGTAGTAGATATACGCAATCGTCCACCCGGCGATCACCGAGTAGAACGACAGAATGCCGACCCCGGCGAGCACGCCGAGCGCGCCGGTCAGCCACCACGAGGTGCCCGGTCTCAGGACGTTGAACGCCCCGACGGGGTCCTTGCCTGTGCGCCGGCCGACGGCCAGCTCCGCGATCATGATGGGCGCACAAATCAGGAAGACGCACACCAGGTACACGAGGACAAACGCGGCACCGCCGCCCTGTCCGACCTTGGTGGGGAAGCCCCAGATGTTTCCGAGCCCGACGGCCGACCCGGCCGCTGCCAGAATGAATCCGAACCGTGTCCCGAAGCTGCCGCGTGCTCCTGCCATTTACAGTCTCCTGCTCCCCGCCCAACTCAAACGGTCCGTGGATGATATGCCACCTATAATGGCGATGCCAGTCGTTCGTGGTGGTCGGTGTGTGGCAGGCAGGAGCGGAAATCCGGATGAACGGGACTGAGGTTGCACGGACTATTCGAGAGGACGTCAGGCCCGGGGTGGCCGCCTTTGCCGCAGCACATGGCCGATCGCCCGGCCTGCACATCGTGCTGGTCGGGGATGACCCGGCGTCGCATATCTACGTGCGCAACAAGGAACGCGCCGGGACGGAGGCGGGCTTGATCGTGCGCGTGCACCGCCTTCCGGCGGAGGCGACCGTTGATCAGGTACTCGCCCAGGTGCAGGCCCTGAATGCGGACCCGGCGTGTGACGGCATCCTGGTGCAGGCGCCGCTGCCGGCGGGCATCGGCAAACACGGCACCGAGCGTGTGTTTGACGCGATCGATCCCCGCAAGGACGTGGACGGATTGCATCCCCACAACGTTGGACTCCTCGTGCAGGGCCGCGCAGCCCTGAAACCATGTACGCCATCGGGGGTCATCGAACTGCTGGACCGGCTCGGGCATCCGATCGCCGGGAAACACGCGGTGGTGATCGGTCGCAGCGAAATCGTCGGAAAACCGATGGCCTTGCTGCTGCTGCAGCGTGATGCGACGGTGACGATCTGTCACTCCAAGACGCCGGATCTCAAGGACACTTGCCGACGGGCCGACATTCTCGTCGCGGCGATCGGGCGGCCGGGATTTGTCACCACGGACTTTGTGAAACCGGGCGCTGTCGTGATCGATGTGGGCATCAATCGCGTGGACTCACGCGACGCCGTGGTCGGATTCTTCGGCGCCGATCACCCGCGGGTCGCGGACTTCGACAAGAAGGGGAGCGCGGTGGTGGGCGACGTCCATCCGGCCGTAGCCCAGGTCGCCTCGGCGATGACGCCCGTGCCAGGCGGCGTCGGGCCGTTGACGATCGCGATGTTGCTCAAGAACACGCTGACCGCTGCGACAGCGCGCGGATAACGTCGCGGGTGCGGCGGTCGGTGTCATCCAGCGTTCCCGACGTGTCGATGACGTAGTGCGCGCGGGCGACCTTGTCGGCCAGCGGCCACTGCGCCTCGATGCGCGCGTGCGCGTCGCTCCCGGAAAGGCCGCTTCGCTCCATGAGTCGCTGCAACTGCTGATCCGGCCGGCAGGCGGCCACGATCACGACGTCGAAGTCCTGCTCGTGACCGGTCTCAAAAAGCAGGGGGATATCGGCGAGACCCAGCGGCGCCTCAAGCGCCATAAACCACCGCGTGATCGCGGCATAGACCTGGGGGTGAATGATGCCCTCGAGGTCATGACGCGCCAGTGTGTCCACAAACACCAGTGCGCCCAACGCCTCGCGGTTGAGTGTGCGGTCTGCGTTGAGGACTGCGCGGCCAAACCGGTCAACGACGGCTTGAAGTCCCGGTGTGCCAGGCGCGACGACGTCGCGCGCGAGCCGATCGGCATCGATCGTGGGAACGCCCATCGCTGCGCAGACGGCCAGACAGCGCGACTTGCCAGTCGCGATCCCCCCCGTGAGGGCCACTCGCACAGGACCCGTGGACCCCGAACCCTGGACCCTGGACCCTGGACCCTGGACCATATGCGTCTCAGGCCGCGGCGCCGCCGGGACCATCCGAGTCGATGTCACTGGCGGGGGTGATGCGCTCCTCCACGAACGTGTTCCACTCGTGGCACTGCGGGCACTGCCAGAGCAGGCCCGTGCTGCGATACCGGCAGCGCGTGCACACATGCGGATCGAGGTAGAAGACCGACTGGCGCGTGGTGTCGATGTAGCGCGCCACCAGGGCCTGCGGCAGTTGCAGCGCCGACAGCAGGCCCCAGATGGCCTGGTGAATCGCGATGGCGTGCGGGTTGTGTTCGAGCGCCCCGAACAGCAGTTCCAGCGCGCCGGTCGGATTCCCCTGTGACGCGAGATGGCGGGCCAGTGCGGCGCGCGCGCGCCACTCGCGCGGAGCGGCGGCCGTCAGCCGTTCGCACAAAGCCACGAACCGGTCGGGACGGCCCTGCGCGACATAGAGCGTCTCCAGCCGTTCCAGCGGCAGGTGCGCACGGTCGGGAGAGACGTCCACGGCCTGTTCCCAGATCGTGGCGGCCGCTTTCTCGTCGCCCTGCGCGCGTCGCACATCCCCGAGACTCAGGTAGGCGGGGATGACGGCCTTGTCCATGGCGATGGCGGCTTCGAAGCGACGTGAGGCCTCCGCAAAGTCCTTCCGGCCGGCGGCCTCGAGTCCGAGTTCATGTTCAAGGAACGCGAGGATGGTGTTGGATCGGGTCTGGGCGGCCGGAGAGCCGACGGCCGCGAGGCGTTGCCGCGTGGCATAGGCGTCCTGCCACTGGTGTTGTTCCTCCTGCAGCTTTTCCAGGTTGCTCAACGCGGCCTCGTTGGTCGGATCGAGCTTCAGCACCTCGGAGAACGCCTCGGAGGCCCGGTCGACAAATCCCGCCTGCCGGTAGTCGAGGCCGAGGCAGAGGAGCACGTTGGCGTGTTCCATCGGGTTGAGCCGTGGACGCTGCAGCAGGGCCTGATGCTCCTGAATCGCGCGCCCGACCTGGCCACGTTCGCGGTACAGGTTGCCCAGCATCAACCGAAGCTCGAGGGCATCAGGATCAAGTGCAAGGGCCGCTTCAAACTGTTCGATCGCCAGATCAACGCGACCGGCCACGAGGTAGTTGAGCCCCACAATAAAATGCGGCGTCTGCCGGATGCGGCGTCGATCGACCCACTTGCCCTGGACAAGTTTGTAGCGTTCCCAGATCTTGCCGCCGGCAATGCCGAGCAGCAGGGCCGTGAGGATCGCGGGCAGGATGTAGGTGCTGTCCATTACGTCAGGTGCGCCCGGACGAGCGCCTCCCAGCGGCCGCGCCCACGCAGAATGAGTTCAATGAATTCGCGAACGGCCCCGTGGCCCGCGACCGTGTGTGTCACGTAATGCACCCGTTGACGCACGTCCTCACACGCATCGCGTGGAGCGGCGGACAGACCGACGCGTCGCAGGACCGGCAGATCGATCAGGTCATCACCCATGTAGGCAACCTGGGCCTCCTTGAGGCCCTGCGCCGTGACCAATTGGAGATACGCGGCGCGTTTGTCGGCGACCCCCTGAACGACCAGCGAGATATTCAGTTCCTCGGCGCGCCTGGCGGTGGCGTGCGACGCGCGTCCACTGAGCAGGCCGACGTCGAGGCCGGCCTTCTGCGCCCAGAGGATGGCGGCCCCGTCGCGAATGGAGAAGGCTTTGAACTCCGCGCCTGCGCCGTCGATGGCGACGGTGCCGTCGGTGAGCACACCGTCGACGTCCAGCAGCAGCAGGCGGAGGTTGCGCGCGCGCGCTTCGAGTTGATCCGGGGGAATCGCCATGTCAAATCATCTCAGTGCGCCACAGGTCGTGCAGGTGCACCACGCCCTCGGCGCGTCCATCCGCGGCCACCACGATCACGGAGGTGATCTTGCGCTCCTCCATGAGTCGAAGGGCCTCGACGGCGAGTACGGTCCGCGGGATCGTGACGGGACGCGGCGTCATGATGTCGCTCGCCGTCTGCGACAGCAGGGCGGACCCCTGGGTGAGGTGCCGCCGCAGGTCGCCGTCGGTGACCAGGCCGAGCAGGTGGCCGGTCTCGGTGACGACACAGGTCATGCCGAGGCGCTTGTTGGACATCTCGTGAATCACGTCCGGCATCTTCGTGTGCGGGAGCACCGACGGCAGCGCATCCCCGCTGTGCATGAGTGACTCGACGCGCATCAGCTTCTTGCCGAGACGGCCGCCCGGATGCAGACTGGCGAAATCCTCCGCGCGAAAACCTTTGCGGCTGGAGAGGGCGAGCGCGAGGGCATCACCCATCGCGAGCGAGGCCGTGGTGCTGGCCGTGGGCGCGAGGTTCAGCGGACACGCTTCTTCAGCGACGTGACAGCTCAACGACACATCCGCCGCCTGCGCGAGCGTCGAATCCGGATGCCCGGAAATCACAATCAGCCTCGCGCCGATGCGCCGAATCGCCTCCACCAGCCGCACCAGTTCCGCGGTTTCACCGCTGTGCGAGAGGGCGAGCACGACGTCCTCCGCGCGCACGGCGCCGAGATCCCCGTGAATGGCTTCAGCCGGATGGAGGAAAAACGCGGATGTGCCCGTGCTTGAGAGCGTGGCGGCGATCTTGTGCGAGATGATGCCGGACTTGCCCATGCCCGACACGATGACGCGGCCCCGGCAGGTGTGCAGCACATCCACAGCGCGGACAAACGATTCCGACAGCTGAGGAATCAGGCCGAGAATCGCCTGCGCCTCGGTTTCGAGGACCTGGCGGGCGATGTGCAGTGGATCCTGGGGTTCGGGGCTCATATCGTGTGGATGGCGACGAGTTGGCGGAGCAGGGGTTCCAGCAGGTCCAGCTTCAGCGCGTTCTGGGCATCACTCTTGGCCTTGGTCGGGTCCTCGTGGACTTCCAGAAACACACCGTCCACCCCGGCGGCCACACCCGCGCGCGCCATGGGGGCAATGTATTCGGCCAGCCCGCCTGTGACGCCGTCACCGCCACCCGGCAACTGCAGGCTGTGCGTCACGTCGTAAATCACGGGCACCCCGAGCTCGCGCATCATCGGAAACGCGCGCATGTCCACCACGAGGTTGTTGTAGCCGAACGAAAAGCCCCGCTCGGTCAGGCACACCTTCGAATTGCCGGCGCCGGTGACTTTGGCGACCGCATGTTTCATGTCGCGTGGCGCGAGGAACTGGCCCTTCTTGATGTTCACGACGCGTCCGGTCTTCGCCGCGGCCACGATCAGATCCGTCTGGCGCGACAGGAACGCCGGAATCTGCAGCACATCGGCCACCTCGGCCACCGATGCCGCCTGCGCCGCTTCGTGGATGTCGGTCAGCACCGGCACGCCGAGCGCGTCCTTCACGCCGCGCAGGGCCTTGAGTCCCTCCACCATGCCCGGACCACGGAAGGATGTGCCCGACGTCCGGTTCGCCTTGTCGAACGAGGCCTTGAACACGTACGGCATCCCCACACGCTTCGCGATCTCCGCAATCGCGCGCCCCAGTTCGACGACGTGCGTCGGACTCTCGATGACACACGGTCCCGCAATCAGGACGAGATCGCGTCCCCCGAGGACGACGTTGTCGGAAATCTGTACTTTCGTCACAACCGCACCCAACCTCACCCAACCGATATGTGGCCGCCTACAGTTCAGGCGGCCCTACGTACCCAACCTTTATCGACGCCTGTCACCGATAGCTGTGACATTTGAGGCCAATCCCTGCTGCGCGAGCTTGTGCCGATGCGCGGCCTCAACAAATCCCGCGAACAACGGATGCGGGCGGAGCGGCTTCGACTTGAACTCGGGATGGAACTGCACCGCCACGTACCACGGATGGTTCGGCAACTCGACGATCTCGACGAACTTCCCATCGAGGGATCGACCGACGACGCGGAGGCCCTTGTCGGTGAGGGCCTTTTCGTAGAGGCAGTTGAATTCGTAGCGGTGCCGGTGGCGCTCGTGGATGATCTCGTCGCCGTACAGCTTGAACGAGAGTGAATCCGGCGCGAGGCGGCAGGCGTAGCTGCCCAGCCGCATCGTGCCACCCATGTCGTCGACACCGAGCAGGTCGCGCAGTTTGTAGATGACCTTGTGCTGGGCGTCTTCCACAACCTCGGTGGAGTCCGCTTCGGTGAGACCGGCGACGTTGCGCGCGAATTCGACGACCGCCCACTGGAAGCCGTAGCAGATGCCGAAGTAGGGGATCTTCTTCGTGCGGGCGTATTCAGCGGCGGCCATCATGCCGCGGCTGCCGCGGTCGCCGAAGCCTGGCGCGACGAGAATGCCCGACGCATCCGCGAGCAGTGCGAGGCCTTCGGGCTGTTCGAGTGCTTCCGCTTCGACGAACTTGAGGTTCACCTTGAGCTGATGTCCGAAGCCGCCGTGGTAGAGCGCTTCGTTGAT
Source organism: Acidimicrobiia bacterium (assembly GCA_016871335.1). GTDB lineage: Bacteria > Acidobacteriota > Vicinamibacteria > Vicinamibacterales > SCN-69-37 > SYFT01. Next base: position 129,654 of record VFZF01000009.1, read on the forward strand.
GCTCTTGTAGGAATCCTCGTATTCGACGTACTTCCCGATGAAGTGGAGCGTGATTTCGTCCTTGGGCTGCTCGATGCGCTGCACCAGGGCCTCCCACGCGTCCATCTTCGCGGCGGTCGCCGGCAGATGGAGGCGCTCAAGCAGGATCTTGTCGAGGCCTTCGCCGGCCAGGCTCAGCGGCACCTCATAAATGCTGGGCACGTCGCGCGCGGTGATGACGGCTTCTTCGTCGACGTCACAGAAGAGGGCGATCTTGCCCTTCATGTCCGGATCAAGCGGCCGGTCGGTGCGGCACAGCAGGACATCCGGCTGGATACCGATGGACCGCAGGTCGCGCACCGAGTGCTGGGTCGGCTTGGTCTTCAGTTCGTGCGCCGACGCGATGTACGGCACCAGCGTGAGGTGGATGAAGAGCGCGTTCTCGCGGCCGACGTCCTGGCGGAACTGGCGGATGGCTTCCAGGAACGGGAGGCTTTCGATGTCGCCGACCGTTCCGCCGATTTCGACCAGCAACACGTCCACGCCTGACGCGGCGGATCGGATCGCGTCCTTGATCTCGTTGGTGATGTGCGGAATGACCTGCACGGTGCGTCCCAGGTAATCGCCGCGGCGTTCCTTCTGGATGACCGACGCGTAGATCTTGCCGGTGGTCCAGTTGTTGTTCCGCGTGGCCACCATGTTGGTGAACCGTTCGTAGTGACCCAAATCCAGGTCCGTCTCCGCGCCATCGTCGGTCACGTAGACCTCGCCGTGCTGGAAGGGGCTCATCGTGCCGGGGTCGACGTTGATGTACGGGTCGAACTTCTGCAGCGCGACCTTGTAGCCGTGTCCTTCGAGCAGGCAGCCGATGGACGCGGCCGCGAGGCCCTTGCCAAGGGATGAGACCACGCCGCCGGTGACGAAGATGTACTTGACGGGGCGATCGGGGTGCGAGTGGGACATCACAAGGTTACGCATGAGGGATCATTCTCTCTTGAGTCGAGTCCGCCATGAGCATGCGGACCCGGGCCAGGTCGTCGGGAGTATCAACGGACAGGGAGGTGGACGCCACGGCCACCGTGTGCAGGCGGATGCCGTGTTCGAGCGCGCGGAGCTGTTCGAGGCCCTCGGCCTGTTCCAGCGGCGTCGGCGCCAGTTGTGCCAGCCGGAGCAATGTCTCGCGGCGGTAGACATAGAGGCCCAGGTGTCGCCAGGCAGCTGGCGCGGGCTGGCCCGGACGCACATACGGGACCGCTGAACGCGTGAAATACAGCGCGTCGCCGGCGAGATTCACCACGACCTTCACCACGTTCGGGTTGTCCGCGTCTTCCGGGGCGAGCGGCGTGCGCAGCGTGCCCATGGCGACCGACGGGTCGGCCAGCAGGGGCGCAATCGCCGCATCCACGGAGGCAGGGTCGAGCATCGGCTCGTCGCCCTGCAGGTTCACAATCAATTCGGCGTCCAGGTGGGCGGCCACTTCGGCCAGCCGGTCCGTCCCGGACGGGTGGTCGGCGCGGGTCATTACGGCCGTGCCGCCAAAGGCACTGACAGCCTCGGCGATCCGCGAATCGTCTGTCGCAACGACCACCGCGTCCACCAGCCTCGCGTCCGAGGCGCGTTCGTACACGTGCGCGATCATCGGCCGGCCGGCGATGTCAGCGAGGGGTTTTCCAGGGAGACGAGTGGCCTGATATCTGGCCGGGATGATGGCGATGACCCGACCGTGCACTCCGAGCCCAGTGGGAACAACAACTGGCACGAGGAATCTTAACTTAACCGACCGGGTCCGTCGAGAGGTTGCATTGCCGTTGTTCCATGGCGGTGCTACGATTCCTCCAGATTCTTGATATGCCACGCCTGACCTCCGCGTTGCTGCTCGGCGCCGGTGTGCTGGTGACGACCTGGGTGTCGGCACCGGCCGCACCCACCGCGCCGCCTGTGCGTGTGTCGGCCGAAGACATGGCCGAGATCACGGCGATGGCGCCGATTGCGGCCGAAGTTGAGCAGGAAGTGGAGCGGTTGCGCGCGCAACTCGCGACCGTCCCGCAGATGCCCACCCCGACCAGGGACCCGTTCAGTTTTGGCGCGCCCCGTCCATCACCGCGCGTCCGAACGGCGACCCCCGTGGAGCCCGAGCCCACAACGGAACCGGTCGTGGAAGTTGCACCCGCCATTGTCTGGCCGACATTGACCGCCGTCATGGCGGAAACGTCGGGCCAGACGGCCGTCATCGCCTGGGGGGACGCCATCGAATTTCTGAAGTCCGGCGATTCCTACAAGGACTTCCGCGTGGTCAGCGTGTCGGGTTCCTCAATCGACGTGCACCACATACCCAGCAACACCACAAAAACGCTATCGCTTCGCTGAGTGCACCCGTGCACCCGTGCACGGTATAATGCCGCGTTTGTCGCGTCCGTGCGGATCGCACCCGTGTGGTGCAATGTGCTGATGCGGTAGGAAACACGCGGAGAAACGCCGCAGGACGGCGACTTTTCCACACGGTTTTCAACAGATCCTGTGAAGATCTCGTGACGTTCACGCCGCAACTGGCAGGGACGTGACCTAAATCTTCGGAAAGTGACACGCTCGCATGACTCCCGCCGCGATTACCCGCACTGAAACCACCCTGCACGTTCCCGATCAGCCGATTCTTCCTTTTATTGAAGGCGACGGCACCGGCCCCGACATCTGGCGCGCGAGTGTGCGTGTGTTTGATGCCGCAGTGGCGAAGGCCTACGGTGAAAAGAAGGCGATTGCGTGGAAGGAAGTGCTCGCCGGCGAGAAGGCGTTCTCACAAACGGGGCAGTGGCTGCCTGAAGAAACGCTCGCCGCGTTTCGTCAGTATCTCGTGGGCATCAAAGGACCGCTGACGACGCCGGTGGGTGGCGGCATACGGTCGCTGAACGTCGCGTTGCGCCAGGAACTGGATCTGTATGTATGTCTGCGTCCCGTGCGGTACTTCCGCGGGATGGAAACGCCGGTCAAACGTCCGGACCTGGTGGACATGGTGATCTTTCGCGAGAACACGGAAGACATTTATGCCGGCATCGAGTTCCAGGCGGGGACCGAAGATGCGGCGAAGTTCGCGCAGGTCTTCGAGGCGTCGTTCCCGAAGCTCTTCAAGAAGGTCCGGTTCCCCGGGTCGTCGTCATTCGGCGTGAAGCCGGTGTCGCGTGAGGGCAGCGAACGGCTGATTCGCGCGGCGATTGAGTATGCCGTCGCCAACGGCCGCAAGAGCGTGACGCTTGTGCACAAGGGCAACATCATGAAGTTCACGGAAGGCGGCTTCCGTGACTGGGGCTACGACCTCGCCAAGCGCGAGTTCGGCGCGGTCGAACTGGATGGCGGTCCCTGGTGCACGCTGCCCAACGGCATTGTGATCAAGGACGTGATCGCCGATGCGTTCCTGCAGCAGATTCTGACGCGTCCGGCCGAGTACGACGTGATTGCCACGCTCAACCTGAACGGCGATTACATTTCCGACGCGCTCGCGGCCCAGGTCGGCGGCATCGGCATCGCGCCAGGCGGCAACGTCAACTATGTGACTGGCCACGCCGTGTTTGAGGCCACACATGGCACGGCCCCGAAGTACGCCAACCTCGACAAGGTCAACCCGGGCTCGGTCATCCTGTCCGGCGAAATGATGTTCCGCTACATGGGCTGGACCGAAGCGGCGGACCTCGTCATCAAGGGCCTCGAGCAGGCCATTGACGACAAACACGTGACGTACGACCTCGCGCGCATGATTCCGGGCTCAACCGAGTTGAGCTGTTCGGCGTTTGGCGACGCGGTCATCAAGAGACTCTGAGGAACAGGAGACAGACATGAATCGCAAGGTAACAGTTGTAGGCGGCGCCGGGAACGTGGGCGCGACGGTGGCACGGGCCATCGCGGTGAAGGAACTGGCCGATGTCGTGGTGGTGGACATCGCGGCGGAGAAGGCGGCGGGCATTGCGCTCGACATTTATGAAGCCTGCCCGATTGACGGCTCGGACACGCGCCTGATTGGCACGTCCGAGTACGCCGCCACGGCCGACTCCGACGTCGTCGTCATCACCTCCGGCGTGCCGCGCAAACCCGGCATGAGCCGCGACGACCTGCTGAATGTGAACTACAAGATCATGCAGTCGGTGGTGGAGCAGGTGGTGAAGTACTCGCCCAACACCATCATCGTGCCGGTGGCCAACCCGCTCGACGCGATGTGCCAGGCCGTATATCGCCTGAGCGGCTTCCCGCGTGAGCGCGTCGTCGGCATGGCCGGTGTGCTCGACTCGGCCCGTATGCGCACGTTCATTGCGATGGAACTCGGCGTCTCCGTCGAGAACGTGCACGCGTTTGTGCTCGGTGGCCACGGCGACACGATGGTGCCGCTGCCGCGTTTCTCGACCGTCGCCGGCATTCCGCTGACGGAACTCGTGGCGATGGGCAAGTTGTCGCAGGCCAAACTCGACGAGATCTGCACGCGCACCGCCAACGGCGGCGCCGAGATCACCAAGCTGGTCGGCACGTCGGCGTGGTACGCGCCAGGCGCTGCGGCCGCGCAGATGGTTGAATGCATCCTCAAGGACAAGAAAGCCATTCACCCCTGCTCGGTGTTCCTGCAGGGCGAGTACGGCGTCAACGACCTCTTTGTCGGCGTGCCCGTCAAGCTCGGCAAGGGCGGCGCGGAAGAGATCATCGAGATCCGCCTGACCGACGATGAGAAGGTCGCGTTCGCGAAGTCGGCGGCGGCGGTCAAGGAACTCACGACAGTGATCGGGGTCTGAGAGGGACCGGTCCAAAGGCCCGGAGTCCAGGGTCCAGGGTTCGAATGGAATCAGGTGCGGCCTTCGGGGGGAACCCCGAAGGCCGTTTTCTTTTTGGGGTATCAATCCGGCGGCGGACGCGCCGACCTGGGACCCCTCGACCGAACCTTGGACCCTGGACCCTGGACCACTAAACTGTCGTCGTGTCCCGCCTGTTCGTCGTGTCATCGGTGTTGTGCAGCACGCTCGCGTGCGGAGGTGGCGGTGACGTCCCCGGTCGCGTGACGTTCAACGAACACGTCGGGCCGATCCTGCACGAGAACTGCGCGTCGTGCCACCGTCCGGGCGAGGTCGCGCCATTTCCGTTGCTGTCGTACGACGAGGCGAAGGCGTACGCGGCGGAGATCGGGCGGGAAACCGGGTGAGTTCCAGCTCGCGGGCGTTCGACGCCTGAGCGATGTGCAGATCGAAACCATTCAACGCTGGGTGAAGCAGGGCATGGCCGAAGGCGACCCCGCCGCGCGCCCGGCGTCGCCGTCATTTTCCGACGGATGGCAACTCGGCACGCCGGATGTGATTGCGTCAACGGCCACGCCGTTTGTCTTGCAGCCACAACCCGATGACGTCTATCGCAATCTGGTGCTGCGCACGTCGGTGCCCGCCGCCCGGCACATCCGGGCGATCGAGTTCAAGACACACGGAGCCCCGATCCACCACGCGGTGATCCGGGTGGACCCGACCTCGGCGTCACGACGCCGCGACGGGCAGGATGGGCAGCCGGGCTTCGATGGCATGTCGTGGAATCTGGTCGATCCTGATGGGCAGTTTCTCGGATGGGCACCAGGGCGCGGCGTGATTGAATCACCGGCCGGTATGGCATGGCGACTGGATCCCGGGATGGATCTGGTGGTCGAAGTGCACGTCATTCCAGGCGCGCCCGGTACGCCGTCGGCCTCAATCGCGCCGACGGTCGGCCTGTACTTTGCGGACGCGCCGCCGACGCGCACCCCGGTCACCGTGAAGATGGGGTCGAAGCTCATCGACATCCCACCAGGCCAGACCGGTTACCTCGTCACCGACACCTGGGAAGCGCCGTTCGACCTCACGCTCATGGGCGTGTATCCGCATGCACATTTCCTCGGCAAGGAGATGCATGTCGGCGCGACGTTCCCCGACGGATCGGTGAAGACGTTGTTGCGGATTCCACAGTGGGACTTCCACTGGCAGCAGGACTATCGCTTCGTCACCCCCGTCGCGTTACCTCGCGGCACACGGTTGACGATGCGGTATACGTTTGACAACAGGACAACAGCGCGCGTGCAGGCGGGGCCGAAGTCCACAGACGAAATGGCCGAACTTGGTCTCCAGTTCCTCACATCGTCGCCAGCCGAGAGTGCGCAGTTGCTGCAGATGTTTGTGGAGCGCGAGTATCGCGCGAACGTGGCGATGGCTGAACATCGGGTGAAGAACGACCCGGAGAATGCGGAGAACCGCGCTTTTCTTGGCGGCAGCCTCGTGAGGCGGAGCGTTTCGGCGAGGCGATTCCGCACCTGGAGGCGGCCGTGCGACTCGGGGACACGACGGCCGCGGCCCAGAGTGATCTTGGGGCCGCGCTGATGGCGCTTGGCCGTGCAGACGCCGCGCTTGGGCATTTCCGGCGTGCCACGGCTCTGGCTCCCGAAGATGAAGTGCTGCACTTCAACCTCGGCACCACCCTGAGTGCGTTGTCGCGCACGGCTGAGGCCGAGGCCGCCTTCCGCCGGGCGCTGGCGCTCAATCCCGACTACGTGGATGCCCATGTCAACCTCGGAGTTTCGCTGCTTGGACGCCGCCGTGTGGACGAGGCGCTCACACACTTTCAACGGGCCGCCGCTCTGCGACCGGACTCGGTGAGCATGCAGAGCAACCTGGGTGGGGCCCTGATGGCGGCGGGCCGGGGCCGTGACGCGCTGGCGGCCGTCCGGCGCGCTCTGGCGCTCGACCCGGCGTACCCGCCTGCGCTCGACAACCTCGGTCGTCTCGAGGCAATGGGAATCCGCTAGATGGACCGCGAATACCGCCGCTCCCAGGACCGCTTCAGACGATAGAAATACGAAGACGATGTGAACACGGTGTAAACTCCGACACTGCATGTCGATCGCGTTTGCAGTCATAGGCGGCCTGGGCATTTTCATGCTCGGCATGAAATACATGTCCGAGGGCATGCAGGCGGTGGCGGGCAATTCCCTGCGCCGGCTGATCAGCCTGGTCACCGACAATCGGCTGACGGCCACGGCGTCCGGAACCGCCGTGACCCTGCTGGTCCAGTCCTCCTCGATCACCACCGTCATCGTGGTTGGTCTGGTCAACGCCGGCATGATGCAACTGCATCAGGCCATCGGCGTCATCCTCGGGGCCAATATCGGCACCACCATCACCGGGTGGATTCTGGTGCTCAAGGTCGGCAAGTACGGCCTGCCGATCCTCGGCGCGGCGGCACTGGTCTACCTGTTCGCCCGGCGTGATCGTCCGCGGTTCATTGCGATGGCCCTGATGGGCCTCGGCATGGTGTTTTTCGGCCTTGAGACGATGAAGGACGGGTTTGCGCCGCTCAGGGACATGCCGGTGTTTGTTGAGGCCTTTGCGTGGTTCGAGGCCTCCAGCTATCTCGGCGTCATGAAGTGTGTCGTCGTCGGGTGCCTGCTGACGCTGCTGGTGCAAAGCAGCAGCGCCACACTCGGGGTCACGATCGGCCTGGCGGTCACCGGGGTGATCCCGTTCACCACGGCCGCGGCGCTCGTGCTCGGCGAGAACATCGGCACGACGATCACGGTCATCATCGCGCAGTTCGGGGCGACCACGGCCGCCAAACGCGCGGCGTGGGCCCACGTGCTCTTCAACGTCATCGGCGTGTTCTGGATCACCCTGATCTTCCAGTGGTACATGGGCGTGGTGTCGCAGGTCGTCGAACGGAGCCATGGACAGAACCCGCTGACGTACACGTTCGCCGGTGCCGCGGACCAGGAGTTGTTTGCGGTCGTCATCACGTCGGCCATCGCGTTGACGCACACCGGGTTCAACGTGCTGAACACGCTGCTGTTCCTGCCGTTCCTCACTCCGTACACGAAGCTGCTGACGCGACTGGTGCCCGACCCCAGGGTCAAGGAAGTGGCGAAACTGAAACACATCGACCCGCGCACGGTGTCGGCTCCGGTGCTGGGCATCGAGCAGAGCCGTGGGGAAGTGGTGCAGATGGGCGAGAGTGTCGTCGCCATGAACGACGGCGTGCGGCAGCTGGGTTTCCACGGCCCGGTGGACGAACGCCTGATTCAGCAGACGTTCCACCGTGAGGAAGTGCTCGACAATTCCCATCGCGACATCGTCCGCTTCCTGACCGACCTGCTGGATGCGACCGTGCCACACGCCATCGCGGCCGAGGGACGCCGGCAACTCCGGATGGCGCACGAGTGTGAGTCGGCGAGCGACCGGCTGGCCAGCGTGCTGAAGGCCTTCCTGCGTCTGCGGGAACACCGGCTCGAACTGCCGGCCGACCTCAAGGGCGACCTGCTCGACCTGCACGACACCGTGGCCGGGTTGTTCCGTCAGGTCATCGAGGCGTTCTCGGAGCGCCGTGTTGTGGATGACGCTGAAGCGCAGAGTGCGAACGCGTTGATCCTGAGCAAGGTCAAGACCCTGCGCGACCGTCAGCTGAAGTTGATGACCGATCATCCGGTTAATCCGGCGCTGAGCCTGGTCTTCAACGGCATCCTGACCGACTACAGCCGGATTCGCGCACACGCGATGAATCTGCACGAGGCCTCGGTGGAGACGTCGGAACCGTCGTAAGGGCTGACGCCAGGTCGCGTGTCAGCGGCCTGCCATCTGCCACTCCCGGATGGCATCGATCGGTCAGACGAGCATGATGATGTTCAGGGTCAGGTTGTCCCGGATCAGCAGCAGCAGGATCAGTTCCGCGAGGATGACGCCGGCCAGACTGACCATCACCCGCAGCCGCCACGCCATTAGAAACCCGACGCCGGCCATGACAACGTCGCTGACCGAGTTGAGGATGCTGTCGCCGATGTAGCCCTGCGCGATGGTGACCGCGCGGTAGCGGTCGATGATCATGGGGGAGTTCTCGAGTACTTCCCAGATCGCTTCAAGCGCGACCGCGAGGATCAGTCGCGTTTCCATCGGCAACCGCGGCACCGCCAGCACGAGCAGCGCGTAGAACAGAAACCCATGCACGATGTGCGACACGGTGTAGGGATCGAGCACCCGCTGTGATTGGTAGGCGCTTCAGATGTCGGCTTCGACCCACGCAAACGTGCCGTCCGGGGCCAGCGACACGCGTCCCATCCACCACTCGACGCCGATGGTGGCGACGACAATGGCGAGCAGCGCGAGGCCGTGGCGGCGGGTCACGACAGCAGGGCGCGTCGGTATTCGCGGTTAAGCGTGGCGATGTTCTTGAGCGAGATGCCCTTCGGACACACCGCTTCGCATTCTCCTTCGTTGGAGCAGCCGCCGAAGCCGTTCTCGTCCATTGCATCGACCATCGCCACCACGCGGGTCTTCGCTTCGACCTGACCCTGGGGCAGCAGGGACAGGTGCGTGACCTTGGCGGACGTGAACAGGGCCGCCGACGCGTTTTTGCAGGCGGCGACACACGCGCCGCACCCGATGCACGTCGCGGATTCAAACGCCTCGTCGGCCACCGTCTTCGGAATCAGGATCGCATTGGCGTCCTGCGCACCGCCGGTATTGACCGACGTGTACCCCCCGGCCTGGATGATCCGATCAAACGCCGACCGGTCGACGACCAGGTCCTTGATGAGCGGGAACGCACGGGCGCGCCAGGGTTCGATGACGATCGTGTCGCCGTCCTTGTAGCGGCGCATGTGCAGCTGGCAGACGGTGGTGCAGGGATCGGGACCATGCGGGCGTCCATCCACCATCACGCCGCAGGTGCCGCAAATGCCTTCGCGGCAGGCGGAGTCGAAGGCGATCGGTTCTTCGCCCTTCGCGATGAGCGTCTCGTTGACCGAGTCGAGCATCTCGAGGAACGACATGTCCGGAGACACGTTGTCGGCCGTGTAGTCCACGAGCCGCCCTGTGACGTCGGGGCCCGCCTGGCGCCAGACCTTCAGAAACACCTTCATTACTTGTAGCTCCGTTGCGAGGGCTTCACGTGCTCGAATGCCAGCGGTTCCTTGTGCAGCGTCGGCGCCGTGCCCACGCCCTGGTATTCCCACGCCGCCGCATACGAAAAGTTCTCATCGTCGCGTTTGGCTTCGCCGTCGGGCGTCTGGCTTTCCTCGCGGAAGTGGCCGCCGCACGACTCCGTGCGGTGCAACGCATCGAGCGCGAGCAGTTCACCGAATTCGAGGTAGTCGGCGACCCGGCCGGCGTATTCGAGGTTCTTGTTCAGGTTGTTGGCGTCGCCCGGCACAGAGACGTTCTGCCAGAACTCCTCCCGCAACTGCGGAATCCGCGCGAGTGCACGTTTGAGGCCCGCATCCGTACGAGACATGCCGACCTCATCCCACAAGAGCCGTCCGAGTTCGCGATGCAGCTGGCGCGGCGTCTTGGAGCCCTTCACCGTCAGCATGCGCGTGATGCGATTCTGCACCGAGGCCTCGGCCTCCTTGAACGCGTCGTGATCGGTCGTGATCTTTTCCACCGGTGTGGACGCGATGTAGTGGGCGAGGGTGTACGGAATGACGAAGTAGCCGTCGGCCAGCCCCTGCATCAGCGCCGAGGCGCCGAGCCGGTTCGCACCGTGATCGGAGAAGTTGGCCTCGCCCAGCACGTGGAGGCCGGGGATCGTGGACATCAGGTTGTAGTCCACCCACAGGCCGCCCATCGTGTAATGGATCGCCGGATACATCCGCATCGGTTCCTTGTACGGATTTTCGTCGGTGATCTTCTGGTACATCTCGAAGAGGTTGCCGTAGCGGCTGGCCACAACCGGCTCGCCGAGCCGGTTGATGGCGTCCTTGAAGTCCAGAAACACCGCCAGCCCGGAATCGCCGACCCCGCGCCCGTCGTCGCACACCTGCTTCGCGTTGCGTGATGCCACGTCACGCGGGACGAGGTTGCCGAAGCTCGGGTACTTGCGCTCGAGGTAGTAGTCGCGCTCCGACTCCGGAATGTCGTTGGGATGCCGTTTGTCGCCCGCGTTTTTCGGCACCCACACCCGGCCGTCATTGCGCAGCGACTCGGACATCAGCGTGAGCTTCGACTGGTCGTCGCCGTTGACCGGGATACACGTCGGATGAATCTGCGTGTAACAGGGATTCGCAAAAAATGCTCCGCGCTTGTGCGCGCGCCACGCCGCCGTCACGTTCGAATTCACGGCGTTGGTGGAGAGGTAATACGCCGTGCCGTACCCGCCGGTGGCCAGGCACACGGCGTCGGCGACGTAGCGCTCGAGTTTGCCCGTCACCAGATTGCGCACGATGATGCCGCGCGCCTTCCCGTTGACGACGACCACATCAAGCATCTCGCGCTGGGCGAACATCTGGACGGTGCCCTTGGCGACCTGCCGCATCATCGACTGATAGGCACCCAGCAGCAGCTGCTGGCCCGTCTGACCTCGGGCGTAGAACGTGCGCGACACCTGCGCGCCGCCAAACGACCGGTTGTCGAGCTGGCCGCCGTACTCACGCGCAAAGGGCACGCCCTGGGCGACACACTGATCGATGATGTTCACGCTGAGCTGTGCGAGCCGGTACACGTTCGCTTCACGCGCGCGGTAGTCGCCGCCCTTGACCGTGTCGTAAAACAGGCGCCAGATGCTGTCGCCGTCGTTCTGATAGTTCTTGGCGGCATTGATGCCGCCCTGCGCCGCGATCGAATGCGCGCGACGTGCGCTGTCGTGAATGCAGAAGCTCAGGACGTTGTACCCCAGCTCCCCAAGCGAGGCTGCGGCGGACGCACCGGCGAGTCCGGTGCCCACAATGATGACCGTGTGCTTCCGACGATTGGCCGGGTTCACCAGCTTGCTGTCGAAACGATGCCGATCCCACTTCTCCTGAATCGGGCCCGACGGAACTTTGGAATCAAGCGTCATAGGAACAGGTACACCCAGACCGGGATGAGCGCGAATCCGCCCGCGATGATGACGGCCAGCAGCAGGCCGAAGTTGAGCAACCGCGCCGTCCAGACCCCATTGGTCATCAGGCCAAGCGACTGAAAGGCGCTCGAGACGCCATGGCGCAGGTGCAGGCCGACGATGCCCATGGCCACGACGTAGCCGGCGGCGTAAAGGGGGTTCTTGAAGATCTCCACCACAAGGCGCTGGAGGTCGCGCACGCCGGCCTCGGTCGACGCGTAGTAGGGGCCGAACTTGAATGTGGCGATGTGGACGATGAGGAAGGCGAGCAGGAAGATGCCCGACAGCGCCATCGTGGTCGACGCCCACGACTTCCGGCTTGGGCCGCCGGCCCAGGACTTTTTCGCATACGCCTCAGGCCTGGCGCTCCGGCCGCGGAGCACGTGGGCGATGGCCTTGCCCATGTGCACGAGCAGCAACGCCATCAGCGCCAGTTCTGCGGGCACCACCAGCGGGTTGGTGATGAGCGCGTGCCCGTAGGCGTTGAACTTGTCACCACCCAGCAGGATGAGGAGGTTGCCGGCCAGATGGCCGATGAGGAAGCCCACCAGCAGCAGGCCGGTCAGGGCAACGAGGAATTTGGATCCGACGGTCGTGCTGAGGGCACGCAGCACCTTCATGCAACGGATTGTATCCGAGCTGATACACTTCTGAGCCGCATGAAGATTCATGAGTATCAGGGAAAGTCAGTCCTCGCGAAGTTCGGGGTGCCCGTGCCGAAGGGCTTGGTCGCCTACACACCGGATGAGGCGCGCGTGCATGCCACAACCCTCGGTGGCGGCACCGTCGTCGTCAAGGCCCAGATCCACGCCGGGGGCCGCGGCAAAGGCGGCGGCGTCAAGGTGGTCAAGGGGCCGGACGCGGCCTACGAGGCGGCCAAGGCGATCCTGGGCATGACGCTGGTGACCTACCAGACCAGTCCCGCCGGGCAGTATGTGTCACGCGTGCTGGTCGAAGAGGGACTGGCCATGGACCGCGAGATGTACCTCGGCATGGTCATCGACCGATCGACCCAGAAGACCGTGCTGATGGTCAGCCAGGAGGGCGGCGTCGAGATCGAGAAGGTCGCCGAGGAGACCCCTGAGAAAATCTTCAAGGCGTTTGTGCATCCGACACTCGGTTTGCAACCATATCAGGCGCGCCAGCTCGCGTTCCAGCTGGGATTGAAGGGCGACGAGATCAAGAAGGCCGTGTCGCTGATGCTGAAGACGTACGAGGCCTTTGTGGCCAGTGACGCGTCGCTGCTGGAAATCAACCCCTTGGTGGTCACGGCCGCCGGGGACCTGATTGCCCTCGATGCCAAGGTCAACTTCGACGACAACGCCCTCTACCGGCACGCGGACATCAAGGAATTCCGTGACCTGGCGGAGGAGGACCCGCTGGAGATCGAAGCCTCCAAGTACTCCCTCAATTACATCAAGCTCGACGGCACCATCGGCTGCATGGTCAACGGCGCCGGGCTGGCGATGGCCACGATGGACATCATCAAGCTGGCGGGCGGCGAACCGGCCAACTTCCTGGATGTCGGCGGCGGTGCCAACGCAGAGCAGATCAAGAACGCGTTCCGGATCCTGATGTCGGATACATCGGTGAAGGCCGTGTTCATCAACATCTTCGGCGGCATCCTGCGGTGCGATGTCCTGGCGCAGGGCGTCATTGCGGCGGTCACCGACCTCGGCGTCCGGGTCCCGATTGTCATCCGCATGGAAGGCACGAACGTGGAGCTGGGCAAACAGATGCTCAAGGACAGCGGCCTGAATTTCACCACCGCCGACGCCATGGACGAAGCGGCAGCGAAAGTCGTCGCGCTCGCCAGAGGCTGATTGGCGGCTGGGCAGATGGGCGGCTGGGCGCCAGTTTTACGTAGGGCGCGCTGAACTGTAGCGCGCCAAGACCAGGGATTTTTTATGTCTGTATTGATCGATAAATCGACCCGCCTCCTCGTTCAGGGCCTCACCGGCCGCGAGGGTACGTTCCACGCCAAGCAGGCCCAGGCCTACGGCACCAACGTTGTCGGCGGGGTGACCCCCGGCAAGGGGGGCACCACGCACGAGGGGTGGCCGGTGTTCAACACCGTGGCTGATGCGGTCGCTGCGACGGGCGCCAATGCGTCAGTGATCTTTGTGCCGCCTCCGGGTGGCGCGGATGCCGTCATGGAAGCGGCGGACGCCGGGCTGGATTTGGCCGTGTGCATCACGGAAGGTATTCCGACGCTGGACATGATGAAGGCGTTGTCCTTCATGGAGACCCGGCCCCACGGCAAGACGATGCGGCTGATCGGTCCGAACTGCCCGGGCCTGATCTCGGCCGGCCGGGCCAAGGCCGGTATCATCCCCGGCCACATCTGCAAGGAAGGCCGCGTCGGCATCGTGTCCAAGTCGGGCACGTTGACCTATGAGGCCATTCATCAGCTCACCCGGAACGGCCTCGGCCAGACCACCTGCATCGGGATTGGCGGGGACCCGCTCATCGGGACGTCGTTTATCGACGCCCTTGAGCTGTTCGCCCAGGATTCGGAGACCGAAGCGGTCGTCATGATCGGCGAGATCGGGGGATCGGCCGAAGAAGAGGCCGCCGCCTGGATCAAGGCGCATTTCAAGAAGCCGGTCGTCGGGTTCATCGCCGGCCAGACCGCGCCTCCTGGGCGACGGATGGGCCACGCCGGGGCGATCATCGCCGGCGGCAAGGGCACGGCGGCGGAGAAGATGGCCGCCCTCACCGCGGCCGGCGTTCACGTCGTCAAGAGTCCGGCGGACATCGGGGCGGCGATGACTCAGGCGCTGCGCGCCTGAGTCATCGCCGCCCAGTGCTGAGTGCTCGGGGCTGGGTGCTCCGTGCTGTGCTGGGTGCACCGTGCACTCGGCACTTGGCACCAGCACCGAGCACCCAGCACGGAGTACTCAGCACCCACGGCGATGCCATATAATCGCCGTGATATGTCCCTTCCGCTCGCGGCCGCCGAGTCGGCCGATACCTCCACCGGTTCCCACATCGTCAACGACTTCAGCATTCAGGTTGCCACCGTCAACGGATCCGGATCCCAGACGGCCAACATGATTCTGTTGCGCGCCATCTTCCAGCTGGGTGTGCCCGTCTCGGGCAAGAACATGTTCCCGTCGAATATCGCCGGATTGCCGACGTGGTACACGATCCGTTCGAATCACAAGGGCTACATCGCGCGGAAGAAGGAAATCGATTTCCTTGTCGCGATGAACGCGGAGACGGCGCGTGAGGACGTGATGACGCTTGAGCCGGGCCGCGTGGTGGTGTACGACGCCCCCCTGAAGCTCGACGAGTTGCGCCAGGATCTGGTGTTTTATCCCGTCCCGTTCGACAAGATCGTCGCCGAGGTCTGCCCCGACGCCAAGTTGCGCCGTCTCGTGAAGAACATGATCTACGACGGCGTGCTCTCGCATCTACTGTCGATTGATCTGCAGGAGATGATTCACGCGCTGTCCAAGCAGCTCGGCAAGAAGCCGAAGGCCATGGCGCTCAATCAGGCGGCGCTCGAAGCCGGCGCGGCCTATGCGAAGGAACACTTCACCGAGATCAGGCATCCGTACCGGATTCAGCGCATGAACGCCACGGCGGGGAAGATCCTCGTCGAGGGGAACGCCGCGGCCGCGATGGGCTGCATGTTCGCCGGCGTCACCGTGGTGCCCTGGTATCCGATTACGCCGTCGTCGTCGCTGCCCGAGTCGCTGATCGGGTATATGCGGAAGTACCGCATGGACAAGGAGACGGGGAAGGCCACGTTTGCCATCGTGCAGGCGGAAGACGAAATCGCGGCCATCGGCATGGTGATCGGCGCGGCGTGGGCAGGGGCCCGGGCGATGACCTCCACGTCGGGCCCCGGCGTGTCGCTGATGTCCGAGTTTGCCGGTCTGGCGTACTACGCCGAAGTGCCGGGCGTGATTTTCGACATCCAGCGCGTGGGGCCCTCGACGGGGCTGCCGACGCGCACCGCGCAGGGCGACCTGCTCTTCACGGCGGTGAACTCACACGGTGACACGCGGCACCCGATGTTGCTGCCGTCCTCGATGTCCGAATGTTTCGACATGGCGGGGGAGGCGTTTGATCTGTCCGAACGGCTCCAGCAGCTCGTGTATGTGATGAGCGATCTCGACCTCGGGATGAACAGCTGGATGTCCGACCCGTTCGACTATCCCACCAAGCCGCTTGATCGCGGCAAGGTGCTCGACGAAGCGAAGGTGCGGGAACTGGGTGCGTCGTGGGGCCGCTACAAGGACATCGATGGTGACGGCATTCCGTGGCGGTCGTTGCCCGACACGAACACCCCGGCGTTTTTCACGCGTGGCTCCGGCCACAACGCGATGGCGCAGTACACCGAACGTGCCGATGACTACGTGAACAATCTCGATCGTCTCGCGAAGAAGTTCGAGACCGCGAAGACGCTGGTGCCCGGTCCCGTCGAAACGGCGGAGCCCGGCGCGACCGTCGGCATCATCGCCTTCGGATCCACCCACTGGGCCATTCTCGAGACCCGGGATCAGCTCAAGGCGGCTGGGGTGACGACGTCCTATCTGCGGTTGCGCGCGTATCCGTTCTCTGACGCGGTGGCCAAGTACATCGCGCGGCACGACCGCGTGTATGTCGTGGAACAGAACCGCGACGGGCAGATGTTGAGCCTGTTGCGGATGGATCTGGATCCGGCGCTGTCGACGAAACTGCGGAGCGTGCGGCACTACAGCGGCCTTCCCATCGACGCACGCAGCGTCACCGACAGCATTCTGGCGCAGGAGAAGTAGATTCATGTCCACCGTCAAAACCAATCGCCTGGGCCTCGAAATCGCCGCGTACCGCGGCAGCAAGACCACGTTGTGTGCCGGCTGCGGCCACAACGCGATTACCGAACGCATCATCGACGCCTGTTACGAGATGGGCGTGGATGCGAAGAAGGTCGTCAAGCTGTCGGGCATCGGCTGCTCGAGCAAGAGCCCGGCCTACTTCCTGAATCAGTCACACGGGTTCAACTCGGTGCACGGGCGCATGCCGTCGGTGGCCACCGGTGCAATGCTTGCCAACGGCAGCATGCTGGCGCTTGGCGTCAGCGGCGATGGCGACACCGGCGCGATCGGCATCGGCCAGTTTGTCCACACGATGCGCCGGAACCTTCCGCTGATCTACGTCATCGAAGACAACGGCTGCTACGGTCTGACCAAGGGCCAGTTTTCGCCAACGGCTGACCTTGGCTCGAAGGCCAAGAACGGCGTGGTCAACGACTTGCCGCCCATCGACACCTGTGCGCTCGCCATTGAATTGGGGGCGTCGTTTGTCGCCCGGTCGTTCTCGGGTGACAAGAAACAACTGCTGAGCATCCTCAAGGCCGCGCTGTCACACCGCGGCACCTGCATGATCGACGTGATCTCGCCGTGCGTGACGTTCAACGATCACGAAGGCTCCACCAAGAGTTACGCCTACGCGAAGGAACATGACGAGGCGCTCGGCGAAGTGACATTTGTCCCGTTCTTTGAGGACATTACGGTCGAGTACGATCCGGGCTCCACGACCCAGGTCAAGATGCACGACGGGTCGCACCTCTTCCTCAAGAAGATCGCCGAGGACTACGATCCGAGCGACAAACTCGCCGCAATGCGCCTCATTCACGAAACCACTCGGCGGGGCGAGTTCCCGACAGGCATTCTCTATCTGGAGCCCGACAAGGAAGATTTCGTCTCCTCGCTGAACATGGTGCCGGAACCTCTCGCATTTCTCCCGACAGAACGCACGCGTCCCTCCAAGGCCGTGCTCAACGAACTCATGGAAGGACTCAAGTAGACATGGAACGTACGTTCGCGATCATCAAGCCCGACGCCGTGAAGGCCGGGAAGGCCGGCCAGATTCTTGCCCGCATCGCAAGCGCGGGATTCACGGTGCGTGCGATGCGTCTGCAGCATCTCTCCAGGCGTGAAGCCGAAGGCTTTTACGCGGTGCATGCGGCGCGTCCGTTTTTCGGCGAACTGACCGACTTCATGTCGTCCGGGCCCTGCGTGCTGCTGTGTCTCGAGGCTCCTGGTGCGATTCTCAAGTGGCGCGACACGATGGGCGCCACCGATCCGGCGAAGGCCGCGGAAGGCACGCTGCGCCGCGACTTCGGCACCTCGATCGGCAACAACGCGACACACGGCTCAGACGCGCCTGAGACCGCCGCGTTCGAGCTGGGCTACTTCTTCCGGGGTATGGAACTCTGAGCAGTGCAGTCGTGCTCTGGTGCACTTGTGCACCGGTGCACGCGAGCACCTGAGCACCGACATGGCTATTAAGTCTGATCGCTGGATTCGTCAGATGTCCCAGGACCACGGGATGATCGAGCCCTTCGTGGACAGTCAGGTCCGCGAAGGGGTCGTGTCTTACGGTTTGTCGTCGTACGGGTACGACATCCGTGTGGCTGACGAATTCAAGGTGTTCACCAACATCAACAACACCGTGATCGATCCCAAGAACTTCGATCCGCGGTCGTTCGTGGACATCAAGTCAGACGTCTGTATCGTGCCGCCCAACTCGTTCGCGCTCGCGCGCACGGTTGAGTACTTCAGGATTCCGCGCGACATCCTGACGGTCTGCCTCGGCAAGTCCACCTACGCGCGGTGCGGGATCATCGTCAACGTCACGCCCTTCGAACCGGAGTGGGAAGGGTACGTCACGCTCGAGATCTCGAACACCACGCCGCTGCCGGCGAAGATCTACGCGAACGAAGGACTCGCCCAGGTGCTGTTCTTCCAGAGCGACGAGCCGTGTGAACGGTCCTACGCCGACAAGAAGGGCAAGTACCAGAAGCAGGTCGGCGTCACGCTCCCGAAGATCTAGCCGGTTTGCGGTTCACGGGTGATTCGGACTAGAATACGGGTTCCTCGACGCGGGGTGGAGCAGTCCGGTAGCTCGTTGGGCTCATAACCCAAAGGTCGCAGGTTCAAATCCTGCCCCCGCAACCAATACTTTCAACGGGTTACAGTCATTCGCTGTAACCCGTTTTTATTTGGGGTTGCGCCTGGGTTGCAGATAGTTGCCAGGGTCATGGCAAATGTCGCCTGCGTGCCTATGTTGACTCGACCGCTCGGAGGCTGGACCCGTCTGTGGATTGCCGTGACAGCTCTTTGGGTG
>VFZF01000010.1 GCA_016871335.1 Acidimicrobiia bacterium
CCCGCGGCCGCCCGCAAACGACGCGTGCACGAGCACCTTCAGCCGTCGATCTTCTTGTGCGCGTTTCGATTCCGGGCGCGTGCGCGAGGCATAGAACCCGCTGGGCGATACGCCCAGCGTCCGACACAACACCTGCACGGGATAGTGGGCCCTCTCCGCGTCGATCGTCGCGAAGATCACTGCTGGTACTTGGCGAAGAGGGCGGAGGCTTTTTTTAGGATGTCGCGCTCCATGCGCAACTCCCGATTCTCTTTCCGCAGGCGCGCCAGCTCCTCGCGCTCCTCCCGCATCAGCCCGCTCCTGCCCTTGGTGCGCTCGGCCTGCGCCTGTCGGCCCCACAGCCCCAGCGCGGAGGGCGTCAAATCCAGCTCGCGGGCGACCGCACCGACCGTCTTGTCTTCGTCCAAGACCAGGCGCACGGCGCCATCCTTGAACTCCTCAGAGAACTGCCGGCGCGGACGCCGGCCACCTGCCTGTTGTGCCATTCTGGACATCGTATCCACCTTTCGGGACGTGTCCACCAGATCGGATCAACCGCAATGCCCCCCCCGATGGCCAGCAGCAGGCTGTCCGCCAGACTCTCGCGGATCAGATGGCCGCGCGATGCACCGAGCGCCACGCGCACCGCAAGATCACGCCGTCGGTCGAGCGCTCGGGCCACCATCAGGTTGGCCACATTCGCCACCGCCACGACGAAGACGAGCGTCACGGCAGCGGCGAGCAACCAGAGGTAGCCCCGGAAGTGCTGCACGTACGCGTCACGGAGCGGTGTGACCCGAAAACTCACGCCGGCGTTGCTGTCGGGATACTCCGTGGCGAGCCGCACGGCCAGGTCATCAACGGCACGCTGGGCCTGTGCGATCGAGACGCCTGGTACCAGTCGGGCAAGGCCGTGGCGTTGCCGCACGTCGCGGCGCTGGTAGGAGGCTGGAATCGGCGAGATCCCAGAGCTGCGCAACAGATCGGAGTCTGCGGGGAACGTCACACCCGGCGGCAACACGCCATGGATGACGTACCCCGGTGCCCCGTCCAAGGTCATCGTCTGGCCGACGATGTGCGGATCGCTGTCAAAGCGGCGCTGCCAGAGCGCATGCGAGATCACCAGGCCGAACTGTCGCGTGCGATCGTGATCAGCCGGAAACGTCTGACCGATGCGCGGCTGAATGCCGAGCACTTGAAACAGGTTGTGGGTCGTGATGGTGGCCGGCAACTCTTCTGGTGTGCCGAACCCGCTCGCGTTGTACATGCCCTGGTCGGTGAACAGGGCGATATCCTCGATCACCCGCGTCAGTCCCGCGAGATCGTCCTGTTCAGGCACGGTCAACGGACCGACTTCGTCACCGCGCACGCTGCTGATCTGGACCAGGCGGTCGGGCTCATAGAACGGCAGTGGCGCAAGCAGCAGCGCGTGCACCACCGAGAACACCGCCGCGTTGGCACCAATGCCAAGCGCGAGCGACAGCACGGCGGCCGCAGTAAACCCCGGCGCAGCCCCGAGGCGACGCGCGGCCAGGCGCAGGTCATGTCCCATTGGGAGGCACTGTGAGTCAAGTCTCGGCGTTCGTCACGACCTTGCCAACCAGTGGATGGTCTGGGCCAACGGATGGAGGCGTGGCCGTGGGCGCTGCGGCCGCTGGTAGCTCCGAATCAACCAGCCATGGGAAATTGCGTGGCGGCGTGTCGGCACGCACACACGCTGTAGCATGCCTGCCGAGTCGGTGCGTCGCGCACCCCTGGATGTCGTCATTGTTGGGGCCGGCGCTGCCGGCATCGGGTGTGCGGTGGTGCTGCGGGCAGTGGGCGCGCAGCGGCTCGCCGTCCTTGAGCGTGGGCGCGTCGGGCAGTCGTTCGAACAGTGGCCCGAGGGCATGCGCTTCATCACGCCCTCGTTTACCAGCAACCAGTTCGGGTCGCTCGACCTGAACGCGGTGGCCATCCAGACCTCGCCCGCCTTCACCCTGCGGTCGGAACATCCGACGGGCACGCAGTACGCGGGTTACCTGCGCGGTGTGGCGAAACACTTCGGCGTCAGGGTACGGCGTGGCATCGATGTCCAGTCGGTCACACGGCGCCACAACGGACCCGGATTTGTCCTCCACACGACCCGCGGCATCTATCGCACGCGCATGCTTGTCTGGGCCGCTGGCGAGTTTCAGCATCCAAGAACCAACGTTTTTCCCGGTGCTGACCTCTGCACACACACCTCACATGTGCGGTCGTGGCAGGACGTGGCGGGTGACCCTGTGTACATCATCGGCGGGAGCGAAAGCGGCATCGACGCAGCCACGCACCTGGCGACCGCAGGCCGTCACGTCGTGGTGCTCGACGCGCGCGCGCCGTGGACAGACTCCTCGTCCGACCCCAGCCTGGTGCTCTCGCCCTTTACGCTCGACCGCCTGCACAACGCACGCGGCACAGGACGGGTGGAGCTGTTCGGCGGTGCGAGTGTCACCCGCGTGGTGCAAGACGGTGAAGGTTTCCGGATCACCACGACCCGCGGTGAGTCGTTCCTGAGCGACCACCCGCCGCTGCTCGCCACAGGTTTTCTCTCGTCGGCCACCGGAGTCGCCGACCACTTCGCATGGACGGACGAGGGTACCGCCCTGCTGACGGCT
The DNA here is from genome assembly GCA_016871335.1 of Acidimicrobiia bacterium. Classification (GTDB taxonomy): domain Bacteria; phylum Acidobacteriota; class Vicinamibacteria; order Vicinamibacterales; family SCN-69-37; genus SYFT01. Next base: position 2,616 of record VFZF01000010.1, read on the forward strand.
GACGATGAGTCGACGACCACGCCGGGGTTGTTTCTGGTCGGCCCGAGCGTGCGTCACGAACGGGTGATCCTCTGCTTCATCTACAAGTTCCGACAGCGCTTCGCCGTGGTGGCCCGTGCGATCGGGACGCGGCTCGGTCTTGACCTGGCACCGCTCGAGGAATACCGCCGGGCACAGATGTTTCTCGACGACCTGTCGTGCTGCGGCGTTGAGTGCCAGTGCTGACAGTCGCCCGACACACAGGCGCCGCGCTTCTGCTGCTTGGTCCGGCGTGGCTGGCTGTGATGGTCGCGAACCATACAGCCGGCGTCGTGGACCCTCTGGTGCAGGCCATGATTGCGCCAATGGTGGAGGTCGCGCGCTCGGGGCCCGAGTGGCTGGCGGTGACACTCGCGGGTCGGTTCGGACTACTCACCATGGGTCCCCTGCTGCTGGTGTGGGCCGTGCCGGTGGCCGTGCTCCACGCGCTGCTCGTCGGCGTGTATCGGACCAGCGGGGTACTCGAGCGCCTCACAAACGCGGTGCAACCGCTCGTGCGTCCGTTTGGCCTGACCGGCCACGACCTCGTTCGCGTCGTGATGGGCTTCGGCTGCAACGTGCCGGCGGTGGTCGCCACCCGATCGTGTACCCAGTGTTCGAGGCCGGTGACCATGGCGGTGATCGCGTTCGGCGCGGCGTGTTCGTACCAGATGGGTGCCACCCTCGCGGTGTTCAGTGCCGCCAATCGTCCGTGGCTGGTCGTGCCGTTCCTTGCGGCACTCGGGCTCTCGACTCTGCTCTTCGCCCGTCTCGTCTCAACACCGCACGGCCGGGCGCACCTGCCACACGCCGGTGAACGCGCGCACACACGGCTTCGGCTTCCAACGCCTGGTCCTGTCTGGAGAGACGCCTCCGGCACCATTCTGAGTTTCTTCCAGCAGGCATTCCCCGTGTTTGTGGTCATCGCGGTGGCCGCGTCGATCAGTGACTGGCTCGGCGTCTTCACGCATCTGGCGTGGGCCATCACTCCCGCGATGGCGGTGTTCAACCTGCGGCCGGAGGCCGCGATCGCCGTCGTCTTTGCGTCGGTGCGCAAAGACGGCATCCTGCTGCTGGCCGAACCCGGAATCGTCGCCACGCTCACGGCCGTGCAGTTGCTGACGGCGGTGTATCTGGCCGGCGTGCTGGTGCCGTGTCTGGTGACCGCGGCGACCATCGCGCGTGAGCGCACGTGGCGGTTTGCCGGCGTGCTGGTGACGCGTCAGGTCGTGTTTGCGTGCGGCTGCGCGGCGGCGATTGCCTGGATCGGCGCAGCGCTCTGATCGTCGGCGGTCGCCTTGAGAATCCGGGTCTCGATTCGTTCCGCAAGGTCGAGCCAGGCGTTCGCGAGGGCGTTTCCCGGCACCACGGAATCCTTGAACTCGCGCGCGCACTGGATCCGCCATGTCGCACCAGCGTGAGCGAGCACCCAGCGTTCGTATGACGCGATCCACCTGAAGACGTTGAGCGCCGCCCACCACGCCGGCGCGGTGTCTGCCCGCTCAAGCGGCGGCAGGTCGTCGCGGCACCACACGGTTCTGAGCGCGTCGGGTTGCGACACGATATGCGGCATCGTGTGGTAGCGGTACAACACGAGCGGCCCACCCTTCGCTGGCACCATCGCCACGCCGAAACCCCACAACACCGCCCACCCATTGTCGGCCAGGGGTACGTGATACGCAGAGGACCGGAGCTGGCCGGGCGCCTCCGGCCTGACGCGTGACGCGCCGAACGCCAGCAGCAGATTGCCGCTTTCGCGTCGAATGTCGCAGCCCCAGCACCAGCACTGCTGATGCATCAACTTCTCAAGCTCGCGCCGCATGGCTGCCGGCACCACACTGGTCTTGCGACGCGGCGGTGACGCCGCCTGGCGGCGGGTGCGTGAACGACGGGGTGGCATGCCGACAAGCAGACACCGCCCGGTGCACCAGAGGAACGAGTTTCCGTTCATCGGCTGCACCGACGCTCTCGCTGGTAGTCTGGCACCCATGAACGGTTGCGGTGGCGGCGGAGCGACGCACGGGGCGCGCCGCCACTCGCGGGCTCTGGTTGACCACTGGTTGAAAACCTCTCACTCTCCGGCCGGCCTCGTGACGAAGATACGCGCATGGCGCGCGTTGTCATCAAACTGGTTTCCACGGCCGGCACGGGGCACTTCTACACGACAACCAAGAACCCGAAGACGACCTCGACCAAACTCGAACTGCGCAAGTACGACCCGAAGGTGCGCAAACACGTCCTCTACCGTGAGGGCAGCAAGGTCTGATCATGCCGAATGTCTGTGCCGTCACCGGCAAACGCCCTCGTCGCGGCGGCAACACGTCTCATGCCAACAACCGAACGGGCCGGTGGTTCAAACCGAATCTGCAGTCCCGCCGTTTTTATGTGCCGAGTGAGCGCCGCTGGATCCGTCTGAAGGTATCCACGCAGGGGATTCGACTGATCGACAAGATCGGCATCGAAGCGGCCCTGGCCCGTGGTGCCGAGCTGACGCGTTGACCCGCATCACCGCCCTGCTGCTCCTCGTGCTCGCGGGTGGTGTCTGTCCCGCCCATGCGCAAATCCGTGCGTCGGAACGCGCGACTGTGGCCCAGAACGTCGACGGCTCCCGCATCACCGTCGACTACTCGCGTCCGCGCGCTCGCGGACGCGTGATCTACGGCAACCTGGAGCCCTGGGGTCGTGCGTGGACACCGGGTGCCGACGATGCCACGACACTGGAAGTGAGTCGACCTGTGCAGCTGCTCGGGATGACCGTTCCGAAGGGACGATATTCCGTGTGGCTGGTGATCGAGGAGACCGGCCCGTGGACGTTTGTCCTTGATCCACGAGACACCCTGTACCACACGGCGTTTCCCACACCCACCCCGGAACAGTACCGGGCGCCGATCACGCCGATCACCGTGCCGCACACCGAGGTGTTGACGTGGGACTTCCCCGAGGTGAGCACGTCAGGTGCCGTGCTCGAGATGCGTTGGGGCACTCAGGCGGTGCGTGTGCCCATCTCGGTCACGCCGACGTACGCGATGACGATCACGGAGGCCGCTGCAGCGCCGTATCTGGGCACCTACGACTTCACGTGGACGGATCCCGACAACAAGGAGCCCCGGTCGCAGTTCACCATCATCTGGCGCGACGGCAGACTCGTCGGACAGTGGACACCGGCACAGTTCGGCATGACCGAGACGTGGCTGCTGGGGGACGGCCCTGATCGGTTCGTGCGCAGCCTTGTGCGCAACGGCGAGCTGTGGGCCACGATCGAATCCTCCGCGTTCGTCTTCCAGCGCTCGAACGGCCTGGTCACAGGATTCGAACTGCGGGCCCCAAGCGGCGTCAGTGCAATTGGGGTGCGGCAGACAAGCGACCCGATTCCGTACACGGCCGGATAGCAGCCACGTTATCAACCACACAGACCAGAAGCCGCACCAGTCACCCGCATTTGACACCCACTTCCGGTGTGAATTGGCACGTTCATCAGATTGCGGTCACGGACAACGCGACACTCAGGCAAGCTGGCGCGCGCGAAGCAGCACGTGACGTTCGGCGTACTGGGATTGCACTGTGCGGTCGAGGGCCGCGCGCTGGAGCAGGCCTTGGGCCGGTGCCAGGGCATCACCGGGGTCCACCTGAATCAGACCCAGGCGACCGTCTCGTTCCACGCAGCCTCGGAGTCCGCGGTGGTCCGAGCGCAAACGGCGGCACAACATGCGGGTGTACGTCTGGTGGACGTCGAAACGCTCCGACGCCGTGTGCTGGATGTCGATCGTCGGACCTGGATCTCGGGCGGACTCGCCGTCGCGGGCTTCCTCGTCGGCCTCGCGGCGCAGGTCGCCGAGTCGGGACAGTGGCTGGCGCTGATTGCCGACGTGGACCACGACCATCCGCAACTGGTCAGCGGTCCGGCCTACCTGATGGCCATCGCCGCCGCAGCTGTCACCCTGCTTCCCAACGCCTGGCGATCGCTCACGCAGGCCCGGCTCGACATGCACGTGCTGGTGGTGGTGGCCGTCATCGGAGCGGTCTGGCTCGGCGAGGTCGCCGAAGGCGCCGCCGTCGCCACCTTGTTTGTCGTGGCGGTGTGGCTTGAAGCGTGGAGCGCCGCGCGCGCGCCACAGCGTGGCTGGTCTGATGCAGCAGGAGACGTCGTGCCGCTGCAGTCATGGCGACGAGCCGCACACGCCAGCGTCCACCCCCTCGGGACACTGGAGAACAAATGGCGTCCCCACGGGGATTCGAACCCCGGTCTTGGCCTTGAAAGGGCCACGTCCTAGGCCTCTGGACGATGGGGACTCCGGAGGCGAAACCTGACAAGTGTAGCAGATTCCACGAGACGGGCTGAAGTACCATTTCCGGCAATGCTCGCTCTGTGTGTTTGCCAGAGCCGATCTCCGTACGCTGCTGCTTCGTTTCAACCTCGCGGCCCAGTTGGTGTGACCCATGAAGATTGAACCGTTTCTGCTCGAACGTTGGATGACGCGTCATGAGACGCACGTGAAGTACGACATTGCGGAAAGCGGCATCCTGCCGCTCTCGGCCCAGGACCTGCTGAACTTCGAACCACCCGAGACCCGCGCGGCGACGCTCGAGTCACTCCTGCAGCTGCCGCTCGGGTACAGCGAAGCGCGCGGCACGGTGGCCTTACGCGACGCCCTGGCGGCCACCTACACGCAGGTCACCGCCGAGCAGATGCTGGTCACCACCGGCGCCATCGAGGCGAACTATCTGCTCTTCCACGAATTGCTCGAGCCTGGGGATCACGTCATTGCGCCGTACCCCGCCTATCAACAGTTGTACAGCGTGCCCAAGGCGATTGGCTGCGAGGTGTCGTTGTGGTCGGTCGGACCGGAGACGAGCTATCAGTACGACGTGGACCACCTCGAGACGATGATCACCCCGAAGACGAAACTGATCGTTGTCAACACGCCGCACAATCCCACGGGCGCGATGTTGTCGCCGGAGGCTGCGGCTCGCGTGTACGCGCTGGCGGAACGCGTGGGGGCGTGGGTGCTGGGTGACGAGGCGTACCGCTGGCTGGCGGTGCCCAACGGCGCGCCGTTTGCCAGGCCGATGATCGAACACGGGCCACGGGGCATCAGCGTCGGCACGTTGTCGAAACCGTATGGGCTGCCCGGGCTGCGCATTGGCTGGATGGCGGCGCCACCGGAGATCATCCAGCGATGCTGGGGGCTGCGTGACTACATCACGCTCAGTCCGGGAAAACTGAACGACGCCCTCGCGTGTCTCGCGTTGCGCCACCACGATCGCATCGTCGCGCGCAACCACGACATCATCCAGACGAATCTGGCCGTGGCCCAGCACTGGATCGACGCGCGTCGTGACTACCTGTCGTGGACCGCGCCGCGAGGCGGCCTGCTGGCGCTGCTGAAATACGACTTGCCGGTGGCGTCACTGGAGCTGGCGGACACGCTGGCGCTTGATCACTCCGTGATGCTGGCGCCGGGGTCGGCCTTCGGCTACGAGCACCATCTGCGGTTGGGGGTCGGGCAGCGACCCGACATCTTTGCAGCGGGACTCACCGAAGCGGGGCGGTGCTTTGACGCGATTCGCGCGCGTTAGTCTTTCCGCAGTATTGACTGGGTGAGCATCGAGAGGGCGATGCCGCCGTCGAGGACGTACCCGTCGTAGTCGGTCACCACCTGATGGCGATCAAAGACCGCGGTCATCACCAGCGACGTGATACCACCTGCGAGGCCGGCGAGCGCCAGGTCCCACGTGTGTTGACTCGCCATGCGACGACACCGGTGTCCCGTGGTGAGGTGCCCGTGGCACTTGGGACAGGTGGCCATTCAGGAGTCGAGTGTACCTCCGTCATGTGGGGAAATTCACAACGAGACGTGAAGGACGTGGAGTTCTCTTGAAGAAACGGTTGGTGGGCCGCGGTGGAATCGAACCACCGACCCTCTGGTTAAAAGCCAGGTGCTCTACCCCTGAGCTAGCGGCCCGCCAAGACTGCCGATTGTAACACTGCCGCCTCAGAGAATTTCCTGGCCAAGCGCGGAGAGGGCCAGTTCGGTGCCCAGCACTGCCGTCTGGTTCTGGTGATCGAGGATTGGGTTGATCTCGACCAGATCGAGGGCGGTCAGCTTGCCGGAGTCGTCGATCATCTCCATTACCATGTGCGCCTCGCGGTAGTCGAGGCCGCCCTTGACCGGGGTGCCCACACCAGGCGCGATGGTGGGATCACACACGTCCAAATCGAACGACACGTGAAGGCCGGTCGTGCCGGTGGTGGCAATCTTCAAGGCACGCTGCATCACGACCGCGATGCCGTCCCGGTCGATATCCTTCATCGTGAAGACGTGCACGCCGGACTCACGGATGCGGCGCTTTTCGCCGTCATCGAGATTCCGGATGCCAATGAGCACCACCTTGTCGGCGCGCACTTTCGGAGAACGGGTGGTACCGAGGCGCGCCAGTTCTGCGGGCTCCGGACCGATGAGCGCCGCCAGCGGCATGCCGTGCACGTTCCCGCTCGTCGTCGTAGCCGGCGTGTTCATGTCGCCATGCGCGTCGATCCACAACACGCCGATGTCGCCGCCGTTCGCCGCGGCGAAGTCCGCCGACGCGCCGACGGACCCGGCGGCAATGGAGTGATCACCGCCGATGACAATCGGCACCGCGCCGTCGGTGAGCGACTGGAAGGTGTGCTGATACACGCGCTGGCACACGCGCGCGATGTCCTTGATGTAGCGCTTCTGTGGATCACGCGCCGTCTGCGTTTCGGGAATCGGGGCAGGGAGGTCGCCCCTGTCGACGACCACGTAACCCATGCCCGCGAGACGTTCGCCCAGTCCGGCGATTCGCACTGCCGACGGCCCCATGTCCACACCACGCCGGCCTCCGCCCAGATCCAGGGGCACTCCGAGGATGTGCACAGTCCGAAGGGTCATCGCAGTTTGTAAGTGAGCGAGATGCCCTCGCCTGACGGTGCGATGACTGACGACCACGCACCGGGATGAGTCCAGATCGCGTCGAGGAAGTCGCCCATGCCCTCGCGTTTGTTGACGACGTTGTGTGCGAGGAAGACGCCGCCCGGGTTCAACCGGGGGAAGGTCATCTCGAAGAAACGCTTGTAGTCCTGTTTCCACGCGTCGAGGAAGATCATGTCGAACGAGCCGTCGATTTTCGGGATTTCCTTGAACGCATCCCCGGCCACGACATGGACGACGTCCGACAACCCGGCGCGCTCGATATTTTCGGCCGCCTCCTGCGCGCGCACGGGGTCGTACTCGATCGTCATCAGGGTGCCGCCGGTTTCCCGAAGGCCCTGCCCGATCCAGATGCCGGAGTACCCGCTGGCGCCGCCGATCTCCAGCGCGCGCTTCGTGCCGCGCGTGGCGACCAGCACCCGCAGGAACTGCCCATCCGCTTCCGAGATCGCCAGCATGCCGGCGTCCCGGGTCTTGATCTCGTTGAGAATCGGCGTGACATCGATCGCCTGGGGAACTGTGGGCGCCGGCAGTCCCCGTTGTCCCATCGCCACCGCGCCGATGGCCAGCACACACGCGCCAAACACCACGAGTCCCGCACTCTTGAACATCGTCAATTCCCGTCCGTCAGTCGCGCGCGAGCAGCGATTGTGCCAGCGCCGTCAAGTCGTCCATCCACAGCGGCTTGTAGCGCACCGTGGCACCCAGCGACCGCATTTCGGCCAGGATGGGTTCACTTAGAAAGTAGTCGCCTGTCACGATGGCGACCGGGGTGTCACGGAGCCGGGCATCGCGGCGGAGCTGGCGGAGAAAGTCCAGGCCACTGACCACGGGCATCCGCATGTCGAGATCATGGCGTCCGGCGGATCGATGCCCGCGGCGTCGAGGGCCGCCTGAGCGCTCTGGACCGAGGTGACCCGATGGCCGTCCAGGGTCAACATGCGCGCAAACGTCTCTCCAACCACGTGGTCGTCGTCGACGATGAGAATGTGCGCCACGAGGAGGATTCTACATGGGCTGGTGGGAATAGTGCTACGATACGCGCGCCGTTATCTTGCTGCCTTGTGGGCAGTTGGCTCGATCTGGCGTGCGCCCTAACGGCGTCGGAGGCCTCGTGTCGCCCATCTATATTCGACCCGCCCGTGAACAGGCAGAGCACGACCGCCTGATTCTGTTTCTCGAGGCGAAGTATCAAAAGAAGTATGAAGTCCTCATCAACAAGGGCGAGTCGAAGGACTATGCCCTGAAGGTCGGGACGGGCACTTATTTCCCTGACTTGATTCTCCAGGAGGCCAGAAAGCCCGCCGGAGTCATTGAGGTCGAGACGGGGGAGTCCACCAACAACCTTGAGGCGCTGGCCCAGTGGGTGCATTTCGGCAAGGCGAAGGTGCCGTTTCATCTGTATGTGCCTGTGCTGATGTATGACGCTGCGCGCCGGTTCTGCGAAATGCACCAGGTGACGGTGACTGAAATCTGGACCTACCGGTCACTGATGAACGGGTTTGATCTGGTGCGCGTGTTTCACGACCCGCAGGCGGTTGCCAAGTCCGGCAAGGGGCCCGTCGCGAAGGTTGTGGCGATGCCCAAGCAGGTCGAAGTGCCGCGGTCGGAGCCGGCGATTGAAGCGGTGGAAGAAATTCTCGCCAAAATCGGCAGCCGCGAAGCGGCAAAGGCCGCCGCGAAGGCCGCGGCGCGCCCCAGTGTGAAGACGATTGTGAAGTCGGTCGTGCCGGTGAAGCCCGTCGCGCCTGTGAAGCCTGTGGCGGCACCCGCGCCTGCGCCCGCGCCGTCGAAGGCCTCGACTCAGGTGAAGAAGGCGGCTGCGCCGGCCAAGCCGGCCAAGCCGGTGAAACCGGTGAAACCGGTGAAGAAGAGCAGCAAACCTGCGTGGAAACCTGCGCCGAAGCCTGTCAAGAAGGCGGCGGCGAAGAAGCCCGTGGTCAAGCCGGTGATCAAGAAGGTTGTCGCGAAGAAGGCGGCCTCGAAGCCGGTCAAGAAGGCGAAGGCCGCCAAGAAGGCGAAGGCCAGGCCGAAGAAGAGGTAAGTTCTGCCGTTCATCCGCCACGCCCACGACAAACGTGGGTATGACTGCACGTATGTGATGCACGCGACACGCCCCGGTGCCGGGCAGGCGCGCACGAAACTGCTCTACATGTTTCGGTCGCCGTCGCACGTCCAGATCGGCCGCAAGCCCCTCGACCCTGAAGTGCGTGAGGCACTGGAGCATACCCATCCGGATCTGACCTTCGACTGGAACGGATTGTTGCGGGAGAATCCGGTGCCGTCGCGACAGCCGAGGACCGATCCGCATGATCCACGGGATCGCGCCAATCGAGGCCGTGCGGCGCGAGGGCAGAAGCCGCCGCGCCCTGAGGTTCCTGCGGATGACTCGGCATTGGGCCAGGCCGTCGGATCGGCGGAAGCCGCGCGCCTCCGGCAGCGCTACGCCGAACTGGTGCAGCGGGTTGGGCGTCGCGCCCGGACGCCCGAAGAGCGCGATCGCCTGCTCGGAGAGCTGGCCGGCGTCAATCCTGATACGTGGGCGGGGCCGGATGTCATTCGTCAGCAGGCGCGGGGGGCCGACAAGGTGTGGGACGCCGTTGCGACCCAGGTGCCGAAGCGGCATCGTGGCCGTCGCGGAGGCAGCCCAGACCAGCCGGCGCCCGCCGATGTCATAATCGGGGAACGAGATCACACCGATGAACGCGAGAACACGACTGATTCCTCTGCCTCTCTTGTTGCTGACAGTGCTGGCGACCGTGACGCTGAACGGCCAGCAGCGCCCGCAGCCCCAGGCCCAGAGTCCGCAGCGACCGACGTTCACGAGCCAGGTTGACCTGGTCAAAGTGGACGTCATGGTCCGCGACAAGAGCGGGCAGTTTGTCCCGACGCTGAAGCGCGAGGACTTCACGATTCTTGAAGACGGCGTCCCCCAGAATGTGTCGGACTTCCGGCTGGTGTATGGCGGCCGCGAACTGGCGGTCGAGGTGATCAACGCGCCGACGGCGGCTCCGGAAGGCATGATTCTGCCGCCGACCAGACCGGTTGCGGACGTGGCCGGCCGGGTGTTCATCATTTTCATCGACGACCTGCATCTGCAGGCGTCCGATTCACCGCGCGTGCGCAACCTGCTCACGCAGATCACGAACACGCTCATTCATGACGGCGACCTCTTCGCCGTAGTGTCCACTGGGCCTTCGTCGATCGAAGTGAATCCGACCTACGACCGGAGCCGGCTGACCGAGGCCATCAAGAAGGTGATGGGCAACGGCATGTCGGTGGACGACATTCTGCTGGCGCCATCGTCGATCGCCGGACCCCAGGAGATCCGGCATCGGGTCAACGTGGCGTTTTCGACGGCGTACGACCTGCTGGAGCAGATGAAGACATCGGATACGCGACGTAAGGCGTTTGTCTATTTGAGCGCCGGGTACGACTTCAACCCGTTTGCCGACTCACGCTGGAAGCAGGAACAGGAGCGGTACGCCAAGCCGGACCCGAAGACCGATGGGGTCACCAATGAGAAGGCGCTGGACTCGACCAACAGCAGCAACACGATTAATCCGTTCGACAGTGGGAGCTTCGGGTTCGCCCAGGCCGACCTGGTGTCGCAGCTGGCCGAACTGACCCGGGCTGCGAACCGGGCCAACGCGACGTTCTACACCATTGACCCGCGAGGCCTGATTGCGGGGCCGGACATCAACAACCTGACCCTGACCACCGCGGAGTGGCGCAAGTACGTGCAAACCACGGTGGATTCGCTGAAAACCATTGCGGACCTGACCGGTGGGTTTTGCATCTGCAACTCGAACGACTTCAAGCGGGGGTTGGAGCGAATCGACGCCGAAACCAGCGACTACTACCTCCTCCGGTATTACTCGAGCAACCCGGACCCCCTCCGCCGGGTCCGAAATATCGAGGTCAAGGTCAACCGTGACGACGTGGATGTGGTCCACCGGACCCAGTGGGCGCTCCCCATTCCACGCCGGCGCTGACCGTCCGGCACCCGCCGGAAATTTAATCGCCCTGTAACCCGGGAGCCACCTCGGGCTTCCAGGGGGTACTGCTATACTGCCCAGCGCTGGCCAGGGCCGTGAAGGCGGCCCGAGGGCAGGCGAATTCCGGCTGTCGTTACTTTCACCATTGGAGACGAAGATGAAGTTTTTGAGCAAGGCAACGCTGTGTTTCAGCTTGATGCTGGGCCTGGCGCTGGCCGCTGCGGTTCCTGCGGCCGCGCAGACCGTGACGACCGGCGTGATTTCTGGTGCGGTCGTTGACCCGCAGGGCGGCGTGCTGCCCGGTGCGACGGTTGTGGCCGTCCATGTGCCGACTGGCACGACGTATGAGGGTGTGACGCAGGCCGATGGCCGCTTCCAGCTGCTGAACGTGCGTGCAGGCGGTCCCTACACGGTGTCCGTCACCATGTCGGGTTTCCGCAAGGACGAACAGACCGGCATCATGGTGAATCTCGGTGAGGAACGCGCCGTCGCGTTTTCGCTGAAGCTCGAATCCGTGAGCGAAACGGTCACCGTCACCGGCACCGCGCCGGCCATTGACACGATGCGCGCCGGCACCTCCGCAAACATCGCGGCGGAAGTGAAAGAGAACCTGCCGACCATTTCGCGCAGCCTGATCGACGTCGTCCGCATCAACCCCTACTTCAACGCGATTACGACCAACAACACGGTCACGGCCGTGTCGGTGGCGGGGCGAAACGCGCGCTACAACAGCATCCAGATCGACGGCGCCGTGAACAACGACCTGTTCGGTCTCGCGGAATCTGGCACGCCCGGCGGTCAGACGGACACGCAGCCGATCAGCTTCGATGCGATCGCGCAGATTCAGCTGGTGGTCTCGCCGTACGACGTGCGGCAGGGCGGCTTCTCCGGCGGCGGCATCAACGCCGTCACCAAGAGCGGCACGAACCAGTACAGCGGCACGGCGTTCTACTTCGGCCGCAACCAGGACTGGATCGGCAAGGGCATCACCAATACGGCGGTCTCGAACTTCAAGGACCAGCAGATGGGCTTCACCGCGGGTGGCCGGCTGGTGGAGAACAAGGCGTTTTTCTTCGGCAGCGCCGACTGGGGCCGCCGTTCAACGCCGACCGGCTTCTGCATCACGGGCTGCGGCCAGGAGTTTGCGGGTGCGCCGGCGGACGTCAACCGCTTCTTCAGCATCCTCGAGTCCAAGTATGGCTACACGGTGCCGAATGCGCGCGACGGGTTCAGCCGCACGACCGACTCCGACAAGTTTCTCGGCAAGATCGACTTCAACCTCAACAACCAGCATCGTCTGACGGTGCGCCACAACTACGTGAACGGCCTCAACGACATCGGCGGCACGAGCCGCACGTCGTACACCACGCCGGATGGTTTCTACCGGATTCGGTCGAAGACCAACGGCTCGGTGGTGCAGCTCAACTCGACGTTGGGCAACGCGGTGAACGAACTGCGCGTGTCCTACACGCGCGTGCGTGATCGTCGCGCCGGCCAGTCGTTTGAATCCAAGGCCTTCCCGCGCACGACGGTGCGAATCGCCAGCGGCCTGCAGATCACGGTCGGCCGTGAAAACTTCTCGACCGCCAACGAACTGGACCAGGACATCGTGGAAATTCACGACGACTTCACGATGGTGCGCGGCCAGCACACAATCACGATTGGCACGCACAACGAGCTGTTCAAGTTCCGGAACCTGTTCATCCGCGACAACTTCGGCACCTACACGTTCAACAGCCTCGACTTCTTCGATCAGGGGCTCGCCCAGCAGTTCGATTACAGCTACCCAGTGGACCCGAACAAGCCGGCCGCCGCGTTCGCGGTACGGTCGCTCGGCTTCTACATCGGCGACCAGTGGCGTGTGCGTCCGAATGTGACGCTGACAATGGGTGCGCGTATCGACATGCCGCTGTTCCCGGACAAGCCGACCGCCAACCCGGTGTCGGTGGCCAACTTCGGTCTCGCGACCGACGAAACGCCCGGTGGCATCAACTACTCGCCGCGTCTCGGCTTCAACTGGGACATCAACAGCGACGGCAAGCAGCAGGTGCGTGGTGGCATCGGCATGTTCTCCGGCCGGACCCCCTACGTGTGGCTGTCGAACCAGTACGGCAACACGGGCATCGAGTTCCAGCGCATCGGCGCGTCGAACAACAACAACAACCGCATCCCCTACGTGACCAACGCGACGGGGCAGCCGCGGACCGTGACGGGCGCGAGCGGGTCGTCGTTTACGAACGAAATCGACCTCATCGATCCCGACTACAAGTACCCGTCGCTGCTGCGCGGCAACCTTGCCTATGAGCGCGAACTGCCGTGGGGCCTGGTCGGCTCGCTCGAAGGGCTGTTCACCAAGGACCTGCAGGACGTCAAGTACCAGAACCTCAACTATGTGGCGTGCGGCACGGCGGGCACGGCGGCGTGCACGGGCGGCAACGCCAACACAGTCGGCAACATTCCGAAGTACACGCGCAAGGTGACGACGCTCAGCGACGTCATCTTCCTGACCAACTCGAGCGAAGGCTACAGCTGGAGCGGTGTGGCGGAACTCCGGCGTCCGTTCAACAACGGCTGGTTCTTCTCGAGCTCGTGGCTCTACGGCCGGTCCAGGTCCATCATGGACGGCACGTCGAGCCAGGCCGCGTCGAACTGGGGTAACACCCTGATTCGGACGAATCCGAACGAGCCGGAACTGGCGACCTCGGTCTACGATCCGGGGCATCGCGTAACGTTCACGGCGTCGAAGCAGTTCGGGCTGTTTGGTGATGCCACGGCGACGGCGTCGCTCTACTACTCAGGCCAGTCGGGCCGGCCGTACACGCTGCGGTTCTTCAACGACGTCAACGGCGACGGCCGCACCAGCGACCTGCTCTACATCCCGGCGAACGCTTCAGAAGTCGCGTTCACGGGCGGCACGTACCAGAACCTGGTGAACTTCATGCAGGAAGAAGGCTGCCTGGATGACTTCATTGGCCAGATCATGCCGCGCAACGTGTGCCGCGCGCCCTGGCAGAACCAGCTCGACTTTGCGTTCAAGGTTGGCCTGCCGTTCCAGCGCGTGAAGGCGGAGATCACGCTGGACGTGCTGAACATCCTCAACCTGATGAACAGCGGGTGGGGCCTCCAGGAATACACCACGTTCAACTCAATCGCCCCGGTCACGGCCACCCTCGCGGGCGGCCAGATTACGGCGTACAACATCAGCTTCCTCACGGGCTCGACGTTCCGTCGCTACAATCGCGACGATTTGCGCTCGCGGTGGCAGATGCAGTTGGGCGGCCGGCTCCGCTTCTAACAGCCCGCAGTCCGCGGTCCACTAGTCCGCGGTCCGAAAACACGAACGCCCCGATCAGCGAAAGCTGGTCGGGGCGTTTCTCTTTCTTGGGGAGTGCGGACGAGCGGCCTAGAGCAGTTTTCATAACCATGTAGGTGCGCCGTATCCGCAGTGTCGGAGGTAGGCGGCGCACTCGGTGGCGGTGGAGAGACCAAGTGCGACCGCGAAGTGCTGGCACACCTGATCGAAGGTGCGCGGGCGCGTCTTCCTGAGATATGCCTTGAGCTTGGCGAACACCAACTCGATCGCATTGAGATCGGGACTATACGGCGGCAGAAAGTGGATTGTGGCCCCGGTCGCTTCGATGGCGGTGCGGACGGCGGCTTGCTTGTGGATCACAAGATTGTCCAACACCACGCGGTCCCCTGGACGCAAAGTCGGCACCAGCACGTGCTCGACATACGACAGGAAGCTCACGTTATCGAGTGGGCCATCGAAGACGGCCGGCGCGGTCACCCCGTCGTGGCGCAGGGCCGCGAGGATCGTGAACGTCTTCCAGTGGCCGAACGGCGCGTGATCGAGCAGCCGCTGTCCACGTGGGCTCCGGCCGTAGCGGCGGATAAAATCAGTCGTGACGCCACTCTCGTCGAGAAATACCCACGCCGACGTTGCCAACGGCGGAGCCATGACGCGCCACGCCTCGTGTGCGGCCACGACATCGCTGCGGCGTTGCTCAACGGCGTAGACGGTTTATTGTAACGGTCAGATCCAGGCGCTGCAGCGCGCGCCACACCGTGGCCAAACTGGCGGAGGTGCCCAGCGCCGCTTGGATCTCCACCAAGGTCCGATCCGGCTGTGCCGCGACGATCGCGCGCAAGCGATCGTCGGCGCCGGCCAAGACGCGGGTGCGAAATTTCACTTGCTGCCGCGGTTCGATCTCGCCGGTCTCACGACGCCGCTGCAGCAATCGATGCACCCACGCGCGACTCACGCGGTATTTGGCGGCCACGACATCCGCCTTCATCCCCGTGTCCCAGTCCTCCAAGACTCGCGTCCGCAAGTCCATTGAATACGCGGGCATACGCCGCCTCCCTCCGAGAGGAGTACCATGCCCGCGTACTAGGTACAACTGAAATCCGCTCTAGGTGAGCGCTTCGCGAACCCGCGCGACCGCTTCCTCAAGATAGTGCTCGTCGAGCTCAATGCCAATGAAGTCGAGCCCCAGTCGTCCGGCGGCGATCGCGGTGTTGCCGAGACCCAGGAACGGGTCGAGCACGGTCTTCACGCGGTCGACGCCGTGGAGGCGCAGGCACTGCTCAGGCACCTTTGGCGGAAAGCAGGCAGGGTGTGGGCGATCGCGGTCGCGGCTCTGGATCGTCTCGTACGGGATGAACCAGGTGTTACCGCGGCAGCGCTTGCCGTCCCCGCCGGTGGCCCAACGGGCGGCGTTGGACTTGTCCTGGTAGGGGACGCCCACGGCCCGTCGATCCAGCTTGGTAGTGCCGGCCGGCGTCAGATGAAAGATGTATTCGTGGCAGTCGTTCACGAACCGGTCACTGTTGATCGGTTTGTAGTGACCGACTGCGAGATCCCGGTCGATGCCTGAGGCGTCACTGGTGGACTCCTTGTCGATGGCGATCGACTTGACCCAGTGGATCGTGTTCTGGAGCTTGTAGTACCGCCGGGCCACCTGGGCCACTTCGAGCGGAATCCAGGGGTCGGTCGGTTTCGCGCCGACATTCAGAAAGAGGGACCCTTCAGGGCCACTCAGGCGCGACGCGGCCCGCAGCCACTGGTCCGTCCACCCCAGGTATTCGGCCCGTGGCATGTCGTCATCGTAGGTCCGGTACTTGATCCCGAGGTTGTACGGCGGGGACGTGACAATAGCGTCGACACTGTGTGGGGCGAGACGCCCCATCACCGGTACACAGTCGCCAAGATAAAGACGGAAAGTCGACCCGCCAATCACGAATTGATGTCGGGGACCGCTGAGGGAACGAAGGGCCGGTCGGGCGGTTCTCCGGGCGACCGGGCGGGTAGTGGATCGAAGCGCGAGAGCCATGTGACAGGCTTCTCGGCCGTTCAGGGGCCGAAGTACAGACCCCTGCTGTAACTCTTACGCGCGTACCGCCATGGTCGGAGTAAACCCGTGCGCCACGCGGTCGGCGCTCACCGGCTGATTCCTCACATGGCTCGAGGAGGCACACACGGTACCCTTTTCCTCGATGTAGGTGATTTCCCGTTCGCTGCCCACTTCTCGGTAGCGGCCGGTGACACACCCACAGGTCAGCGTGGTGAACCCCAACAAACGAACCAGGCTCATGCCGTGACCTCCAACCCGGAAAGATGCTTCCGTGCGTTCCGTGCTATGCAAGCGACGTGCCCGACTGGCGAAGAGTTCCGGATTACCCGGGATCGCATCGTTGCCTCAGTAATCGGCCGAACTTCGATGTTCCTGCAGTACGACTGCCGCGATCACTGCGTACACGTGTGTCGAATTCGCTACGAATGTTGGATTTTTGACAACAAAAACTTGGAGACCAGTCCTCATCGGGCCGTCTGAACTGGAGGCGGCCGGACGCGTTCGATGAGGTTGGGCTAGGTGGGGTTTGCAGACTTGAGCGCCGCCAGGTCGAGGGTGCGTTGTGCGGCAGCGTAGGCCCGGGCGCGGACGATGCGGATGACAAAAGCGAGGTGGACGAGGCTGAAGACGAAGAGCTCGATTGCGCCGCCCTCCACACCGGCCACCGACAGGACGGCGGACACAATGTTCAGGGTGGTGGCAAAGATGAACAGGCTCGAAAAGAGGGGGTCGACTGTGCCGGCGGCCGGACCGGGCACGGTGCCGAACCGCATGGCGGTGTGCTCCCAGGAGGGGCTGTCCGGGGAGCCCTCGTATTTCACCTGGAGGTAGCGCCCAATCCGTTCAACCCCGACATGCAGCGCAAATGTGGCCTCAAACCCGGCCGCCAGCACCAGAAGGGGAATCAGGGTGGCGACGGGAGTCGCAATCCAGACCTCGGTGACCAGGCACAGGGTGGCCCACGCGATGATGGTGGCAACCACCAAGGAGACCCGGAGGGTGCCTCGTTCCCGAATTGTGGCCCGGAGGGCCGCAAATTCCTCGGTTCTGAGGGGATTGGGCTGCAGGGGGGTGGTCATGCGACCGATAGTCTACGCGGCGGTGTGGTACTATCCGCCAGGTTTCACGATTATTTTTCAGCGCCAGAGGTGTTGGTAGTGCTCGGACTCGGCCGACTGACTAGAACAATTTTTGCGTTGGCCGCGGTCGGCGTCGTTGCGCTCGTACCCGTGGCCGCGGCGGCGCAGACAGCCCAGAAACCGACGACCACCACCCGCACGGCCGCGGCCCGAGCCCGCGCGGCGAAGCAGGCCCGCGCGGCGGCGGCCGCCCGCCTGGTGCGGGAGGCCGAAACCCCGAAGTTCAAGACCGACATTCTCGGCAACCTCGTTCCGGATGTCAGGGCGGCGGCGGCGATTGTGTTTAACCCCCAGACCAACGAGGTGCTGTGGGAGGCCAATTCCCACGACCAGCGGCCCATTGCGAGCCTCACCAAGCTGATGACGGCGCTGACGTTCATCGCCGACGAGCCCGACATGGACCGCAAGGTCACGGTCGTGGCGGCAGATACCCGCGCGGCCGCTGTCACGTACCTGCGGAGCGGTGAGTCGGTGACACTGCGCGACGTGCTGCACCTCACGCTGATCGCCTCAGACAACGCGGCTGCCCGCGTGCTTGCGCGGACGTCGGAAGGCGGTTCGCCGGCGTTTATCCGGCGGATGAACGAGATGGCCCTCCAACTGGGGCTGACGAGTGCGCAGTTTACGGATCCGTCGGGCCTGCACGCGGCCAACGTAGCGTCGGCCTATGACATCTCGCACCTGATTGCCTACGCCAGCGCCAATGCCACTCTCGCGCCGATTATGCGCAAGTCGTCGCATGAAGTCCGGACCAGCCGGCGCGTCGTGACCGTGCGCAGCACCTTGAACAAGCTCTTCGGCACCGGTGTGGACGTCGTGGGCGGAAAAACAGGGTTCATCAGCAAGGCCGGATATTGCCTGGCGACGTTGCTCCAGATTCCGCACGGCAGCCAGGTTGCCGTCGTGGTGCTCGGCGCGGCCAACAGCACGTTGCGCTTTGCCGAGGTTCGTCACCTCTTCAACTGGGTCGTGGGACGCACCAACGGCCTGGACGGTGGTGACGAGACGCTCGACCGGTAGGACGCGGGGCCGTGTGCCTGCTCCCCATACGCGCTCGCCGCTCGCTGGCCGCACGCCGCGGCTGACCATCCTTCACATCGCATCCGAAGTCACGCCCTGGTCAAAAACCGGAGGCCTGGCCGATGTCATGGCCGCGCTGCCGCGCGCTCTGGAAGCGCTGGGACATCGTGTGGTCACCATCACGCCGAACTATCGTGGGAGATCGCCTGGGGATGCCACTGCGCGTCCATGTCTCGTCGACATCGCCGGCACACGACGGCAGGGTGTCTGGCACGAACTTCACCACTCCTCTCGGCGCCGCACGGTGTTTGTGGACGTGCCGGAATGGTTTGATCGGGACGGATTGTATGGCACGGGTGCCGTGGATCACCCGGACAACGCCGAACGATTCGCGGGGCTGGCGCACGCGGCGCTGGCCTGGGCGCAGGACACCACGGACATCGGCAGGATTGACATCGTGCACGTACACGACTGGCAGGCGGGACTGGTGCCGGCGTTGCTGCGCACGCAGCCGGAGCGGTGGCCGCGCGTCGCTCGCGCCGGGCTGGTCGCGACCATTCACAACCTCGCCTACCAGGGGACGTTCCCCAAAGAGGTCGTCCCGAAGGTCGGCCTCGAGTGGCAGGCCTTCACCATGGAGACGGGGGAGTTCTGGGGGCAACTGAGTTTTCTCAAGTGCGCCCTGGCATTCAGTGACATTGTCACGACGGTGAGTCCCCAATACGCCCGGGAGACGGTACAGCCCGAACACGGTGCCGGGTTTGACGGCGTGCTGCGGGCGCTTGGGGACCGCTATCTTGGCATTCTCAACGGGATTGACACCTCGGTGTGGGACCCGGCATCTGACCCGTATCTGCCGGCGCACTTTACGGCGGATGACCTGTCGGGCAAACGCGCGTGCAAGCGGGCCCTGCTGGCCCGGTGCGGATTGCCGGTGGGGGATGACGCGCTGGAGCGTCCGTTGGTTGGGCTGGTGTCCCGGCTGGTCGACCAGAAAGGCATCGACCTCGTGCTGGCCGCTGCGCCGCGATGGCTGGAGTTCGACGCGACCTGGGTGTTTGTCGGCAGCGGGGATGCGCGGTACGAGGCGCAGTTGCGAGCCCTGGCAGCCGCGTATCCGTCACGAGTCGCGGTGCACATCGGGTTTGATGAGGGACTGGCGCATCTGGTGGAAGCCGGCGCGGATCTGTTTCTGATGCCGTCACGGTTTGAGCCCTGCGGGTTGAATCAGATGTACAGCCTCCGCTACGGGACGGTACCGGTGGTGCGCGCGGTCGGAGGGTTGGACGACACGGTGCAGACGTTTTCGCCGCGGGCGAAAAAGGCCAACGGGTTCAAGTTCCAGGACGCCTCTGCGATGGCGCTGGCGCGGACGCTGCGGCAGGCGTTGCGTGTGTATCGCCAGCGTGAGGTCTGGACGCGGTTGATGCGCCAGGGTATGGGGCAGGATCACTCGTGGGACACGTCGGCCCGGGAGTATGTCAAAGTGTATCGACGGGCTCGTCACCAGGCCGCGCAGCGGTGGGGGGACAGCTAGTGGATGGGCAGCTGGGCGGATGGGTTGTTGAGAGGACAGGACGGTTATGGCATCGGCGAATGTGGTGACGTTTACGGACGGCAATTTTGATGCGAGCGTGTTGAAGTCGAGCACGCCGGTGTTGGTCGATTTCTGGGCGGAGTGGTGTGGTCCGTGCCGCGCGCTTGGCCCGACCATTGACGCCCTGGCGGCCGAATACGCGGGGCGCGTGTCGGTGGGCAAGCTCAACGTGGATGAGAACCCGCAGATCACGATGCAGTACATGGTGCGGGGCATTCCCACTGTGATGGTCTTCAAGGGCGGGCAGGTCGTCGAGACGATCGTGGGCCTGGCCGACAAGAGCGAGTTCAAGGCCAAACTCGATAGCCACCTCTGAGGTTTCCCGTGCGTGATGTGACGATCATCGGGTCCGGGCCGGCCGGACTGACAGCCGCGTTGTATTCGGCGCGCGCCAATCTGAGACCGCTCGTGATTGAAGGCCTCGAGGCCGGCGGTCAGCTCATGCTGACCACGGCCGTCGAGAACTTCCCCGGGTTTGCCGACGGCATCATGGGGCCCGATCTCATGGCCGCCATGCGCGCCCAGGCGGAGCGCTTCGGCGCCGAGATCGTGCGCGGCCATGTCTCTGCGGTGGACGTGTCGGTGCGCCCGTTCAGGATCACGATGGGCGACGAGACCATCGAGACAAAGACCCTCATCATCGCCACCGGCGCTTCCGCCAAGTTGCTCGGTTTGCCGAGCGAACGCAAGCTGATGGGCCACGGCGTGTCCACGTGCGCGACCTGCGACGGCTTCTTTTTCCGTGGTAAGCCGATTGCGGTGGTTGGAGGCGGAGACTCCGCACTCGAGGAAGCGACGTTCCTGACGCGTTTTGCGTCCCGCGTCACCATCGTCCACCGTCGCGACACGCTGCGTGCGTCGAAGATCATGCAGGACAAGGCCATGGCGAATGCCAAGATTACGTTTGAGTGGAACTCGGACGTGGTTGAAGTGGTCGACGTGGATGCGGGCGCCGTGTCGGGTCTCGTGATTCGCAACAACGTGACCGGCGTACAGAAGACACTGCCCGTTGAAGGCGTCTTTGTGGCGATCGGGCACACGCCGAACACGTCCCTCTTCAAGGGCCAGCTCGACATGGACGAGACCGGCTACCTCAAGACGCACGACGGATCACGCACCAGTGTCGAAGGCGTGTTCGCCTGCGGCGACGTGCAGGATCATGTCTATCGCCAGGCGATCACGGCCGCGGGTTCCGGATGTATGGCGTCGCTCGACGCCGAGCGCTATCTGGCGGCCCAGGAATAACGATGGCGTTATTGAGGATTGAGGGATTGAGGGATTGAGGGATTGGGCCCCCCAATCAGCAATCGAGGCATCCACTCCAATTGCCAATCCTCATTCCTCAATCCTCAATAACGGGCTGACGCGAAGCGTCAGCGGATCCACCCGCCGCCGACGACATCCTCGCCCTGATAAAACACCACCGCCTGGCCGGGCGTGATCGCCGTCTGGGGGGCGTCGAACACCAGATGCGCGGTGCCGGTTCCTGAGGATTGGACTGTGGCCGGCGCGTCCTGATGCCGATGGCGGATGCGCGCGGTGACGCGAGTGGGGCCGTCCGGTGCGGTGCCGGCGATCCAGTTGACGCCCGTGGCGTCGAGCGTGAGGCCGCCGAGTTCCTCACGTGCACCCACGATGACCTGCTGCTCCGCGGGCACCAGCTTCAGCACATACATCGGCTTGCCCGTGCTCAGGCCGAGGCCCTTCCGCTGGCCGACCGTGAAGTGATGAAGCCCGCCGTGTTCGCCGAGGACCTGGCCGTCGCTGTTCACAATTTCGCCTGAGGGTGGCGCGGCGGCCAGCTGACGCTCGACAAATGTCGCCGTGTTGCCATCGGGCACAAAACAGATTTCATGACTGTCGGGTTTGTCGGCGACTGACAGGCCCAGACGCTCCGCATACGCGCGCACGTCGGGTTTGCTCAGATGCCCCACAGGAAACAGCGCATGAGCGAGCTGGTCCTGGGTCAGCGTGAACAGGAAGTAGGACTGATCCTTCCCACCATCCACGCCCCGCAGCAGACGATACCGGCGGAGCTCCTCGTCGTAGTGGACGCGCGCGTAGTGGCCGGTGGCCACGGCTGCCGCGTCGAGACCGGCCGCGCGTTCCGCCAGAGTGGCGAACTTCAGGTCCGCGTTGCAGTGCACGCACGGAATGGGTGTGCGTCCTGCAGCATATTCCGAGACGAAGTTGTTGACCACCGTAGCCTTGAACTCGCGCTCGAAGTTTACGATGTAGTGCGGAATGCCGATCTGGTGCGCCACGCGGCGCGCGTCGTGCAGATCATCAAGACTGCAGCACGATCCGAAGGCCGGCGCGCCATCCACGGTGGCCCGCTGATCGTACAACTGCATCGACAGCCCGATCACCTCGTGACCGGCCTCGGCCATGAGCGCCGCAGCCACGGAGGAATCCACGCCGCCGGACATCGCCACCACCACGCGCATCAGCGGACCTCCACGACGCGACGGGTGAGTCGTCGCAGTTTGTCGACAAGCGCCGGGATCTTCGCCGCCACCGTCCGGATATCGGCGTCCGTGGTCGCCGGTCCGAGGCTGAACCGGAGCGCGTTGCGGGTGCGGGCGGCCGGTAGTCCCATCGCCTGCAGCACATGAGATGGTTCGAGTGTCCCGGACGAGCAGGCGGAACCGGTCGAGATCGCGATGCCTTCCAGATCGAGCGCGATCAACAGCGACTCGGCTTCGATGCCATCGAAGCTGATGTTTGTCGTGTTCGGGACCCGGGCGTCGCGGTCGCCGTTGACCGTGGTCCCTGGGACATCACGCAGAATCGAGGCTTCAAGCTGATCACGCAGCGCGGTCACACGCGGCGCGGCGTCGGCCATCGTCGCGGCCGCATGACGTGCGGCGACGCCGAGGCCCGCGAGGCCGGCGGTGTTTTCGGTGCCCGCGCGGCGGCTGCGCTCCTGACGCCCGCCGGTCTGCTGCGGAACCAGCCGGACACCGCGGCGGATCCACAACGCGCCCGTGCCTTTTGGCGCCCCGAATTTGTGCCCGGAGACCGACAGCAGGTCCACGCCGAGGGGTTGGACCTGCACGGACATCTTTCCGGCGCTCTGCACCGCATCGGTGTGAAACAACGCGCCCCGGGATTTCGCCAGGGCCGCCAGCTCGGCCACGGGCTGCACCGTGCCGATTTCGTTGTTGGCGTGCATGATCGACACGAGGGCCGTGTCCGTGCCGAGCGCGGCAGCAAGATCCGCAGGAGAGACGAGGCCGCTGCGGCCCACCGGCAGCCGCGTGACGCGCCATCCGACGCGTTCCAGCACCGTGAGCGTCATGAGTACGGCTTCGTGTTCGATCGCCGAGGTAATCAGGTGCCGGCGCCCCGAGTCGGCCAGCGCGTCACACGCACCGCGCAGGGCGAGGTTGATGGATTCGGTGCCTCCTCCGGTGAGCACCACATCACTCGGGGCCGCGCCGATGAGGGCCGCCACGCCCGCGCGCGCGTCATCGAGCCGGGCCTTGGCGCGCTGACCGAACGCGTGGATGGACGACGGGTTGCCGGGCTCGTCGGTCAGCACGCGACACACCGCGTCTGCCACACCAGGCGCGACCGGAGCGGTGGCGTTGTAATCGAGATAAATACGCACGGCGTCGTCCCATGCTACCCGGATTCGCCGTGGGCCGCGATATACTACCCGACAACCTGACTCCCCAACTCCTCAGTGCGGTCAGTGTGGTAGAGGTTCAAGACATGTTTAAGCGAGACGAGGCCGTACGGCCACAGACGACGACTCCCCCCGGCGCTCAGCCTCCAAGCGTGCCGGCGTCGACGACGGGGCGTCCAACCGAGAGGGACAGGGTGAACCTCGGTAAAAGCGTGATCATCAAGGGGGAGCTGAGCGGGTCTGAAGATCTCACGATCGAGGGCACCGTTGAGGGCAAGATCGAACTCCGGCAGCACGTGCTGACCATCGGACCCAACGGCAAGATCAAGGCGCAGGTGGTCGCCAAGGCCGTTATCGTGCAGGGCGAAGTGCACGGGAACATCACGGCGACCGAGAAGGTCGATCTGCGCGAGTCCGCATCGGTCGACGGCGACGTGGTGGCCCCGCGGGTGGCCATCTCCGAGGGCGCTCATTTCCGCGGCTCAATCGACATGCAGAAGGCGGGAGTCAAGCCTGGCGATACGAAGCCGGCTTCCCCCGACATGAAGCCGGCCGGCGCTCCGGAACCGACGGCGACCCGGTAGGAGCGCCGGCCCGTTCGTGTCTGTGTTTTCCTGGGCCCAGAAGCCCGCCCCGGAGGCGACGGGGCCGTCGACGGGGGCAGTGGACGAGGTCGAGGCCACCTCGAAGGTCTTCCCCCGTTTCCTGTCGGCGGTGGCCCAGCAGGCGCTGGAGACGCGACCGGTGATCCTCGAGCTGGGCCCCGTCGTCGGCGCCAACGTCGAGTTTTTCAGCGATCGACTGGCGTGCAAGCTCTACATTGAAAACCTGTATCTCGATCTCGAGGAGGCGGCGCGCCTCGGCACGCGGGCGGGGCTGGCGGAAGCGTTTCTGAGGCGTCTGGCGCTGGCCGGGGACATGTTCGACGGCATCCTCTGCTGGGACCTGTTTGATTTTATCGACGCCAAGACCGGCAAGACACTCGCGGGGGAATTGGCCCGGTTGCTCAAACCGGGTGGCGCGGTCTACGGCTTTTTCGGCACGACGCCGATCGAACTGTGCCGCTACACGCGCTACGTCATCGAGTCGGAGAGCCGTTTCCGCCTGCAGCATAGTCCGGCCACACCGGTGAAGCGCAACGTGCTGCTGACCCGCGACATCACGAAGATGTTCGAAGGGCTCAGCGTCTCGGAGTCCGTGCTCCTCAAGAGCAGCACCCGGGAAACCCTGTTTCGGCGATAGACCTTTTCACAGGGAAGCGCAGCGGATTACCCCGTGCCGCAGCGCCTCGCTGTGTCTGAATCCCCCAGCGGTGGGCCTCAGTTCCTCCCTGTGAACGGGCCGGAAGTGCGATATCGTCGCAGCATGGCCAAGCCCATCGTCGCTCTCCTCAGTGACTTCGGCACGCGGGACCACTACACCGGCGTGATGAAGGGCGTCGTGCTGTCGATTTGCCCTGATGCCGTGCTTGTGGACGTGTCGCACGACTTGCCGGCGCACGACATCCCGTTCGCGTCGCGTGAACTGGCCGCGACATACAAGTATTTTCCGGCCGGCACGATCTTCGTCGTGGTGGTTGACCCGGGTGTCGGGTCGATGCGCCGTGGCATCGCGGCCGACGTCGGAGACTGGAAGTTCGTTGCGCCGGACAACGGCGTGCTGACGTCGGTGTTCCAGGAGGCCCCGCCAAAGAAGGTCGTGGAGTTGACGGAACGGCGGTATGCACGGCCGACCGTGAGCCGGACCTTCGAGGGACGGGACCGGTTTGCGCCCGCCGGCGCCTGGCTGGCCAAGGGCATTCAGCTGTCGGCCCTCGGCCGGCCGGTCGCGGATTATGTGCAGATCCCCCTGGCGCTGCCGCAGATGGAGGCGGGGGAGATTCACGGCGAGGTGATCCGGATCGATCGCTTCGGGAATGTTGTCTCGAACATCGACCGCAAGTTGTGCGAACGTCTGGCGTCGGCCGGGGAGCCGCTGGTCATCACGATCGCCGGGCAGGCCGTCGCGCGAGTGGTATCCACGTTCTCAGAGATCAGCGTGGGGGAGATTTGTGCGCTGTACGGCAGCACCGACCATCTGGAGTTTGCTGCCCACTCCAGCAGCGCGGCCACGGGCCTGGGCGTCGATGTCGGGACGCCCGTCGCCGTCCGCAAAGCCTGACGCCGGGGTATTCTGTACGCCATGGCCACCGACCTGTCACTCGAACTCCTCCGTGTCGCTGAACAAGCCGCGATCGCCTGTGCCCACACCATGGGACAGGGTGACCGTCACGGCTCCGATCAGGCCGCCGTTGAAGCGATGCGCAGGACGCTCGACACCGTTCCGATCGACGGCACCATTGTCATCGGCGAGGGGGAGCGGGACGAGGCCCCGATGTTGTTCATCGGGGAAAAGGTCGGCCTCGGCGCGTCGGGGGTGAAGGGATTGCCGGAAGTGGACATCGCGGTGGACCCGCTCGAGGGGACGAACCTGTGCGCGTTGGGCACCAACGATGCCATCGCGGTCCTGGCGGCGGCCAGCAAGGGCGGGATGCTCCACGCGCCCGACCTCTACATGGAAAAACTCGTGGTCGGCCCCCGCGCGAAACACGCCGTGAGCCTCGATCGATCAACCAAGGACAATCTGAAGTCGATCGCGAAGGCACTTGATCGTGACGTCGACGACCTGGTCATCATTGTCCTCGACCGGCCCCGCCACGAAAAGCTGATCAGCGACATCCGGTCGGCGGGCGCGCGCATCAAGCTGATCGGCGACGGTGATTTGTCGGCCAGCATCGCGGCGGCCGTTGACGGCTCCGGGATTCATGCCGTGATGGGGACCGGTGGTGCCCCCGAAGGGGTCCTGACCGCTGCCGCGATGCGCTGCCTGGGTGGAGAAATCCTCGCTCGGCTGGTGATCAAGAAGCCGGAAGATGAAGAACGCTGCCGCAAGATGGGCATCGAGGATGTCCGCCGCATCTACTCGGCAGAAGACCTGGCGGCCGGTCAGAACATCACGTTCGCGGCGACCGGGGTCACTGACGGGGCCCTGATGAAGGGCGTCCGGTTCTTCGGGCATGGCACGCGGACCAGTTCCATCGTCATGCAGAACGAACCGCACCAGATTCGTTTCATCGACACGATTCACGTCACCGAGCGTGGCGACGACCTCCGCATCCGGTTCTGACTGGCGGCGGAATCTCGCCGCCGTCACCGTCGCGACCTTCATCGGCTTCACCGGCTTTACGCTCGTGATGCCGTTTCTGCCGCTGTACCTCGAACAACTCGGGCTGACCGAGACGGGCGCGATTGCCATCTGGGCGGGACTCGCCCTGGGCATCACGCCCGCGGTGACGGCGGTGATGGCACCGGTGTGGGCGCGCGTGGGAGAACGCTACGGGCGGAAGCTCATGGTGGCCCGCTCGCTGTTCAGCTTCGTCGTCATCATGGCGGCGATGGCGTTTGTGACCGCCCCCTGGCACGTGGTGGCGTTGCGTGGTATTCAGGGTTTGTTTGCCGGCTACGGCATGCTCGCGTTGACGATGGCGGCGGAATCGGCGCCTGAGGCGCAGATGGCGAGAGCGATCGGCTGGGTGCAGACGGCGCAGCGGCTTGGGCCTGCGCTTGGCCCGGTGATCGGGGGCGCGCTGGCGCACGCGGTGGGATTGCGGATGGCGTTTATCGGAGCCGCCGTGATGTTCTTCGGAGCCTTCCTGTTGGTGTTGATCGGCTATCGCGAGGGACCGAGGCGGCGGCCCGATGCGGACGAGCCCCCACCCGCGCGCGTCACGTTTCGCGAGTTGCTGACCGTGCCGCATTTTGCCCTGTTCCTGCTGACGATCTTTGCGTTGCAGATGGTGGATCGCAGCTTTGGTCCTGTGCTGCCGTTGTACCTGCGGGAGGTCGGGGTCTCCGTCACACACGTGCCGGTGTTGACGGGGCTGATCTTTACGGTTGCCGCCGGGGCCGGCGCCGTGGGCAACCAGCTGTGCCACTGGCTGCTGCGATTTGTCGCCGCGCCTCATCTGGTGGCGGCGGGGGCCACCGCGGCAGCGGTGTCGGCGCTCGTGTTCGGCCTCGGACCGGCCACGCCGTGGCTGATCGCGGCCGCAGCGGTATTTGGCGTCGGCCTGGGCGTGGGCTTCACTACGATGTATACGATTGCGGGGCAGCGCGTGCCGCCGGCATCACGTGGCGTGGCGTTTGGCTACCTGACGACGGCCTCGCTCACCGGATTGGCGGTGAGCCCGGTGGTGGCCGGTCTGCTCGGAGCGGTGACGATGCGTGGAGTGTTTGTGGTGGATGCGGTGGGGCTGGGCCTGGTGGCCTGGGGCATCCGGAGGATGCGATGACGGGACGTCGAGTGGTGGTGGATGCGCAGTCATGTCGGGCGGAGGATCTGACACCGGCCACGGAGTGGCTGGCGGCGGGCGGGGTCGTCGCGTTTCCGACAGACACGGTGTATGGGCTTGCGTGCAATGTGCGCGACGGCGCCGCGGTGCGGCGGGTGTTCGACGTCAAGGGACGATCGGCGCGGGCGGCGTTGCCGCTGGTCGCGGCGTCCACCGCGCAGGTGAT
Source organism: Acidimicrobiia bacterium (assembly GCA_016871335.1). Lineage (GTDB taxonomy): Bacteria > Acidobacteriota > Vicinamibacteria > Vicinamibacterales > SCN-69-37 > SYFT01. Next base: position 30,882 of record VFZF01000010.1, read on the forward strand.
CGCCGCGACGGGTGCGTTGTCGTCGAGGGAAGCCCAGCTGGCGCGTGCATTCTGGCCGGGGCCGTTGTCGATCGTGCGGGACGCGCCGGCCTGGATGCCCGTCGAGGTGCATGGCGGGCATCGTACCGTGGCGATTCGCGTGCCTGATCACGCGGTGGCTCGCTCGCTGGCAGAGGCGTTCGGCGGGGTGATTGCCGCGACCAGTGCCAACCGCTCCGGCGAACCTCCGGCCAGTCGTGTCGAGGAACTTGGCGCGTTGGCCGATGATCCCCGCGTGTTTGTCATTGATGGCGGCGCGACGTCCGGAGGCGCCCCCTCGACCCTGGTGGATGTGCGCGGCGCCCAGCCGGTCTGCCTCCGTGACGGGGCCATTGCCTGGAGCTGCGTGTTAGAATCCTTGCATCCATGACTGTTCGCCGTGGCACGACGAGAAAGTCCACCGTCGAGCGCGCGGCGCTTCTCACGCTGACCACGCGGGCGACGCGCGCGGTGGATCCCGAGACGTCCCTTGCTGAACTGGCCGGCCTGGCGGAGGCCGCCGGTGCTGAGGTTGTGCTCCGGGCGATGCAGGAGCGCCCAACGCCCGACGCGGCGACGGTCTTCGGCAAAGGCAAGGCCGAGGACATCGCGCTCGCGTGCCGCACCGCTGAGGTCGACATCGTCATCATCGATCATCACCTCTCTCCCGCGCAGGCGCGCAACCTCGAATGCGTGTTCGGCCGGCGTGTCATCGACCGCACCGAACTGATTCTCGACATCTTCGCCCTCCGCGCGCGCACGCGGGAAGGCAAGCTGCAGGTGGAACTCGCGCAGCTGCAGTACATGCTGCCGCGGCTGGTGGGATCAAGTGAGGCGCTGTCGCGGCTGGGCGGCGGCATCGGCACCCGCGGCCCTGGTGAAACCAAGCTGGAAACGGATCGCCGGCGCATCCGGCATCGCATCGCTGCGCTCAAACGCGAGATCGCCGAGGTCAGTGGCCGCCGTGGGTATCTGCGCGCGAGACGACGTCGCGGAGATGTGCCGACAGTCGCGCTGGTCGGGTACACGAACGCAGGCAAGACGACGTTGTTTAATGTGCTGACCGGCGACAACGCCGTGGCGTCCGATGCGTTGTTTGTGACGCTCGATCCCCTCGTGCGCCGCGTCCGGCTGCCGGATGCGCGACACATCATGATGGCCGACACGGTCGGGTTCATCGACCGCCTGCCGCACTCCCTGGTTGCGGCGTTCCGCGCCACGCTGGAGGAGGTCATTGACGCAGACTTGTTGCTCCACGTGGTGGACGCGTCGGCGGAGGACCGCGAGAGGCGCGACAAGGCCGTGCGTGACGTGTTGGCCGAGATCGGCGCCGGGCAGGTGCCCATGCTCGAGGTGTACAACAAGTGCGATCGGCTCGACCCGCGCGATCGGGATCGCCTCGCCGCCTCCTCGGCCAACGCCGTGTGCGTCTCGGCGACGCAGCAGCAGGGGATTCGCGAGTTGCTGGATCTGGTAACGTCGCGGCTCGCGATGGACACCGAGGCGGCGGTCTTCGAGCTTGACTACACCAATGCGCGCGACCGGCAGTTTCTGACGGAGGTGCATCGGCATGGGCAGGTCACCAGTCAGGTGTCGGTGGGCGATCACGTGACGGTGCAGGCCGGCGTGCCGCGGCGCTGGCTGGAGAAGACCGGCCGGATGAGGCCGACGACATGACCGCGCGCGTCCTTCTGTGTGTCGGCGTTGTCGCCGCTGGGGCGTGTGCCGCGCCTCGGCCGCCCGCGGTGCCGTCTGCGCCGCGGTACGCCGATGTTCCGGTGCTGGTGGTGCCCGCATCGCTGCACAGGGCGACGGACGCGCGCGCGCATCATGATGCCGGCTGGGCCCGTTTTCAGTCAGGGGACCTTCGGGGGGCCACGCGGGAGTTCACGGCGGCGTTGACGGCGAGTCCGGGGTTCTATCCGTCGGCGGCAGGACTCGGGTTCGTGGCACTTTATGAAAAACGCTGGGATGAGGCGGCGACGTGGTTTGATGCGGCGTTGTCGCGTGACGGTGCGTATGTGCCTGCGCTCTCGGGCCGCATCGACACGGCCTTGTCGGGTGGGGATGACCGTGCGGCCCTCCGCGCGCTTGACGCGTGGTTGGTCGTGGCCGCCGACGGACCGACGCGCGAGGAACTGCGCGGGCGTCTTGATGTGTTGCGTCTGCGCGCTGTGCAGGCTGAGCTCACGCTGGCGGCGACTGCGCGCGAGGCGGGCCGGCTCGACGCCGCGCAGGCGGCTCTCGATCGCGCGCGTGCGATGTCGCCGGAGAGCGCCGTGGTGTTGCGTGAACTCGCGCGCGTGGAAGCCGCCCGTGGTGCGTTTGATGCTGCGGAGACCCACGCACGCCAGGCTGTGGCGCTGGACCCCGGCGACGGGGAAGCGCACGCCGCGCTGGGCGAGGTGCTGGCAGCGCATGGGCGTCTCCGGGACGCGGCGGCTGCCTTCACCCGTGCCGCCGACATCGATCCGCGTCCGGAGTGGCGGAGCCGCGCGGCGGAGATCACCAGTCGCGCCGACTTCAACGCGTTGCCTGTGGAGTTCCGGGCGATTCCGTCCGCGCAGTCGATCACCCGTGGCCAACTCGCCGCGTTGCTGGGATCGCGGCTGCAGCCCTCGATTGAGCGGGCCCCGCGGCGCGTCACCGTGGTGTTGACCGATGTGCGCACGCACTGGGCGGCGCCGTGGATTCTGACGGTGACACGCGCCGGGGTGATGGAACCGCGGCCCAATCACACCTTCCAGCCGGGCGCGATCGTGAGGCGATCCGATCTCGCGCAGGTCATCTGGCAGGCCATCCAGGTCCTGGGCACCCGTCGGACCGCTGAGATCAGCCGCTGGCGAACAGCCCACGTGGCGGTGGCCGATGTGTCCCCGGCGCATCTGGCCTTTGCCGCAATCTCCGCGTCGGTGGCGAGCGGCGCGCTGAGCCTCGTCGACGACACACGCTTTGATCCGGGGCGACCGGTGAGCGGGCCGGAAGCGATGGCCGCTATGGCCCGGCTTGAACAGATTGTGCAGGGCGGAGGGCGCTGAGTCGTGACGTCTGAACTCTTCACACCGGCCAACCTGTTGACCATTTCGCGAATGGTGCTCGTGCCAATCGTCGCGCTCTGCATGTTGTACGGGCACCCCGGATGGGCGCTCGCCACGTTCCTCGTGGCGGCCCTCACGGATCTGCTCGACGGCCTCATCGCGCGATGGATCGGCCAGCAGACCACATTGGGTGCCTGGCTCGATCCGATGGCCGACAAGTTGCTGCTGTTGACTGTCTTCGTGATCCTGACTCTGCCGGGGTTTGGGCTGACCCATCGGCTGCCGGTCTGGCTGACGGTCCTCGTGATCAGCCGTGATGTCGGCATTGTCCTCACCGTCGCCGTCATTAATCTCGCTGTCGCGCCGCGGACCTTTTCTCCGTCGCCGCTCGGAAAACTCGCTACTGCGACTTTTCTGGTCACCGGCTGCGCGACCCTGTACGCAAACTACGGCTCAGTGCCGCAGGGGGTGCTTGACGCGCTGGTGTACGCGTCGCTGGCGGTGACCTTGGCCTCCGCGGCCGACTACCTGCGGCGGGTGATGCGCCCGGCCACGCCTTGAGCGAAGGCATGACCCGAGCCGAATCGAACCGGCTTTGCAACAGCGACATCCTCCTCCGCATCATGCTGGACGCATTCACCCGGACGGTGGAGCCGCAGGACGCCCCTGTGGCGGACATCCGCCGGTTGGCGTCCCCGTTGCGGGACGAACGGGACCTGGTCACGCAGGGCGAAGGGCTGACGACGGTGCTGGATCGTTTCACCGCCGTCAAGGATGCGCTGCTGCAGGAACTCTTGGTCGTGCCTGAGGGCGCCGCGACGTCGCTGGTCCACCGGTCACGGCGGACCAGCAGACGTCGCCGCCGACTTACGTGGTGATTTTGCTGCGGAAGTAGTCGATCGTCGACGTCAGGCCCTGCTCGAGCGGCACCTTGGGCTCCCAGCCCAGCAGGGTGCGGGCGCGGGTGATATCCGGACGGCGCACCTTGGGGTCGTCGGTCGGCAGCGACTTGAACACGATCCGGCTCGACGAGCCCGTCATTCTTATGATCGTCCGTGCGATCTCCTCAATCGACATCTCGTGAGGGTTGCCGACGTTGACCGGGTCGTTCAGGTCCGACGCGGCGAGCCGCAGAATGCCGTCCACCAGATCCGTGATGTAGCAGAAGCTGCGCGTCTGGTCGCCGCTGCCGAAGATGGTCACATCCTCGTTGCGGAGCGCCTGCGCGATGAACGTCGGGACCGCGCGGCCGTCGTTGATGCGCATCCTGGGGCCGTATGTGTTGAAGATGCGGATGATCTTCGTGTCCAGTCCGTGGAAGCGGTGATACGCCATCGTGATGGCTTCCGCGAACCGTTTGGCTTCGTCGTAGACGCCGCGGGGGCCGACCGGATTGACATTGCCCCAGTAGGTTTCGCGCTGCGGGTGCTCCAGCGGATCGCCGTACACCTCGGAGGTGGACGCAATGACAAACCGCGCACCCTTGGCCTTGGCCAGCCCGAGCGCGTTGTGGGTGCCGAGGGCGCCGACCTTCAGCGTGGGAATCGGCAGTTCGAGATAGTCGATCGGACTGGCCGGGCTCGCCCAGTGCAGCACGAGGTCCACGGGGCCGGACACGTCGATGAAGTGGGTCACATCGTGCCGGATGAACTGCAGGTCGCGGTCGCGCAGATGCGCCAGGTTGGCGAGATCGCCGGTCAGCAGATTGTCGATGCCGACCACGCTGTGTCCCCGGTCGAGGAGTTCCTCCGTCAGGTGCGAGCCGATGAATCCGGCCGCGCCAGTGATGACCACTCTCACGTCAGTGTCCGCCTTCCATCGCCGCGCGATGGATGCCCCGCGCCAACGTCAGCCACATGATCTTCAGGTCGAGGGCAATCGACCAGTTCTCGATGTAATACAGATCAAACTCGATGCGTTTCTCGAGCGACGTGTTGCCGCGCCAGCCGTTGATCTGCGCCCAGCCGGTGATGCCGGCCTTCACCTTGTGCCGGAGCATGTACTGCGGGATCTGGTGTTTGAACTGCTCGACGAAGAAGGGGCGTTCCGGCCGGGGGCCGACGATCGACATGTCGCCGCGCAGGACGTTCCAGAACTGCGGCAGTTCGTCGACGTCGGTCTTGCGGAGCCAGCGCCCCACCCGCGTGGCGCGCGGGTCATCGTCGCGGGCCCAGATCGGACCGGTGACTTCCTCGGCGTCGATGGGCATCGAACGGAATTTGTAGACCGTGAAGGACTTGCCGTCCAGACCCATGCGTTCCTGGGTGTAGAAGATGGGGCCCGGGGAACTGCGCTTGATGGCCAGCGCAATCAGAAGCGCGGGAATCGCGCCGACGATCACCACGGCGAGCGACAGCACCACGTCCACGAGGCGCTTGACGAGGCTGTTGAAGCCGCGCAGGGGGACGTCGTTGATCGAGATGATCGGCAGGCCGTCGAGGTCTTCCAGACGGGATCGGAGGGCGATGAACTGGAGCAGGTCCGGCACGACGTGCACCTCAATCACTTCGCGGCTGGCGAACTCGACGACACTCAGCATCTTGACGTGTTCGTCGATCGGGAGGGCCACATAGAGCTCGTCGATCTGCTCGCGGCTGCAGACGTCCGGGGCATCGGAGAGGGCGCCGAGAATCGGCAGCCCCCGGTAGCCGATGCCGTCGGTGGTGGCAAAGCGGTCATCAATGAATCCGATGAGCCGGAAGCCGAGTTCGCCGTGTTCCAGAATCCTGTCGGCGACGAGCCGGCCGAGATCGCCGGCGCCCACAATCAGCACACGCCGGAGCCCGACGCCCGCGCGCCACCGGCGTTTGAGCAGCACGCGCACGGTTTCGCGCATGCCGAACGCCAGCATCACGTTCAGGCTGAGAAACAGCACCCACACCACCTGGGAGACTTCCAGGTAGCCCTGTTCCTTCAGTGCGAGCGGCAGGTAATACGTCTGCACGTAGAGCGTGCCGGCCACGGCCAGGAGCACGGTCAGCAGCGAGCCGACGAACACGGCGAAGAAGTCGTCGAGCCGGGTCCGTCCGCGCCGGAAGCGATACAGCCGCTGGATGTGGAAGGCGATCGGCACCATCGCCGCCACAAACGGCAGGACGGCGAGGTACTGCTCAAACGGCGGCTGCCCCTTTGGAATATCGAGCAAGCCCGACTCAAAGCGAATCAGATAGGCGAGGACAAACGCCGTGGCCGCGCAGGCGATGTCGCCCACGACGTGCAGCAGCACAAACACGCGGCTGAACCGTTTCACCATGTGGCGGGGGAGGCGAGCGTCTCGGTGATCCGGGCCTCAAGTCCGGCTTCAAAGTGCGCCACGCTGAAGGCGGAGGCGCGGGTGTGGAGGGCGGCGGGTGTCAGCGGCAACGCGTCCACGCGGGACATCGCGTCGGCGAAGGCCTCCGGCGTGTCCTCGTCCACGAGATAACCGGAGACCCCGTGCTCGACCGTTTCGAGGGCGCCGCCGCGGGCGAGGGCCACCACCGGGCGGCCGCACGCCTGGGCTTCAACCGGCGCGATGCCGAAGTCTTCCTCGCCCGGCAGCAGGGCCGCGCGTGCGTCGCGATAGGCCTCGCGCAGGGTGGGGGCGTCGACGTGTCCCAGGAATTCGACATCGGACCCGGCGAGGGCGTGCAGGCGCTCGGCGTCAGGACCGGTTCCGATGATCTTCAATGGCGCTCCCAGCATCGCCGCGGCGCGAATCGCCGTGTCGATGCGCTTATACGGGACCAGGGCGGATACCACGAGGAAATACGCGCCAAGCCCGGCTGTTCCCGGAGTGAAATACTCCGTGTCCACCGGCGGATGGAGGACGGTAGCCTCCCGATTATAGTACCGGGCGATCCGGCCCGCAACGTGGGCGGAGTTCGCCAGAAAGCGATGCACACGCGGGGCGGTGTCGCGATCCCAGCGCGCAAGGGCGGCCATCACATGTCGCGCCGCCCGGTGTCCGGCGCGGCCGAGCCGGTCCACGCCGAAGTACGCGTCGAACTGATCCCAGGCGTACCGCATCGGCGAGTGGCTGTAGCAGAGATGCACCGCGCGCCCGGTCGGCACGATCGCCTTGGCGGCGCAATGGCTCGTGGAAATCACCACGTCCGCCGTGTCGAGGTCGAAGTGTTCGATGGCGATCGGAAACAGGGGCAGATAGTGGCGGTAGAGGCGCGCCGGGAACGGCAGGTGCTGAATCCACGACGTCCGGATCCGGCGGTTGGTGATCAGCGGCGAGACCGACCCGCGCTCGTGCACGAGCGTCAGCAGATCCGCCTGCGGAAACAGCCGGCACAACGACTCCAGCACCTTCTCGCCGCCGCGCATGCCGGTCATCCAGTCGTGCACGAGGACCACGCGGCGTCCGGCGAGCGCCTCAGCCATGGAGCACCGAGTGATAGACCTCGCGCGTGTGCGCCGCCGCCTCGGGCCACGAGAACGTGCGGGCCCGGGCGTACCCGCGCGCGATCAGGTCACGGCGCAGCGTGGTCTCGCTGAGGACTCGTGCCATCGCCGCCGCGATGGCCGCCGGGTCGAGCGGGTCCACCAGGATGGCCGCGTCGCCCACCACTTCCGGCAGCGAAGACACGTTGGACGTGATCACCGGGGTGCCGCTGGCCATGGCCTCAAGGGGAGGGAAGCCGAAGCCCTCGAACAGCGACGGAAAGACGAAGAGGGAGGCGAGCTTGTAGAGCGCCGCCAGCGTCGCTTCGGGGACAAAGCCGAAGAAGCGAACGTGCGCATGGAGGTGATGACGATGGACCAGCCGGCGGATGCCGGGGTACTTCGACAATTCGTCGCCGATGATCAGCAGCTTGAGATCCTGATGGCCATCGTGGCGCAGGAGGGCGTACGCCTCGATCAGCCGCTCGACGTTCTTGTGCGGCTTGATGTTGCCCGCATAGAGGATGAACGGCGCGTTGAGGAGAAATCGCTCCCGCACACCCGCGACGGCCTCATCGGTCGGCGGCGTCAGGTACCGCGCATCGAGCCCATTGTGAATGACCTCAATCTTCGAGGCCGGCGTGCCCAGATAGTGCTGGATGTCCTCCTTGGACGCCTGGGACACCGTGATGATGCGCTTCGCGCGTTTGGCGCCGATGGCCATGAACGTACGCGCATACACGTACGCGATGCGGTTGGGCAGGTACTGCGGAAACCGCAGGTGAATGCAGTCGTGAATGGTGACGACCACCGGGCACGTGATGAGGGGCGACACCACGTAGTGCGGCGCGTGAAAGAGATCGACGCGGGCCCGGCGAAGGTCGAGCGGCACGGTCAGCTGTTCGCGGACCGAATAATTCGCCGACGTGTCGGGCCAGGGTTCAAACCGGGGGCCAAGCTCACGCACGAAGCCGGCGTCTTCCGGCCGGCAGATCAGGATGTAGGTGTCGTCGGTGGGCCGGCGGGCAAATTCCTGGACGAGGTTCCGCACGTACGTGCCGATGCCGTAGTCATGCAGTTTGCGGGCATCAATGGCAATGCGGGCTGGCACCGGAGGATCTTATCCTGCCTCGTCCCCCCGCCTGCGGAGCCGTAGCCACACGCGCAGGATCGGAGCCCACAGCGGGTGGTGCTTTTTGTAGAACGCCATGTGGCTGCGGTCGTACAGCGGCGACGGCCGCGTGCCGGCCACCGCAAACGAACGGCCCCGTCGATGCACGACCTGGGCCGCCGGCGCAAAGAGGATGCGTCCGCCGCGGGCGCGCAGCGCGGCGCAGAAATCCACGTCCTCCTCGTACATGAAGTACCGCTCATCGAGCAGACCGGCGTCGAGGGCGGCCGACCGGCGGACAAGGAGGCAGGCGCCGGTCACCCAGTCCACCCAGCGTTCCCGCGTCGTCCATCGCGCGACGAGCCGTTGTGCCCATGGGCGCGGAGTCCGGGCGAGTCGTACGCGACACGCCTGGCCCGCCTCGGCCAGCGGCGACAACATGGGGCCCCATGAGATCTCCGGCCGCCCGTGGGCGTCCACCAGGCGCGGTCCGGCGGCCGTGGCGCGGGTGGCGTCCAGTCGATCGATCAGGGTGTCGAGCGCTCCGGCCGGCACCACCGTATCGGAGTTGAGCAGCAGGACCAGCGGGGCCGACGTGCGTCGAATACCGATGTTGTTGGCGGCGGCGAAACCGACATTGGCGTCGAGCGCCACCACCTCCACGCCGGGGAACTCACTGCGGACCGCCGCCACACTGCCGTCGGCCGACGCGTTGTCGACGACGCAGACGTGGTGAGGGCGCGCGGGGGGCGAGGTGTGCAGCGACCGGAGGCAGGCGCGCAGGTCCTCGACGGTGTTGTAGTTGACGATGATGATGTCGAGCGCGGTCATCGCCGTGCCCCTGCCGCGTCTTCCAGCGCCGTGCGCAGTACGGCGGCCGTGCGTTGCCAGGTGTAGTGGGCCAGGCGATCACGGGCGGCCGCTGTTGCGGCCACGTGTGCCGCCGGATCCGTGAGTAGCGCCGTGAGGGCGGACGCAACGGCAGGCGTCGAGAGCGGGACACGGGTGGCCCCGTCACCGTACACCTCGCGGGCCACGGCCGTATCGAGGAGCACGGAGGGCACCCCGCGCGCGGCCGCTTCCATCGGGGTCATCGCGAATCCTTCGTAGTCCGAGAGGAACGCAAACGCGCGTGCCCTGCGGTACAACGCGTCGAGCGCGTCATCCGCGACATACGTGTGCCACGTCACCGCATCGGCGATCCCCAGCGTGGCAGCCAGGGCCTCAGGATCGATGTGCGGGTGGGTCTTGTTGCCGCCAACGAGGACCAACCGGGCGCCCGGTACCCGGGCGGCGACCTGCGCGAACGCCTCGAGCAACGTCGGCACATGCCGCCGCGTGAACAACGTGCCGACCGATAGCACCAGCGGCTCCCGGTCGAGTGCGGGCGGACCGCCACTCCACGCAGGCGCCCCCTGGGGAGCGATGCGCACGTCGGCCCGGGGCACACCGAGGTATCGGGAGATTTCGTCCGCGGAGAAGGCAGAAACCGTCACGACTGCGGCGGCGCGCTTCGCACTGGCGCGGGTCAGCCAGCGGCGTCGAAGGCCTTCCCGCCAGCGAAAGCCTGAGGGCTGCGCACAAAAGGAGACGTCGTGCACGATGAGCACGGTGGGGCAGGGGGAGCGCAGCGGCGCCGTGTACGCAGGAGCGAGCAGCACGTCTGCGCCTGACCGGTGAATCGCGTCAGGCAACACGGTTTGTTCCCACCACGTACCGGCGACCGCGGCCGGCACCACGTCCACCTGCAGATCGAGCGGCAGTTGGAGGATCCACGCCGGAGGCGGCGCGTGCAGGATCAGCCGCAGGCGATGGGGGAGCCGGTCTGCGGCCCACTGTGTGAGCACGCCGGCCAGATAACGACCCACGCCTGTGGGGTGGCCGGCCAGTTCGCGCGCGTCGATCGCGATCGTCACCGGCTCAGCCACGATGTCGCTCGTGCGCCGCGGCCCGCGCCAGCTGCCACGCTTCACGCGTGCGTTCGGCGGTGTGCGCCCACGAGAAATCGAGAGCGCGTTGCCAGCCGGCGGCGCGCATGTGGTCGCGACGGACCTCATCGTCAATCATGGTGTTGAGGGTCGCACACAACGCGTCCACATCGCCGGGAGGATACAACGCACCGGCGCCGCCAAGCACCTCCGGGAGAGCGCCCGCATCAGCGGCAATCACCGGCACACCGACGGTCATGGCCTCGAGGGCAGGCAGACCGAATCCTTCGGCATGTGACGGCATCACCAGCGCGATCGCGCGGCGGTAGGTGTCCAGCCGCACGTCGGGGTCGACATACCCCAGCACCTCCACACGCCCAAGCAGCGGGGCTTGCCGTGTGCGCGCGAGCAACGCGTCGGCGCCACCTCCGGCGCTCCCCGCGAGCACCAGGGGGGGGGTGGCACGCCCGGCGGCGTCACGCTGGGCGATCAACCAGGCATACGCATCGAGCAGGCTGTCGACATTCTTGCGCGGCTCGATCGTGCCGAAAAACAGGATGACGCCGTCGGCGGGTTCTTCGCGCCGGTGGGGCCAGTCGGGACGCCCCAGGGGCGCCACAATCACGCGGGAGGCGGGGTGTCCCGTCAGGGATTCGATGTCCCGCGCGGTGGTGGCCGAGACCGCGAGCACGGCATCCGCCGCGCGAATGTGCGCCGGCGCCAGCGCCGGATAGTCGCGCCGGATCTCGGCGCGTGTCCGTTCAGGATGGCGCAGGAAATCGAGGTCGTGCACGGTCACGACCTGCGCGGCGCGACGACTGGGAATGCGGATCGGATGGGCGGCATGCACCACGTCATAGTCAAAACGGGTGAGGGTTTCGACCGGTGGCCACTGCCAGCGGTGCCACGCGTAGTTGAGCGCGCGGACCGGCACAGGCAGGTCAGCGATGACGGCCCCCGGCAGATCCGATCCGTCGAGGCGGTCGCGCATCGACGCGGAAAAGACCGTGATCACATCGGGCGGATGCACCTCCGCAGCGAGCAGCGCCCGCGTGAGTTCGTGCACGTACTCCCCGACGCCGGTCCGTTGACGCAGGGCCGGCCGGTAATCGAGCAGGATTCGCACGTGACAAGATTGGCTATAACTCCTTGTCTGTCAATCGGTTGACAGTATTCATGGACGCGTGGTACCGTGTGGAGTTTCAGGCGCATTTTTTGGGCGCAGGTATGGGGTTGTCATGCGCATTGCGGTCGTGGGCACGGGGTATGTGGGGTTGGTCGTCGGGGCGTGTTTCGCGGAAACAGGCAACCAGGTCGTGTGTGTGGACCGCGACGACGCGAAAGTGCGTGCCCTGCGTCGCGGCAAGATTCCCATCTTTGAGCCCGGTCTTGAAGAACTCGTCAAGCGGAACGCCGCGGAAAAGAGGCTGACGTTCACCAAGGATCTCGCGGCGTCGGTGAAGAAGTCCGACGTGATTTTTATCGCCGTCGGCACGCCGATGGGCGAGGACGGCTCGGCCGATCTGCAGCACGTGCTCGGGGCGGTGCGCGAGATCGCGCGGGCGATGAACGGCTACAAGGTCATCGTCGACAAGAGCACGGTGCCCGTCGGCACGTCTGAGCTGGTGCGCGAGTGCATTCGTCGTGAAACGACGCATCCGTTTTCGGTCGTGTCCAATCCGGAGTTCCTGAAGCAGGGCGCGGCGGTGGACGACTTTCTGAAACCCGACCGTGTGGTCATCGGCGCGACCGATCCGCGCGCCTCCGAGATCATGGTCGAACTGTACCGGCCGTTCACACGCACCGGCGCGCCGATTATGGTGATGGATTGCGCGAGTGCAGAGTTGTGCAAGTACGCGGCGAACGCGATGCTGGCGACCCGTATTTCGTTCATGAACGAGATCGCGAACGTCTGCGAGCTGTATGGCGCGGATGTGGACGCGGTGCGGCAGGCGGTGGCCACCGATACGCGCATCGGGGCGGCATTCCTGTTTCCCGGCGTCGGCTACGGCGGCAGCTGCTTCCCCAAGGACGTGCAGGCCATCGTCAAGTTCTCGGCCGACAAGAAATACAAGTTCCGCGTGCTGGAAGCCGTCGAGGCGGTCAACAAGACGCAGAAACAGCGCCTGCTGCTGAAGCTCGACGCGAAGTTCGGCAAGGGACCGAATGCGCTGAAGGGGAAGACCATCGCGGTCTGGGGCCTTGCGTTCAAGCCGCGCACGGATGACATGCGTGAAGCGCCGGCGATTCCGATCATCGAGGGCCTGCTGGCGCGGGGCGCGAAGGTGCAGGCGTACGACCCGGAGGCGATGGACTCGGCGCGGCGGATTTTCGGCTCGTCGATTACCTACGCCAAGAACGCGTATCGCGCACTGGTTGGCGCCGATGCGCTGCTCATCGTGACCGAATGGAATGAGTTCCGTGAGCCGGACTTCACGAAGATGAAGAAGGCGATGAAGCAGCCGGTGATTTTCGACGGCCGCAACCTCTATCAGCCCGCGCACGTGCGCGGCTGTGGTTTCACCTACAGCTCGATTGGCCGCCCCTAACGTTCTCGTCACCGGCGGCGCCGGGTACATCGGCAGCCATGCCGTGAAGGCCCTGGCCGCCGCGGGTCACGACGTGTGGGTGTTCGACAACCTGTCGGCCGGTCACGCGGAGGCGGTGGGGCGTCTCCAGGCGGCGTTTCCTGAACGGCGGATCACCCTCGTGGAGGGGGATATCACCGACGCGATAGCGATCACGCAGGCGTTGCGCGCCTCGTCGGCTGCGGCCGTGATGCACTTTGCGGCGCGGCTCTCGGTCGACGAGTCGATGCGCGAACCCGCAGCCTATTACCGGACGAACGTCATCGGGACGTTGACGGTGCTTGAGGCGTTGGCCGCGTCCGGGGTGCGACACTTTGTGTTTTCATCCACGGCCGCGACGTTTGGCGAACCGCTGCACACGCCGATTGATGAGACACACCCGCAACTGCCGATCAATCCGTACGGCCAGACCAAGCTGGTCGTGGAACAGGCTCTGGCGCATCTGGAACGCGCGACCCGGCTGACGTCGGTGGTCTTCCGCTACTTCAACGCCGCAGGCGCCGACCCGGCCGGCCTCATCGGTGAGGACCACACGCCCGAGGATCACCTGATTCCGCGCGCAATTCTCGCGGCCCTGGGCGGCGAGCCGTTGCAGATCTTCGGCGCGGACTATCCGACGCCCGACGGGACGTGTCTCCGCGATTTTGTGCATGTCTCCGACCTGGCCGACGCGCACGTGCTGGGACTGCGGCGTCTGCTGGCCGGGGGCGCGTCCGGCGCCTACAATCTCGGGATGGGCGACGGCGTTTCCGTGCGCGAAGTCGTGGACACGGTGGCGCGCATCGCGGGGCGTCCCGTGCCGCACGTGACGGCGCCGCGGCGCGCCGGCGATCCCTCGCGGCTGGTCGCATCCAGTCAGAAGGCGCGGACCGAGCTCGGGTGGGCACCGAGTCGCGGCTCTCTCGACACCATTGTCCGCACCGCGTGGCAGTGGCACACGCGCCATCCCCATGGTTACAGGACCCGCGCGTGAACGAGTTCCGCCGCCTGCTCGGGCATGCACGGCCCTACCGGGGGCGGATGCTTCTCGGCGTGGTGGCCATGGCGGTCTACGCCGCCGGCAATCTGGGGCAGGCGCGCCTGGTCAAGGACATCATCGACGGCGTCCTGGTGCCTGATCCGCAGAACGTCAAGCGCATCATCCTGCTGCTGCTCGGCACCTACTTCATCAAGGGCATCGGCACCTACGCGTCGTCGTTCCTGATGACCGACGTGGGGCAGCGTGTGGTCCGCGACCTGCGCACGTTGCTGTTCGCGCACATCCTGAATCAGTCGGCGGCGTTTTTTTCGAAGTGGACATCGGGCCAGTTGATGTCGCGCATCAACAACGATGTCAATCAGATCCAGTCCGCGGCCTCGGAGACGATCGCGGATCTGGTGCGGGAGTCGCTGACGGTCGTGGCGCTGGCGGGCTACCTGTTCTGGCTCGACGCCAACCTGGCGGTCATCTGCATCGCGGTGGTGCCGCTCGTCGTGTATCCCCTCGTGCGTCTCGGGCAGCGGGTGCGGAAGACGACGACGCGCAGTCAGGAGCATCAGGAACATCTCTCGCATCTGGCCAGCGAAGGGTTCACCGGGCACCGCATCGTCAAGGCGTTCCGCGCGGAGGAGCGGGCCGTGCAGCGCTTCCGGACCGCGGGGGCGGCGCTGTACCGCACGAACATGCGCATCACGTCCGCCATGGCGTCGTTGCCGCCCCTGATGGAAATGCTGGGCGGGGTGGCCGCCGCGGGGGCGTTGTACTACGCGGCGCAGAAGATCACAGCGGGCGCACTGACGCCCGGCGAATTCACGTCGTTTCTGGCGGCCTCGTTCATGATGTACGCGCCCATCAAGAAACTCAGCCGCGTGAACGCCGGTCTGCAACAGGCGATCGCGGCGTCCGAACGCATCTTCACGATGCTGGACACGCACACCGAAGTCACCGAGCGGCCGGGCGCACGCCCGCTGGGCCGCGTGCGTGAGGGTGTGGAGTTCCGGGGGGTCGGGTTCTCGTACGAGGACCGGCCGGAAGCGCCGGTGCTGCGCGGCGTGTCGTTCTCGGTGCAGGCCGGACAGGTCGTCGCCATTGTCGGGCACAGCGGAGCGGGGAAGACGACGCTGGTGAATTTGATTCCGCGGTTTTACGACGTGACCGAGGGCGGCGTGTTCATCGACGGCGTGGATATTCGCGAGGTGACACTGGCGTCGCTCCGCGATCAGGTGGCGCTGGTCACGCAGGAGACCGTGTTGTTCGACGAGACGATCGCGACCAACATCGCGTACGGCGCCCCGTCGGCCTCGCGTGAGGAGATCGAAGCCGCGGCTCGCGCCGGACACGCGCACGACTTCATCACGCAGCTGGAGGGCGGATACGACGCCCGGATCGGGGAGCGTGGACAGCGGTTGTCAGGCGGGCAGCGGCAGCGTCTGGCGATCGCCCGCGCACTGTTGACCAACTCGCCGCTGTTGATTCTGGACGAGGCCACGTCGGCGCTCGACACCGAGTCGGAGCAACTCGTGCAGGACGCCCTCACTAATCTCATGCGGAATCGCACCACGTTTGTGATCGCGCATCGTCTCTCGACGGTGCGCAATGCGGATCTGATTGTCGCGCTCGACAACGGCGCGGTGGCGGAAGTGGGGAGCCACGAGGCGCTTGTGGATCGGCCCGGCGGCGTCTACGCGCGCCTGCACGCGATGCAGATGCTGGATGATCGGCAGGAAGGGACAGCGTCGTGATTCGTTCGATGACAGGATTTTCCTCGGTCAGCCGCGAGACGGATGGCGTCTCGGCCGGTGTGACGGTGAAATCGGTGAATCACCGGTTTCTGGACATTCAGGTCAAAGCCCCGTCAGCGCTGGCGGGGCTTGAGGCACGGATCAAGAGTCTCATCCAGCAGCGGCTGACCCGCGGTCGTGTGGAGATCGCGCTGTCGTGTGACGACACGACGGAGCCGACGCGCGAGGTGACGTTGAATGAGACCCTCGTGAGCCAGGTGCAGGCGGTTGTTGATGCCGCGCGCGCGAAGGGGCTGGTGAGCGGCGGGCTGACGGCATCCGACCTGCTCCGGATTCCTCATGCGCTGGAGATTCGGCTGGCTCCAGCCGCCGGTGTGCCCGAGGCGGCGAGCGCGGTCGTGGAGGCGGCCGTGATCGAGGCGCTCGACGCGCTGGTCGTGATGCGCGAGACGGAAGGCGGGTTTCTCGCGGCTGATCTGGATCGACGCGTGCAGACCCTGCTGACGTTTGTCGACACCGTGGAGGCGGGAGCCGCCGCGGGCCAGGCCGCCCTGGACGCGCGCCTCCGTGAGCGTCTCGCCGCGATGCCGGCCGATTTGCAGGGCGACCCGGTGGCCCTCAGCCAGGAACTGGTCCGCTATGTGGCGCGTTCCGACGTGCACGAAGAGATCTCGCGGATGCGCGGCCATGTGGAACACTGGCGGGCGCTGGCGGACGGACCGGAACCCTGCGGCCGGAAGCTGGATTTCCTGGTGCAGGAGATGAATCGCGAGATCAACACCATCGGGTCCAAGGCCGAGGGCCTGGCCGTCACCGCACTTATTGTTTCGGCCAAAGCCGAGCTCGAGCGGGTGAAGGAGCAGGTGCAGAATGTCGAATAACCCCGCGCCCGGCTTGCTGTTTGTGGTCTCCGCCCCCAGCGCGACGGGGAAGACCACCGTCATCGAACAACTGGTGCAGCTGGTGCCCGGATTGAAGATGTCGCGGTCGTATACGTCCCGGCCCCGTCGCGAGGGGGAAACCGACGGGGTCGACTATAATTTTGTGAGCCGGGACGCGTTCGAAGCCCAGATTGCGGCGGGTGGATTTCTGGAGTGGGCCGACGTGTTCGGCAACTACTACGGGACCAGCTGGCACGAGACGGAGGCCCGGCTGGCGGCGGGCGAGGATCTCGTCCTCGTGATTGACGTCCAGGGGGCGCGGCAGGTCCGCGCGGCGCGACCGGAGACGGTGGCCGTGTTCATGCTCCCGCCGTCGTTCGCCGTGTTGGAGGAACGCCTGCGTAAACGCAGCAGCGAGCCGGAAGCCGCGATGGCGCGCCGCCTCGCGACGGCACGGCAGGAGGTGTCCGCGGTGGACGCCTACGACTACGTGGTCGTGAACGACGTGCTTGAACGCTGCGTAGGGGAGCTGGCCGGCATCGTCATGGCGGAACGCGCGAAACTTGCGCGACGCCGTGCCGCGATCCAGCCGATTATCGATTCGTTTTAGACAAGAAGGACCTATGACTGACTCACCGAAGATCAACAACCCGGAAAGCCGCTTTGAATTCGTGTCGATCGCCTCGGCGCGCGCGCACCAGTTGCTGCGCGGCTGTCTGCCGAAGATCGAAGGCTCCATGCAGCCGGCGCGCCGCGCGCAGCAGGAAGTTGCGGCGGGCGTCGTGGCGCGTGTGGACAACGTGGACGGCACCGACGAGGACCTGACGCCGGCCGAACCCGCGGCCACCGACAAGTAACAGCCTGCCATGGCGCCCCTGATTGGGCTCGGCGTCTCGGGCGGGATCGGCGCGTACAAGTCGGTCGAACTGGCGCGTCTGCTCCAGAAGCGGGGCTACGACGTGCAGGCGATCATGACGCGCCACGCGCGCCGGTTCGTCGGTCCCCTCACGTTTGAAGCCATCACGCGGCGTCCCGTCATCACCGGCCAGTTCGCGCCGGGGATGAACGCCACCATCGAACACATCGCGCTGGCCACCGACATGCAGGCGCTGGTGGTGGCGCCTGCCACCGCCAACGTGATTGCCAAGTTCGCCCACGGCCTGGGCGACGACTTTCTCAGCGCCCTGTATCTCGCGACGCGCGCGCCCCTGGTGCTGGCGCCTGCGATGAACACCGTGATGTGGGAGCATCCGGCCGTGCGGGAGAACCTCGCGACGCTCGCCGCGCGCGGCACCACCTTTGTCGAACCCGGTGAGGGGTATCTGGCGTGTGGCTGGGTCGGCAAGGGCCGCCTCGCAGAGCCTGCGGAGATTGCGGAGGTGGTCGATCGCGTCGTGCGCGAACGCAGTGGAGGCACAACCTCCTCTCTGGCCGGGCTCTCCGTCGTGGTGACCGCCGGCCCCACGCGTGAGGATCTCGATCCCGTGCGGTATCTCGGCAATCGCTCCAGTGGCCGAATGGGATTTGCCGTGGCGCGTGACGCGATGCGTCGGGGCGCGCACGTGCATCTAATCGCGGGGCCCACGCCGGTTGAGCCGCCGATGGTGACGACGTTGACGCGTGTGCGGTCGGCTGCAGAGATGCATGAGGCGGTCATGCGCGCCTCCGAACGCGCCGATGTGGTGGTGATGGCGGCCGCGGTCGCCGACTACACGCCGGCCGGCGGCCCCCACGGGACCAAGATTGAAAAGGGCGGCGCGGTCACGCTGCAGCTCGAGCGCACGGTGGACATTCTTGCGGCGCTTGGTGCGGCGCGCGGATCCGCAGCGAGACCGGTGCTCGTCGGTTTTGCGGCGGAGACCGGCGACCCCGTGGCGCGCGCGACACGGAAACGCGAGACCAAGCGCGTGGACCTGATCGTCGCCAACGATGTCTCCGTCGAGGGTAGTGGGTTCGACGTGGACACCAATCAGATCACGCTCGTGGACGCGGCCGGCGTCGAGGCCCTGCCGCTGCAGTCGAAGGATGCCGCGGCCGCCGCCATTCTTGACCGCGTCGAACGCCTGCTCGCATCCGCGCCTGCCCCGGTGCCCGCATGAGTGGGTCCGACGATCTCCGCGAACACCTCAAGTACTACCGCGACCTCGGCGTCGCGGGTGTGACGACGGACCCGGTCTGGCGGGAAAGGACGCACCCAGCACCCAGCACCGCGCACATGGCACCCGGCACCCAGCACATGGCACCAGCACCGAGCACCGAGCACCGAGCACCGAGCACTGATCCGGATCTTGACACCATCCGCGCCGATATCGGCGACTGCACGAGATGCAAGCTGCACACCCTGGGCCGCCAGCGCATCGTGTTTGGTTCCGGGAATCCCCGCGCCGAACTGATGTTTGTGGGTGAGGCGCCGGGTGCGGATGAGGACGAGCAGGGCCTGCCGTTTGTGGGCAAGGCCGGGCAACTGCTGACAAAGATCATCGAAGCGATCGAGATGAAGCGCGAGGACGTGTACATCGCCAACGTCATCAAGTGCCGGCCGCCGGCCAATCGCAACCCGGAGCTCGATGAAGTGGCAACGTGCGAACCGTTTTTGTTCCGGCAGATCGACCTGATCAAACCGCGCGTCATCGTGGCACTGGGCACCCATGCGGCGCATACCTTGCTCAAGACCGATGTGCCGATTTCGCGCATCCGCGGCAAACAGCACGAGTACCGCGGCGCGATCCTGATTCCGACGTTTCATCCGGCCTACCTGTTGCGCAGCCCCGACCGGAAGCGCGAGGTCTGGGAGGACATGAAGCTGGTCAAGTCCCTGCTCACACAAGGCGCCTGACCCCATGGCCGCGCGGTGTGTGTCAGTCGGGGTGCCGGTCCCCGGTCTGGGACGGTTGACGTATCGGGTGCCGGAGGCGCTGCCGCTGCCCGTGCGCGGCGCCCGCGTCACGGTGCCGCTGGGTACACGCGCCGTCACCGGTTGCGTCATTGAGGCGCCCGTCGCGCCGCCCGACACCAACACGCTCAGAGACATCATCGAGGTCATCGACACCGACGCGTTCCTCCCGGAGACCGTCGTCGCCCTCGCGTTGTGGGTGGCGGAGTACTACGCGGCCGGCCCTGGCGATGCGCTGCTCAACGCCATGCCGCCCAAGGCCCGCACCGGCGATGCGTCGGCGTTTCGCCGCGTGCCGGTGGCCGTGTGGAAGGCTGAAGCCCTTGTGCTCCGAAAGACAGCGCTTAAAGGCGACAAACAACGTGTGGCGGCTGAGCTCCTGCAGCGGACACCAGAGGGCGTCCCGCTGTCTGCGCTCAGGCGCGAGGGTGTGAGCCTCGCGACGGTGCGCAGCCTGGAGCGCGCGGGTCTTGTCGCGATTCACGATGAGATCGTCGAGCGCGATCCGTTCGAGACAGTCGGCGGCACTGATCGCACACAGTGGTCACTCGACGGGACCACGCCGCAGGGGCGTGAACTGACGCCCGAACAGGCGCATGCGTCCCGGCATCTGGAAGATGCCGTGATCGCCGGACTGTTCAAGACGATTCTGCTGCAGGGCGTCACCGGCAGCGGCAAGACGGAGCTGTACCTGCGTCTGGCGGACCTGGTCCTGCGCCGCGGGCGGCGCGTGTTGGTGCTCGTGCCCGAGATTGCGCTGACGCCTGCGCTCGCCGGGTTGTTCCGGGCGCGGTTTGGCCGGCGCGTGACGATTCAGCACAGCGGTTTGTCCGACGGAGAACGGCACGATCAGTGGCACCGCATCCGGCGTGGGGAAGTCGATGTTGTGATCGGGACCCGGTCCGCCGTGTTTGCGCCGCTGGATCGCGTCGGCCTCGTCATCGTGGACGAAGAACACGACCACGCGTACAAGCAGGAGGAAGCGCCGCGGTATCAGGGGCGCGACGTGGCCGTCGTGCGCGGCCGCATGGAAGGTGCGGTGGTGCTGCTCGGCAGCGCGACGCCGTCCCTGGAATCCGCTGCGAACGCCGCCGCCGGACGATACGACCATCTGACGTTGACCCAGCGCGTCTGGAACAAGCCGCTCGCGGAGGTGCGTCTGGTGGACATGCGCAAGGAGTTCACCGCGCATGGCGCCGACGTGATGATCAGTCAGCCGTTGTGGGAGGCGCTGGAACTGCGGCTCTCCCGCGGCGAACAGTCGATGATTCTCCTCAACCGTCGCGGCTTTGCCACGGTCGTCTTCTGCCGGCAATGTGCGGCGACCATGGAGTGTCCGCATTGTTCGGTGACGCTGACGTATCACCGCACGGCGCGCAAGGTGCGCTGTCACTACTGCAACTACGCGTCCGTGATCCCGAAAGCCTGCGGCACGTGCGGCGGCGAGTTTCTGGAACAGTCGGGCTTCGGCACCGAACGGGTCGAGGCGGACGTGCGCGCCAGGTTTCCGGGTGCGCGTGTGGTGCGTGTCGATCGCGACACGATCCGGCGGCGCGGCGCCATCGCGAAGGTCCTCACGGCGGTGGCCAGAGGAGACGTGGACATCCTCGTCGGCACACAGATGATCGCCAAAGGTCACGACTTTCCGTCGGTGACGCTGGTCGGTGTGGTGTCCGCGGACGTCGGGCTTGGTGTGGCGGACTTCCGCGCAGCGGAGCGCACGTTCCAGTTGCTGACGCAGGTGGTGGGACGCGCCGGCCGCGGCGACATCCCCGGCGAAGCCATCGTGCAGACGCTGTATCCGGACCACTACAGCGTGAAGGCGGCGGCCGCGCAGGACTATGCCGCGTTTTATGCGCAGGAGATCGACTTCCGGACGCGCATGCGGTATCCGCCGACGATCGGCCTGGTGAACGTCGTCGTCCGAGGGCCCTCGCTGGGCAAGGCGCTCGACGATGCCAACGCCCTCGCCGCGGTGACCCGCCACGCCGGCGCACGCGCCAGGTTGCTCGGACCCGCGCCGGCGCCGCTCTCAAAAATCAAGGATGAGTACCGCGCGCAGTTTTTCCTCAAAGGCGTCCATCGCCGTGCCATGCGCGATGCCATCGAGCACGCGCTCACGCAGCGGCCTGAGCTGCGCCGGCGCACCGTCGTGGATGTCGATCCCTACTCCACGTCCTAGAGGTTCATGGTTCATCGGTTCATGGTTCATGGTGCCGTTCCTGGTTCCGGGTTCAAGGGAACCCGCGAACCGACCCTGCACCAGGAACCCCGCACGCAGCACCCCGCACGCAGCACCCCGCACCCAGAACAGAACCGATGAACCATGAACCGATGAACCATGAACCGGTTCAGGAGGGTCCAAGGTTCAGAACGTGATCGTGATCGGTTCGGGCGTGAAGCAGCCGATCAGCATCGCCAGGGCGAGCAGCGCAACCAGGACGCGTCCAGGCGTCAGCGGTGTGTGGTCGTCGAGGGGCGCGGGATGGCGGTAGCCCATGAACCAGGCCATTGCGCTGAGCATGAGGGCCATCACGATCCAGCTTTCAGTCAGGAAGGCCAGCGCAATGACGAGCCCGAGCGTGGCGATGGACAGATACCGTGCTCGTGGCCCGAGGACGGCGTACGCAATGTGGCCGCCGTCCAGCTGGCCAAACGGCAGCAGGTTGAGAGCCGTGGCCAGCATGCCGAACCACGCGGCGTAGCCGAGCGGGTGGATGAAGATGTCGGTGCCCTCGAGCAGCGGGCCGTGAATCTGCCGCGCAATCCACTTGAACAGGACCGGCTCTCCCAGCCAGATGCCGAATCCGCCCTCCGGCACGACATCCACCGTCGAGAGCGAGATGCCGATGATGAGGAATGGAATCAGGGTGATGAACCCCGCGAGCGGACCGGCGACGCCGATGTCGAACAACGCGCGCCGGGAGGGGAAGGGCTCGAGGATGCGGATCACCGCGCCGAACGTGCCCGTCATCGGCAGCGGCGCCGGCAGGAAGAAGGGCAGTGTGCAGTCGACGTTGTGCCAGCGGCACGCGAAGTAGTGCCCGAACTCGTGGGCTCCGAGAATCAACAGGATTGCGAACGAGTATTCCAGGCCGACAAAGTACGTGGTGGTGACGACCGTCAGCAGGACCAGCAGCAGGGGCCGTCCGGCCTTGTGTTGGAACTTGGGGGGAGGCGGCGGCAACTCCGCCGGGTAGACCCAGAACGGCTGGGGCTCACTCACCGGAGATGTTCTGGAGGTCTTTGCCGGGTTTGAACCGAATCGTGCGGCCGGGAGGAATCTTCACTTCCTTGCCCGTCCGGGGATTGCGGCCGATGCCACGTTTGCGGGGTTTGACCTGAAACACCCCGAAACCACGCAGCTCAATGCGGTCACCCTTCATCATGGAGGCTCGCATGGCGTCAAACACCGCGTCGACGGCCACTTCGGCCTTCACTTTGGTGATTTCAGCGATACGCGACACCTCGTTTACGATGTCGACTTTGATCATGACTTCCGGGGCACCTGATGTCCGTAAGTGACTATAAAGACACCTACTTACGGAGTCAAGTCTCCCCGTAACTGCTACACTGTCCCGATGGCCGCTTCTGGTGTGGGGCCCACAGTGGTGCTGGTTGGCCGGCCCAACGTGGGGAAGTCCACTCTCTTTAATCGTATTGCCGGGACCCGGCGCTCCATTGTGGCGCCCGTCGCCGGAACCACGCGTGATGTGGTGACTGCGCCTGCCGAGTGGTCGGGCCGGAATTTCACGCTTGTGGACACCGGAGGATTGTTTGGCGCGACGACCGACCCGTTGCATGCGATGGTCGTGGACCACGGCATGCGCGCGCTCAAGTCGGCCGACCTGCTGGTCTTCCTGGTCGATGGCCGCGACGGGCTCGTGGTCGGTGATGAACAGATCGCGCAGGCGATCCGCGCCGTGAACTGTCCGGTGCTGCTGGTCGTGAACAAGGCGGACGACAAACGGTCGGTCGCGCGCGCCAACGAATTTCACAAGCTGGGGTTCGGCGGCCAGTTCGAGGTGTCGGCCGAACACGGCACCGGCGTTTACGAATTGCTCGACGCGCTCATTGCCGCCATGCCGGCCAAGTCCACGGAACCTGCGCCGGAGGCTGACCCCGAGATCGCCATCGCGATCGTCGGCAGGCCCAACGTCGGCAAATCCTCGCTGGTCAATCGGTTGCTGCGCGAAGAGCGCGTCATGGTCAGTGATCTGCCGGGCACCACCCGCGACTCCGTGGACGTCGTGTTGCAGTATCAAAAGCGCCGGCTGCGTCTGGTCGACACGGCGGGGATGCGCCGGCCCGGCAAGGTGGCGACCGCCGGTCAGGTGGAGTCGATCAGCGTGGTGCTCGCCAAGCGTGCGATGGCGCAGGCCGATGTGGCCGTGCTGGTGATCGATGCGGCCGAGGGCCCCACCGATCGTGACGCCGCGATCGCCGGCGAAGCGGAAGAGGCCGGCTGCGGCGTCGTCATTGTCGTCAACAAGTGGGACTTGATGGCGGAGCGGATGGGGGATGATCCGCAGCAGTTCGTGAAGGACTACGACGACAAGCTGCGGTTCCAGCTCAAGTTCCTGGAGTTTGCACCGGTCATTCATGTGTCGGCGCTGACCGGGGATCGCACCGCGAAGATGTTGGAGATGGCGGTGCGGGTGGCCGATGCGCGACGGAAGCGTGTGGGCACGTCGGAGTTGAATCGGTTCGTCGAGTCGATCACGGCGGCGAATCCGCCGACGAGCAAACACCGGCGGCAGGTGCGCATCATGTATGCGTCGCAGATTGCGAGTGCGCCGCCGCGCTTTGTGTTCTTCACCAATGTGGCGACGGAGTTCCACTTCTCCTATGAGCGGTTCCTCGTGAATCAGCTGCGCGAGAAGTTCGGATTTCTCGGTACCCCCATCCGCATCAGCGTGCGACGCCGCGCGCGGAAGGAACTGTGAGATATACTGGCGATCCACTCGTGGACGCGGTTTCGATTCCCAATCGGCCGGCATTCCGGGCTCAGGAGGTCTGCGAGATCGCGGCCGTCCCGCCGTTTGTGCTCCGTGGGTGGGAGGCCGAGTTTCCCGATTTGGGGGTGGCCAAGACGCCGGCCGGCCCGCGGGTCTACCGGCGCGAGGATGTCGAGCGGGTGCTGCATCTCAAGCGCCTGATTCTGGTCGAGGGCCTGACCCTGGCCGGGGCTCGGCGCCGGCTCACCGAAGAGGCCGAAGCGGCCTCCGGAGTGAGTGACGACCTGCTGTTGCCACCAGACGTGATGGGGCAGCCGGCGGGATTGGACGACGGTGCGCGGGCGCACCTGACGGAGGTAAAGCGGGGACTCCAGTGGATCCTCAAGACACTCGGCGGCCCCCCAGCCTCCGAGTTCATGTTGGCACCCGAACCGGCCCCAAGCCGGGCGAGTGGCAGCAAGAGCGGCAAGACGAAGAAGAAGTAGTTGTCGGCGGGATGTAGCGCAGCCTGGTAGCGCACTTGACTGGGGGTCAAGGGGTCCCGAGTTCGAATCTCGGCATCCCGACCATTTCTTCTTCCACCCATCCGCCCATCTCAAGAACCCCACTCCAGTATTGACTTGAGCTACGACCGGCCATAAAGTCCCGGGGAGCTCTCAGCCGCGTTTACTCCTGCGTTACGAAATGACGCGGATTGTGAGGCCCGTGCAAGTCGGTAGTTGGTGCATTTGGAGGAGGAACAGTACATGACACGACGCGTTTGGCGCGTGCTGCTTGCGGCAGCTCTCGTCGTCACAACCTCGTCCCTGGCGTTTGCGCAGGGCACGTCGTCCATCACGGGCGTCGTCACAGACTCGGCCGGCGGCGTCATTCCTGGCGCCACGGTGGTGGTCACGAACAACGCGACCGGGGCGAAGTCTGAAACGGTGACCGGAGCCAACGGCACCTATAACGTGGCGGCGCTGCAGGCCGGCACGTATACGGTGGCCGCGACGCTGACGGGATTCAAGACGGCGCAGAACGCCAACGTCCGGGTGGCCCTCGGTGTTCCGGCCACGGTGAACATGACGCTCGAAGTCGGGTCACTGACCGAGACGGTCAACGTCACCAGCAGCACCGAACTCATCAACACGCAGACGGCCACGGTGCAGGCGACGCTGAACTCAGATCAACTCAACCGGATGCCGACACCGACGCGGAATGCCCTCAACGCCGTGACGTTTCTGCCCGGCATCAATACGCCCGGGACCAACCGCGACTCCACCATCAACGGATTGCCGGAGTCGTTTATCCAGATCACGACTGACGGTGTCAGCAATAACGATAACTTCCTGCGTACCACGGACGGCTTCTTTGCGTCGGTGACGCCGCGGCAAGATGCGGTCGAAGCAGTGACAGTCACATTGGCTGCGGCTGGAGCCAGCCAGGGCGGGAGCGGCGCGATTACCATCGCGTTTCAGACCCGTTCCGGCTCGAACCGGTTCTCGGGCAGTTTGTACGAGTACTACCGCGATCCGAGGCTCAACTCGAACTACTTCTTCAACAAGGTCAACGGCCTGCCGAAGAACGAAGTCAAGCTGAACCAGTATGGTGGTCGTGTCGGCGGTCCCATCGCGCTCCCGGGGCTCGACCTGCGGGGCAAGGCGTTCTACTTCCTGAACTACGAGCAGATTCGCTTTCCCAATAGTTTCACGCGCACCCGTACGACCCTGAATCCGCGTTCCGCGGACGGATGGTTTCGCTACAACCTTGTGTCTGGCGGTGTGACGACCGTGCGTGAAGTCAACGTACTTACGCTGGCAGCGGCGAACGCGCAGATCGCCGGCAAGGACGCCACGGTCGCCTCGCTCCTTGCGAAGATCCAGGCTGGCATGGCGACGACGGGCACCCTCAACACCACGGCGAATCCGCTTCTTGACAGCTACGTGTTCCTCAGCCCGGGGAAGCTGTTCGAACACCAGCCCACGACGCGGCTGGACTACAACATCACGGATCGGCACCGGTTGAGCGGTTCGATGTCCGTCATCTGGGCCGAGCGCACGCCGGACTACTTGAACGGCACGGATGGCCGGTTCCCGGGAGCCACGAATATCCGCGACTTCCAGTCGAAGCGGCCGTTGTATACGCTGACACTTCGGTCGACGATCTCCCAGAACGTCGTCAACGAACTGCGCGGGGGCATCACCGCGTTGGGTGGGCAGTCGAACTTCGGCTACCCGAGTGCGATTCCCTCGCGCAACGACATCACGTCATTCGCGGATCAGGGGGGGTATGCTCTGGGGTTTGGCCTCGGTCTGACGAACTGGTGGGTCAGTAATGGTCCGAGCTGGCGTGCGGCCCCGACCTACAGCGTGGCGAACACGATGAACTGGCAGCGAGGGAGCCACAGCATCCAGGTTGGTGCTGAGTGGCTGCGTTCGACGGCCGAAGAAAGCGCGCAGCAGATCGTGCCTGGCGTGAACTTCGGGTTCAGCACCCAGTTCGATCCGGCGGCGGGGCTGTTTACCACGACCAACTTCCCGGGAGCGTCGGCGGCACAGTTGACGGACGCGCGGTCGCTCTATGCACTGTTGACGGGGCGCGTGACTTCGATCACGGGGCAGGCGGCGCTGGATCCGGCGACGAACAAGTACGTGGCGTTCGGTCCCCGCACGCGAACCGGTCAGATCAACGTCTATTCCGGCTTCGTGCAGGACTCGTGGCGAGTCAGGCCGACGTTGACGGTGAATTTCGGACTGCGGTATGACCTGCAGACACCCTTCACCGCCAACAACGACATCATGTCGACGGTTGGCCTTGATGACGTCTGCGGCATGTCCGGCATCGGTGCCAACACCAACGTCTACAACCGGTGCAACTTCAACTCGCCGGGGGCTAACAGTGGCAAGGCGATTCCGTCGTACCAGCAGTTGACGCGGAGCACAAACGGCTACAACACCGACAAGAACAACTTCTCGCCGTCGGTGAGTGCCGCGTGGCGGCCCAACGTCCAGAGTGGCTGGCTGCGTAGTGTGCTGGGTGATCCTGATCAGGCCACGATCCGGGCAGGGTGGTCCGTGGCGTACTCACGGCAGGGGATGAGTCAGTTCACGGGGGTCTTCGGGTCGAATCCGGGAAGCACCATCACTCTGACACGCGACACCAACACCGGGTTGGTGCCGACCGGCGAGGCGTGGCCCGTGTTGTACAGCCAGAAGAACAGGTTGTCGGTCCAGTCATTCAACGAGACGCCGGTGTTTCCCATCGTCTCTCGGCCGGATCGGGCTGACAGCATCAGTGCCTTTGCGCCGGACCTGACCATGGAGCGGGCGCAGACATGGAACGTCGGCATCCAGCGGGCCATTGGTTCCGACATGGCCGTCGAAGTGCGGTATGTCGGCACCCGCGGCGACCAGCAGTGGTCAACGCTCGACTACAACGGCATCCGCAGCGAAAACCTGCTCGCCAATGGGTTCATGGACGAGTTCAAGCTCGCCATGGTGAACTTGGCTGCCAATAATGCCGCCGGCGGCACGCGCGCGGGGTCCTTCGCCTACTTCGGGACGGGCACTGGGACCAGCCCGCTCCCGATCTACCTGGCGTATTTTAATGGGCGCACGGACGCCACCAACGCCGCAGCCTACACGGGCGGTACCGCGTCGTGGGCAAGCACCACGTTCGCGGCGAGGCTCGCACCGGCGAATCCTTCGCCGTTGGGCGCCGCGGGGGACCTCGATGGCAATGCCACCAGGCGCGCAAACGCGCTGGCGGCGGGACTCCCCGCGAACTTCTTTGTGGTGAATCCCCGCATGAACGGCGTCAACGTCACGGACAGCGGTGCGTTCAGCGACTACCACGCGTTGCAGATCGATCTGCGCCGCCGCCTCTCGCGTGGCCTGTCGGCGAGCGTCAACTACCAGTTCGCCCACGAGCGTGGGTCCGCGTTCGACGGGTTCTCGTTCGGACGCACAATGGTGAATGGCGGTAACGTGCGGCATGCGTTCAAAGGGCAGTGGGATTGGACGATTCCCGTCGGACGCGGACAGCGCCTGGGCTCGGATATGCACCCGGTACTCGACGCGATTCTTGGAGGCTGGAGCATGAACGGAGTTGGCCGCATCCAGGCCAGGACGCTGAACTTCGGCAACGTCCGCCTCGTCGGCATGACGGTCGACCAGTTGACTGACATGTATAAGTTCTATCGACGGACCAACGCGAATACGGGCCGTACTGAAATCTGGATGCTGCCAGAAGACGTGATCCTGAACACGCGCCGGGCGTACTCTGTCAGCAGCACGGGAGTGGCCGGGCAGGCCTACACGGGCTACTCGACCTCGCTCGGCGTTCCAGAGGGGCGGTACATTGCTCCCGCCAACACGGCCTCGTGTATTCAAATCAAGGCCGGTGACTGCGCACCGAGGTCGGTACTCGTGCGTGCACCGTGGTTCACACGGTTCGACGTGGGTGTCACCAAGCGCTTCAACGTGCGGGGCACCAAGAACTTCGAAGTCCGTGCTGACGTGCTGAACCTGTTCGACAACGTCAACTTCAACCCGGTGGCCAACCCCGGTTCAGGCGCGACCATCTTCCAGGTCACCAGCGCCTACACCGACGCCAGCAACACCTACGACCCGGGTGGCCGCCTCGGCCAGTTGATGATTCGCTTCAACTGGTAGTCGCGGAAGCGCACACACACGAAGGGCGGGTCCTCAGGGACCCGCCCTTTTTTTGTGGTCCGGCTAGACTGGTATCCCCATGATGCGCATCTCCATCTGTCTCGTCTTCGTCTGCGTGGCGGCTCTGGTCCCGTCGCAGGCGCAGGAGCGCGCGGCGCGACTGCTGCAGATTGATTTTCAGGCTCTTGATGCAGCAGGGCAGGTGATTGGCGACCTGACGCCCGCAGAGGTGGACCTGCGCATCGACGGGCGGCGCCGCGAGGTGAAGGCGCTGCGACGGATCGCGGCGGCCCCGGCGGCCGTGAAGACGACGGGACTCCCGGCGCCGTATGGCGCCAGTCTCGATTCGGCGACCGGCCGCACCCTGCTGCTGCTTGTCGATCAGGATTCGTTCCGCGTCGGGCAGGAACCGCCGATTCGCTCGGCGGTGTCGGGACTGCTGCGCGAGCTCGGCCCATCGGATTTTGTCACCGTCGTCGGCATGCCGTACGGGGGAGTGCCGGTGCGGTCCACCAATGACCACACCCGCGTGCAGCACGCCGTCGATCTGCTGGTCGGGCAGCGGTCCCGAGACGAAGGGGGCTCGGCGATGGCCTGCCGGACCCGGCTTGTGCTCGAGTCGGTCGAGACGATGTTGCGATCGTTTGAGAACCGCACCGTGCCGACGACGGTCGTGTTGTTCACGGCGGGGTTGTCGGCGCCACGGCGGGACGCGCCGTTTGCGCGAGCGCCTGGCATGTGTGAACTGCAGAGCGACCTGTTTCAGCGCGTCGGTGCAGCCGCAGGTGCTGCCCGCGTCAACTTCTACATCGCGCAGCCCGACGACGTGAACGCGGCGACGGGGCAGGGGCAGGAGTTTCAGTCGCTGAGCGGCAGTGACTCCAACGCGTTGAGCAGTCCATTGGCGGGCATCGAACATCTCGCTGGTGTGACGCGTGGTGTCCGCGTCCCGCTGACGGCGCTGGGCACCGGTGCGCTCGACCGTGTCGCCAGGGAGACCGCCTCCTACCTGGTGGCGGAGATTGAACCGCAGCTTACTGACTATGACCCTCATGGACGAAGGCTCGACATTCGAGTGACGCGGCCTGGCGTCACGGTGAGGGCCCGGCCGGAAATCACGTTCTCGCGTACGCCGGACCGGACGGCGGGAGCCAGGGTCACGGTCACTGACATGTTGTTGTCCGCCGCGACGTTCAGCGACCTGCCGCTGCGAGCCGCGGCGTTCACGATGGGCGCACCCGACGGGCAGGTGCAGGTGGCGATTCTTGCCGAGCCTGAGGATCGCGCGCTCGCGATCAGCTCAGCTGGCGCGGTGCTGGTGACTGACGATGGCTCGG
This sequence comes from Acidimicrobiia bacterium, assembly GCA_016871335.1. GTDB lineage: Bacteria > Acidobacteriota > Vicinamibacteria > Vicinamibacterales > SCN-69-37 > SYFT01. The sequence continues at coordinate 61,381 of VFZF01000010.1, forward strand.
TGGTGGCGCGCTGGTCGGCTGTGGACGCGGGTGAGTCTCCGCTGGTGGGGGCCATGCGCGTGAAGCCGGGCCGGTATCGCCTTCGCGTCGCCGCCGTTGATGCCGCGGGGCGAGGCGGCGCGGCCGACTATCGGTTTGATGCGAGTCTGGTGCCGGTGGGCACGTTGCAGCTGGGAGGTCTGGTCCTCGGCCTGTCGCGCGACGGGCAACTGATTCCGCGGTTGTCGTTTGCGGATGAACCGTCAGCGCTCGCGTCGTTTGAGATGTACGGCGGAGTGGAGGGCACCGCAGTCACGGCCTTTCTCGAGGTTGCGGCCTCGATCGATGGCCCGGCGGTCGTGGCCGTGCCGTTAGCCATCCAGGCTCAGGGCAACGGCCGATTCCTCGCGATTGGGACCGTGCCGCTCGGCGCGTTGACGCCCGGCGACTACGCCGTGCGCGGCCTGCTGCGCCTCGAGAACGGTACCACCGGCCGGACGCTTCGCACGCTTCGCAAGACCAAGTAGGGCCCGCTGAACTGTAGCGGGCCGCATTGGCGCGCTCAACCCCAGCGCGCCCTACGTACGGGCCCTGCTGGCGCGCTCGAGCCCAGGGCGCCCTGCGAGGTCCTACGGGTGCTGCGCCGAAAATTCCTCGTACGTGCCCTTGAAGTCCTGGATCCCGTCGTCGGTGAAGACCCACAGACGTGTGGCGACTTCTTCGATCAGGTCCTGGTCGTGGGTCACGAGGAACACCGTGCCTTCGAACTTCTGCAGGGCGATGTTCAGCGCGTTGATCGATTCGAGGTCGAGGTGGTTGGTGGGTTCGTCAAACACCAGCACGTTCGGCTTCTGCAGCATGATGCGGCAGAAGAGCAGGCGGGCCGTTTCTCCGCCCGAGAGCGCCGTCGTCGGCTTGAGGCCTTCTTCGCCGCGGAACAACATCTGGCCGAGCAGGCCGTGGATGTCCTGGCGCGTCAAATCCGGATCAAACGAGTGCAACCACTCGGCCGCCGTGGTCCCCTTGGCAATGGCGCCCGTATGATCCTGGGCGAAGTAGCCAATCGAGGCCTCGTGGCCCCACTTGACGACGCCGGCATCGCGGTCCCCGGGTGACTCGGGCTGGCCTGGGGCGTCCGCAAGCAGCGCTCGGAGCAACGTGGTCTTGCCCATGCCGTTGCGGCCGATGAGGCCGATCTTCTCCCCGCGCGACACGATGGCGTCGAAGTTCCGGATGACCTTCAGGTCGCCGTACGTCTTGTGCACCCCCTGCGCTTCGAGCAGGTTGCGTCCTGACGGCCGGTTCATCTGGAAGCGGATGTACGGACGCTGGATGTTCGATCGCGCCAGGTCCGTCGTCTGCAGCCGCTCCACTTCCTTGCGGCGTGAGGCGACCTGGGAGGCGCGGGTACCGGCGGAGAAGCGGGCGATGAAGTCGTTGAGCTGGTCGATCTTCTTTTCGCGCTGGGCATTCTCGGACTCGATGCGCGCACGAATCTGCGTCTTCGCCAGCACCATGTCGTCGTATCCGCCGGTGTAGGTGATGATCGTCTCGTAGTCGATGTCGGCGGTATGGGTGCAGACGGCGTTCAGAAAATGCCGGTCGTGCGAGATGACGATGAGCGTGCCGTCGTAACGGGTGAGGAACTCCTCGAGCCAGTGGATCGAGTCGAGGTCGAGGTGGTTCGTTGGCTCGTCGAGCAGTAGGGCGCGCGGATTGCCGAACAGCGCCTGCGCGAGCAGCACGCGGACCTTCTGGCCACCCTGCAGTTCCGACATCCACCGGTCGTGCAGTTCGTCGGCAATGTCGAGCCCCTGCAGCAGAATTGCCGCATCACTGTCGGCCGAGTAGCCGTCTTCTTCGCCGACGATGCCCTCGAGTTCACCGAGGCGCATGCCTTCCGCGTCGGTCATCTCGGTCTTTTCGTAGAGCCGCTCGCGCTCCTGCAGCGTGTTCCAGAGGCGCTTGTTGCCCATGATGACCGTGTCGATCACCCGGAACTGGTCGAAGGCGAACTGGTCCTGACTGAGGACGCCGATCTTGTCGGGACGCGAGACGGTGCCCTTCTGCGGCGTGAGCTCCCCGGTGAGGAGCTTCATGAACGTGGACTTGCCGGCGCCGTTGGGCCCGGTGAGACCATACCGGCGCCCCGCACTGAACGTCGTGGTCACATCGTCGAAGAGCACCTTCGACCCATAGCGCATAGACACGTTGGCGACAGAGATCATGAACTCATGATTCTAGCATCCGCCCAGCGGCTCAGCCGCTCACCCGTCAGCCGGCTACCGACAAGAGCTCGATCTCGAAGATCAGGTGCGCGTTGGGCGGAATCGGGCCGGCACCCTGGGAGCCGTAGCCCAGACTGGGCGGGATGATCAGACGGCGTTTGCCGCCGACTTTCATGCCCGGCAGGCCCTGGTGCCAGCCCTGAATCACGGAACTGACGCCGATGGTGAAGCTGAAGCCCACACCCGACGTGTTGGCGTCGAACTGCGCGCCCTTGTTATCGGTGGCGGTGGTCGAGTAGACCCAGCCGGTGTAATAGACCCGTACGGTCTTGCCGTTGGTGGCTTCGGTGCCGGTGCCGACGGTGAGGTCGGTGGTGGAGAACGGGATGTCGAGAGGCGGCGCCGTCGGGGCGGCCTTGTCGCCACAGGCGACGGACACGGCGAGCAGGGCGGCCACGAACACGAATTTCGCTGAATGCATACGTCACGATGATAGCTGGGCTAAGGTCCTCTTTGCCAGCCGCCCATCCTGCACGGTGTCTTTTATGAGCGTGCGATTGATCGTTCCACTCCTCGCCGTGACTCTGGCCGGGACTCCTGGACTCCTCGACCCCTGGACCCCGGACCCTGGACCGTAGGACCCCAAGCCACGCAACGCCCAGTGTTCCGCTCCGACTCCCACTTCGTGCTGGTGGACGCGTATCCGCTGCGTGACGGCAAGGTGGTGGAGGGGCTGACGGCCGGCGATTTTGTGGTGCGCGAAGACGACGTGCCGCAGGAGGTGGAGTTGTTTGAGTTCGTGGGTGTGGGCTCGAACGAGCCGGAATCCGCCCGTCGCGACCCGAACACGCTGGCGGAATCGCGCGCAGCGGCGGCGGACCCGAGGGCCCGTGCGTTTGTCACCTACTTCGATATTCCGCACGTCTCGACCGCCGGTGCCCATCGCGCACGGCTGCCGCTCGTGCAACTGCTCACCGACATCGTCACGCCGAACGACGTCTTCAGTGTGATCTCGAGCGAATACGACGTGGCGTCGATGACGTTTCAGCGCCGGGTCACGTCGATCGACGATCAGTTGCGCCGGTACTGGGCGCGGGGCCTGCGCGACAGCTTCATGAAGACGGCCGACGAAGACGGGCTGTTCAGCTGTTTCGACGACACCGACGGCATGGTGGTGAAGCAGCGCTTTGTGGCCGACGGGGCCCTGATGCGGCCACTGGCCACCGTCATCATCGAGCGGCATCGCGCCGACCGCATCCTGACGCACCTTGAGGATTTGGTCTGGTATCTCGGCAGCCTGCGGGAGGGGCGCACGTCCGTGTTTCTGTTCAGCGAGGGGTGGCGCCGTTATACGCGTGACACCGTGCTCAAAGCGGAGATCGCCGCAACCCAGTGGGAATTGCCGAGCGGGGGAGTCCGTGGCTCCGAGATCGTCATGTTCAACATGGTCGCGCAGGGGCAGCGGCAGGCGTGCATGCAGGAGGCCACGCGGCTGGCGGACCTGGACATGGTCACCAGATATCAGCAGCTCATTCGGCTGGCCAACAGCATGAACGTGTCGTTCTACACCGTGAATCCGCTGGGCCTGGCGGCGATTGACCGCAACATCGGCGAAAAGAACTACGTGATTGACCCGACACAGATCGTCGCGGAGGACTTTGACCGCCTCAATGAACGACGGGACGTGCTGGAGGAAATTGCGGTGAAGACCGACGGCGCCGCGGCCGTGAGCACGAACGACATGCGACAGGCCCTGCGGCCCATCATGGACCAGCTCCGGACGTTTTATCTGCTCGGCTACTACTCGACGAACACGAGGTTCGACGGACAGATCCGGACCATCTCGGTGTCTTCACCCCAGCCCGGCGTCCAGGTGAAGGCCAGACGTAGCTACCGCGCACCGACGGAAGAAGAGCGCGCCTTGCGGGCGAACCCGGTGTCCGCGCCTGCGCTCACGGAACTCGACCGTGCGCTCGATGTCCTCGCAGGCATTCGATCCGCGGATGACCGCAGTTTCAACGCGGCACGGTATCTGAAGGCAGACGCCGCACCCATCCTCGGCGCGCCGGCCGTGTTCCGCGCGACACCGTCTCCGCGGTCGCCGATTGTTGCCGTCACCGCGCCCGCGTTCCGGCGGACGGAACGTCTGCACATTGAATGGCCGCTCATGCAGGAGCTGGAGTCACGGACCGCACGCGTCCTGGGGCGCGACGGCAAGCCCTTGGCCGCGCAGGCCGTGGTGAGTGAACGGGCCGCAGACTCCGCGCCGACGGTGTTGGTCGTCGACGTGGTCCTCGCGGCGCTGGCCCCTGGTGACTACGCCGTGGAACTGGTCGTGACCAGCCGGGGCGAAACCAGACGCACCTACCTGCCATTCAAGGTGGTACCGTAACTCATGCGTTCGGTGCTCTCCGCCTCTCTGATTCTTGTGGCCGCGTTTTTTGCGGCGCCTCCGGTGTGGACCCTGGACCCTGGACTCCTAGACCCCGGACCACAGGCCTCACAAGATCAGCGCCCTGTCTTCCGCTCCGACGCCTACTTCGTGACAGTGGACGCCTACCCGACAAGAGACGGCAAGGTTGTTGAAGGCCTGACCGCCGACGACTTCATCGTCGAGGAAGACGGCACGCCGCAGTCGGTCGAAAGCTTTGAGTTTGTCGACGCGGCTGGAGCGACGCCTGAGGCCACCCGCCGTGATCCGAACACCGTGGCACAGTCGCGGCTGCTGGCGGCTGATGCCCGCATGCGCGCGTTTGTGATCTACCTCGATATCGAGCATGTCTCCATCGCGGGCGCCAAGGCCGCGCGCGTGCCGCTGATTTCGATGCTCAATCAGTTGATCGGGGAAAACGATCTGGTCTCGCTCACGACGTCACAGGTGCCGCCAAACGGACTGACGTTCGGGCGTCGGACAATGGGTATTGAGGATCTGCTGGCGCGCAACTGGAAATGGGGCACACGGGATGCCGTCCGTACGCCGCTCCTGAACGAACTCGAGCAGTGTTTTCCGGCCGACAACGAGGGGCGTGAGGGCTGGGTGCGCGACGGGCAGGCCGTGCGGCGCATCTCCGCGGTGCTGCACGACCGCGCGCGAGAGGAAGCCGTGCTCGAGCATCTTGAGGAACTCGTGTACTACCTTGGCGCGCTGCGCGAAGGCCGCACGTCCGTTGTGGTCTTCACCGAAGGGTGGCGGCTGTTCCGAGGGGACGGCGGCCTGATGGGGTACACGGGGCGTCGCAATCCGGCGTGTGATCAGTATCTGATTCGGTACGCCAACATCGATGGACAGGCCCGGCTGCGCGCGATCATCAACCGGGCCAATCGCAGCAACGTGGTGTTCTACATGGTCAATCCAGGTGGACTCACGGCGTTTGACTACGATATTTCCGAGCGGGTGCTGGGGACAGGGGATATTTCGCAGTCGCCGGTGGCACAGGGATTCAGCAACATTCGTGACCGCGTGAGCGGCATGCAGACGCTTGCTGAGAACACCGACGGTCTTGCGGTGGTCGACACCAACGATCTCAAGGCCGGACTCAAACGCGTCAGTGATGCGTTGTCGGCGTATTACCTGCTTGGCTACTACTCATCCAATACGGCCTTCGACGGTCGTGAACGGCGCATTCGCGTGCGCGTGAAGCAGCCCGGCGTTGAGGTCACCGCCAGACGCGGATACACCGCGCCTTCAGAGGCGGAGCGTGCGGCGCGTGCCGCCGCTGCCGCCAACCCCATTGTCGCCACTGGTCCGTCACCCGTGGACCTCGCGCTCGGGGGGCTCGCGCGTCTGCGTCCGGACACGGATGTGTTTGTGCACTCCACGTTGGTGGGGACGCGGCTCACGGCGTTTGCCGAGGTGGGGCCCTCCGAGATCTCCCGTGGTGCGATGGCGAAGGACGGCACGCTGGAGGTCACGGTGCTGGGACCTGATGGCGCTACGTTGGGCGCCGCCACAGTGCCTGTGCTTGCGGCGATGCGGGCCGCCACCGCGTCGGTCACGGTGCCCGCCGACCTCGCTACTGCGACGATTACGACCAAGGTGCGCACGGCGACCGGGACCATTGAATCCAAAACGCCGGCCACGCGAGACGATGGGACAGTGCTCGGGGCGGGGCTGGTGTATCGCGCGACGCCGGCGTCGCGATCACCGCTGGTGCCTGTCGCCAGTTTCCAGTTCCGGCGCACCGAACGCGTTCATATCGAGTGGCCCGTCGGCGGCCCCCTTGAACGGCGGGACGCGCGCCTGCTCGGCCGCAATGGTGAGCCGGTGGCCGTCACGATCACGCTGACGGAGATCGAACGAGATGGCCGCCATGTCCTCGCACTCGACGGGCTGCTCGCCCCTCTTGCGCCGGGTGACTACGTGGTCGAAGTCACGGCCGCCGCGGGCGGCAGGACGGAGACGCGGCTCGTGGGAATTCGCGTGGTGAATTGAAGCTGTCGGCCCGCCTACGCCAAACAGTCGCTGCGCTCCTGGCTTCGGCGGGGCAGCCTTCGCAGTGTGCCGCCTGGCGCAGCCCAGCCGTAGCTGCGAGCGAAGCGAGCGGTAGCGAAGGCTGGAGCGGGCTACGGGAATCGAACCCGTCTGACTGGCTTGGGAAGCCAGGACATTACCACTATGCTAAGCCCGCGCTACATCTAACGTCTAACATCTGACATCTGACATCTGACATCTGCAATCTAACATCGGACATCGGCCGGGTTCAACTTCGGATGATGGCCAGCACTTCGTCGCGCTTCTGCGCCATGAGTTCGGGCGTCAGGGCCTCGAGGTTCAGGCGGAGCAGCGGCTCGGTGTTGGACGCCCGGACGTTGAAGTGCCAGTCGGGGAACTCCACCGAGAAGCCGTCCATCGTGTAGGTGTGGCCGTCCGCGTAGCGCTCGGCGAGCACCTGCAGCTTGCCGGGAATCAGGCTCATGCTGGCGACCTTGGTGTTGATCTCCCCGGAGATGTGGTACTTCTCGCGGAGCGGTGCCAGCAGCTCGCGCAGCGTCTTGCCCTTGCGCGACATGAGCTCGAGAATCAGCAGGGCCGGGATGAAACCGTTGTCCGCGAAGTGGTAGTCGCGGAAGTAGTAGTGGCCGGTCACTTCGCCGCCAAACACGGCGTTCTCCGCGCGCATCCGGCGCTTGATGAACGCGTGGCCGACCCGGTTCATGTGCGCGGTGCCGCCAAGACGGGCCACGGTGTCCTTCACCGCATAACTCGCGCGCACGTCGTAGACGATGGCCGAGCCCGGGGACTTGAGGAGCGCCGCTTCGGCCAGCAGCGCCGTGATGAAGTCACCGGCGATGAACTCGCCGTCGCCATCGATGAAGAAACACCGATCCGCGTCGCCATCCCACGCGATCCCGATATCCGCCTTGTCGGCGATCACCCGTTCGACAATGTCGCGGCGATTCTCTTCGATAAGCGGGTTCGCCTCGTGGTTCGGGAACGTGCCATCCACCTCAAAGCAGAGCTTTGTCGTGCGGCACGGCAGGCGGTCGAACAGGCGTGGGGCCACCAGGCCCGCCATGCCCGAGCCGGCATCCAGCACGACGTTGAACGGCCGGATGACAGACGGGTCAATGAAGCGCATGACGGCTTCGACGTAGGCGTCGAGCATGTCCGCCGTGCCGTACGAACCGTGCGGCCGCTGGGGCGCGGGAATCGTGCCGCCGACGACCATGTCGCGAATCTCGCCGATGCCGGCGTCGCCCGACAGCGGGAATGCCTGGCGGCGCACCATCTTCATGCCGTTGTATTCGCCGGGATTGTGCGACGCCGTCACCTGCACGCCGCCATCGAAGTCGTGTTCCGCCACGGCGAAGTAGAGCATGTCGGTGCCCGCCATGCCGTAGTCGGTGATGGCGGCGCCCTGTTCGCGCGCCCCGTCAATGAACGCGGTGGCGAGGGAGGGAGACGACGTGCGCATGTCGCGGGTGACGGCAATGCGCAGGGGAGTGGTGCGTCCCGGTTCGATCGACTCCATGTACGCCACATACGCGCGGCCGATGAGGCGCGCGGCCGTCTCGTGCAGTTCAGACGGGTAGAGGGCGCGGACGTCGTAGGCCTTGAAGATGTCGGGAGAGATGCTCATACACGTGAATAGTCCGTGATGATGGATTTGTCACCGAGGAGGGCAGCGCCGCCCACCTCGACATTGCGACCGAACTGGCAGTGGCGCCCGGCCACCAGCGGGCCAAGATGGGCGTGTTTGTCGACCCAGGTGTGCGGCCACAGGATGGCGCCATTGACGACGGCCCCTTCGCCGATGTGGCAGTGGGCGCCGATGACGCTGTTGGCGCCGATGCGCGCGCCTGTCTTGATGACCGCGCCGGCATCGATGAAACAGGGGCCTTCGATGGTGACGCCATCGTCGATCCGCGCGTCGGGTGAGACCACCGCCTGGCCCGCCAGTCCTTCAAACGGCGGGGCCGGGAATCGTCCGCTCATGATGTCGTGGTGGACCTGCTGGTACTTCTCGCGGGTGCCGATGTCGATCCAGTAGCCGCGGTACGTGTACGCGACGAACGTCTCCTGTTGGGCAATCAGCGACGGGAAGTAACCACGCTCGATGGAGTAGTTGGTGTCGACAGGAATCCGGTCGAGCGTCTCTCCCTCAATCACGTAGATGCCGGCGTTGATGGTGTCGCAGGTGATCTGATCGGCGGACGGCTTCTCCAGGAATGCCTTGATGTTCTGCTGGCCGTCCGTTTCCACCAGCCCGTACGCTGATGGATTGTCGACCGGCGTCAGTACGATCGTCGCGCGGGCCTGGCGTTCGCGATGCAGGGCGATCACCGCCGGCAGATCCACTGACGTCAACACATCGCCGTTGAAGACAACGACCGGGCCGGTCGGCGCGGACCCGGCTGCAAACTTGATGGCGCCTCCGGTCCCGAGCGGCTGGGGCTCCACCACATACCGGATGGTCACCCCAAGATCGGCGCCGTCGGCGAAGACCTCCTCGATGCGGCGCGGCTGATAGTTGAGGCTCAGAATGATCTCGTCGATCTCGGGCACCTGCTTCAGCAATTCGATCTGATACCGCAGGAACGGCCGGTCGAAGATCGGCACGATCGGTTTGGGCGTGTTGAGGGTCAGTGGGCGGAGTCGTGAGCCCTGGCCGCCGGCCAGCAGGATCGCTTTCATGTCCGCCCTCGATTGTATGCTCGCCCCGTGGCGCGCGTGAACGATAGAATACGGACATCGTGAATCTTCCGAACGCCCTGACTGTCGGACGGATCTTCCTGGTGCCCCTGCTGGTCGTCGTGCTCCTGACGAAGTTCGACGGCTGGCAGTTGTACGGGGTCAGCAAGGAAATCATGGGCGCGGCGATCTTCGGCATCGCCTCGCTGACCGACTGGCTCGACGGGTATCTCGCCCGTCGCCGGGGGCAGGTGACGGAGTTCGGTCAGTGGATGGATCCGCTGGCGGACAAGTTGCTGGTGACCGCCGCGCTGATTTCGCTGGTGCAGATGGACCTGGCGCCGGCGTGGATGGTCGCCGTCATCCTCGGCCGGGAGTTTGCCGTGACGGTGCTGCGCAGCGTGGCGCATGCGCGCGGGCAGGCCCTGCCGGCGTCGCCGCTGGGCAAGATCAAGCTGGTCGCGCAGGTCGTGGCGATTCTGGTCCTGATTCTCGGCCAGGGCCACATGCAGGGATTTTTTGTGATTGGGCAGGTTGCCCTGTGGGTCGCGACGATTACCGCGCTGGTGTCAGCGGTCGATTATTACCGCCGCTTCCCCCAGGCCCGCCCTGACGGCCCGCGGGGACCGTCTTGATTTCAGCCACGCGGCGTTTCGCGCGTTCCAGGTACTCGCTCTTCTCGAACTCCACGGCCACCCGTTCAAACCACGGCAGCGCTTCAGCCGGCAGACCCATCTTCAGCAGGCACTCGGCCATATGGAAGTACACCGCGTCGCGGTTCGTGAATGCCGGGTCGCTCACCAGGATGCCGCGGAACCGATCCACCGCACCCACGCACACGTTGAAGCGGGCATAGAAGTAGCCGATCTCGAACTCGGACTGTGACAACCGGTCGCGCGCTTCACGCTCGATCTGCTGCACCTCATCCTTGAACTCACTCCCCGGAAAGCGCTGCAGGAACAGCTCGACTTCGCGGATGGTGTCCTTGGTGGCAGTCTGGTCCCGCTGCGGACTCAGCATCGAGCGGGAATAGGCCAGCGCGATTCGATATTGGGCGTAGTCGGCACGCCGCGAGACGGGGAAGAACGTCAGGAACTCGCGGAATTCGTTGATGGCAAGCACGTTCGACGTGACCGAGTCTTCGCCGATGAAGCTGTCGCCGATGCCCAGCTTGGCGTCTTCGCGCCGCTGGCTCTGCGGATACCCGTCCACCAGCCGCCGGAAGTATTCGCGGGCCGAGAACCAGCGCGTCTCCGTCATGTGTTCGTTGCCGCGCTCAAAGAGCCACTCGGCCGGGTCCATCAGGTCGGCTGGGGGCAGTCGGCCCGCCGCGCCGCCGCAGGCCGCCGAGAGGGCCGTCAGGGCCATCAGGGCCGCGCACACTGTCAGATAGGACTTTCGCCGCAGGATCATCTTCAGCATTCTAGTCTCACTGCCCCTTGAGCCAGTCGTATTGGGCTCGCAGGCCCTCCGCCAGACTGGTCTTCGGGGTGAACCCCAGCTCCGCGCGCGCCAGGGTCGTGTCCGCGAAGGTGTCCCGCATGTCCCCCTTCTGGGCCGCCTCGCGCCGGATATCGAGGGGGTGGCCGGCAATGTGCGCGATCTGGGCCAGCACCTCGTTGATCGAGACCCGGCTGCCGCCGCCGATGTTATAGACGGCGCCGGACCGTCCCCGGTCGCCTGCCGCCATCAAGGCCGCCACGATGTCGTCCACAAACGTGAAATCCCGCGTTTGTTCGCCATCGCCATACAGGGTGATCGGGGTCTGCGTGATCGCCGCCCGGATGAACCGGTGGAACCCCATGTCGGGGCGCTGCTTCGGGCCGTACACCGTAAAAAACCGCAGGGACACGGTCGGGACCCCGTAGTTGGCCGTGTAGAGCAGGCAGAGGTGTTCGGCGGCGAGTTTGGTCACGCCATACGGCGAGAGCGGCTGGATCATCGCGTCCTCCCGCATGGGGATCGCGACGCCGTCGCCATAGACCGAGGAGCTCGACGCATACACGAAGCGGGTGAGGGAATGGCTCTTGACGGCTTCCAGGAGGCGCTGCGTCGAGTCCACGTTGTGGCTGGTGTAGGTGAGGAAGTCCGTGCCCCAGCTCTTCCGGACGCCGGCCTGAGCGGCCAGATGGTAGATGTGGGTGACGCCCTCAAGCAGCGTGTCCATCGACACCGTCTGCAGCCGGTCCTCGATGAACCGGAAGTTCGGCCGCTGGCGCAGGGGGGCTAGGTTGGCCTCCTTGATGTCACGGCTGTAGTAGTCGGTGAAACAATCCAGTCCGACGACCGCATCCCCGCGGCGCGTCAGCGCGTCGGCCAGGGTCGAACCGATGAAGCCGGCAGCGCCGGTGACGAGCACACTCATGCAAACACATCCAGAATTCTGGCGGGCAATCGCATCGGGCGCCCGTCCGGTCCCAACGCCGCATGCCGGGTGTATCCGGTGGCGACGACCGTCTGATCCGCGCGTTGCCGCACGTCGTACACAAACTCCATCCGCACCGGGGACAGCAGGCGCGCCGTCGTGTACAGGTCCAGCTCATCATCGTAACGCGCCGACCGCGTGTACTTGCAGTGCGCTTCGATGACCGGGAGGCTGCAGCCGTCCGCTTCCATCTCGCGATACGTCCAGCCGAGCGACCGCAGCAGATCGGTGCGGGCCACCTCGAACCAGACCAGATAGTTCGCGTGATACACCACGCGCATCTGGTCCGTTTCCGCGTACCGCACGCGGATCGTGGAGACCGACGTGCGCGTGCCGGCGCTCACGATGTGGCGGCCCGGCGCAGCGCGCGTGTCGCCGCCGCAGGGTCCGGCGCGCCGAACACCGAGTTGCCGGCCACCAGAATCGACGCTCCCGCGCGGATGAGCGTCGCGGCATTGGTCTCGTCCACGCCGCCATCCACTTCGATGTCCACCGGGCGGCCGCCCAACCGGGCCCGCAGGTCCGCGATGCGCTCAATGCTCCGCGGAATAAAGGACTGGCCCCCGAACCCCGGGTTCACCGACATCACAATCACCTGGTCGAGCAGGTCGAAGACTTCGCCGATTGCATCCAGCGGCGTGGCCGGGTTGATCGCCACGCCTGCACGCGCGCCGAGTTGCCGGATGCGGCTCAACGTGCGGTGCAGGTGCACCGTGGCCTCCACATGCACCGAGATGGTCGCCGCGCCGGCCTGCGCAAACGCCTCGAGATACTGATCCGGATTCGTGATCATCAGATGCACGTCCAGCGGCACGGTGGTCACCCGCTTGACGGCCGAGACCACCAGCGGCCCCATGGTGATGTTCGGCACGAAGTGCCCGTCCATCACGTCGATGTGAATGAAATCGGCGCCCGCGCCCGCCACCGTGGCGACCTGTTCCCCAAGACGTGAAAAATCCGCCGCCAGAATTGACGGAGCGATCTGCACCAGCGGCCCACTCATCGGCTGATCTCCAACGTGATCGGATCGCCCGGCGCGATCTGGTACCCCGCCTGCGGCGTCTGCCGGACGACGGTGCCGGGCGGGAGTCCGGGATACGGCACCTCCCCGAGAATCGTGACCCGGAACAGCCGCCGGCGCAGCAGGTCCGCCGCGCGCGTGCCGGGGGTGCCGATCAAATCGGGCATCACATACGTGATGGCGGCCTCGCCGCGATTGACCAGGAGCGCCACTTCCGCCGCCTCGCTCGTCGCCGGCGGATCCTGCGCGACGACGACCCCGGGCGTGTAGCCGGCGCTGTAAATTTCGGCGATGTGCCGGACGCTCACGCGTTCCTGCGACAGTCGAATCCGGGCGGAGCGCTCGGACTCGCCAAGCAGCGACGGCACCACTGCGGCCGGCAATGCTTCACTCAGACGGACCCGCACCGGACGCTGACGCCGGATGACCGTGCCCGCCGCCGGTTCCTGCGACAGGACGTGGTCGGGTGGCAGCGTGCCATCGGGGCGTGTGATGGGGTCGATGACCATGTGAAGCCCGACCGCTGACGCCGCGTCGGTCGCCGCCGCCAGCGACTGGCCCCGGAGGTCGGGCACGGTCACTTCCCGCGCCGTGACCGCCACCTTCAGCGAGGCGAGCAGGAAGATGAGGTACGTGGCCGCGAGTCCGCCCAGGAGCAACATCCAACGCCCGGCCGTCCAGACTCGGGTGCGCAGGGTGGTGGTGTGGGGGGCTGGCATGCGGTGAAAAAAGTGTACTACGCGGGTGTGCGCCGGACCAGACGCGTCGCGAAGAAGGCGTCGAGTCCGTGGCGGTCCGGCCGTGTGCGCAACGTGCCGTCCTCGTCGGCCCCGGGGCCGGTCCAGGGCGACGGGGCAAAGTCGCTGTGCGCGGCGAGGAAGGCCGAGACCACCTGTTCGTTTTCATCGGGTTCGCTGGAACAGGTCGCGTAGACCAGCGTGCCGCCCGGGCGCACGACCGCAGCCGCCTGCTCCAGGATCCGTCGTTGGGTCTCGGCCAGCGCAGGGAGGTCCTCCAGTGTGACCGACCACTTGATGTCGGGATCGCGGCGAAGCGTGCCGAGGCCGGAACACGGCGCATCCACAAGCACCCGATCAAACACCGGACCAAACGGCAGGGCGTCGCGCCCATCGAGGGCGACGACCTTCGGCGGCACACCGCCGGCGCGCAACGTCTGGCGCAACAGGTGCAACCGGCCTGGACGGAGATCGCTCGAGATGAGCACCCCGCGCTGGCCCATGTCGTTCCACAGCAGCACGGACTTGCCGCCCGGGGCCGCACACACATCGAGGACGGTGTCGTCCGGCTGCGCCCCCGTGGCGTGCGCCACCAGCGCCGACCCTTCGTCCTGAATCGCCAGACCCGCACGAATCTCCTCCGCCATCGCCGCCCACGCGCCCGGTGCCAGTCGTGCCATGCCGGGCACAAAACTTCCTGACACCGCGCTGACGCCACGGGCGGCGAGCCACGTCGCGGCATCCGCTCCCGGTTCCAGCACGCGCACGGTGATCTCCGGCGGCTGGTTGTTGAAGGCGCACCACGCGGCGGTGTCCTCGTAGCCGTAGCGATCGAGCCAGCGGGCGACGAGCCACTTCGGATGCGAACACGTCACGCTGAGATACATGAGTTGCTGGCGGCGCGTGGCCTCCGGTCCCGGTGCCTGCGGCAACGTGATGGTGGCCTGCGACCTCAGATACCCGCGCAGCACTCCGTTGACGAAGCCGCCCGCGCGATCACCGGCGAGCGCCTTGGCCGCCTCCACCGCGCCATGAACCGCCGCGTGATCGGGGATGCGGTCGAGATGCCGCAGTTGATAGAGGGCCAGCCGCAGCGTGGCCAGCGTCTCAAGATCGATCGCCGCGAGCGGCCGGCTGCTGACCTGTTCGATGACCGCATCGAGCTCCGCCCGCCACCGGCAGACGCCGGCCGTGAGTTCAAGGAGAAGCCCCCGATCCCGCTCGTCGTCCAGATCCCGCCGTGCGTGCTCCAACTCGGCTGCGAGCGTCCGCCGGCGTTTGTCCACGGCCACGAGGGCACGGGCGGCCCGCACGCGTACGGTCGTCATGCGACCACCGTTCCCGGCGTGATGGGGACGCCGTTGAGCCAGTCGCGCACCGGCATCGGCCGGCGTCCCTCAGGTTTGAGCTGGGTGATGGCGACGACGCCGTCGCTGGTGGCAATGTGCAGGTCGTCACCCGCCGCGCGAATGATCGTGCCTGGCGTGGCGGTCGCGTTGGATGCGACCACGGCTGACCGCAGCAGCGCGACGCGCCGGTCTCCAATGGTCACGACGGCGAGCGGCCAGGGCTGCAGGCCTCGAATCTGCCTGTCGATCTCCACGGCGGAACGAGTCCACACCACCACACTCTCCGATCGCTGGAGGCGCTCGGCGTACGTGACCTGTGCCTCGTCCTGCGGGACCTCGGTGACGGGGCCTGCGGCCAAGCGGTCCAGCGTCGCCACCAGCAGGTCGGCACCGGCCGACGCGAGCTGCGGTTCAAGCGACTCACTGGTGTCGCCGGAGGTGATGGGCACCTCGGTGCGGGCGAGCATGGGACCGGCATCGAGGGCCAGGACGACGCGCATGATGGTGACGCCGGTGACCGTGTCACCCGCGATGACCGCACGATGAATGGGCGCAGCGCCGCGCCAGCGCGGCAGCAGTGACGCGTGGACGTTAACCATTCCGTGCGCCGGCAAATCAAGAAGGGCCTGCGGCAGGATGCGGCCATAGGCGGCGACGACGCCGATGTCAGGCGCGAGATCGCGAACGCTGTCGAGGAACGCGGCATCGCGCAACTGCGTGGGCTGCAGGACGGGCACGCCGTGTGCCTCGGCGACCACCTTCACGGGACTCGCGGTCACATGCTGGCCGCGGCCCCTTGGACGATCCGGCTGTGTGACGACGCCCACGACCGGATGCGACGATCCGAGCAGACGTTCAAGCGTCGGCACGGCGAACTGCGGCGTGCCGAAATACATCACACGGAAGGACCTCACCATGCCCCCTGCCGCTGTTGTTTGCGGATGCGGCGCACGATCACGTCGCGCTGGATGCCGCGCAGGCGATCGAGAAAGAGCCGTCCATCAAGATGGTCGAGTTCATGCTGAAGCGCGCGCGCGAGCAGGCCATGCCCCTCGATGGTGATCGGCAGTCCGTCCCGATCACGACCGGTCACCACGGCCCGCTCCGATCGTGGCACGGTGGCCTGGAGGCCGGGCACGCTCAGGCAGCCCTCTTCCTCCAGTTGCAGTCCCTCGCGTTCCACGAACTCGGGGTTCACGAGCGTGATGACCTGACCGCCACGTTTGCCGATGGACAGGTCGATGACACACACCTGCAGCGGCACCCCGATCTGCGGAGCGGCCAGCCCGATGCCCGGCGCGGCGTACATCGTCTCGATCATGTCGTCGATGAGCGTGTGCAGCGCCGTGTCGAACTCCACGACGGGCTGGCTCGGGGCCTGCAGTCCCGCGACGCCGAATTTGACGATCGGACGAATCATGAAGACGCAGTCGGCCGGGTGAGCCGCGCCGCCACGGTGGCCTGCCATGTGCGCGCCGCGTGGGACAGGCTCGCCCAGGAATCACCACCGAACTTGTCGATCACCGCGTTGGCCAGCACAAGCGCCACCATGGCTTCGCCGACGACCGCGGCGGCCGGCACGGCACAGACGTCGCTGCGTTCGATGGCCGCCGGCTCCTCTTCCATCGTGACGAGATCGACGGACCGCAGGGGCGTCATCAACGTGGAGATCGGTTTCATCCACGCGGAGACACGCAGGTCTTCGCCGTTGGTGACGCCCCCTTCGAGCCCGCCGGCGCGATTGGTCGGCCGCGTGATGGCCGGCAATGTGCCGGACGCCGCGCCCTCGGCGCGCACGATTTCGTCATGGACGAGCGATCCCGGCAGATGACCGACGTTCGGCCCCGCGCCGACGCCGACGGCCTTGATCGCGTGAATGGACATCAACGCCTGGGCGAGCTGGCCGTCGAGTTTGCGATCCCACTGGGTGTGACTGCCGAGTCCGACCGGCACCTGGTGTGCCACCACCTCAAACGCGCCGCCGACCGTGTCGCCCTTCTCCCGCGCGGCATCCACCGCCGCGCGCATCGCCTGCGCGACCGTCCCATCCACACACCGCACATCATCGTCAGCCGCGAGCGCCGCGATCGCGTGGAAGGGCACCGCGGTGGGGTCGTCGATGCGGGCGCCGCCGATTTCGGTGACGTGGCTGTTGATGGTGATGCCGAGATGGCGGAGCAGGGTGCGTGCAATGGCGCCGGCCGCCACACGGGCCGCCGTTTCCCTGGCGCTCGCGCGTTCCAGAATGTCTCGCAGGTCGTGGCGTTCGTATTTCAGTCCGGCCGACAGGTCGGCGTGGCCCGGGCGGGGGCGTGTGACGGCGGCCCGGCGGGCGCCCGTCAGTGATTCGTCGGGCGACGCCTCGACGCTCATCGTGTACTGCCAGTTCACCCAGTCGCGATTCCGGATGAGCAGCGAGATGGGGCTGCCGAGCGTTTCCCCGCGACGGATGCCCGACAACACTTCGACCTGATCGCGTTCGATGGCCATGCGTCGGCCGCGTCCGTAGCCGAGTTGCCGTCGCGCGAGATCCGGATTGATGTCGTCCGCCGACAACGGCAACCCGGCTGGTACACCGTCAACGATCACGAGGAGTGCCGGACCGTGTGATTCGCCCGCTGTCAAAAAACGAAGCATCGCGAAGGCATTCTATCGAAGTTTCCGCACGCCTCCGTTCTGGACCGCCCGGATTTCGCGATCGAATCGGGCGTCGATCTTGCACCACATGGGCGCGTGCAACACACGTGGACCAACTGGGCGAGAAGTCTTCCAGTCGACGGCGTCGGCCTTCGCGTGGTTACCAGCCCCGAAGTGGTTGATGGTGAGGGCGCACACGAACGTCGCGCGTCGTTGGAAGCGCTCGGATATTCGGTGCTCGACGCAACGCACTGTTGTGCGCCGGATGAACGGCGGGGATGGCTGCATCGGCATGTGGCGTTGGTGGTCGAACTCGCGCTGACGAATGTCGGGCGCGCATGGATTCGTGACTTGTCACTCACCAGTCCGCGGGCCCATCTGGTGGTGGTGCCCGACGAGTGCACCCGCGACACGGTGGCTCGGGAGCGCGCGCCGGCCTGGGAGGAGTGGACCGCATCGGGGGATGTGCGGCGTGTGCGGTCGAGGGGGCACCTCGCGCGGGGGCGCGCTGATGTGGCGCTGGCATGGCTTGCTGCGGCGGTCGGGGCAGCGGCGCGTCGATCTGATCCAGGCCTGCACGCGGATGCGCTCTGGGACTACGGCCGGGCGGCGCTGCGGTGGGGAGTGGCGCGCGACCTTTCTCGGGTGCGGGCGATGTGTGCCGAGGCCCTGCCGTGGATGAGCCAACTCGGCCCGCGATCGCGGGTGGTGGCACTGGCCGCGGACGTGATGTGCCGCCTTGGCGATCTTGAGTCCGCCGCTGCGTGGCTGTGCGGCGTGATGGTGGAGTGTCAGCTGTCTGATCTTGATGTGCCGCCGTGGATCAGCACACAGGTGGCGGATCGGGCGATGTGGGAGGGCCGCTGGGACGCCGCCGCGAATGCGGTGGCGCAGTTGCCGCCCACCAGCGAGGATGCGGTCGGGCGGCTGGCGCTTCTGGGGTGGCTTCGCGAGGACAGCGGCACCCTTACACGCCTCGAACGGAACGCGCCTGTGAAGGCGCCTGCGGCCGGGGCGTGGGCCACAGTGGCGTCGCTGGTGATCGCCGCCCACCAGAACCGTGCCTCGCGTGTCCTCGCACTGGTGGAGTCCGCGGAGCGTGATCGTGCCGTGCCCTGGGCACGAGCCGCAGCGGTCGACGCGCTCCGGCGGGTGGGGTGTGAGGCGGAGGCCTCCGCAGTGCTCGATCGCTGGCGGCGACAGGAGGGCCTGGTACCGCTGGAGGCGGCGCTTGCGGCGCAGTTGGCCGGGGAGTCCGCAGCCGTGGGGGCGGTCATTGCCAGGACAGGGGCGCACGGCCTGCGGCGGTGGGGAAGACGGAGGCAACACATGTCGATCTGGGGAGGGGTGTCGGCGCTGCTCGACACGGTCAACAGCGCGGAAAACGATCGGTCGGCCCTTCGGCTCGGCAGCCGCTGGGTGCGCACACACACAGGCACGCCGCACGTCGTCACACTGGCGGCGTCGACCGGGCAGGTGCTGACCGCGGATCCCGAGGGCGCGGTGCCCGGGGAAGACGATGTGCGGGTGCCGATCCGGCAGGGGGGCGTGACAATCGGCTGGGTGGTGGCGGCGCGTCGGGCGCGGGATGTGGACGAGTTGCACGGGTGTCTCCGCGCGCTGGCGGCGGCGTGCGCGCCAGCCGTACGGGCGTGTCTGGACGCGGCGCTCCTCGCGCAGTCCGGCGACAGCCTGTCGGGTGACCTGCTCGGGCGCAGTCCGGTGATGGCGGCCCTGCGCGCCGCCATTGCGCGCGCGGCACCGACCACCTTCCCGGTGCTCATCGAAGGCGAGAGTGGCGTGGGCAAGGAACTGGTGGCACAGGCACTCCATCGCGCGAGTCCGAGGCGTGACCGGCGGCTGGCGGCCATCAACTGCGCGGCGCTGACCGATGAACTGTTTGAGGCCGAGGTGTTCGGGCATACGCGTGGCGCGTTCACCGGTGCGGTGGGTCCCCGTGCCGGCTTGTTTGAGGACGCGCATCAGGGCACGGTGTTTCTCGACGAAGTGGGGGAACTCTCGCCGCGGGCGCAAGCCAAGCTCCTGCGGGTGCTGCAGGAACGGGAGGTGCGGCGTCTGGGCGACAACCATGCGCGTGCCGTCGATGTGCGCGTGGTGTCGGCCACCAATCGGCCACTGGCGGCGGCCGTGGCCGCGGGGGGATATCGCGAGGATCTGCTGTTTCGGCTCGCGGTGGTCCGGCTGTGTGTGCCGCCGCTCAGGGATCGCATCGAAGACGTGCCGCTTCTCGCGCAGACCTTCTGGGCCGCAGCGACGAAGCACCGGCCCACACGCGCGTGGCTGGGGCCTGATGCCCTGGCCGCGTTGTGCCGCCATCGGTGGCCGGGCAACGTGCGGGAACTCCAGAACGTCATGGCGGGGCTTGTGCTAGCGGCTGCCGATCGCGGGCGTGTGACGGCGCGTCATGTGGCAGCGGTGCTGGCCGTGCAGGACGCGACGGACTCGGATGCGCTGTCGTTGGAGTCGGCGCGTCGCGCCCTCGATCGCCGCCTGGTGACGACCGCGCTCGCACGTCATGCCGGGTGCCGGGCGGCTGCGGCGCGCGATCTGGGCGTGTCACGGCAGGGGCTTGGAAAACTCATGGCGCGGCTCGACGTGCGGGTGCCGGGAGTTGCCACAGACCACGACTTGCGGTGATCATCCGTCAGCGTGTTGCGTTTCACCGTTCGCCGCCTGCTCCTGACGATCCCCGTGTTGCTCGGGGTGGCGACGCTTGTGTTTGCGTTGCTGCATCTGGTGCCCGGCGACCCGGCGCAGGTGATGCTCGGTGAAGCAGCGGCGCAGAGTGACGTCGACGAGTTGCGCACGAAGCTGGGACTCGATCGTCCGTTCGCGGCCCAGTATCTGCAGTTCGTCGCCGGTGTCGCGCAGGGGGATTTCGGCACGTCGTTCCGGTACGGCACGCCGGTGTCTTCTGAGATCGCGCAGCGCCTGCCCAACACAGTGGAGCTGGCGCTGGCGGCGATGAGCGTGGCGATGCTCATCGCGATCCCGCTCGGTATTCTCGGGGCGTTGCATCGTGGCCGGGCCATCGATCAGGTCGCGATGACGCTGTCGTTGCTCGGCATCTCGATGCCGAACTTCTGGCTGGGCCCGTTGCTGGCGATTCTGTTCGCCGTCGGACTGGGGTGGCTGCCGGTGTCAGGGACCGGTGACTGGCGGCATCTGGTGTTGCCGGCGGTGACGTTAGGCGCCGCGCTGGCGGCGATTCTCGCGCGCATGACCCGCGCGAGTCTGATTGAGGAACTCCGGGAGCTGTATGTGCTGGCCGCGCAGGCTCGAGGGCTGTCGTATTCCCGTGCGGTGCTGCGTCACGCGCTGCGCAACAGCCTGATCCCGGTCGTCACGATTCTCGGTCTGCAGTTCGGGGCGGTGTTGACGGGGACGATCATCACCGAGACCATCTTCTCGTGGCCCGGTGTCGGGCGGTTGCTGATTCAGGCCATCAACTTCCGCGACTACCCGCTGGTGCAGGGATGCATTCTCTTTATTGCCACGACGTATGTGCTGGTCAATTTGCTGGTCGATCTGGCGTACGGCTGGCTTGACCCGAGGATTCGCTACGAATGACCCGGCGCATTGGTCTCGTCATCATCGGGCTCACGGTGTTTGCCGCCGTCGCCGGACCGTGGCTGGTACCGCACGATCCGTCCGTCCAGTCACTGGCGCAGCGGCTGGACGGCCCGTCGTGGACACATCCGCTCGGGCTCGACGAGCTGGGCCGCGACATCCTCGCGCGCCTGGTGTCGGGCGCCCGCATCTCGCTCGGCGTCGGCCTGACGGTGGTGTCCATCTCGGCGCTGGTCGGCATTCTGGTGGGATCGGTGGCGGGGTACGCCGGCGGACTCGTCGATACGCTCATCGGTCGCGTGATGGATGTGTTGCTGGCGTTCCCCGGCATTCTGCTGGCGATCGCGCTCGTCGCCGTGCTTGGTCCGAGCCTGACCAACGTCGTGTTGGCGCTGGTGTCGATCGGGTGGGTCGGGTACGCCCGCGTCGTGCGTGGGCAGGTGCTGAAGATTCGTGAGCTCGAATACGTGCAGGCGGCGCGCGCGGTCGGCGCGCCGGTGTGGCGGATTCTCCGGCAGCACGTGATTCCGCCGACGTTGCCGGCGGTGACGGTGCAGGCCACGCTCGGGATGGCCGGTGCGATCATCGCCGAGGCGTCGTTGAGCTTTCTGGGGCTCGGCGTGCAGCCCCCGACACCGAGTTGGGGCACGATGCTCGACGCCGGCCGCGCGCATCTGTTTGATGCGCCGCACCTGACAATCATGCCCGGGCTGGCGATTGCGCTGCTTGTGCTCGGGTTCAACTTCGTCGGGGATGCGCTGCGCGATCGCATCGATCCGCGCGCCAGCTGACCTCCCGCTACCGAATCACCGGGCGCAGGCGACGAAGCGTGGCGTCGCGGGGCGCCACGCTCAGGCCGAGGGCCAACGCTGCGCGCGCCTGTTCGATGTCCCCGGTATGCCAGCGGGCCTCCGCGATCCAGCCCAGTAGTTCGACGTCCTGCGGGGCGGAGGTGAGCAGGGGTTCAAGACGGGTGCGCGCATCGCGATAGTCACCAGCAGCCACCGCCAGTCCTCCAAGACGGCGGGTGCGGGCGGCGCGGATGTCGGGCGCCGAGACCTCGCCGTCCAGGGCGTCGTAGCGCAGGAGCCAGTGGCGGGCCTCGATCGGATCGTTGAGCGCCTCCGCCGCATCAGCCAGATAGAGGAACGCGAGCCGGCTGAACGGCGTGGTCGCGACGGCTTCGCGCAGGATGCGGGCGGCGTCGGCGATGTCTCCGCGCAAAAACAGCGCGCGGCCGTAGAGTGCGAGGCCCTCGGAACGGCGGACGGTGCCGCCCAGCGCACGCTCGAGGGCGGGGATGGCCTCGGTCGCCCATCGCCCCCGTTGGGGACCGGGCGGCACCGCTTCCGCGCGCCACACGTGCACCCGTCCGCGCGTCAGCGCCAGCGACGAGTCCTCAGGCGCGCGATCGGCGGCGGCTGCGAGCGTGGCGTCTGCGGCGTCGAAGTCACCGCGTCTCGCCTGTGCGAGCGCAATCGCCACATCGCGGCCCGTCCCGGGCTCCTGCGAGGCCAGCGCGGTCAGTTGGGCCATCTCCTCCGCCGGCCGCTGCTGCGCACGATACAGATCCGCCAATTCCTCCCGCGCAGGCGCGAGCGAGGGGTTGGTGCGCACCGCGCGCTCGAGCGCCTCGACCGCGCCGGCGGTGTCCTGGGTATCGCGCAGCGTCAGGCCCAGCAGGTAAAGCGCCTCGTCGAATCCGGGATTGAGCGCCACGGCCTGACGCAGCGGTTCTCTGGCGGCTGCCGCCTGGCCGCTCCGGTACCGGGTGAGCGCAAGCCGGTAGAGCAGGGTGGGGGATTGGCGGTCAATCGCGGCGGCGCGACCCAGCCACTCGGCGGCGGCGGCCGGATTGCCTTGCCCCTCGTAGAGTGCCGCAAGCGCCATCAGGGGCTCGGTTGCACCGGGCTGCAGGCGCACCGCTTCCCGGAAATCCCGGCCCGCTTCCTCGAGGCGGCGCTGGGCGCGATAGGCCTCACCACGCCGGAGATGGGAGGCCATCGAGTCGCTGCGCAACGCGATGGCGCCGCTGAAGGCCTCAATGGCGGCATAACTGTTCCCGGCGGCAAGGGCTCGTTCACCGGTGTCGACCAGTTGCCGGAAGCGTTCGGCGTCGTTGAGCCGCTGCACGGCCAACACGGTGACCACCCCGAGGGCGACAACTCCGACGGCGGCGATTCCGAGGCGCACAGGCAGATGGTAACAGTCCGCAGTCCGCAGCCCGTGAACGACGTGCCGCGGCCGGTGTCTAAGACGGCAAGGGGGGTGCTACCATGAATTCGGAATCCATCGTGAAGCCCCTACGTGCATTTGCCTGGTCCGAATCGCCCGCGGTTTCCTCCACCGGTGAGGGGCGCGCCGAGTGGGCCGAAGACTGGGCGTTGGCGCAGCAGTGCGCCTCAGGTGACGAGGCCGCGTGCACCCGGTTGGTGACCGATCACCAGCGCATGGTCTACCAGCTGTCCCTGCATCTGCTGGGCGACCCCCAGGAAGCTCTCGACCTGTCGCAGGAAGTCTTCCTGCGCGTGTTCCGCACCCTCAATCAGTTCCGCGGCCATTCCGCGCTCCGCACATGGATCTACCGAATCGTCATCACCCAGGCGTCCAATCGGCGCCGCTGGTGGAGACGGCGTCACCAGTCCGAACAGGTGCCGCTCGACGAACACGTGTCTGCGCACGGTGACCTGCCGGATGCTCGTACGTTCAGCATGCCGGACGCCGTCGCGCAGCAGCAGCAGACCGCCAGGCAGGTCTGGCACGCGCTGGATGCGCTCCCGTTTGATCAGCGCTCGATCCTGGTCCTTCGCGAAATCGACGGACTGAGCTACGAGGAAATCGGCTACTCCCTTGGTGTGGCGGTCGGAACGGTCAAGTCCCGGCTGGCGCGCGCCCGCGAAGAGCTGCGCGACGTGTTGCGGGGGCAGACGTCATGATGTGCCCCGATGTGCGTGGCGTGATCGCGGCCTACGTCGACGGGGAACTGGGCGGCGCCCAGCGCCTGCGTGTATCGCGGCACCTGACCGACTGCGCGGAGTGTGCGCGCGAGGAATCCGATCTGCGCGACCTCGGCGAGCTGCTGCGCGGCGCCGCGGCGCCGCGTCCCGTGCCACTCGACGAACTCCAGGGACTGGCGGCGGGCGTCGTGAGCCGCATCGGCGCGGAAGATCGGCAGTCGTGGCGCGCCATGTGGGAGCGCGCCTCCGAAGACTGGCACTGGGTCGCCGTCGGCAGCGGCGCGTTCAGTGCGGCGTTTGTCTCGGTGATGTTCATCTTCGCGTTCCTGTATCTGCCGGCCACGGAAGCCCGTCAGATGAACGAACGGGTGGGCACGCTCTACGTGATGGCGGTGCCTGAAGATGGTCTGGGCGAACCGCAGATGCTGGAGTTTGGAAGTGCGCTCGACAGTCCGAAGCGGGACCATCGGTATGCGGTCCCGGCCTCGTTTGGCTGGAAAGCGGAGCAGCTGCTGGTCGCGGCCCTCGACTCGGCGCTGATGCGCCATGGGGGCACGACGAGCTTCCGCGATCTCTCCGCCGCCGAACGCGAAGAGGTGCTGGGCATCCTCAACGAGATCGGCCGCCTTCGCTCACAGGCTCCGGCGCGTCGCCCCGGCGGCGTCACCACCGTCAGCGGCATGCACCTCTACATCAGCGACGTCGTCACCGCGTCCGGACTGTAGGCCTACACCCAACAGAGCTCTCACCATGGAGGGCCATGAGGAGCCATGAAGGCTGCAAGCGTCCTGAGACACGGGGTTGAGCGCCAGGCTCTGCCTGGCGCAGTGAGTGAGGGACGGTGGCAGAACAGAAACACCGCCTGTCAACAGACCACGAGGTGCTTTCGTTCTGCCACCGTCCCTCACTCACCGTGCCGCTAAAGCGGCACTCAACCCCTCACCTCCGCAGCTCTTTCACGGCCGTCACATCCGCATCAACAACTCCGTGCCTCTGCGACTCCCTGTGACCCACACGGTTTTGCCCCATGGTCCTTCATGGTTCTCCATGGTGAAGATCCTGATCAGCGCACTGTCGCACTCGTCACGTTCTGCATCACGTCGGTCGCGCGCACCACGAGCCGCGCGGCGGCGTCGGCCGACGGCAGTGTGAGCGTGTAGCGCTCGTCCCTGGAATCGGGAAGTCCATCGACCGGCCGCAACTCCTGCCACGGGCCGCCACCGAGCGCATAGTCCACGCGATGGACGGCGCTGTGCCCGTCGGTGACCTGCACGATCACCTGCAGCCCCATCACAGTGATCGTGATGACCGGGGGCGTGTTGTCCACCTCGATGGCATCACTGTCGCGGGTGCCCTCCAGCACGCGGTCGGGTGTGTTGGAGGGCGCGTCGGCGGCGGTGACCCTGATGAAATACCGGCCATCGGCCACCGCGGTCGTATCCCAGACAAACAGCGGCGTGTTCAGCTCGGCCCGCAAGGGGCGCCACTCGACTTCGCCCTCACGTCGATAGTGCAAGCTGTAGGTCAGACGATCGGCGTCCGCGTCCTCCGCCTTCCACTGCAACGTCTGCAATCCGCGCTGGAACATGCGGCGGCCCAGCGAGGCCGTGGCCGTGTTCACCTCGCCGCCTGCCGGTCGCCGCGAATCCGCCACCACATCGTCGAGTCCGGCAATCGCCCCCTCGTCACTGGAGAACGGCCGCTGGAAGACGACGCCCGGAGGATGGGCGGTGATCTCGGTCACGACCGGCCGCGTGTTGCGTGGCAGGTAGGCCACAGTGACCGACGTCAGGACAGCCTGCGTGGCGGGAAATGACGCGCGCCACTGGATGAAGCGCGCCCCGGGACTCTGGATCGCACTGCCGCGCGCCTGGGTGGTGGGGGCTGACCACGCACTCCACGAGTCGTCGGGAACTTCAGTGTTGCCCGAGCGCGTCTGCAGGGAAATCGTCCCGGTGCCGTCCCATTGCACGGTGCCCCACTGCGCGAGGGTGCGTGCGTCCCGCACAGGAGAGACGTAGGTCGGACTGGTCGCCTGGACGCTCGGAGCGCCGAGCGCCAGCACGCGCCCGGGATTGGCGGAGACCATCAGCGTGCGCGCGCCATCCCGAAGGAGGCGCGTGATCTGTCTGGCATCAGCGGTGCCGAGCAGCAGGACACTGCCGTCAGTGGAGATCTGATACACGCGGCCTTCGGGACCGGTGGCGGCCAGCACCGTGCGGTCATCAAGCACGGCGAGGTCGTAAATCGCGTCTGTCGTGTCCCATACCGCATCCCACACGCCGGCCGCATCGACGCGGTAGACGACCGACCGCCGGCCGGTGGGTGGTGCCCCCGACGTGCCGGTGGTCGTTGATGTGCCCGTCTGTGTGCCGCCGACGGTGATGGTGACGCTGCCGGTCACTGCGGTCTCCCCACCGGGTTCGCCACTGGCTGAGATCGCGGCCACAAAGACGCCGCCATCCGGGGTCGGATGAATGCCGCGCATTTCGGTCAGCGTGGTCTCAAGCACGACAAAGGGGCGGTCGCCCGCATCAAAGCGATACAGGCGGGCTGGATGATCGGTGCCGGCAAAGACGCGCCCGGATTGGTCCACCGCCAGCGACACGACGTGGCGCGCCGAAGGGCGATAGACCACGCTCGCTGTTCCATCCGGCAGGACGCGGTGAATCGTGGCCGGATGTCCGGTCGCCACCCACAGTCGGCCCTGTCGATCAGCCGTCATGGCCCAGATGTACGGTTCGGCCGGATCAAAAAACACGCGGGTCGATCCGTCGGGTTCCACGACATGGACCCGCCCATCCGGGGAACTGGCCGCGTAGACCCGTGTGCCAACCACCGCGATGGCATGAATGGCAGACGGCTCCACATCAAGGATGGTCGCCACCTCGGTGCCGCGGCCCCGCACGACGCGTCCGTCACCACCGGTGCCCGCGTACCACGCGCCGTCCTCACCACGGGCCAGACTCCAGGCCTGCGGCGCGGCGAGATCGTGCACCGTCGTGATGGCAGGGGCGACGACCAGTCGGCCTGCGCCGTCGATCGAGACGCCGGATGGCGTGCCCTTGAGGAACTCCGCCTGTGACGCTACGGTCCAGAACATGGGCCCCGCAGCGCTGAGAGAGGAGATCGCGGCGGCCAGAAGGGCGATCGGAACAACGAGACGGAGAAGTTGGTGCATGGTGGCTTATCGGGAAGGACGGAGGGTGATCGGCAGTTCCCGCGATCCACGCACCACGCGCGGCAGCGGCACATGCCACGACCCCACGATGGTGCGCGACAGCGCAGTCGCCGAAGTGGATTTGTCAGTGTCGAGCGCCGCCTGCACCGATCCCGGCAGCGCAGGCTGCGATTCGCCGGCGATCGCCGTCCCCGGCGTCGAGACGAGCAGCCGGACGTGCAGATGATGATTGGCCCGCGTCTCACGCAACCGCGCGACCAGCGCGCCGAGGCTTGCAGGGGCGGCCGGCTTCAACTCGGTCTGCTCAAGCGCCAGGAGCGAGGGGCCATCAGTGACGAGCAGACTGAGCGCGCCGCTCGCCTGTGCCGGCATCGTGATCGGCAGCGAGATCGTTTCGGTCGCGCCACGATACCGGCGCAACTGCACGTGAAGGGTGTGCATCCCGCCGTAGGTCGGACGCACGGTGTCGAGCCACACCCGCTCGATGGTGGAGTAGTCGGCCTCTTCGGCAACGCGCAACGTCACTTCCATCGAGTCCGGCAGCATCGGGCGGAACGTGTTGGTCGCGAGCGCGCCGATGGTGTTCAACGCGGTGGTGGCTGCCTGCGTCAATGCCATGTCGCCGGTGAACACATCGTCGATCGCCATCCGGCCGATGGTCGGGTAGGAAATGTGCCCGGTGGTGGTGATCGTCGTGGGGCCGGACGGGCGCTCGAACGACGACAACGAGTTGAGGATGGACACGAACGCGAACAGGGGCGTCAGACTTTCGTCGTGCAGCACCTGGAAATTGAAGGTACGGGAGGAGGCGCCTGCCGAGTGAAGGCTCACGCGGACCGCCAGTTCCGCCGGGCCGCGACCCAGCACGCCGCCGACGCCGACCGATCGGTCCTGCGTCATCCGCCCGATGACCGGACCCATCTCGCCGATCTTCATCGACGAGTCGAGGCTCGGCAGGACGGTCAGCACCCGCGCCTGCGTCATCGGCATCGTCGTCGGTCCCTGGCTGAGGAAGGCGTGACCGAAAGCGTAGACCTGACTGCCGTCGATGTGTGTGACCGTGCCGGAGGCACCCATCTCAAGGTCGCCGCGCACAAAGGTCATCCCAACGGGATCGCCGGGTTGCAGCGCGCGTCGTGCCGGCGGCTGCGCCGAGTCCGCACCTGCCGCCAGCAGCAGGGAGGTCGGCGCAAGCGCCGTTCTCAGATCGTGCTCGACCGATGAGGTGAGGCCACGCGCCATGACGGCCGCCCCGATCGGGCGGAGCCGGGGCGCCCAGCCGGCGAGTGTGGGCGACCCCACGATGTCGGCCGGCGCGAGCGGCGACCGCACCGGCGTGGCGGCACGGGCGACGACGCGGCCGAGGGCGGCATAAATTTGTGGCGGGGTGGCCGGCCACTCGAGCGCGAACTCGCTGCCCGACGGGCGGGCCGGTGTCCCGCGCATCGCCTCCACCATCTCGGCGATGGGGGTGATGCCGGCGATCGGTTCGCGTGAAAACGATCCCAGCGAATAGGACACGGCACCGACGAGTTTGCCGTCGATCATGACCGGACTGCCGCTCATGCCGGCGATCACGCCGGTCTGTGCCAGCGGGCCACCTTCAAGTTTTGCGACGATCAGGTCACGACCTGGCGCGATCACATTGCGGAGCACCCCGATGATGTGGGCGCGGAAGTCCTCCAGCGTATCCCCCGCGAAGACGGTGCGGCCGATGCCGACCATTCCCGGCCGGACATCGGCGACCGGCATGAAGGGCACTGCTTGCGCGGCAGGAGCAGGTGTGAGGGCCGTCATGAGACCGCCGACCAAGACCGCCAGCGCGCCGGGAATCCGCCATCGACTGTGTGGCACACGCTGGTTATAACACGCGCAGGTTGACCCATTCGCGGGCCGTCTGGTACGCTCCCAGCCGGTCTTGTGATGCGGTCAGCCCTGCTCCCCTCCCGGTTTGTCGTCTTGGCGCCTGTGGCGTCGTTCGCCCCGGCGTATTGGTGGTGGTATGCCCAGTCCACTGGAGAGGGCGACGCGCGCGGGTAAGACCACCACGACGCGAATTTCGGGCCTCTTCAGTGATGCACTGAAGAGGCCTTTTTTGTTTTTGGATGAGAGGACGCTGTGACGCCCCTGGGCCCAACGCGAATTGTCGAGACCGTGACTGCCGCCACCATGGCGGAGCTGTGCGCGGCACGTGACGCCGCCATGGAGGCCGGCGCGGGGGCCGACATCATCGAATTGCGGATTGATGGTGTCGCCGACATTGATGTGGCGGCCGCGGTGCGTGGACGGATCCGGCCCGTGCCGGTGATTGTGACGTGCCGGCCTGAGTGGGAAGGTGGACGGTATACCGGCGACGAGCAGGCCCGACGCCTGCTGCTCGCGCAGGCCGTCGAGGCAGGGGCCGAGTTTGTCGACGTCGAGCGTCGTGCCGGCTGGATACCGGGCGTGGATCACCGCACGACGCGGTTGATTCTCTCCGACCACGACTTCGTCACTGTGCCTGGCGACCTCGCTGCCCGAGTGCGCGAGATGCGCAGCCGCGGCGCTGATGTGGTGAAGGTGGCGGCGACGGCCGCTGATGTCTCCGATGTACTGACCCTGAAGGCCGCCGTTGCCGACGCTGGTCATGACGGTGATCTGGTTTGTATCGCCATGGGGGAAGCCGGGCAGTTGACGCGACTGGTGCCCGCGCGCTTCGGCTCGTGCTGGACGTACGGCGGGGATGCTGCACACGGGCAGGTCGCCGTCCGGCATTTGCGCGGTCGCTATCGGGTACACACGTTGACCGCGCAGACCCGTCTGTTCGGCGTGGCGGGCGCGCCCATCGCCCACTCCGCATCGCCCGCCATGCACAACGCGGCGTATGTCGTGGCCGGCGTCGATGCTGTGTATGTGCCGGTGCTGGCCTCGACGGTGGACGAGGCGGTCGCGGTGGCCGAGGCGCTCGGGTTTGAAGGTCTCAGCATCACGGCTCCGCTCAAATCGGCCTGGCACACACGGTCCGATGTCACATGCGATGACGAGGCGGCGCGACGGCTTGGCGTGGTGAACACGGTGCAGCGGGAGGCTGGACGCTGGGTGGCGAGGAATCTCGATAGTGCCGGCTTCCTTGACGCCCTCGACATGCGCGGAATCGCGCTGGCTGGTGCCTCGGTGCTGGTGCTGGGCGCGGGCGGGGCTGGGCGTGCCTCCGCGTGGGCTGCTTTGCAGCGCGGGGCCAACGTGGCGATTTGTGCCCGTCGGCAGGATGCGGCCGTGTCGGCCGCCGCCGCGCTCGGTGTGCGGGCGGTTGCGTGGCCGCCGTCAGGCTCGTGGGATGTGGTGGTGAACGCGACACCGGTCGGCACGTGGCCCGCGGTGGATGCACAGCCGTGCGGGTGGGAGGGCCTTGAGGCGACGGTCGCGTATGACCTGGTCTACAACCCCGAGGAGACGGCGTGGTTGCGACAGGCGCAGTCGACCGGGGCACAAGCCGTCGAGGGATTGGACATGCTGGTCGGGCAGGCGGCCCGGCAGTTCGAGTGGTGGATGGGAACACCGGCTGACACGCGCGTGATGCGCGAGGCCGTGCGGGTGTTTGTTGGGGAGATGACGGGCCCATGAGACAGACGACATTTGACGAGTTTGTGGAACTGGCACGACGAGGCACCTTCGTGCCGGTGTGGCGGGAGATCATGGCGGACCTGCTCACGCCGGTCTCCGCCTTCCTGAAGATTGCCGAACATTCCGACTATGCCTTCCTGCTTGAGAGTGTGGAAGGCGGCGAACACGTCGGTCGCTATTCGTTCCTCGGCAAGGATCCGTTCCTGATCATCCGTGGCCGTGCGCTCGAGACCCAGATCGAACAAGCGGGGACGACGACGACCCGTACCGAGCCGTTTGTGGACATCCTGCGGTCACTCATGGCGGAGTTTTCGTCGCCCTTTGTGGCGGACCTTCCGCGTTTCACGGGTGGGGCGGTGGGGTACTGCGACTATGACACGGCGGAGTGGTGTGAGCCCTCGGTCGCGCGCCCGGAGGCCGTTGATGACGCACCGGATCGCGCGCGGGCCGGGTTCATGGTGTTCGATACGGTGCTCGCCTTCGACCATGTGAAACACCGCATCCTGGCGATTTCAAATGCGCGTGTTCGGCCTGGAGAAGACCTGCGGTCACTGTATGACTTCGCCGTCGCGAAGATTGAATTCCTCGAGCGCGAGCTGGACCGGAATCTCTCGCGCACCGAGCGACGGTCAGGCGCGGCGCTGACGATCCGGTCGAATCAGACACAGGAGGTGTTTGAGGCGTCGGTGCGGAAGATTCAGGAACACATTGCGGCCGGCGATGTGTATCAGACCGTGTTGTCGCAGCGGTGTGATACCGAGACCGGCGCGTCGCCGTTTGACGTCTACCGTGCGCTGCGCCACATCAATCCGTCGCCGTACATGTTCTTCATTCGCCACGGCGGCAAGGCGATCATCGGTGCGTCGCCGGAGATGCTGGTCCGCGTGGAAGGATCGCGCGTCGAAACACATCCGATCGCCGGCACTCGTCGTCGCGGCGCGAGCCCCGAGGATGATCAGCAGCTTGCCGATGAACTGCGTCGCAGTGAGAAGGAGCGAGCCGAACACGTGATGCTCGTGGATCTGGGGCGCAACGACCTGGGCCGGGTGTGCGCTGTGGGCAGTGTGCGCGTGCCGCAGTACATGGCCCTGGAGAAGTTTTCGCATGTGATGCACCTGGTGTCACGCGTGGAGGGGCAGCTGGCCAACGACTGCGACCGACTGGATGCTCTGGCGGCCACGTTCCCGGCAGGCACGGTGACCGGCGCGCCGAAGATTCGCGCGATGCAACTGCTCAATGAACTCGAGCCGACCCGGCGCGGGTTGTACGGCGGTGCGGTCGGCTACCTGGATTTCGCCGGCAACCTCGACTTCTGCATTGCGATCCGGACGATCACGATGGACGGCCGGGCGGCGCGTGTGCAGGCGGGGGCCGGCATCGTCGCCGACTCCCATCCGACGGCCGAGTACGAGGAAACCAAGGACAAGGCCGGCGCGCTGCTTCAGGCGTTGCAGATGGCGGAAGCCGGGATCTGACCCATGGTGCTCCTGCTCGATAACTACGATTCGTTCACGTATAACCTCGCCCATCGCCTTGGTGAACTCGGCGCCGAGGTGCAGGTGGTCCGCAACGACGCGATTCCGGTGGAGGACATTGCGGATCGCAGACCCACGCACCTGATGATTTCGCCAGGGCCTGGCCGTCCTGAAACCGCCGGCATCTCGGTGGCGGCGCTGCAGCGATTCGCGGGTACGCTCCCGATCCTCGGCGTGTGTCTGGGCCATCAGGCCTTATCGGTCGCATTCGGAGGACACGTCGAGCGCGCCGACGCGCCGATGCACGGCAAGGTCTCGACGATCGCGCACGACGGTCGGGGGATCTTCAAGGGCGTGGCGCAAGGCATTGAGGTGGGGCGGTATCACTCGTTGGTGATCCCGCGGACGAATGTCCCCACCGGGTTTGAAGTGTCCGCGTGGGTGAGTGACGACGACACGGTCATGGGGATTCGGCACACGCAGTGGCCGGTGCATGGGGTGCAGTTCCACCCGGAGTCGGTGTTGACGCCAGACGGGCACCAGATGCTGCGGAACTTCCTGGAGATGCGGTGATGTTTGCTGAGTGGCTTGAGAAACTGCGCCGGCACGAGGACCTGACCGAGGCAGAGGCGGCAAGTGCGATGGGCATCATCATGGACGGCCAGGCGCAACCCGCGCACATTGCGGGGCTGCTGATGGCGCTGGCCCTCAAGGGCGAACGTCCGCCGGAGATGGTGGGGTTTGCCACGGCGATGCGGGAGCGGGCGGTGGCGCTTCCAGCGCCGGTGGGCGATGTGTTCGACACCTGCGGGACGGGGGGCGACGGCGCGCACACGTTCAACGTGTCCACGGCCGCAGCGATTGTGCTCGCGTCCTGCGGCGTGCGTGTGGCGAAACACGGCAACCGGGCCGTGTCGAGCCGGTGCGGCAGTGCCGATGTGTTCGAGACGCTGGGCGTCGCGCTTGATGCGCCCCCGGCGCGGGTCGCGCAGACGCTGCTCGACGCGAACCTGGCCTTTTTCTTCGCGCCCGCGTGGCACCCGTCGATGAAACACGCGGGACCAACACGCCGGGAACTGGGGGTGCGCACGGCGTTTAATCTGCTGGGCCCACTGACCAATCCGGCTGGTGCGCGTCGACAACTCGTTGGGGTCTCGCGCCCGGAACACACGGAGTTGCTGGCCCGCACACTCGGTCTGCTCGGCACGCAGCGCGCCTGGGTGGTGCACGGGGCCGATGGCCTCGACGAATTGTCCACGACCGGGTTCACGAAGGTCTCCGAGTTTCAGCACGGCGCGGTGCGCACGTTTTATCTCCATCCGTCGGATGTGGGATTGTCGGTCGCGCCCAAGGAGGCCCTGGTCGGCGGCACCGCGGCCGAGAACGCCGCGCTCATCGAGCGATTGCTCGCGGGTGAACGCGGCGCGGCCCGCGACATCGTGTTGCTGAACGCCGGAGCGGGGCTCCTGATTGCCGGCGCGGCTGACTCCGTGCGCGATGGCATCGCGGCGGCCGCAGACGCAATCGACGGCGGCCGTGCAGCCGCCACCCTGGAAACGCTGCGGCAGGTCGCTCGGCCATGAGCGCATCGTCGAGTGATCTGCTGTCGGCAATCATGGCCTCGTCGGCGACGACGGCGCGCGCCCGGGCGGCCCGGGAAGGCGCAGTTGTCGAGCGGGCGGCGGCGGCTCGGCAGCCACGCGGAGGGCTGTTTCGTGAGCGGCTGAACGGTGCGGGCGTGTCGGTCATCGCCGAATGCAAGCGGCGGTCGCCGTCGAAAGGCATCCTGCGCGTGGACTACGACCCTGCGGCGGTCGCTCGCGGCTATGCCACGGCCGGTGCCGCTGCGATTTCCGTGCTGACCGAGACGGGGTTTTTTGACGGGGCACTGCCGCATCTTGAACAGGTGCGCGCAGCGGTGGAAGTGCCGGTGCTGCGGAAGGACTTTCTCTCCGATGAATTTCAGCTCATCGAGGCGCGCGCGGCAGGTGCCGATGCGATTCTGCTGATCGTGGCCGGACTGGATGATGGGCAGTTGACACGGCTGTTGCGGCGGGCGCGGACGGAAGGCCTGGCCGCGCTGGTGGAGGTGCACGATCGCGAGGAACTCACGCGCGCACTCGATGCCGGAGCCGACATCGTCGGCGTCAACAGCCGGAATCTCAAGACGCTCGAAGTGAATCTCGGCCTGCATGAGGCGTTGGTGGGAGCGATTCCTGACGGTGTCGTTGCGGTGGCGGAGAGCGGCTTGCGCACAGCCGGTGATCTGAAGCGGTTGAGTGCGGCGGGGTATCACGCGTTTCTGATTGGCGAACATTTCATGGCGGCCGACGAACCCGGCGCCGCGCTGGGTGCGTTGCTGGAGGGCTGCGCATGACCGTCGTCAAGATGTGTGGACTGACGCGTCGCGAGGACGTGGACGCCGCCGTGGCCGCCGGGGCCACCGCGCTCGGGTTCGTGATGTGGCCGGGCAGCCCACGGGCCGTCAGACCGGAGCGGGTCGCGACGATCACCACTGGTGTGCCGTCGCACGTGATGAAGGTCGGCGTGTTTGTCGACGCTCCGGTGGCGGCGGTCGCGCAGGCGGTCACGGCGGCCGGACTGACGGCGATTCAGCTGCACGGCCGGGAGGACGCCCGTGAGTACCTCGCGCTCGGAGTGCAGGTGATCACGGCCGTCGCGCCGCAGTCCGATGCCGACATCCGCGCGGCGATCGCGCTGCCGGGCACGGTTATCGTCCTTGTGGATGCACACGATCCGGTGCAGCGCGGGGGGACAGGGCGATCGGCGAACTGGCCGATGGCCAAACAGATCGCCGCCGCACGGCCAATCCTTCTCGCCGGCGGACTGACCGCCTCGAATGTCGCAGAAGCCGTCAACGCGGTGGAGCCCTGGGGCATCGACGTGTCCTCCGGCATCGAATCATCTCCGGGCATCAAGGACCCAGCCCGCATTCAGCAATTCATGACCCACATCCGTCTATCCGCCCACCCGCCCACCCGCCCATCCGTCGGCCCATCGTTTGGCCAGCGCGACCCCGATTCGCGCGGCTACTTCGGCGAATTCGGCGGCCGGTTCATTCCGGAGACGCTGGTCGCTCCGGTGGAGTCACTGACGGCCGCGTACGTCGCCGCGCGAACCGACCCGGCGTTTGTCGCGGAGTTGCAGCGTCTGCTGTCCACGTTTGTCGGGCGGCCGACGCCGCTGTACGAGGCCTCCCATCTCACCGGGGACTCCGGCGTCCGCGTGTTTCTCAAGCGCGAGGACCTGGCGCACACCGGGGCGCACAAGATCAACAACGCGGTCGGACAGGTCTTGCTCGCGCGCCGGATGGGGAAGACCCGGGTGGTGGCGGAAACCGGCGCCGGACAACATGGCGTGGCCACGGCCACCGCGTGTGCGTTGCTCGGACTGGAATGTGTCGTGTACATGGGCGCCGACGACATGGCGCGCCAGGCACTGAACGTGTTCCGCATGCGGGTGCTCGGGACGACGGTCACGTCGGTCGACGGCGGCAGCCGCACGCTGAAGGATGCGATCAACGAAGCGATGCGCGACTGGGTGGCCAACGTGTCGACCACGGCGTACGTGCTTGGTTCGGTCCTCGGACCGCATCCGTATCCGCTGATGGTGCGTGAATTCCAGTCGGTGATTGGCGCCGAAGCACGGGCGCAGATTCTGCGCGACACCGGCCGGTTGCCGGATGCGGTCGTCGCGTGTGTGGGGGGGGGCAGCAACGCGATGGGGATCTTCGACGCCTTTGTCGCAGACCGAGGCGTGCGGTTGATTGGCGTCGAGGCGGGCGGCCGCGGCATTCGTGACGGGGAACATGCGGCGCGGTTTGCCGGAGGAGTCGCCGGTGTGTTGCATGGCACACGCAGCCTGCTGTTGCAGGACAAACACGGCAACATCCTGGCCACACACTCGGTGTCGGCCGGTCTCGACTATCCATCGGTCGGCCCCGAGCACGCGCATCTGGCGTCGATCGGCCGCACGGAATATGCGTGGGTGGACGATGACGCCGCGTTGCGTGGCTTTGTCTGGCTGGCGCGTCAGGAGGGCCTGCTGCCCGCGCTTGAGTCGTCACACGCGGCGGCGTGGCTCCAGGAACACCTCGTCGAATTCCAGCGCGGGGCCATCGTCATCCTCAACCTCTCGGGTCGGGGGGACAAGGACGTCGAGACGGTCAGGGGACTTCTTGAGGTCCAGGGGCCGGGGTTCGGGGGGGGGCGATGAGTCGGTTGGTTGCCACATTCGAGCGACTTCGGCGCACGAAGGCGCCGGGCCTGGTGTGTTACGTCACGGCAGGGGATCCCGACATCGAGCGATCAACAGCGGTGGTGCGTGCGATCGCGGAGACGGGGGCGGATGTCATCGAAATCGGCGTGCCGTTTTCGGATCCCATTGCCGATGGGCCGGTGATTCAGCGCGCGTCCGAACGGGCCTTGGCTGCGGGAACCTCGCTGACGTCGGTGCTCGCGATGGTGGCCGACCTGCGCACGACGTGTGAGACACCCATCGTGTTGTTCACGTACGTGAACCCCGTGGTGCGGATGGGCACGGCGGCGTTCGTCGATGCCGCCGCGAAGGCGGGGGTGGACGGGGTGTTGCTGCTGGACCTGCCCATCGAGGAGGCCGGCGAGATGCGCGCAGCGCTCGACAGCCGCGGACTCGACACCATCTTTCTTATCAGCCCGACGACCACGGTGGACCGCCTGCGGACGGCGGCGAGTCTCGGTCGCGGGTTCCTGTATGCGATCTCCCGGCTGGGGGTGACCGGTGCGCGTGATGCGGTAGCCGGGACGGCGCGCCCGGTGGTTGAACAGATTCGGGCCGCGACCGACCTGCCGGTTGCGCTGGGATTCGGGATCTCGCGGCCTGAGCACGTGCGGGAGACCTGTGCGTACGCCGATGCCGCGGTGGTCGGAAGCGCGCTCGTGCAGGTGATCGCCGATGCCGCACCGGGTGATGAGGCGCGGGCGGCAGGAGCCTTGGTGCGATGGCTGAAGAGTTGAACATGGACGTCCTGGACCGGCTGCACGGCCAGATCGACCTCGTTGGACGAACGCCTGGTCACGTTGCCCAACGAGCGGGCGGCGTGTGCCCTGGAGATCGGGCGCATTATTGACGAAGGGCAGCGGCTCGCACGCGAGGCTGCGAAAGCCCGATAGAATTACCAACGTTCGCAACGAAGGTGCAGGTACAGACATGGTCGTGGTGATGCAGGAACGCGCAACCGAAGCGCAGGTGGAGGCGGTGGTTGCGCAGTTGCTGGAGATGGGATACGCCATTCACCGTTCGAGCGGTGCCAATCGTGTGGTGATTGGGGCCGTGGGCGGCGGGCACGGCGATCCGGCGTTGATCGGAGTGCGCGAGGGAGTGCACGAGGTGCTTCGCATCAGCGTGCCCTACAAGCTGGCGAGCCGTACGTTCAAGCCCGAGAACACGGTCATCACGATCGGTGACGTGCGCATCGGTGGCGACGAAGTCGTGGTGATGGCGGGGCCCTGTTCCGCGGAGAATGAGGCGCAGGTCGAGGCCAGCGCGATCGCCGTCAAGCGGGCCGGCGCCAAGATCTTCCGCGGCGGGGCCTTCAAACCGCGCAGTTCCCCCTACAGCTTTCAGGGCCTCGGCGAAGACGGCCTGAAGATGCTCCGGGCGTCGGCTGACCGCCACGACCTGAAGCTCATCACCGAAGTGATGGAGATCGCCCAGATCGAGATTGTCCAGCAATACGCGGACATCCTCCAGGTCGGCGCGCGGAACATGCAGAACTACTCCCTGCTCCGCGAACTGGGCAAGGTGCGCAAGCCGGTGCTGCTCAAGCGCGGCCTGTCGGCGACGATCGAGGAGTGGTTGATGTCGGCGGAGTACATCCTGGCCGGCGGCAACCGCGAAGTCATGTTGTGTGAGCGTGGTATTCGGACGTTCGAGAGCTACACACGCAATACCTTCGACGTCTCCGCCATTCCCGTCGTCCAGCAACTGAGCCATCTGCCGGTGATTGCCGACCCGAGCCATGGGACCGGCCGGCGCGACAAGGTCGCCGCGATGGCGCGTGCTGCGGTGGCGGCGGGCTGCGACGGCCTGTTGATCGAAGTCCACTGCGATCCGGATCACGCGCAGTCGGATGGCGCCCAGTCGCTGTTCCCGAATCAGTTTGATCAATTGATGGCCGAGTTGCGGATCATTGCACCGGCAATCGGCCGGAGCATCTGTGTCGCATCGGTGGCGCGTCGCGGCTGGGGCCGCTGATTGTGATCGGAGCGCCGCCATTTGAGCGCGTCGGCATCATCGGCCTCGGCCTCATAGGCGGATCCGTCGCGCTGGCGGCCCGGCGATGCTGGCCCGGACTGCACATCACGGCGTGTGACCCGGCCCCTGTCACGCGAGAAGCAGTGACGCAGGGGGCGATTACCGCAGTCGTCGATCGCATCGAGGATCTCGCCGCCTGCGATCTCATCGTCATCGCGACCCCGGTCCAGACCGTGCCGCAGATTCTTGAGGTGCTGGCGCTGACCGGCACGCGGGCACTGGTGACTGATGTGTCGAGCACCAAACGCATGGTGATGGATGCGGCGTCGCGCGCCCGTGTGACGTTTGCGGGCGGGCATCCCGTGGCCGGATCGGAATCGTCGGGACTGGCTGCCGCACGGGCGGACCTGTTCGACGGCAAGCCGTGGCTGCTGGTCTCTGCGAATGCGGGGGAGGCCCTGGACGCGATGCTGACGACAGTCACGGTGGCGCTCGGGGCGAAGCCGGCGTGGACCGATGCGGTGACCCACGATCGCGTGATGGCGCACGTGAGTCACGCACCTCAGGTGGTGTCTACGGCATTGATGGCCGCCTCAGCGGAGGCGGTGGGCCCCGATGGCGTCGCCTGGTCCGGCTCGGGATTTGCCGACATGACGCGCCTCGCGTCATCTTCCTCCGATATGTGGCAGGGCATTCTCTCCACCAACGCCGACTTCATCGCTGAGGCGCTCGACGGCATTGCCGCGAAGCTCCCGACGTCCTCACAGGCGCTCATGGACACGCCTGCCGTGCGCGACCTGTTCGAGCGCGCGCGTGCGATCAAGAAGGGCTGACCTGCGCATGGCGAGCCCGCTGTGGACTCCGGACCAGGCGCGGATCGAGGCCGCCACGCTGACACGGTTCACGACAGCTCTCGCAACCCGCACGGGGACCACGTATCCGGATTACGCGGCACTGCACGCATGGTCGGTCACCCATCGCGGAGAATTCTGGTCGGCCGTGTGGGACTTCTGCGAGGTCATTGGCGAGAAGGGGAACCGCGACGTTATGGATGGCAAGCGGATGCCAGGAGCGCAATTCTTTCCGGAGGCCCGCATCAACTTCGCTGAAAACCTGCTGCGCCGCGATGACGATGGCCTGGCTATCCTTGCGGTGGAGGAAACCGGCGCGGAGCGGCGACTGACGTGGCGCGAGCTGCGCACCGAGGTTGCGGGGTGTGCGGCCGCGTTTCGCGCAGCCGGCGTCGAGTCAGGAGACCGCGTCGCCGGATTCATGGCGAATGTGCCTGAAGCCGTGATCGCGGCACTCGCCGCCGCATCGATTGGCGCGGTCTGGTCCTCGTGTTCGCCTGATTTTGGCGTGCAAGGAGTCATCGATCGCTTCGGTCAGATCGAACCCAAGGTGCTCGTGGCCGTGGCCGGCTACCACTACGGCGGCAAATATCACGACTGCCTCCCGAAGCTGCGCGAGATCGCCGAACGCCTTCCCACGCTCCGCAAGACCTTCATCGTGGGACACCCGCCAGGGACCTCCGGACCCCTGGATCCGTGGTCCGCGAACCCTGGACTCTGGACCCCGGACCCTTGGACCAGACTGGCTTTCAACCACCCCCTCTATGTCCTGTATTCCTCGGGCACCACAGGCGTGCCGAAGTGCATCGTGCATGGGCACGGAGGCACGCTCCTGCAGCATCTGAAGGAGCACCAGTTGCACGCCGACGTGCGGGCGGGTGACCGGGTGTTCTACTTCACCACGTGTGGCTGGATGATGTGGAACTGGGTGGTGTCGGCGTTGGCATCCGGCGCGACGATCGTGCTGTACGACGGGTCGCCGATGTATCCCGATGGCCACCGGTTGTTCAACCTCGCGCAGGCGCACGGCGTGACGTTGTTCGGCACGTCGGCGAAGTTCATTGATGCGGTGCACAAGGCGGGCCTTCGTCCGAAGGAGACCCACGACCTGCGTTCCGTCCGCACGATCGCGTCCACGGGGTCGCCGTTGTCGCCGGAGAGTTTTGACTTCGTGTACGACGGCATCAAGGCCGACGTGCATCTGGCGTCGATCTCGGGCGGCACCGATATCGTGAGTTGTTTTGTCGGCGGCGTGCCGACGCTGCCGGTGTGGCGTGGTGAAATCCAGGGACCGGGCCTCGGCATGGCGGTGGATACGTGGGACGCCGATGGCGAGACGGTGGCGCCCGGCGCCGGCCAGGGCGAACTGGTGTGCACGGCGCCATTCCCGTCGATGCCGATTGGTTTCTGGAACGATCCGGAGGGCGCCAAATACCACGCGACCTACTTCGACCGGTTTCCCGGCGCCTGGTGCCATGGCGACTGGGCCGAGCGGACCGACCATGGTGGGTTCATGATCCACGGCCGCTCCGACGCGACCCTGAATCCCCGGGGGGTGCGGATCGGCACCGCCGAGATCTACCGGCAGGTCGAGCAACTGCCGGACGTGCTCGAAAGTCTGGCGGTGGGGCAGCAGTGGGATGGCGACGAGCGGATCGTGTTGTTCGTGCGGCTGCGCGACGGGCTCGTGCTCGACGACGAGGTTCGGAAGACCATCGTGAGGCAGATTCGCAGCAACACGTCCCCGCGTCACGTGCCTGCGAAGATCCTGCAGGTACCGGAGCTCCCGCGCACCAAGAGCGGCAAACTCGTTGAACTGGCCGTCAGGAATGTGATTCACGGTCAGCCCGTGAAGAACCTTGAAGCGCTCGCGAATCCGGACGCGCTGCGGCACTTTGAGGCCCGTGAGGAGTTGCGGAGTTGATTGGCGCGCTCAAGTTCAGCGCGCCCTACGGGACTGCGGACTGCGGACCGGCTATTGTCCCTGCGCCCTGACCGTCTGACGGAGTGACAGGACAATCTTGCTGCCCTGTTTCATCCTGAAGACGACGTCGTAGTTGCCCGGGTCCTTGTAGGTGTGGTCGGCCGTGTAGCGGCGCCGGATGGTGCTTTTGCCGGCTTCGTAGGGCTCGCAGTCCTCACTCGACTCCGAGGTGGTGGTGTCGTCCCAGATCCACTCGATCCTTGGGCAGTAGTAGTCCTGGAAATCGTCGGCACCGTCCGTTAACTCCGCGGTCGC
Organism: Acidimicrobiia bacterium; assembly: GCA_016871335.1. GTDB lineage: Bacteria > Acidobacteriota > Vicinamibacteria > Vicinamibacterales > SCN-69-37 > SYFT01. The sequence goes on from VFZF01000010.1 coordinate 103,041, forward strand.
CACGATGCGCTGTGGCACAAAAATCAGTGTGGGATTCACGCGAAGGGCGGCCTTGGGTTTCCCTTTGCCCTGGGTCGCATCCCCGGACAGGCCTGGGGCCCAGGTCGGAACGACGATTAGTGTACCAACCAGGCTCAGGAGCCAGGCCAGCCGGGGTATCATGCTCGATCTCACGATTGGCTGGCAGTCTACCAAAGGGGCAGCGTGTTGGGGCAGGAGAAGGCATCACCCGAGTATTCGGGTGTCGCAGCAAAGCCGGAAACAGTCGATGTCGACATGTTGTTTGTGCCGGTGTTCGAGGGCACGGACGCCCTTGAGGATTTGCCGGGCCTCGACGCGGCCACCGGGGGCGATATCTCGCGTGCGCGGGAATCGTCGGAGTTCCGCGCCCGGCTGTATGAGTTGTTCATCGCCCGGGTGACCGGGGGGCCGTATCGCGCCGTGCGTGTGGCGCTGGTCGGCGCGGGACCCCGCGAGGATGCCGACGCCGAACGTCTGCGCCGCATCGCGGCGGCCTGCAGTTACACCGCGCGCATCCGATCCATGCGGTCCGCGGCCTTTGTCGTGCGGGTCGGGCTGGATCCGGTGCGTGGCGCCGAAATCGGCGCGGACGGAATGACCGCGGCGGAGTTCGACACCGGAACCTACAAGTCGGATCGCGACGCCGGCGAGTTTCCCGAACGTATTGTCATCGTCTCGCCGGCTGCCGATCCGGCAGCGCTGGCCGAGGCCGTATTCCGGGGGCAGACGCTCGGGGCCTCGTCCAATGTGACACGCGCGCTGGCGAATGAGCCGTCGAACGTGTTGACGCCGCGGGTGTTTGCGGAGCGTGTGGCGGCCGTTGCCACTGATGTCGGACTCCAGGTCGAGGTGCTCGACGAGCAGCAGATTCGCGATCTGAAGATGGGGCTGCTCCTGGGGGTGGCGCAGGGCAGTGCGGAGCCGCCGCGGTTGGTGGTGATCCGGCACGATCCGCCGGGCGCTCCTGAAACGCCGGTGCTCGGCTTCATCGGGAAAGGCATCACCTTCGATACCGGCGGCGTGTCCATCAAGCCGGCCGACGGCATGGAGCGGATGAAGTACGACATGTCCGGCGGCGCCGCCGTCGCCGGAGCCATGCGCGCGTTGGCGTTGCTGAAGGCCCCGCGCCGGATCATTGGGGTCATCCCGATGGCGGAGAACATGGTTGGCGGCAAGGCGGTGCGTCCCGGCGACGTGTTGACCGCCGCCAGTGGCACGACCGTCGAGATCATCAACACCGACGCCGAAGGCCGGCTGATCCTCGGTGACGCGATTTGGTATGCCCAGGAACTCGGTGCCACGCATCTCGTGGACATTGCCACGCTGACCGGCGCCTGTATGGTGGCGTTGGGACGCACGTCATCGGGGCTCTTCGGTACGCCTGACGCGTGGGTGGGGACGGTGCAGAATGCCGGCACCGTCGCTGGCGATCGCCTCTGGCATCTGCCGCTGCACGAGGAGTATCGCGAGCTGCTCAAGAGCGAGATTGCCGACATGCTCAACTCCGCCGGCCGCTGGGCCGGTGCCAGCACTGCCGCGATGTTTTTGCGCGAGTTCGTCAAGGACCGGCCCTGGGCGCACCTCGACATCGCCGGCACCGCCTGGGCCGAAGAATGTCGCGCCTATCAAGCCAAAGGCGCCACCGGTGTGGCCGTGCGGACGTTGATCGAGTTGGGGCTGAGAACGGAAATCTAGCGCTGAATGGACGGCATGTGGTCGTCGTCAGGACGCCTGCGCCGCTTCCAGCGAATCAGCAGCCAGCCCGCGATGGCACCCAATGGCAGGGCGATAAGCCCGAGCACACCGGCCAGACTCAGTGACCCCACCAGCACGTCGACGACCGTGATTTCCTCGGTCGCCGGCCGGATGATTTCGACGATGAACGGGTCCGGTTGGAAGGCCACACACTCACTATAATCCGGGAATCGTGACCAGAGTGTTTGTCGCACAGCATCCAGCCGAGGCGCACCTGCTCAAGGGCGTGCTCGACAGCGCCGGGATCGAGAGCGAGATTCGGCACGAGGCCCTGTTTGGCGCCAGCGGCGGTGTGCCGGTCAATGAAGCGCGGCCCGAGATTTGGGTCGTCGATGATGAACGCGCGGCAGAGGCGGCGGCGTTGTTGCGTCAGCAACTGCCGACCGGACTTGAGGCCGGACGTCCCTGGCGTTGCGCGTCATGTGGTGAAACCGTCGAAGCCCAGTTCACCGCGTGCTGGAAATGTGGCGCCGACGCGCCCCTGTAGGGCGCACTGAACTGTAGTGCGCCCTGGTGGCACGCTCAAGTTCAGCGTGCCCTACATCAGCGCGCCCTACTTGGCCACGGTCACGGTCGAGATCTTCTTGAGGGACGCCTGGTACTTCAGGACGGCGTCGGCGAGCGACTGCGCGATGCGCTGTTTGTAGGTCTCGTTCTTCAGCAGGGTCGCCTCGGGCCTGTTGGTGAGAAACGAAATCTCGGCGAGCACGCTCGGCATCTGGGCACCAATCAACACCACAAACGGCGCCTGTTTCACGCCGCGGTCCAGCACAGCCTTGTTCTGCGCGCGGAGGCCGCGCACCATGCTGGTCTGGACGATGTGCGCGAACTCCCGGGACTCCCTCACCTTGGTGTTGAGCGTGATCTGCTGGACCAGCTGAGGCAGGTTGCCCATGGACTTGCCACTGGTCGCGTTTTCACGGGCGGCAACGGCTTCCGCCTCGGGGTTGGTGGCAAAGTTCAGGAAATAGGTCTCCACGCCACGGGCGGTGGTCCTGGCCGCTTCGTTGGCGTGAATCGAAAGGAAGAGATCGGCCCCCTCCCGGTTGGCGATGGCCGTCCGCTCCTCGAGCGGGATGTAGACGTCGGTGCGGCGCGTCAGCACCACCTCCACACCGGCCTGCTTCTTGAGCAAGGCCTCTACGCGCAGCGCAATGTCGAGCACGAGATTCGCTTCCAGGAGACCATTGGCCCGAGCGCCGGGGTCGTGGCCGCCGTGGCCAGGATCGATCACGACGCGGGTGACCCCGAGGCCGAGCTGACGGGCGAGCGTGTAATCGCCGCTGGCCGTGGTCGAGGCCGGAGCGGGCGCGACGGGGGAGGGCGCAGGCGACATGGCGGCCGCAGGTGGCGGAGTCACCACCGGGGTCGGGCCGATCGACGGCGCGCCTGCCGGTGGTGCGGGAGGCGGCGGAGGCACCGTCTCGCTCTCGATGTCGATCACCAGCCGGTGCGGGTGATACAGGTGGAACACGCTGTGCGTCGGCGTCCCCGCCAATTCGAGGACAACGCGTGCGGTCTGGCCGTCCTGACGTCCAAGGCGGATGCCGCGCACGCGTGAGCCGGTGAGGCTCTCCGCGGCGGTCTGCACGGGGGCCGCAAAGTCCACGAGTCGCAGATCAAAAAAGACTCGATCGGGATCCGCAATCCGCTCGCTTGAGAACACCACTTCCCGGTCCAGCTCGATCACCACCCGGTCCCCCTTGGGCAGCGGCACGACGGACACCTTGCGCATCGTGGCGACGGAAGTTGGTGGTGGGGGTGGTGGGGGTGGTGTAGGCGCAGTCCGCCGTAGCTCCGCAGGAGCGGAGGCGGATGGTGTGGATGGTGTAGGTGATGCAGGCGCGGCTGTCGCTGGGCGCGGCGTGGCCTTCAAGGCCGTCAACTGTGCCGGCACCTGCTTGGCGAGGGCGCTGCCCGGGTATTCGCGTCTGAGCCAGCCGTAGAGTCGCTCCGCCGTCTTGCGGTCGGCGTCCTGCTGGTGCCGCTCCCACGCGAACTTCGCGAGGGCCCCGCCGTTCCAGAGCGCGTTGTCACAATACCCGCTGCGCGGATGCCGGAGCACGACTTGCTCGTAGGCGGCGACCGCCGCGCGCAGATTGGCGACCGTCGGATTCTTCCTGGCCGCGGCCTCACGGGTGGTGGCCCTTTCGTACAGCACGGCTGCTGTCTGGGCGTCCGCCGCAGTGGGCCACAACGTCAGCGCGAGCACCAGGCCGATCACTGTGTGCATGGTTACCTCAGTTGCTCGTCAACTTCTTCGAAGTACCCGGCATCCACCAGGACTTCCCGTTTGCCGTTGGTGGCGGCTGACACGACGCCATCCATTTCCATCATGTCGATGAGACGCGCGGCGCGGCTGAAGCCGATGCGCAGACGCCGCTGCAGGTACGAAATGGACGCCTGTCCGCTCGACACCACGATCCGGGCGGCTTCGTCATACAGGTCGTCCTTCTCGAATTCGATCTTGTCCGCCGTCTTTTCCTCAGCGGTGATCGACGCGTCGTACACCGGCTTGCCCTGCTTCCGTAGAAAGCTGCACAGCCGCGCGGTTTCCTGCTCAGAGATGTACGGCCCGTGAATACGGACAAAGCGCGACGAGGCGGGCGGCAGATACAACATGTCGCCTTTGCCGAGCAGCTGTTCCGCGCCGTTGCCGTCGAGAATGGTGCGCGAGTCGATCTTCGACGCCACGCGGAACGCGATACGGGCCGGCAGGTTCGCCTTGATCAACCCGGTGATGACGTCCACCGACGGCCGCTGTGTCGCCAGAATCAGGTGGATGCCGACCGCGCGCGCCATTTGCGCGAGGCGGGCGATCGATTCCTCCACTTCCTTGCTGGCCACCATCATCAGGTCGGCCAACTCGTCGATGATGACCACGATGAAGGGCAGGGTCTTGAGAGGCTCGCCGACTTCGGCCTCGGCGGCCTCTTTCTGGGATTCCTTCAACTCCGCGAGCATCGCCTTGACGTTGCGGTTGTACTGCTCGATGTTGCGCACGCCCTGCTTGGCGAGAATCTTGTAGCGATCCTCCATCTCACGCACGGCCCAACGCAGGGCATTGGCGGCCTGCTTGGGATCCACCACCACCGGCGTCATCAGGTGGGGGATGTCTTCATACATGCCGAGCTCAAGGCGCTTGGGGTCAATCATGATGAAGCGCACTTCCTCCGGGGTCGCACGGAAGAGCACGCTCGTCAACATGGCGTTGACGCTCACGGACTTGCCGGCGCCCGTCGATCCGGCGATGAGCAGGTGCGGCATCGTCGCCAGGTCCGACACCATCGGTTCGCCGTTGATCGTCTTGCCAAGCGCCATCGTGAGACGCGACGCGGAACGGGTGTAGGTGTCCGACTCGAGCAACTCACGCAGGGAGATACCCTCGCGCGTGGCATTCGGAATCTGAATGCCGACGGTGGACTTGCCGGGGATGCGATCGATGAGGATCGATTCAGCGCGCATCGCGAGACACAGGTCTTCGGCCAGGCTGGTGATACGGCTGTATTTCACACCGGCATCGGGTTTGAACTCGTACGTCGTGACGACAGGGCCGGGGTGAATCTGGACGACCGAGCCTTCGACGGAGAACTCGCGGCACTTCTCCTCGAGGAGTTTCGCGGCCTCCATGAGTTCGCGTTCGTCGATCTTGTGCGCCTCTTTGGCCGCATCAAGCAACGAGAGCGGGGGCATCACGTAGTCGCCTTTGCGGCGCTCGACGGGGGCCTTGGGCACATCGCGTTCACCGAGAGGGAGACTCGGGGTCACCGGCGTCGGAGACGACCGACGAATGGCCGGTGGCCGCGCGGCGAGGCCACGCGCAGCCGGTGTCGGCGTCAACACCTCGTCATCATCCTCTTCGTCAGCGGAGGGGCGCAGGGACTGCCGGGCCGCCTTGAGGGACGCGGCGGCGCCGGCCGCCTTGGTCGCGATCTCGGGGGCCTTGTCATGGCCGGCCTTCTGGACGTGTTTGTTGACGATCTGCTGGCGCTCCTTCTCGCGGCGTCGTTCCTCGCGCCAGGTCCGGAGTCGCGCGAAAATGCCGGTCGACTGCTCGCGTACGGCAGACGCGGCCACGGTCGTGGCGCGGCCGAAGGAGAACTGGGTCGCGAGCACCACCGAGAGCGCCACAAGCGTCAGCAGGAGGATCGTGGCGCCGGTCCGATTGAGATAGGTGCTGAGTCCGGTCGCCACCACTTCACCGATCACGCCTCCCGCCTTGAACGGGCGGCCGGCATCGTCAAACACACTGAAGGCCAGTGAGAGCAGCGCCGCCGAGCAGAAGAAGAACAGCCCCGCCCCCACCAGCTTCGTGTAGGCCGCATCGAGGGCGCGGCACCAGAATGAATGCCAGCCGATGACGGCGAGCACGACCGGGATGAAGTAGGCGGAGTAGCCCAGCACCTGGAAGGACGCTTCGGCCATGAACGCACCCACGCGCCCGGCGAAGTTCGCCACATCGGGCGCGGTGACGTTGTTGAAGAACCACACCGGGTCGGTAGGGGTGTAACTCACCAGGGCGCCAAGCCAGATCAACGTCACCGCAAACAGGGCGACGCCGGTGAATTCACTCAGACGACGGGACAGGGCCGATTCAGACACGCGGCGTTTCTCCTCACACTTCCAACACGATGGGCAGGATTAGGGGCCGTCGCCCCGCCCGCTTCTTGAACAGTCGCTGGACCTCGACCTTGACGCGCGCCTGCATCAGGCCGGGGTCCGTGCGTTCTTCCCGTGGCGCGCCATTCAGCGCCGCCTCCAGCAACCCTGGTGCGTCGCGCAGCATCTGCTCCTGCTTCGCATCCATCGCGAGACCGCGGGCGATCACTTCCGGCGCGCGTTCGAGCACGCCGGTCTGTCCGTTGAGCGCCACGACAACCACCACAAGGCCGTCAATCCCGAGGTGCCGGCGGTCCCGCAGGATTTCGTCGGCGATTTCCCCGGTGCGTGTCCCGTCGATCAGAATCCGCCCGGTCTGCACCCGATCCACGATCCGGGCCCCCGTCTCGTCCAGCCGCAGCACGTCGCCGTCCCCCATGGACACGACGGTCGTGCCTGGGCAGGCGGCCTTGGCCAGCCGGGCGTGCTGAGCCAGCTGGCGGTACTCACCATGTATCGGCACGAAAAATCTGGGCTGCACCAGCGACAGGACGAGTTTCAGCTCCTCGGCCGAGGCGTGGCCGGAGACGTGAATGTGCTTCATGTCGTCCGTGACGATGTCGGCCCCCCGGCGGGCCAGGTGGTTCATGACCCGTCCGATGGCCTTTTCGTTGCCCGGAATCGCCCGCGCCGAAAACACCACCGTGTCGTCGTCGTTCACCTTCACATACCGGTGGTCGTCGATGGCAATGCGCGACAGGGCGGCCATGGCTTCGCCCTGGGAGCCCGTGCAGAGGCAGAGCACGTCCTGGCTGGGGAAGTCGCGCACGTCGCTGTCGGCGATGATCAGGCCGTTGGGCACCTTGAGGGCGCCCAGGCGCATGGCCGTTTCCGAGTTGCGCATCATGCCGCGCCCGACAAACGCGACTTTGCGATCGTATTGCTCCGCGAGGTCCACCAGGATCTGCATGCGGAAAATGCTCGTGGAGAATGCCGCGACGATGAGTTTGCCCGGGGCCGACGAGAAGATCTCCTCGAAGCCGGGAATGACATCCACGTCGGCGCCGGTGGTGCCGGGCTGATCCGCGTTCGTGCTGTCGGAGAACAACGCCAGCACGCCCTGTGCGCCGAGTTGCGCCAGACGATGCAGGTCGAAGCGTTCGCCGTCGAGGGGCGTCTGGTCGATCTTGAAGTCGCCCGTGTGGATGATGACGCCCTGCGGGGTGTGAATCGCCAGCGCCACGGCATCGGGGATGCTGTGTGTGACCCGCAGGAACTCCACCGACAACGTGCCGATGGTCACGGTTTGTTTCGGCGCGACGGTGATGAGGCGTCCCTCGGTGTCCGTCCCGTGTTCATCAAACTTCGGCTGGAGCAGTGCGTGCGTGAATGCCGTCGCATACACGGGGCCGTTGACGTGCTTCAGGATGTGGGGCACGGCCCCGATGTGATCTTCGTGCCCATGTGTGAGGATGAGGGCCGCGATGCGGCCGGCGTACGTGTCCAGTGCCGACACATCCGGGATGACAAGGTCCACCCCGAAGAGTTCAGGCTCAGGGAACATGACACCGGCATCCACCAGCACGGCGGTGTCGCCGCAGGCGATGAGCATCATGTTCATACCGAACTCACCGAGGCCCCCGATGGGGATGACCTCGACGGCCGGTGCACCGACAGTCGTACTCTGTGCCGTCAACATCGACAGCGACCTTCACACTCTCGTTCGAACACCAGCCACGTCGAGCGGGCGCTCAACGATGGGCAGGACCTCGGCGCAAGGCGCGCCGTCACGCGGTCGACGTGTCCGACCTGTGGGTCGCTGGGACAACCCGTGAAAACAGGCGGGAAAACTGCTGCGGACTATAACACAGGGGCCTTCAGTCGCGCGAAGAACTCAGTGAGTCGCGCGAAGTCCTCGAGCGTCAACGTCTCGGGCCGGCGTTTGCCGTCGATGCCCGCCAGCGCCAGCACGGCAGGGGCCGTCGGTTCGAGGGGCTTCAGCGCGTTCGCCAGGGTCTTCCGGCGCTGCGAGAACGCGCCTTTGACCAGCCGTTCGAACAACGCGTCGTCGACAATGCGCACCGGACTGCGGCGGAAGGTCATGCGAATCACGCTGGAGCGCACCTTGGGTGGCGGCGCGAACGCCGTGGGCGGCACGTCGAGCCGGCGATCGATATCGGCGTGGATCTGCGCAAAGATGCTGAGCACGCCGTAGTCCTTCCTGCCGGGTGTGGCGACCAGCCGGCCGGCCACCTCACGCTGCACCATCAGCGTGGCGTCGGTGAGGGTGCCGTGCGCGCGTGCCAGCTCAATGAGCCGGAACAGAATCGGCGAGGACAAGTTGTAGGGGAGGTTGCCCACCACGCGGAACCGGCGCGGCACATCGGTCGGGGAGCCAGGGGGGCGGTTCGGCTGCAGCGCGGTCAGAAACGGCATGACATCCGTCTTGAGAAAGTCCGCCGTGATCAGACTGACGTTTGCGGGTACCTGCGTGGCCAACTCGCGCGCGAGGTCACGGTCGATCTCGACGGCGAGGATCGGTGCGCCTGTCTCGGCCAGGGGAAGGGTAATCGCCCCGGCACCAGGGCCGATCTCCAGCAGCACATCCTGCGGCTGGACATCGATGGTCTTGACGACCTTCTGTGCCCACGACGGCGCCAGAAAGTGCTGACCAAAACGCTTGCGGGGCCGATGACCGACAGGGCGACGGGCGCGGGTGGGCGAACTCACCACTGAAGTGTACTCTGGAGCGCATGGCTGCCGGTCGCATCGATGACGTCGGGATTGGGCCGTTCCGTCCGGCACACGCCGAGGCGTTTTATCGACTCAATCGTGCCTGGCTCGACGCGCACGACCTCTACGAGCCGGCGGATGAAGTGCAACTCGCCGACCCGCAGGGCGCCGTGATCGATGCCGGCGGCGCGGTGTTCATTGCAGAACGAGATGGGGAGGTTGTCGGCACCGCTGCCGTCGCGCCGCACGGGCCAGGCGAAGTGGAGTTGCTGAAGGTCACCGTTGCCGAAGTGTTGCGGGGCACTGGCCTCGGTCGGCGCCTGGTCGAGGTGTGCATCGCGCACGCGACGGCCGTGATGGGCGCCCACACGATGATGCTCGTCTCAAGTTCCCGTCTCCAGGCCGCGCTACGTCTCTACGAACGCATGGGCTTCAGGCATCGCCCGTTGCCGTCACCGTTGCCCTACGAGACGGCGGATGTGTGTATGGAACTGCTCTTGTTGGCCCGCTCCAAACCAGCGGGCCCTACGTGACTGGCCCGCTCCAAACCAGCGGGCCCTACGTGAACCCAGCACTAAAGAACCTGGCACCCTGCACAGCACCGCTGAACCATGGACCGATGAACCATGAACCCGTTATGAGGCGTCCCCCCTCCAATACCGTTCTTCTATCTCCATGATCTCGTCCTCATCGAGCCCGAAGTAATGGCCGACTTCGTGGATGAGCGTCTCCCCGATGCCGACAACCACGTCGTCATCATCAAGACTGTCTTCGAGGATGGGATTGCGGAAGAGGGTGATCTTGTCGGGCAGCACGTTGCCGTGGTTCCACTGCCGCTCTGGCAGCGGAATGCCTTCATAGAGGCCATACAGCGAGTCGGGAGGTTCGATCTCGACTTCCGCGAGTTGTGCGGGTGTCGGGTCGTCTTCGACGACGATGGCCATGTTGGCCATCGCGGCGCGGAACTTCTCGGGGAGGGAGTCGACGGCTTCGTCGACGAGGGCTTGAAATCGATCAGCGGGAAACGCGGCCGGGTCCATGCAGTCGATAGTACGCGCAGTGGGGGCGAATCGCGCAGCGGTCGCACAGGGGTTTGGGTTTGCAGATACGCCGGCCGTGCAGGATGAGCGTGTCCGACGCCACCGTCCACCGCTCGGGCGGCAGGAGTTTCGTCAGCGCCTTCTCGGCGGCGACCGCGTCCTCGGTCGCTTGGCCTCTCAGGAATCCGATGCGGGTCGCCACGCGCAAGACGTGGCGGTCGACGGGAAATCCCGGCAGGCGAAATGCGTGGCCACGCACGACGTTGGCGGTCTTGCGCCCGACGCCCGGCAACGCCACGAGCGCGTCCATGTCGGAGGGAATCTCGCCCCCATGGTCGTCGACCACAGCGGTCGCCATGCCCAGCAGGCTTTTTGTCTTCGCGCGGAAGAAGCCTGTGGACTGAATCATGCCTTCGAGGGTGGCCTGATCAGCGTCGGCTAGTTTCCGGGCGTTCGGGTATTTCTTGAACAGCGCCGGTGTCACCTGATTCACGCGCGCATCCGTGCACTGCGCGGACAGGATCGTGGCGACCAGCAGTTCGTACGGTGTCGTGAACGTGAGCTCCGTCCACGCATTCGGGTGCATGGCATCGAGCGCATTAAAGACGTCGGGTGCCTTGTTCATCCGCCCATCCGCCCACCGGCCCAACCGCCCATCAATGCAGCGGCCCTTGCGGCCAGCCCTGCGACTGTTGCGCCTGGGCGTCCTGCATCGAACGCATCTGTTCCTGGAGCGCGTTGATGAGGCCGGGGACCACACTGAAGGGGAGAGCGATGCGCGAGACGACCGGCGCCTTGACCTGCTGGTTCTCTTCGGCGCTCTTGATGTCGCGCTCGGAGAGTGGACGCACGTCGCAGAACGTCAACGTCATGTCGAACGGCGTGTGCCCGACGGCGCAGAAGTTGGCGTAGGTCCGGGTGCTGTCGGTCGATTCGTCCGGGACGATCGTGAAGCTGAGCTGTTTGGCGGGAGTGGACATGTCAGTACTTTCTCATGACGCCGACCACCACGCCCTGCAATTGCACCATCGAGGGGTCCATGATCATCGGCTGCATGGCGGGATTGGCCGGTTGCAGACGCACGCGCCCGTTTTCCCGATAGAACTTCTTGAGGGTGACATCCAGCCCTCCCACAAGCGCGATGACCATCTCGCCGTTGTCCGCGGTCTTGCGGTCTTCGACGATGACGAAGTCGCCGTCGCGAATCTGCTCGTCGATCATCGAATCGCCCTTGACGCGCAGCACGTAGGTGTCGAGCCGGCCGACAAAGTCCTCGGGCACCGCGATGGTCTCGCTGCCCGCGATGGCCTCGATGGGCACACCGGCGGCCACGTACCCCAGCATCGGCAACTCCACCGCCCGCTGGCCCGTGCGCGCTGAAAGCAGCTCCACGGAACGGCTCCGGTTCCAGAGCCGCCGGATGAATCCCTTTTCTTCGAGATTGGTGAGATGCTTGTGCACCGTCGCCAGCGAAGAGAGACCAAAACGGCGGCCGATTTCCTCCAGACTTGGCGCGTAGCCGTGCTGCTGGATGAACTCCTGAAGGTAGTCGAGAATCTCGCGTTGACGTTTGGTAAGGGGCTGCACAAGGCGACTCTATGCAAAGGGAAGGCGAAAGTCAACGCACCTGCGACGTCGTCGGCTTCGGCGAGAATTCGGTCGACCTGAGTGCCACGGTGGCCGGGCTGCCGGCACCGGACGGGAAGACGCCGCTCGAGTCGCTGGAGACGTTGCCGGGAGGACAAATCGCCACGGCGATGGTGGGATGCGCGCGCCTGGGGCTCTCGGCGCGCTACCTCGGCTCGTTCGGGACCGACGGCCGCGAGGCGGTGATCCGCGATGCGCTCGCGCACGAAGGGATCGACCTGTCCTGGTGCCGCATCGTTGACGCCCCAACGCGGACCGCGCTAATCCTCGTCGACACCGAGACGCACTCGCGCACCGTGTTGTGGCACCGGGACTCCGCGCTCTTGTGGGGCGACGAGTTGCCGGTGGCGGCGGTGCTCGGCGCGAAAGTGGTCCTGGTGGACGCCACCGAACCGGCCGCCTCCGCACGCATGGCCCGGGCGGCGCGCGCCGTCGATGTGCTCACGGTTGCGGACGTGGACGCGCAGGTGCCGGGGCTCGATGCACTCCTCGCCGAGGTCGATGTGCTCGTCGTCTCCGAATCGCTGGCAGGGGACATCAGGCACCTGCACCAAGAGTCCGCCGCCCGCATCGTTATCGCCACCCTCGGCCCCCACGGCGCCATCGCCTGGGATGGCCAGGCCGAACTGTATTCCCCCGGCTACGTGGTCCCCGTCACCGACACCACCGGGGCGGGGGACGCCTTCCGCGCCGGCCTCATCTGGGCGCTACTGGAACGGCGGACGGCGGACTGGGGACTGGGGACTGGGGACTGGAGACCATGGACCGCAGACTGCCTCGATGTCGCAAACGCCGTCGCCGCCCTGAACTGCCGGGCCCGAGGCGCCCAAACAGGCCTGCCGACAGGGACGGACGTGCGGCGTTTTGTGACGCAAAGCCCCCAGCGCCGGTCTAAGGAGTCATGGGTACGGGAGCAGACGGTGTCTCCGTTGTCAGACGCTTCGGCGCGTGGGGATGGGGAGTGACCGACTCGAAGGTGACAGCCGACCTGTCGGCGCTTGACGACCTCGCCCTCGTGCGCTCGTTTGTGGATGGAGAACGCACGGCGTTCGACACCATCGTCGCCCGTCACCAGCGCGCGGTGTATCAGGTCTGTTATCGGTTCGTGCACAATCACGAGGACGCTGCGGACCTCACGCAGGATGTGTTTGTCCGCGCCTTCAAAGGCCTCAAGGCCTTCAGGGGCGATGCAAAACTCTCCACGTGGCTGCATCGGGTGGCGGTGAATGTCTGTCTGAATCGTACCGCACTGGTTCGGCCGGGGATTGAGCCGCTCGATCCGGCGCGTCACGTGGACGACCGGTCCGAGGATGCCTTCGGGATGGTCGCCCGCGGCGAACGGGCCGCCGATGTCCGCCGGGCCATCGCGCAACTGCCGCCGAAACAGCGGGCCACCGTGATGTTGCGCGTGTATCAGGAACTCTCCCACGAGGCGATCGCAGAGATCCTCGGTGGCACGGTGGGAGCGGCAAAGGCGAACTTTTTCCACGCACTCGGTAATCTGAAACGGATGTTGGAGTCATGACGACCCATTTGACCGACGACGAACGTCTCGACGCGTTGGAGGGCACAGTGGATGCCGCCCGCAGCGCCCATCTGCACGACTGTGCGGCATGCCGGCGGGAGGTCGCGGACCTGCGGCAGGTGTGGGATGGCCTGATGGTGGATGCGCGCACCGAGGTGCCCGAGCCGCCGCCGATGTTCTGGGACCAGCTGCAGGTGCGGGTCGGCAGCGCGGTGGACACCCGCACGGCGGCCTGGTGGATGGGCGCGCGCGGCTGGATGAGTCTCGCCGCCGCCGCCGCCATGTTGCTGCTGGTCGTGTCGTGGGGCGCCCGGCAGCGCACACCGGTGGCCGATGTGGTGGTCAGTCAGGCAGATGCGGCGATCGAGACTGAAGCCATCGGGGACACAGCCCAGCAGTTTGTCTCCGATGTGCTGGCCTCACTCGAAGACGAGGCGGTGCACGAAGTGTTGCGCCCTGCGACCGGGGCGTTTGACGACGCGCTCGCGACGTTGAGTGCGAGTGAGCGCGAGGCATTTGCGCGGCTGTTGCAGGCGGAACTGACGGAAGGCAGTGAGTAGAGACATGCGAGCCATGACGATCAAGACCATCATCACGTCGGCGGTGCTGGGAGTACTCCTGGCAGGCACCGTGGCGCAGGCGCAGGAGCCGCCGGCCCGGCAGGGTGGGCGGGGGCGCGCACAAACTGCACCGCCGAATCCTGCGCCCGGCGTGGGCCTGCAGGAACTCCAGGAAATGTTTGACGCATTTGTGCTGGTGCAGGCCCAACGTGTCCTGCAACTGCCCAACGAGCAGTACCAGCGGTTCTTCATGCGCATGAATCGCCTGCAGGACCTGCGCCGCCAGCACCTGCGTCAGCGGATGCGCATGCTCAACGACCTCCGCCGGTCGTTTGCCGACCCAGGGACCGATGATGCCGCATTGACCGCGGCACTCAAGGCGCTCGATGACGCGCAGGGTAAGTTTGACCAGGAGCTGCGGACGGTGCGCGGTGCGGTCGACGAGGCCCTGACTGTTCGGCAACGGGTACGGTTCCGGCTCTTCGAGGAGGAAATGGAACGACAGAAGATCGAATTCCTGACACGCGCGAGGCAAGCCGGGCGGGAGTAGAATCGGGGGTATGCCCCTTCGCCTTCGAGTCTGGGTGCTGTCGGCGCTGGTGGCCGGCAGCGTGGTTGCGGTGTCCGCAGCCCAGGCGCCGTCTCGTGCCGAAGCCGATCGCATGGCGAAGAAGGTGGACGCGATCATGCAGCGATCCATCGCACCCCCGCAAAAACCCACCCCCTTGCGGACGTCGTTCACCGAGCAGGAACTCAATGCCTATCTGATCCACCACGGGGGCGACCAGTTCCCGACCGGCGTGAAGTTTGTACGGGTGATGATGCCGGCCGACGGCAAACTCGAGACCCGATCGCTGGTTGACCTCGATGCCGTGCGCACCTCAGAAAAGCGGGGCTGGAGGGATCCACTGGCGTATGTGACCGGATCACTCGAAGTTGTGATGAGTGGGGGCTTCACCGGCGCCGACGGCAAGGGCGTCTATCGCTTTGGGTCCGCGTCGGTTGGCGGTGTGCCGATCCCCCGCGCGGTGCTGCAGGAACTGCTGGCGTTCTACACGCGGTCCGAGGACTTTCCCAAGGGCATCACGCTCGACGAGCCGTTCGAATTGCCTGCGGCCATTCGCGAAGTCCATGTGCGCCGCGGCGCCGCCACCGTCGTCCAATAGCCGCCCGTGTTGTCGCAGCCGCTCCAATTCATCAAAGGGGTTGGACCCAGACGTGCGGCGGAGTTCGCGCGCGTGGGGGTGGGCACCGTGGAGGACCTGCTCCTGCGGTTCCCGCGACGCTACGAGAACCGCGCCGGCCTGACACCCATCGCATCGCTGCGTCCCGGACAGACCGCCACGGTCGTCGGCGAAGTGTTGTCGTCCGGCGTGCGCACCACCAGGCGCCCGGGCTTCCGGTTGTTTGAAGTGGTCGTACGCGACAGCAGCGGCGCCATTCGCGCGGTGTTCCCGAACCAGGCGTTTCTGAAGGACGTGTTTCGGCCCCACCAACAGGTTGTGTTGTACGGCCTTCTCGAATACCGAAGCGGTGGCCTCCAGTTCACCAACGCGGAATATGAAATCGTCCGCGGCGAGGTAGTCGACGATGCGTGGGCGGATGACGTGACGGTGCACACCGGCCGCATCGTGCCGATCTACGAAAAGATCGGCGCGGTCACTACGCGGATGCAGCGGTCGCTCATCTATCAATTACTGGGAGAGTTGAAGGATCCAGGTGGCGTGGGTGGCGTGGGTGGTGTCTTCGACCCTGTGCCTGCTGAAGTGCGACGGGGAATGCCCACACGTCTCGAAGCCGTGCGTGCGGTGCACTTTCCGACAGCCGGCACGGACGTCGACGCCCTGAATGCGTGCGCGACCGATGCCCACCGGCGATTGATTTTCGAGGAGTTCTTCCTGTTTCAGGCCGGCCTGGTGTTGCGCAAACGCCGTCAGGCAGAAGAGAAGAAGGCGCGGCCGGTCGTGGTGGATGACCGGGTGCGTGACGCGGCGCGCAAGGTGCTGCCGTTCAAGCTCACCGACGGCCAGAAGGTCGCGCTGCGGGAAATCGTCACGGACATGCAGCGCCCCGAGCCCATGCATCGATTGTTGCAAGGCGATGTCGGCGCCGGCAAGACCATCGTCGCGTTGCTGGCAGCGATTGTCGCGATGGAAAACGGGCAGCAGGTCGCGTTCATGGCGCCGACCGAAATCCTCGCAGACCAGCACTACCTGACAATTCGACGACTGCTTGATCGATCGCGATTTCGCGTGGCGTCGCTGACCGGCAGTCTGACGGCTGCGAAGAAGCGTGCCGCGCTGGCGGAGATTGCGAGCGGCACGACGCACCTGGTGGTCGGGACGCACGCGCTCGTTGAGGGCGCGGTGGAGTTCCGTGAACTCGGCCTGGTCATCATCGACGAACAACACCGCTTTGGCGTGTTGCAGCGGGCGACGTTGCGCGAGAAGGGGCAGAAACCGGACGTGTTGGTGATGACCGCGACGCCGATTCCCCGCACGTTGGCACTGACGGCGTTTGGTGACCTTGACGTCTCGGTGATTCGAGGTCTGCCGCCAGGCCGCCAGCCCATCAAGACGCTCGCCAAACCCGAGACGCGTCGGGACGAGGTGTACACACTCGTGCGTCAGGAATTGGAGCAGGGCCGTCAGGCGTATGTGATCTACCCGCTGGTGGACGAGTCGGAGAAGGTGGACCTCAAAGCGGCCACCGCGATGTTCGGCACACTTCAGCAGGACGTCTTTCCGGAGTATCGCGTCGCGCTGTTGCACGGGCGGATGAAGGCCGACGAGAAGGAGCAGGTGATGGCCGCGTTCGCGCGCGGGGACGTGCACGTGCTTGCGGCGACAACGGTTGTCGAGGTCGGCGTGGACGTCGCAAACGCCACGGTCATGTTGATCGAACACGCGGAGCGGTTCGGCCTCTCGCAGCTGCATCAGCTGCGTGGGCGCGTGGGACGCGGCGCACATCGCTCCACCTGCATTCTGCTGTATCAATATCCGGTGACAGAGCAGGGCAAGGCGCGTATTGATGCCCTGACCCAGACGACCGACGGCTTCGTGATTGCCGAACGGGACCTGGAGATTCGTGGACCCGGCGACTTCTTCGGGACGCGACAGTCGGGCCTGCCGACCCTGCGCGTCGGCGACCTCGTCCGTGACCACGTGCTGCTGGAGGATGCGCGACGTGCCGCCGTCTCGTGGCTCGACGACGCGTCCCGCGCGCGTCCGCTGGTCGAGTACCTGTCGGCGCATTGGGCCGAGCGGTTCGGTCTGGTGGGAGTCGGGTAGTGCGTGTCATCGCCGGACAACTGAAGGGACGCCGGCTGATGGGCCCTGAAAACGACGATGTGCGACCGACCTCGGACCGGTTGCGCGAAACGCTCTTCAACGTGTTGGGCCCGTCCATCAGCGGCGCGCGTGTGCTGGACGCGTTCGGAGGCACGGCCGCAGTCGCGATTGAAGCGCTGAGCCGCGGCGCGGTATCAGCGACCGTGTACGAAAAGGCCCCGAAGGCGGCGAAGGTCGCGCAGGCCAACATCGATCACTGTGGCGTCGCCGACCGGTGTACGCTCATCCGGAGTGATTTCGTGCAGTCCACTGGCACCGGTGCATTCGATCTGGTCTTTGTCGACCCGCCCTACGACATGACCGGCCTCGACGAGGCTCTGGCGGTCGCGGCAAGCCATCTGGCGGCTGATGGGCGCCTGATCTTCGAGCATCGGCGGTCCCGCCCGTCGCCGGAAGTGATTGGAGACCGTACACGAGTTCGTGTGCTCGAAGCGGGGGATAGCGCGTTATCCTTCTACCTGTAGCCATGTCCCAGTCACGGATCGCGCTGTTCCCAGGCTCATTCGACCCGATCACCGAGGGCCACCTCGATTTGATCCGGCGCGCGGCGCGCCTCTTTGACCGGGTCGTCGTCACCGTACTGGTCAATCCCGCCAAGCAGTCGCTGTTCACGGTCGATGAACGTGTGGACATGATTCGCGAGGCGTGCGCCGGCAACAGCGGTGCCGGGCAGATCGACGTGGATGCGTTTGGCGGACTGCTTGTGGACTATGCGCACCGTGCCGGCGCCGTGGCCATCGTCCGGGGGCTGCGCAGCTCAACCGATTTCGAGTACGAGCAGCCGATGATGGCCATGAATGCGCATCTGGCACCCGGCATCGAGTCCGTGTGTCTGCTCGCGTCCGCGCGCCGCGCACACATCAGCTCCCGATTGGTGAAGGAAGTTGCCTCGCTGGGGGGAACGGTGACCGGCATGGTACCACCCGCTGTGGAAGCCCGCCTGCTGGCGCGCGTCAGAAAGGGATAACGGACAAGGCATGGATTCCAGTCGGCTGGCAGAGCGGATGCGGCACATCGGTGCGTCGCCGACGATGAAGGGGACGACCGCCGCTGAGAAGTTGCGCCGCGAAGGCGTGGATGTGGTAGACCTTGGGGCCGGGGAGCCGGACTTTCCGACGCCGCCCCACGTCTGCGCGGCCGCACATGCCGCGATCGACGCCGGGCAGACGAAGTACACGTCGAACGTCGGCATCCTCGAACTGCGCCAAGCCGTCGCGGCGCGGTATCTGCTCGACTACGGAGTCACCTACGCGCCCGACGAAGTCGTGATTTGTGCGGGCGGCAAACAGGCCCTGTTCCACGCAGCGCTGGGGTTATTTGGTCCCGGCGACGAAGTCATCACCCACATCCCGGGCTGGCCGACGATCGTCGAACAGATCAAACTCGCCGGCGCCACCCCTGTGGTGGTGACGACGCATGCGGAGACCGGCTTTGTGCCGAGGGCACACGGACTGCTTGCGGCCACGACCGCACGCACCCGCGGCCTCGTCATCAACAGCCCCGGCAATCCGACCGGTGCGTTGTTGAGCGAAGCCGACGCGCGCATCCTGGCCAAGGAGGCCGCGGCCAACGGCTGGTGGATCGTGATGGACCTCTGCTACGAACGCCTGACCTACAACAACGTTCCCCACAATCTGCCCGGCATCGTTGCAGAAGTGATGCGCGATCGGCTGGTGCTGGCCGGCTCCACGTCAAAGGCGTATGCGATGACCGGGTGGCGCCTCGGCTGGGCCGTCGGCCCGAAGCCCTTCGCCCAGGCCGCGAATGCACTGCAGAGTCATTCGACGTCCAACGCAAGCTCCATCACCCAGCATGCCGCCCTCGCCGCGCTCACCGGGCCGCAGCAATGTGTGACCGACATGCTGAACGAATATCAGCAGCGTCGCGATCAGGTGCTCGAGTGGTTGAAGGAAGAACCCCGCCTGCGCGCCGTCGTGCCGCAGGGCGCGTTCTACGTCTTCCCGGACATCAGCGATTTCCTGTCGCCGGACGGTTTCCGCACGTCGCTGGACTTCTGCGACGCGTTGCTCGCCGAGGAGTGTGTCGTCACCACGCCCGGCGAAGCCTTTGACGCGCCGGGGTTCATGCGCCTCTCTTACGCGACCTCCCTCGAACGGCTGCGTGAAGGTGTGACGCGACTCATCCGCTTCGCGCGCAAACACGCGCCGAAATAGTCGTGGCCGTCGCCTCCGACATCGTCTCGCGCATGGTCGCCATTGTCGGCGCTGACCACGTGCGTGTGGACGATGCGACGCGCGTCGCGTATGGCGTGGATGCGCTCAAGCAGGGACATCCCGCTGATGTGGTCGTGACGCCTGTGACCACCGCTGAGGTCTCCGCGATCGCGCACCTGTGTCATGAGACCCGTACGCCGTTGGTGCCCCGCGGTGCCGGCACGGGTTACACCGGTGGCGCCGTGCCCTCACACGGCGGCGTCGTCATCAGTCTCGAGCGGATGAATCGGATTCTGGAGATCGACGAAGGCAGCCTGCTCGCCATTGTCGAACCGCACGTCATCACGGGCGACCTGCAGGATGCGGTGGAAGCTGTTGGCTTGTTTTATCCGCCTGACCCCGCAAGTCTGCGGCAGTCGGTCATCGGCGGCAACGTCGCGGAGTGTGCCGGCGGGCCACGGGCCTTCAAGTACGGCGTGACCAAGCAGTATGTGCTCGGCCTCGAAGCCGTGCTGCCGACCGGCGAGATCATCGAGACTGGCGGCAAGGTCGTCAAGAACGTCGTCGGCTACGACCTCACGCATCTGCTGGTGGGGTCGGAGGGGACGCTGGCGATCATTACGAAGGTGATCCTGCGGCTGATACCGAAGCCGCCGGTCCAAATCACCATGCGCGCGAGTTTCCCGACTGTGCGGCACGCGGTGAATGCCGTGACCGGCCTCATTCGCGCGCGAGTCATTCCCGCGGCGCTTGAACTCATCGACGGCGACTCCCTCGATGCGGTCGCGAGCCACTTGCAGGTGCGGTCTCTGGCGCCTGCGGGCACGGCCGCGATTCTGTTGCTCGAGGTTGATGGCCTCTCCGCGCAAGTGCGCGAGGAAGCCGATCGTATTGAGTCTGCCTGCCTGGAAGCCGGCGCAACCGAGTTCCGTCGTGCGACCGACAATGCCGAGCGTCAGGAGTTGTGGCGCGTCCGCCGCGAAATCTCGCCGTCGCTCAAGGTCATCACGCCGCTCAAGTTCAACCACGACGTCGTAGTCCCGAAGGCTCGTATTCCGGAGCTGTTTGAACTCGTGGACGTCCTGCGCGAACGCTACCGCCTGCGCATTCCGTGTTTCGGTCACGTCGGCGACGGCAACATCCACGTCAACATTATGGTGACGCCAGGCGACGATGACGAAATCCGCCGCGCCCATGAGGCCGAAGGCGACCTGTTCCGTGGTGTTGTCGCGATGGACGGCTCGATCAGTGGGGAACACGGCATCGGGTTCGCGAAGAAGAAATACATGACACTCGAACTGTCGCAGGACGAAATCGACCTCATGAAGCGCGTCAAGGCCGCCTTCGATCCGCGTGGGGTGTTGAACCCTGGAAAGATCTTCTAGGTTGGATGAGGTTGGGTGAGGTTGGGTAGGGTTGGGTGGGAGGCGAAATGGAGTGTCCCAACCTGACCCAACCTCTCCCGACCGTCGTGCTTTCCACCCCCCGCGGCGACATCGTCATCGAAGTGAACGTCGCGAAGGCCCCGGTGACGAGTTCGAACTTTCTGCAGTATGTCGATGGCGGGTGGTACGACGAGGGCCGGTTTCATCGCACCGTGCGACCTGAGACCGAGACCAACACCACACATCCGATTCAGGTGATATCGGCATCGCGGCGACGGACCGCGCGTGGCGAGGGCCCCACGTGGCGCGCGGTGGATCTCGAACGCACACGCGATACCGGGCTGACACACGTGGATGGAGCCGTCTCGACGGCGCGTGTGGCGGGGCGACCCGACTCCGCGTCGAGCGACTTCTTCATCGCCATCGGTCCACAACCGGCCCTGGACTTTGGGGGTGGCCGGAACGAGGACGGCCAGGGCTTCGCGGTGTTTGGCCGTGTCGTGTCCGGGATGGACGTGGTGAAGAAGATTTAGGCCGCGCCGGTGCGTGCCGGCACACAGACGTTGGATCCGCCGATCATGGAACGCGACGTGGTCATCGACACCGGGCCGCTCGTGGCGGCGCTGGCGAAGCGCGATACCTGGCACACATGGGCGGTGGCACGGTGGCGGGAGGTTGAGCCGCCGTTTGAAACCTGTGAAGCAGTGATCAGTGAAGCCGCGTTTCTGCTGCGCAACGTGCCTGGCGGCCACGACGCACTCCTCGCACTGATAGAAGAAGGCGTGGTCGAAGTGCGCTTCGAGCTGGCCGACGAGGTCGCGGCCGTGCGCGGATTGCTCGCGCGGTACGTGGATCGGCCAATGTCGTTCGCGGATGCCTGCCTCGTGCGACTCACGGAGATTCGGCCCCGCGCCAAGGTACTCACCCTCGATCAGGACTTTCGCCGCTATCGCCGCCTCGGCCGCAAGGTCATCCCTCTCATCGCGCCCAAGTGACCGGAGTTCCGGAGGCCGCCCAGCCCGCCGCGCCAACCGCAGCGATCCTGCCGTCGTGCTGCGCACCGAGTAGCGGACGCTTGGTCCCTTGGACCAATGGACCCGAACCCTGGACCCTGGACCACTTGAGACTCCGCTAAGATGGCAGGATGCCTGTCGTCGCAATAGTGGGCGCGTCGAGTGATCGCCGCAAGTTCGGAAACAAAGCCGTCCGGTCGTTCCGCCAGCAGGGGTACACGGTGGTCCCCGTCCACCCGTCCGCGGAGGAAATCGAGGGCGAGAAGGCCTACGCCAGCGTCCTTGATTATCCGGGGCCGATCGACGAGGTCAGCCTGTATGTGCCGGCCGAAATCGGGATGAGCGTTGTCGAAGACATCGCCCAGAAGGGCATTCCCATCGTCTGGCTCAACCCGGGGGCCGATGAGCCCCAGGTGGTCACCAAGGCCCAGACCCTCGGCCTCAACCCCCGGGTGGCCTGCTCCATTCTGGGCATTGGCGATTCGCCCGTCCGGTACTGACGCACCCAATGAGCCAATGGGGCTGTGGGGCCTCATTGCCTCATTGCCTCATTGCCTCATTGCTGCTACCATTCAGTGGTTCGTCCCCAGTTCGTTCCCCCAGTCCAACCTCATAACTCTTTCTCAGGCACGAAAATTTCCCATGGCACACCACCACAAGCGCGGCGGCGGCGGACGTCGGCAGCAGCATGACCTCCCCGTCGCGGACCCGGCCCTTGAATACGCGGCCGAACAGGCCAAACTCGAAGCTGAAGCCGCAGCCAACCCAGACGCCCCGGCCCCGCAGCGGACCCCGATGCTCAACATCAATGACCTGAAGGACATGAGCATCCAGAAGCTCACCCAGGTCGCCAAGGACCTCAACGTCGCCGGCGCGACGGGGATGCGCAAGCAGGACCTGATCTTCCAGATCCTGAAGGCCCAGACCGAACAGAGCGGGTTCCTGTTTTCGGAAGGTGTGCTTGAGGTGCTGCCGGATGGATTCGGCTTCCTTCGCGCGCCCGACTACAACTACCTCCCGGGTCCGGACGACATCTACGTGTCGCCCTCACAGATTCGCAAGTTCGACCTGCAGACCGGCGACACCGTCTCCGGCCAGGTGCGGCCGCCCAAGGACGGCGAGCGCTACTTCGCGCTCATCAAGGTGGAGGCCGTCAACTTCGAAGCGCCCGACCTCGCGCGCAACAAACTGTTCTTCGAAAACCTCACGCCGCTCTACCCGCAGGAACGTCTCAAGCTCGAGACCGGTGGGGACAACGTCTCCGCCCGTGTCATGGACCTGATGACGCCCATCGGCAAGGGCCAGCGCGGTCTCATCGTCGCACCACCGCGCACGGGTAAGACGATGCTGCTGCAGAACATTGCGCAGTCGATCACGACCAATCACCCTGAGGTCTACCTCATCGTCCTGCTCATCGACGAGCGTCCGGAAGAAGTCACCGACATGCAGCGCTCGGTGCGTGGGGAAGTCATCTCGTCGACGTTCGACGAGCCCGCGCAGCGTCACGTGCAGGTGGCCGAGATGGTCATTGAAAAGGCGAAGCGTCTCGTCGAGCACAAGAAGGACGTCGTTATTCTGCTCGACTCGATCACGCGTCTCGCGCGCGCTTACAACACCGTCGCTCCGCCCTCGGGCAAGGTGCTCTCCGGTGGTCTCGACTCCAACGCGCTCCAGAAGCCGAAGCGGTTCTTTGGTGCGGCCCGCAACATCGAAGAAGGTGGCTCCATCACGATCATGGCCACCGCCCTGGTCGACACCGGCTCGCGCATGGACGATGTGATCTTTGAAGAGTTCAAGGGCACGGGCAACATGGAAATCCACCTGGATCGCAAGCTGGTGGACAAGCGCGTGTTCCCGGCGATCGACATCATCAAGAGCGGCACCCGCAAGGAAGAGCTGCTGCACACCAAGGACGACCTCAACCGCATCTGGGTGCTGCGCAAGGTGCTCAACCCGCTGTCACCGGTCGAAGCGATGGAACTGCTCATCGACAAACTCGGCAAGACCAAGTCGAACGCCGAGTTCCTCGCGGCGATGCAGAAGATGGGGTAGGCCGGGGAGCGTGACTGGCCCCGCCATCAACGTGGAAGACCCCATCGGGCGTATCGTCGGTCGACGGACGCGGGTGGCCGATCCCTTAGTGGGCCGTCCCGGCGATAAGGCGGATGCTGAGGCGTGGCGCCGCGTGCTTGGCGGACTCCGCGTCAAACGCGGTGTCTACCGCTTCCGTTCCCATGACGACGCGGATGCATGGCTATGGCAGGCGATGACACGTCCGCGGAGCTAGAGTCCCGCGAAGCGACGCGTGAGGACCTGCGCAGCCTGTGCCGCGAGTTGAACGAGCGCGGCGCCCGCTACGTTGTCGTGGGGGGATTTGCCATCCAGGAGGCGGGCTATGTCCGTCGCACGGTGGATATCGACCTGCTCATGGCGACCGACCCGGACCATGAAGCGAGAGTCTTCGAGGCGTTGGCCTTCGGTCTGACCTCAGTCGCTCGCTCGTAAGGCTTCAACCCGCGTTTCAGGACTTCCTGGCTTGTGGCAGTCTCACAGCCGGGTTCGCGCGGTTCCGGTGTGCGGCGTGTCACCACGACCAGTTCGTCGCGTTCTCGTGCAAGGGCAGCGGCTTCTGTCCGAGTTGTGGTGACCGACGCATGACCGAGCGAACTCCACGCCGCCGTGGCTGTGCCAGCAGGCGCACGTGAGCGACCGAAGCATATGTGCCGGTATGCGTTGCGCCCGGCGCCTGTGCCCAACGCGCGGGTGAGGTCACCGAGGCAACCACATCTGCCCACCGCCCGGTGGCCGCAAGGGCGCCTCCGGCCAGCACCAACAGCGTGGCGACGGTTGCAGTGAGGTGGGGAGTCACTGTTCCATGGTAACCATAATCCGGTTGGGCGGCTGCACGTCAGAGACTCTCACCGTCGGGCGGGCCGCGCATTCCTGCTCGCGGTCGGCCAGGTGGGTTTCAACTGATTTGCGTTCCCACTCTCGCGCGATAGTTACTTGAACAGGTCGTCGAAGGCCTTGCGGGCGCTCGATTCGGGCGTCTTTGCTGGCGTGGACCCCGTCTGCTTTTCAACACGCGTGACGGCGACAAACAGGCGGCAGTCATTGCGGCCGTCCTTCGGACTCACACGCGCCGGAATCGTTTCGCGGCATTCAAAGCGCGCGCCAGGATCGAATGACTGGCACTGGATGCAGGCGTGCAGGGCCACGCCGCATTTTGTGCAGGAAGTGAATGAACCGATGATGTCGCGTTCGATCGTGCCGCATCGTGCGCACCGGAAGACCTCCGCGAACGCCATCATGTTCATGACCTTGGGATCACGCGGGATACGCGGATCGATCGGCTCCCGTGGCTTCTGCGAAGACGCGGGGCGACGGTCGGCCCCGCCGCTGTCCTGATAGCCGCGCTGACGATACTTCTGATCGGACATGCGTAGAGTCTACGCCCGCGCGGGTATACTGCCCACCGCGTGACTCCAATCAAGAACCTTGGTCTGTTTTCGCTGGTCTGCCTCATCATCGCCAACATGGTGGGCGCCGGCGTCTTTACCACCTCTGGATTCGCACTGGGCGATCTCGGGTCGGCCAACCGCGTGGTGGCCGCCTGGGTCGTCGGCGGTCTGATCGCCCTCAGTGGCGCGGTCAGCTACGGGGGGCTCGTCCGCCGGATGACCGAGTCGGGCGGTGAATATCTGTTTCTGTCGCGCGTGATTCATCCGGTGGCTGGCTTCATCGCCGGGTGGGTGTCCCTGCTGGCCGGATTCACTGGTGCGATTGCGTTCGCGGCGCTGACGTTTGAAACGTACGCGTTCCCGACACGCCCCGACTGGCTGCCCGGCGGCGTGGCCGCCTCCGCATTGGTATTGCTCGCAGCGGTGCTGCACGGAGTGAAGGTGCGGACGGGGGCCATGGCGCAGAACGTGGCGGTGGTGCTCAAGGTCGCGATGCTCGTGGGCTTCCTGCTGTTCGCGGGCACCGTGGCACTGTCGGAGGGAGCCGCGCCGGTCACCGCTGTCCCGGGGCCGTTTTCCCTGGCCGCCTTCGCGGGCTCGCTGGTCTGGATTTCCCTGAGTTACTCCGGGTTCAACGCCGCCGTGTATGTGGCCGGCGAGGCCAAGGACGCCGAGCGGAATGCTCCCCGCGCCCTGTGGATCGGCACACTCGTCGTCACGGCGCTGTATGTCGCGCTGAACGCCGCGTTTGTGTATCTGCCGTCGTTTGACGCGGTGGTCGGCAAACAGGATGTGGCCGCCGCGGCCGCGCAGGCGATTGGCGGCGATACCGCCGCGATGGCTATCCGCATCATCATCGTGGTCGCGCTGGTGACGTCGGTGTTCTCGCTCATCATGGCCGGGCCCCGCGTCTATGCGCGTATGGCCGACGATGGCGTGTTGCCGGGGGTGTTCCGATTCAGCGGCAGCGAGGCTCCGACAGCGGCCATCCTGGGCCAGGCGGCGCTTGCCATTCTGCTGATCTCCGTGTCGGACCTGCGCGGCTTGCTCGGGTATCTGGGCTTCACGTTGTCGATCAGCGCCGCGTTGTCGGTCGCGTCGCTCTTCGTGCTGGCGAAGCGTGAAGGACGGCAGGCGATTGCCGTGCCTGGGTTTCCGTTCACGCCGCTGTTCTACGTGATCGTGACGCTGGTGCTGGCCGGTATTGCCGGCGCGCGCGACCCGCTGCAACTGCTCGCCGCCGTGGTGACGATCGCCAGCGGATCGGCGGCCTATTTCGTCATGACAAAGAAGCAGTCCGCCTGATCCTGAGCACGTTCGGCGAGGACGGAGGCGGGTAAGGAGCACGCCTTACGCCGAGTTCGCGGGGTGCCGTGCTGTCGCGCCGGTGAGTTACAGTGTCGGACATGCGACTTCTTCTTGCGATTGCCGTCCTTCTCAGTGTGCCGCTGGCGGCCCAGCAGCCGCTGCGCCTGACCGCAGCCGACTACGCGCGTGCTGAACGATTTCTGGCCCCAGCGGCCACGCCGTTGATGACGGGGGTGGCTACGGGGATGACCTGGCTGCCCGACGGTCGACTGCAATATCGGACGACCACAGCCGAAGGGCTGCGTGTGGTGATCGTCGATCCCGCCACGGGTGCCCGGACGGTTGAGCCCGTTCCCGCGACGGCACCGGCGGCTGCGCCACGACCGGCGGCACCACCCAATTCAGTGACGTCCCCCGATGGCCGCTACGCCGCGTTCATTCGTGACTTCAATCTGTGGGCGCGCACACTCGCGACAGGGCAGGACCGGCCGCTGACGACCGATGGCATCAAGGACTTCGGCTACGCCACAAACAACGCCGGCTGGGTGAAAGACGACTCGCCGGTGCTGTTGTGGTCGCCCGACTCGAAGAAGATCGCGACCTCCCAGCACGACGGCCGCGGTGTGAGCGAGATGTATCTCGTGTCGACCAACGTCGGCGCGCCCAGACTCGAAGCGTGGAAGTATCCGCTGCCCGAGGATCGCGAGATCTTCCGGATTCACCGCGTCATCATCGATGTTGAGACCGCGAAGGTCACCAGGCTCCTGATGCCGGCCGACCAGCATCGGTCCACCATCAACGATCACATCGCGGACGGCACGACGTTCCTCGATGTCGAGTGGTACCCGGACGCGTCCCGCGTCGCGTTCGTCTCCTCCGCGCGCGATCACAAGGAGGCCATCTTCCGCGTCGCCGACACGACAAGCGGGGAAGTGCGCACGCTGTTTGAGGAACGTGCGCTGACCCAGTTCCAATCGGGATTGGCGGCGGTGGGCAGCGTGAACTGGCGCGTGCTGCCATCGTCTCGCGAGGTGCTCTGGTGGTCGCAGCGCGACAACTGGGGACACCTGTATATCTACGATCTGGAATCCGGCGCGCTGAAGTCGCAGGTGACGCGCGGCGAGTGGAACGTCGCGAGCCTGCTGAAGGTGGACGAGAAGACGCGCACGCTGTATTTCACGGCCGTCGGTCGTGAGGCCGGGCGCGATCCCTACTTCCAGCATCTCTACCGCATCCAGATGGACGGCACCGGCCTGACGCTGCTGACGCCTGAGGACGCCAATCACATCGTGGTGTTCTCCCCGGACGGTCGACACTTCGTGGACACGTATTCCACGCCGGTGACGCCGCCGGTGACGGTGTTGCGGCGAATCACCGGCGAACAGGTCGCGGTCCTCGAACGCGCCGACATCTCCCGCCTGACCGCCGCCGGCTGGAAGCCCCCGACGCCGATTGTCGTCAAGGCCCGCGACGGCAAGGCGGACCTCTACGGCCTGATGTTTACGCCGACGACCCTCGACACGACGAAGAAGTATCCGATCGTCAACTACATCTACCCGGGGCCGTGGGGCAGCAGCGTCGGCAGCCGCAACTTCACGCCGGCGCGCAGTGATCACCAGGCGCTCGCTGAGCTCGGCTTCGTCGTCGTGGCGATCGACGGCATGGGCACGGAGTGGCGGTCGAAGGCATTCGCCGACGCGTATTACGGCAACATGGGCGACAACACGTTGCCGGATCAGATCACCGGGATGCGTGAGCTCGCAACACGGTATCCGTACATCGACATCGATCGCGCCGGCATCTGGGGACACTCAGGCGGCGGCTTTGCGACGGCGTCCGCGATGTTCCGGCACCCGGACTTTTTCAAGGTGGGCGTGTCGCAGGCCGGCAACCACGACAACCGCAACTACGAAGACGACTGGGGCGAACGGTTCCAGGGCCTGCTGACGAAGGACGGTGCCCGCGATTCCTACGAATCACAGGCCAATCAACTCGTGGCTGCCAACCTGAAGGGCAAGCTCCTGCTGGCCCACGGCGCGATGGACAACAACGTGCCGATCTACAACACGTATCTCGTGGTCGATGCGTTGATCAAAGCCAACAAGGACTTTGATCTCATCGTGTACCCGCATCAGCGCCACGGCTTCGGTGTGGACAACAACTACATGATGCGCCGGCGCTGGGACTACTTCGTCAAACATCTCCTCGGCGCGGAGCCGCCGCAGGAGTATCAGATCGGACGCCGTTAGTCTTCGCAGTAGTTGCCGGTAAAGTCGCGGCAGCGCTCAAGCTTGAACGTGGGATCAAGCGCCGGAGGCGCGTCGCGTTCGGCGACGGCGCGGCCGGTGGCATACATCCACGTCGTCATGCGTGTGAGCTTGGCGATGTCGATGCGTTCGGGATTGTCGAACGGCGTGTGATAGTCGGCGTGCAACAACGTCGAGAAGAAAATCGCGGGGATGCCGACGCGCGCGTACGGCAGGTGGTCGCTGCGGTAGTACCAGCCCTCGCGATGCTGCGGGTCGTCCCAGGAGGAGTCCACCTCGAACTGTGAGACCGCCGTGTTGGCCTGATGCGCCATCTCCACCAGGTCTGGCGAGTTTCGATGGGGCGGTAGCGCACCGAGCAGGGCGGCCACCTTCGGGTCGTTCCGGCCCATCATGTCGCCGTTGAGCACCGCCACGATCGACGTGATCGGCACAGTGGGACGTTTCGCATACCAGCGTGATCCCATCAGGCCGCGTTCTTCGGCGCCATGCCACACAAACAGGGCTGACCGTCGTCCTGGCGACGCCACAAACGCGCGACCGATGGCCAGAAGCGCGACGGCGGTCGTCGCGTTGTCGTCCGCGCCGTTCCAGATCGCATCGCCGTCCACCGGGTAGCGCTCGCCGTCGTGATCCTGGTGCGCGCTGAAGAGCACGTGCTGGCCTGCGAGTGCCGGATCCCGGCCGGGCACCCTGGCGACAATGTTGACCGACGGGTAGGTGAAGGTGTCGGTGAAGAGCGCGATGTCCACACGCGCGTCGGAGGCGAGGGTGCCGACGACGGAGTCGCGCACGTAGAGCAGTGGCACTCCGCGAGTGGGTGTGCGCGGTGCAGACGTGCCTTCGGGATCGAGCGCGTAGGTACCGCGTGCAAAGGGAAAGGCCACGCGATTCCACTGGTCGGCGTGTTCGTCGCCGACAAGCACGATGATCGCGGCGGGTTCACGTGGAGCCACCGTGCGCTGGAGGGCGCGGGCCCAGTTGCGGAGCGCATTGGCCGCCGGGGGCGCTGGAGTAGCCGGGTCGGTCACGGTCGGCACATACCGTACCACCAGCGCGCGGCCTTTGGCCTCTGCGGTCGGCGCGGCGGGGGGCGTGGCGATCACAACAGGCGCCTCCACTATCGCGAGCACTGGTGCGTCGGGCACCACGTCACGTCCCATTCGCAGGGCCGTAGTGCCGATGCTCACCGTACTGCCCGGGGAGGTGCGGAACCGCTCGAGGGGGAAGAACTGAAAGTAGGTGCCGTTGTCACCGGCCGGCAACATCCCGATGGCACGCGCTTGTTCCGCCAGCCAGACGGACGCCGCCATTTCGTCGAGTGTGCCACCCTCGCGGCCGCGCATCGCGTCGCCCGCGAGGGTGAACAAGTCCGCTTTGATATCGGCTTCGCGGATTCTGTTGATCGGATCAGCAGGCGTCTGCGCCTGCACCCCGACCGCCATCACTACAGCCGCGCCCATGAGTGCCCGTCGACTTGCCTGCATGGGCGGGATCATACGCCACGTCGGGCGCGCTGAACGTGAGCGCGCCGTGTGGTCCGCTGCAGTGCAGCGGGCCCTGCGTACGGCCTTCGTAGGGCGCGCTGCACTGGAGCGGGCCATCACGGTCTGGGCCTGAACGTCACGTTGACCTTGATCCCGACCGCAATCGGCCGTCCATTGAGTTGCGTCGGCGTGAAGCGCCACTGGCGCACCGCGTTGAGGGCGATGTTGGCGAGTTCCGCCGGCGGCACGGCGGCGTCATCGTCGAGCGCGACGTTGAGCAGTTCCCCGGTGTCGTCGATCGTGCCCGTGAGCGCCACGAGGACCTCACTGGTCACACCACCTGCAGGACAAATGGGACGCACATCCCGGATCTTCTTCGGTTCGCGAATCAGGCCGCCGACGCGGATCGGGGTGGATGGGGTCTGCTGGGCGTGCAACACCGGGAAGAGCGCACCAAGCAGCGAGAAGGTCTCGGGCCCACACAACACCGTGATGGATTCCGCCAAGGTGCCCACTGCCAACGTGAAGCGCGGATTCATCGCGGCCCCGGGCGTCACCGTGAACGACGCCGCAAATGGCGCGAAGCCCGAGAGTTTGCCCGAGATCTCATAGTCGCCCGCCGTCAGGTCGCGGAACGCAAAGCGGCCTGCGGGATCGGTGATCGCGGTGGACGCCTGGCTTGTTTGTTTGTCGACCAAGGTGACCGTCGCTCCAGGAATCGTGCCTCCCATCTGATCAACCACTTGACCCGCAATCGACCCGGCCTGCCGCGGCGCGGCCGGGCTGACGGGCGCGGGCCGCGGAGCGGGCGCTGGTGTTGCCTCCGGCGTCGGCGTTGTTGGTGGGGTGGCGACCGCGACAGGTGCCGCAGGTGCCGGCGCCACCTGCGGCTCGAGAATCAGGATCACGGCTGGAGCCAGTCCCGCAGCAGCGAGTGGAAGACTCAGGCTCAACGCGGCGAGTGTGGCGGCGGCCCACGCACGGCGGGTCAGCGGCGTGCGGTTCCTTGTGGTCTGCAGCATGGCGACGATTCTCCTCTCGAGTGTGGACGGGTGAGCGATGGCCGGAGCGGCAGCCATCGAGACCTGACGGCCGGACAGGTGTTTGGCGACATCGAGCAAATGAGTGGCGTATTCAGTCGGGCGCACGCCGCTGCCCAACACCTCGTCGTCGCACGCGTATTCACTCTCCTGGCGCAGTCGGCGGCACGCGAGCCAGACGAGCGGATTCAGCGGCTGCAGAATGCGCAGCACTTCGCTTGTGACCTGCAGGGCCGCATCACACCGCGCGATGTGTGCGAGTTCGTGCCGGAGGACGATGTGCCAGCGCGCGTCGGACCAGAAGGTCGCATCGGCCGGCAGGATGATGCCCGGCGTGGTGACACCGTACGTCACCGGTTGTGTGTGCGTGCGGCCCTGGAGCAACATGACTGGCGGTGCACACCACAGGCCTGTGCGAGCGCCGTGGCCGTGTCGCGGCGACGTCCGGTGACAGCGGCGGAGTGCCGGCGAAGTTGCGCCAGCTGCAGGAATCCGACGAGAAGGCTTCCGAAGGCCATCAACGACGCAGACACCCAGACCAGACCTGCGACCTGGAGCCACGACCACGGTGTCGCATCCGCAACCTGGCTCGGCGTGTTCCCGATCGTGACCGTGGTCACGTCGGAGGTCAGCGTGAGTCCCGACGACTGCACCGTAGTGGTCGCGCCCCACGGGATGACCGGCAGCGACGGCACGGCCCACTCGAGCACCGGCATGGCCACGGCGCACACGATGGCGATGGCGAGGATGGCGTGCCGGAGGGCGGCGGATCGGCGTCGCAGCAGCAGCGTGGCCACCAGGGCCACCGCGAGCACGACCGAGGCCTTGATCAGACTGGCGATGAGGAGCGTCATCGGGCGTCCTCCTTCTTGGCTTTGGCGATCAGGTCCGCAATGCGAGCCAACTCTGCGTCTGAGAGTTTGGCCGCTTCGCCGCCGAGTAATGCGGCGACGGCTTTTTCGGGGGAGCCCTCAAAAAACGTCTCCACCACATGGCGCAGCGCCGACTTGCGAGCCACCTGCCGCTTGACGACCGGCGTGTACACGAATTTCACGCCTTCCTGGCCGTGGCGGACGTGGCCCTTCTGTTCGAGGACCCGGAGCTGGGTGCGGACGGTGGAGTAGGTGGTGTCGTCGGCGAGGTCGGCCATGACCTCGGCCGCCGAGGCACGGCCGCGGCGGAAGAGGCTGTCCATGACCTGCCGCTCGCGGCGGGAGAGGGCGGTGTGCAGGGGCTGGCTCATGGGTTATTTCTCTCGCACTGTGTGTGCGAAAGAAAGAACACCATGAGTTGCGGATGCCAAGCGCTACAGGTCGAACCGGTCGAGGTGCATGACCTTCGTCCAGGCGGCGACGAAGTCGGTCACGAACTTGGCCCGGGCGTCGGCGGACCCGTAGACCTCCGCCAGGGCGCGGAGCTGCGAGTTGGAGCCGAAGACGAGGTCCACGCGGGTGCCGGTCCAGGTGATTGTGCCGGTCGCGCGGTTGCGGCCCTCATAGACACCGTCGGTGGCGGACGGGGCCCACGCGGTGGCGATGTCGAGCAGGTTCACAAAGAAGTCGTTGGTCAGTGTGCCGACCTTCTGCGTGAACACACCGTGCGTCGCACCGCCGGTGTTCGCACCGAGCACCCGAAGACCGCCAACCAGCACGGTCATCTCTGGAGCGCTCAGCGTCAGCAGCTGCGCGCGGTCGAGGAGCATGTCCTCCGCCGAGAGGCGCTGGTTGGGCCGCAGGTAGTTGCGGAAGCCGTCGGCCTTCGGCTCGAGCACCGCAAACGACTCCACGTCGGTCTGTTCCTGCGATGCGTCCATGCGGCCAGGCGTGAAGGGCACCGTCACGGCGACGCCGGCCTTCTTCGCTGCGGCTTCAACGGCCGCGCAGCCACCGAGCACGATCAGGTCGGCCAGCGAGATCTGTTTGCCATCCTTCTGGGCCGCATTAAAAGCCTTCTGGGTGTCTTCGAGCTTCGCGAGCACGGTCGCCAACTCCGCCGGCTGATTGACCTCCCAGAACTTCTGCGGGGCGAGACGGATGCGCGCGCCATTGGCGCCGCCGCGCTTGTCCGAGCCACGGAAGGTCGACGCTGACGCCCACGCCGTCGACACCAGCTGCGATGTGGTGAGGCCGGAGGCGAGCAGCTGCCCCTTGAGCGTCGCGACATCCGCGTCGTTGACGAGTGGGTGATTGACGGCCGGGATCGGGTCCTGCCAGATGAGCGTTTCCTTCGGGACGAGCGGGCCGAGGTAGCGTGTGATCGGTCCCATGTCGCGGTGGGTGAGCTTGAACCACGCGCGCGCAAAAGCGTCGGCGAATGCCTGCGGGTTCTCGTAGAAGCGGCGCGAGATCTTTTCGTACGCCGGGTCCATGCGCAGGGCGAGGTCCGCCGTGGTCATCATCGGGGCATGCATGCGCGACGGGTCGTGCGCATCAGGCACCGTCGTCTTCGCCGCCGGATCCTTCGGTGTCCACTGCTGAGCGCCGGCGGGGCTCTTCGTCAGCACCCACTCGTACTTGAACAATGTTTCGAAATAGCTGTTGTCCCACGTGATCGGTGTCGGCGTCCACGCACCCTCGATCCCGCTGGTGGTGGTGTGCACACCCTTGCCGCTGCCGAACTTGTTGATCCAGCCAAGGCCCTGCGCTTCAAGAGGCGCGGCTTCGGGTTCGGGGCCGACCAGTGCGGGGTCGCCCGCGCCATGCGCCTTGCCGAACGTGTGGCCACCCGCGACCAGCGCGACCGTCTCTTCGTCGTTCATCGCCATGCGCGCAAACGTCTCGCGGATGTCACGAGCAGAGGCGAGCGGATCCGGGTTGCCGTTCGGGCCTTCGGGATTCACGTAGATGAGACCCATCTGCACGGCCGCGAGCGGATTCTCGAGACTGCGATCGCCGCTGTACCGCTCGTCCGCCAGCCACTTGCCCTCGGGGCCCCAGTAGATGTCCTCCTCGGGTTCCCACACATCGGCACGGCCGCCGGCGAAGCCGAACGTCTTGAAGCCCATCGAGTCGAGGGCGACATTGCCGGCGAGGATCATCAGGTCGGCCCAGGAGAGCTTGCGGCCGTACTTCTGTTTGATCGGCCAGAGCAGCCGGCGCGCCTTGTCGAGGTTGCCGTTGTCGGGCCAGCTGTTGAGCGGCGCGAATCGCTGCGTGCCGGATCCTGCGCCACCGCGGCCGTCACCCGTGCGGTACGTGCCCGCGCTGTGCCAGGCCATGCGAATGAAGAACGGACCGTAGTGCCCGTAGTCAGCCGGCCACCAGTCCTGCGAGTCCGTCATGAGCGCATGCAGGTCCTTCACGACGGCATCGAGATCAAGCGTCTTGAATGCCTCGGCGTAGTTGAAGCCGGGATCATTGGGATCCGACGCGGGGGAGTGCTGATGCAGCACCTTCAGATTCAGCTGATTCGGCCACCACGCCTGGTTGGCGATCGTTCCGGTCTTCATCCGCCCACTCGTCACTGGACACTTACCTGCACTTTGGTCAGACATTGCCTTCTCCTTCACGTGTGTTCCTGCATGCGGGGCAGTGGCCCCAATAGATCACTTCAGCTTCGTCGATGGTGAATCCGTGGTCGTCGCTCGCGGCGAGGCACGGGGCCGCCCCGGCGGCGCAGTCCACGTCGAACATGGCGCCACAGCGTCGACAGATCAGATGATGGTGGTTGTCGTCCACGCGGTCTTCGTACCGCGCAGCAGATCCGGCCGGCTGAATGCGCCGGATAAGGTGTTTGTCGGTGAGCAGGCCCAGCGTGTCGTACACGGCCTGACGTGAAATCGATCCGATGACCCCTCTGACATCGTCTGCTACTTCATCAGCCGTGGCATGCGGGCGCGATGACACGGCGCGCATCACCGCGAGCCGCTGGGCAGTGACCTGAAGGCCGTGGTCCCTCAGGACTTGTTCGAATGCTCCCACCCTCCAGACGATGGTAGTCGAGAAGTCTGGATCAAGTCCAGTATTAGCCTTGGTCAGCTCTTTAAACCGCCGCCACCACGCGTTGCAGGGTGATGGCCCCGTCGGCCGCATCCACATACACAGTGTCGCCCTCGCCGAACTCGCCCTGAAGCACACCCATCGCCAGCGGGTCGAGCACCCGTCGCTGGAGCGTGCGCTTGAGCGGCCGGGCACCGTAGACCGGGTCGTACCCTTCGTCCACCAGCAGCGTGCGCGCCGCATCCGACAACTCGAGCGAGATCTTCCGTTCCTCAAGGCGCTTCAGCAGGCCCTTGAGCTGGATGTCGATGACCGTGCGGATGTCCTTCCTGGTCAGCGCCTGGAAGAACACGATCTCGTCGATGCGGTTGAGGAACTCGGGCCGGAAGTGGGCCCGCAACGCGTCCTGATCGCGCAGGTTCGACGTCATGATGACCACCGTGTTCTTGAAGTCCACGGTGCGCCCCTTCCCATCCGTCAACCGCCCATCGTCAAGCATCTGCAGCATGACGTTGAACACTTCGGGATGCGCCTTTTCGACTTCGTCGAAGAGCACGACGGCATAGGCGCGTCGGCGCACGGCCTCGGTGAGTTGGCCGGCTTCCTCGTACCCGACATATCCGGGAGGCGCGCCGATGAGCCGGGACACGGTGTGTTTCTCCTGATACTCGGACATGTCGATCCGGATCAACGCATGCTCATCGTCAAACAACTGTTCCGCAAGTGCGCGGCTGAGCTCTGTCTTGCCGACGCCGGTGGGACCGAGGAACAGGAAGCTGCCGAGCGGGCGATTGGGGTCCTGCAGGCCCGCTCGCGCACGGCGCATCGCATTCGCCACGGCCACGATTGCGTCGTGCTGGCCGACGACCCGCTCATGGAGGCGTTCCTCCATGGTGACGAGTTTCTGGACTTCGCCTTCCATCAGCCGGCTGACGGGAATGTGCGTCCAGCGTGCGACGACTTCGGCAATGTCCTCCTCGTCGACCTGCTCCTTGAGCATCTGGGTGGACGCCCCGTCGGTGGCCCCCTGGTCGTGGGCGGCCACTTCGCGTTCGAGCTCGGGGATGCGGCCGTACTGCAGCTCAGACGCCTTGGCATAGTCGCCCGACCGTTGCGCGCGCTCCACTTCGAGCCGCAACTGTTCGAGCTCCTCCTTCTTGCCGCGTACGATCTGGATGGCGTCCTTTTCCTTCTGCCACTGCGCGGCGAGCCGCGTGCGGTTTTCCTTCAGCGCGGACAGCTCCTTCTCGAGTTTCTCCAGCCGGTCCTTCGATGCGGCGTCGGATTCCTTGCGAAGGGCTTCGCGTTCGATTTCCAGCTGCATGACACGCCGTTCGATCTCGTCGAGTTCGATCGGCATGGAGTCGATCTCCATGCGCAGGCGGGACGCCGCCTCGTCGATGAGGTCAATCGCCTTGTCGGGCAGGAACCGGTCGGCGATGTACCGATGCGAGAGCACGGCGGCCGCCACCAGCGCCGAGTCCTTGAACTTCACGCCGTGGTGGATCTCATACCGCTCGCGCAGGCCACGGAGAATGCTGATGGTGTCTTCGACCGATGGCTGATCCACCATGACAGGCTGGAAACGGCGCTCGAGCGCCGCATCCTTTTCGATGTACTTGCGGTATTCGTCGAGCGTGGTTGCACCAATCGTGTGCAACTCGCCTCGGGCGAGCATCGGCTTCAGCATGTTCGACGCGTCAATCGAGCCCTCGGCGGCACCGGCGCCGACGACGGTGTGCAGTTCGTCGATGAAGAGCACGATCTGGCCCTGCGCGTCGGTGACTTCCTTCAGCACGGCTTTGAGGCGTTCTTCGAACTCACCGCGGAATTTGGCGCCGGCCACCAGGGCGCCCATGTCGAGCGCCATGATCTTGCGATCGCGCAGGGTCTCGGGCACGTCGCCGCGTACGATGCGCTGAGCAAGGCCCTCCACCACGGCGGTCTTGCCGACACCGGGTTCGCCGATCAATACCGGATTGTTCTTGGTGCGACGTGACAACACCTGAATCACGCGGCGGATTTCCTCATCGCGGCCGATGACCGGGTCAAGTTTTCCCTTGCGGGCGGCATCGGTCAGGTCGCGACCGTATTTTTCCAGCGCCTGATACTTGCCCTCGGGATTCTGATCGGTCACGCGCTGCGAGCCGCGCACCTGCGTCAGCGCCTGCAGGACCGCGTCCTTCGTGACGCCGTGTTGGGCGAGCAGACGGGCGGCGGGGGAGCGGCCGCCTTCGCTCGCCACGGCCACAAAGAGATGTTCGGTGCTGGTGTATTCGTCTTTCAGCGACTCCGCTTCCTGTTCCGCGATGGTCAACACGGTGCGTAGACGTGATGACAGGCCAGGCTGCGCACCGCCCTGGGTGCGGGGCAGGGCCTTCAGCAACGCATCTGCGCCGCCGACAATCGCCTGCGCGTTGACCTGCATCTTGCCGAGCACGGCCGGGACAATGCCGTCCGCCTGGGTGACGAGGGCGGCGAGCAGATGCTCCGGGAGGACCTCCGGGTGGCCACTGCGTTCCGCGCTCTGCTGTGCCGCGAGGATGGCGTGTTGTGCTTTTTCCGTGTATCGATTCAGATTCATGACCCACCTGCGAGTTTCTCCAGCGCCTGATAGTGCTCACGCGCTTCGGGCGAGAGCGCCGCTGGAATCTGCAAATCCACCGTGACAAACAGGTCGCCACGGGTCTCGGGTTCGCGGGGCGCGGGCATGCCGTGCGCCTTCAGCCGGAACACACGGCCCGAGGGCGTGAGTTCCGGAATACGCAGGCGGAGGGACGTGCCGCCCAGCGTTGTGATGGCGATGTCGCCGCCGAGCACCGCCGTGGGAATCGGAATGGCCACCCGCGTGTGGAGGTCCTGACCGCGGCGTTCGAAGCGCGCGTGCGGTGCGATGCGGACGACCAGATACAGATCGCCGTCGGGTTGCCCTTTGCTGCCGTGTTCCCCCTCGCCGCGCACCTTCACCCGCGAGCCTTCGCGGACGCCGGCCGGGATGCGGACCTCGACGCGATGCGGCGTGCCGTTCCGCTGCAACTCCAGATGCCGTGTGGTGCCGGAGAACGCTTCATCAAGGCTCAGCGTCAGTGGTGACTCCACATCGCGCCCCCGCGGAGGCCGCGAGTGCCGGGCACCATGGGCGCCGCCGCCGCTGCCGAAAAACGTCGTGAAGAAGTCCGAGAAGCCGCCGTCCCCTCCAAAGAGGTCCTGCATCGCCTCGGGTGTCATCGTGCGTGTCTGCGACCGCGGCCCACCGCCCGGTCTCGGGCCAGGGGCGTTCTCGTACTGCCGCCAGTTCGCACCCAGTTCGTCGTATTTCCTGCGCGATGTCTGATCCGCGAGCACCTCGTTGGCCTCGTTGATGTCCTTGAAGCGCGTCTCTGCAGCCTTGTTCCCCGGATTCAGATCCGGATGGAACTGGCGCGCCAGTTTTCGATACGCCTTCTTGATGTCCGCCTCGGACGCAGTCTTCGGCACGCCAAGCACGGCGTAATAATCTTTGAAGTCCACGTCGTCTCCTACTGCCAATCCTGCAGGCCGAGCGTGCGGAACAACTCATCGAGTTCCGCGCTCATGCGCCGCGCCAAATCACTCTGTGACCGCTGCCGGCTCTCGGCAACGAGGGGCCGGATCCGATGTGCGACATCCGCCACCGACAACAAACGTTGTACGCCGGCGAGGTTGATGCCGAGGTCTTCAACCAGCATCTTGATGAACCGAAGGCGGGCCATCTCCTCCTCGGTATACACGCGCATCGCCCCACCGGTGCGCCTCGGTCTCACCAGGCCAAGCCGCTCGTATTTCCGGAGGGTCTGCGGGTGCATCTGCAGCGTCTCAGCCGCCATGCTGATCAGAAAGAACTCTGCCATGCCTCAAGTGTGGTCCTTGACTCATTGTGTGTCAAGTGCATGACATGCCATCCAAAATGAGCTCGGAGGCGATTTCGGGGAAACGACACCACATCCCGAAATCACCTCCGAGCTCAGATATTCTGAACAGGCGTGCCCATAGATTTTCAGTTCGCAGACCTCATCACCATCGGCCTGCTTGTGCTGCTTGAGGGATTGCTCTCGGCCGACAACGCACTTGTGCTGGCCATTCTGGTGCTGAGCCTCCCGCGGGAGCAGCAGCGGAAGGCCCTTCGGTACGGCATTCTCGGGGCGTTCTTTTTCCGGATTGTCGCGATCATCTTCGCCGCCCAGATGATCGAGTACTCCTGGGTCAAGCTGATCGGCGGCGCCTACCTGATGTATCTGTCGTACGCCCACTTCTTCAAGCACTCGGAAGAAGGGCGCGGCACCATCAAACCAGCCAAAACCATGTTCGGGTTGTCCGCGTTCTGGGCGACCGTGGTCAAGGTCGAACTGACCGACATCGTGTTTGCGATCGATTCGATCCTGGTCGCCGTGGCGATGTCCCCGAAGTTGTGGGTCATCATCACCGGCGGCGTCCTCGGCATCGTGGCGATGCGGTTGGTGATCGGTCAGCTCCTGACGCTCGTGCAGAAGTACCCGGCGCTGGTCGACGGCGCGTTCATCATCATCGCGTGGGTCGCCATCAAGCTCTTCGTCGAATACGCCCACCAGGTGCACTGGATCAGCTTCACGATTCCCAAAACCCTCTCACTCGGCCTCATCGTCGTCATCTTCGGCATCTCGTACGTGATCGCCCGCAGGCAGGGCCCGAAGGAGATCGACGAGGCGGCGACCAGTGTGATCAACGACGCGCATTAAGCGGATGGGCTGGTGGGCGACTGGGTGCCTGGGCGGATGACTGCAACAGCGAGGTACGTCGCGACGCTCGCGGTGAGGCAGAGCACAGACGATGTGACCCACGTGCCTGCGGGGAGCAACGGCGGGCTGCCGTAGAGCGCGATGATGCCCACCACGATGGAGGCCAGTGCGGCCGTGCGGCCGCCGCGGGGCAGGAACAAGCCCCCAAGCACCGGTGCGAGCAGCGTGACACCGACGACGCTGTAGAAGGCGCCGAGGGCGGCGTAGATGGATTCGTAATAAAAGACCAGGACGAACCCGCCGATGCCTCCGAGTACGGCGGTGATGCGTGCGGCGCGCAGCAGTTCGGCGTCGGTGGCATCCGGCTTGATGACCCCGCGGTAGATGTCGCGGGCACCTGATGTGGACAACATGTAGAGCACGGCATCCGCCGAACTGATTTCCGCGGAAAACACCGCCGCCAGCGCGAGCGCACCCACCATCGTCGGCACGGCTTCGGCGAGCAGGGTCGGCAGAATCATCTGAAGTGGTTCGCCAGCCAGGTCGGGCAGCAGCGCGCGCGCCGACATGCCGAGCGCGACAGGCGCGAAGGCGAAGACCAGAAGGGCGACCCCGCACCATCCAATCCCCGTGCGTAACTCGGAGACCGATCGTGCCGCATACGCACGCTGAATCAGCCCCGGAGACAAGAAGAAGTTTGGTACGAGCAAAAACAACAGCGGCCACCCGGCCGTCGATGCAAGCCCAGTTGTTCCTGTGAAAAACGTCGTGCCCGGCACGGCCTCACCCACGACGCCGATACCTCCGGCGCGGCCGAGCGCGAAGACCACGGCAACGGTAAACCCCGCGAGGATGACTATGAGCTGGACGCGGTTGACCCACGCCGAGCTGAGTAATCCACCGAACGCAAAATACGCGGTCATGACGCCCACTGACACGAAGGCGCCAGTGGTGTACGAGACGCCGCCTGCGACCACAAGCACGGCCGCCGCGCCGATGATCTGCGCCGCAAAAATTGACAGGCTGCCAAGCCAGATGATCGCGGTCGCGAGCAGGCGAACGTGGCGGCCGAAGTGATCGTCGAGAAAATCGCCGACGGTCAGGTAGCCGCGCGCAGTGGCCAGCGCCCAGATGCGGGGCCCCACGACAAATGCGAGCACCAGCGTGCCGAGTCCCGCCGCGCCATTCCACCACCACGCCGCCAGGCCGTGGTGATAGGCGAGTCCAGTCGCGTTGACGGTGGATGCGGCGCCGATGTTGGCGGCCAGAAACGTGGCGAACAAGGCGCCGGCCCCGAGAGAGCGGCCGCCGACAAAAAAATCCTCGCTCTTGCGGACCGACCGGCCGATCCAGGCGCCGACCGCCACGAGGGCGATCGAATAGACGATCAGCAGAATCAGCACGTCAGCGCTTGATGTCTGAGACGGAGGGGAAGGTCGGCAGCCCCTTCGCTTTGAGGACTGCGTTGAGAATGGCGTCGCTCACCGCTTCGGCGCCAAGCGAGCCAACACGACTGACATTGGCGGTGCCTTCGAGCCCACCGGTCGCCAGCACGAACAATGTATCGCCGTCCCCGGGCGTGTGCGACGGGGAGATCGCGCGGGCGAGGCCGTCCTGCGCCATGATGGCCACCCGCAGTGCCTGTGCTTTGTCGAGGCGCGCATTCGTCGCGACGACGCCAATCGTGGTGTTTTCCATCTCCCGGGGTGGGGGAGGCGCGAGGCGGCGAATGAGGTCGAACGGATTCTCCAGACCTCGGCCGTCTGCGGTCCGGACGCCTGCGACGGGTTGGCCTGTCCGGCGATCGAAGATGGATCCGGAGGCATTCACCGCGACAATCGCGCCGACGATGAGTCCGTTGGGGTCGCGCACGGACGCTGTGCCGATGCCTCCCTTCATTGCGCGACCGGGGCCGGCGAACTTTCCGACCGTGGCACCGGCTCCGGCGCCAATCGACCCCTCAGCGACGGCGCCGCCCGCGGCCGACGCTGCCGCGCGGTATCCACAGTCGGCGGTCGGTACGACGTTCGGGTTTTCACCGACAGCCAGGTCCAGCAGGATCGCGGCCGGCACAATCGGCACCACCGTGCCGCTCGTCGGGTACCCAATCTTCTGGTCCCGCAGGTAGGTCATGACGCCGTCGCGTGCA
>VFZF01000011.1 GCA_016871335.1 Acidimicrobiia bacterium
GCCTCCCGCAGGAAGCCCACAATCTGCGCTTCGGTAAATCGCTTCTTCATCGCCCGACCCTTTCCCCTAAGGCCGGACGCTAAACCTAAACGCTACTCATTTGTGGGGGGACGTCGCCCCAGCCGAGCTGGGGCCTCATGCTGAAGGAGGCGTCGAGCGTGTCGGCCATGCAGTTGGCGCCGTGGACGCTGAGCCCCGCGCTCCTGCTGTTCGTCTTTGTGCTCGCCCTTCAGCAAGTGGCGGGTGGCCACAGCGTTGACACCGCGACGCCACGTCGATAGCCTCCGGTCGTGCTTTCTCTTCGCGGTGTATTTCCTCCAGTGCCGACGCCGTTTGATCCGGCGACGGGTGATGTTGACCTTGGTGCGCTGCGCGCCCAACTGACACGGCTGTCCGCCGCGCCGCTCGCCGGCGCGCTGGTGCTCGGCTCGAATGCCGAAGCCGGCCTCCTTGATGAGTCCGAGGCCGACGCCATTGTGGACACCGCGCGCGCGGTGGTGCCTCGCGACCGGGTGCTGATGGTCGGCACGGGCCGTGAATCCACACGCACGACCATCGCCGCCTGCCGTCGCGCAGGCGAACGCGGCGCGGATGTCGTGCTGGTGCGCGCACCGTCGTTCTTCAAGACGCAGATGACACACGAGGCACTCGTCGCGCACTATCGCGCTGTTGCCGATGCGTCACCGGTGCCGGTGATGCTCTACAACGTGCCCGGGATGGCCGGCTTCAGCTTCACGGTGGCGACCGTCCGCGCCCTGGCGGAGCATCCCAATGTCGTCGGGATGAAGGAAACGAGCAACGACCTCGAACGGCACGCCCAGTTCGCCATGGTGCGACCCGATCGGTTCGCGGTGTTGTCAGGCTGGGCGCCGGTGGCCTACCCCGCATGGATGATCGGCGCCCGCGGCGCAATCATCGCCGTGGCAAACCTCCTGCCGGCGGTGTGCGCCACGTTGTGGGATCACGCGCAGGCGGGCCGGCACGATGACGCCCGCGCGCTTCAGCAGCGGCTCCTGCCAATCGCGCAACTGGTATCGAGCGTGCACAGCGTCGCCGGTTTGAAGTTCGCGCTGGGAGAAATGGGATTCCCCGGTGGTCCGGTCCGTCCTCCACTGCTGCCCGTCGGTCCGAAAGCGGCGGACGAAATTCGCGCAGCGCTTCAGGAGTGGCGATAGATGGCGACGCTTCCCACCTCCGATCGACTGCTCCTGGGCCCAGGTCCCTCTCCGGTCTCCGCGCGTGTCATGCAGGCGCTCGCGGCACCGGCTCGCTCCCATCTCGATCCTGACGTCCTCGATCTGCTCGATGACGTGCGCGGGATGTTGGGGCGTG
Source organism: Acidimicrobiia bacterium (assembly GCA_016871335.1). Lineage (GTDB taxonomy): Bacteria > Acidobacteriota > Vicinamibacteria > Vicinamibacterales > SCN-69-37 > SYFT01. The sequence goes on from VFZF01000011.1 coordinate 1,333, forward strand.
TGTTTCAGGCGCCGGACGGCAACCTGAGCATCGCCGTCTCGGGCACGGGCACCGCCGCGATGGATGCGGCCGCGATGAATCTGATCGAGCCGGGCATGACGGTGCTCGCGATCGTGACGGGTTACTTCGGTGAGCGGCTGGCGCAGGTCTTCGCGCGCAGCGGCGCCTACGTCGAGCGGCTGCACGTGGAGTGGGGACGCTCTGTGGATCCCGCGCTGGTCGAACGCGCGCTTATTGATGCGCGCTTCGATGTCGTCGCCATGGTGCACGGGGAAACATCCACGGGGGTGCGCAATCCCGTCGAAGCCATCGCGCCCATCGTCCGCCGGCGCGAGGCGTTGTTTGTGGTGGATGCGGTGACATCGCTCGGCACGATCCCGGTGGATGTGTCGGCATGGGACGCCGACATTGTGTATGCGTGCGGGCAGAAGGGACTCGGCGCGCCCCCGGGGCTCTCGCCGATCACCGTGTCGCCGCGTGCGCGTCACGCGTCGCCGACGTGCCACAGCTACGCGTGCGACTTTGATCTCCTTGAAGCCTTCTGGGTGCGGCGGCAGTATCATCACACTATCTCCTCGCCGCTTGTGTATGCGCTGCACACGGCGCTCACCGAGTTGTTCGAGGAAGGGCTGGAGGCGCGGTGGGCCCGTCATCAGGCGGCACACGACGCGCTGGTCGCGGGGCTGGCGGGTGTCGGTCTTGAGTTGTTCGCCGATCCGCCGCACCGTCTGATCAGCCTCAACGCCGTTCGTATTCCGCCTGGCCTCGACGAGAAGGCCGTGCGCGCACGGTTGTTGACGACGCATGGGATTGAGATCGGCGCCGGGCTTGGCCCGCTTGCCGGCCGGATCTGGCGGATTGGGTTGATGGGATCCGGCGCGACGCTCGCCAACGTTGATCGCGTCGTGTCCGCACTCGCGGAGGCGCTCGGTCGCAAACGTCCGAAGTGAATCCGGAGGGCTTATGAAACACACGTTCACCGCACTCGCGCTCGTGGTCTCCACCGCGATGGCGTGTGCCACCAATCCGGCCACGGGCAAACGGCAGTTCAACATCCTCTCGGAAGGCAGTGAGGTGTCACCACCTGCGGTTGGCACGCGGCTGCGCGTGGTCGTCGGAGGCTGATGCGTCGCACGTGTCGCTGGGTTGTGGCCGCGATGGGCGTGGCATTCGCCACGCTCAGCTACACGTGGATGACGCTGCCGGACGTGCGCGCGTTGAAGCGTGAGCCGCCCGCCACCACAGCGTTCCGCGAATTGCGCGCCGAACAGGCCGCCGACGCGGGCCGCACACTCAAGATGCAGCACCGGTGGGTGAGTTACGACCGGATCTCGCCGCACCTGAAGCGCGCCGTGACCGTGGCCGAGGACGCTGCGTTCTGGGAACACGAGGGGCTGGACTTCGACGAAATCCGCGCCTCACTCGAAGTCAACTGGATGCGCGGGGAGTTTGTGCGTGGCGCGTCCACCATCACACAGCAGCTGGCGAAGAATCTCTACCTCTCACCCTCACGCAATCCGTACCGCAAGGTGCGCGAGCTGTTGATCACGCGGCGGCTGGAGGCGGAACTCTCCAAACGCCGCATCTTCGAGCTGTATCTGAATCTCATCGAGTGGGGGGATGGCATCTGGGGCGCGGAGGCGGCCGCCCGCGCGCATTTTGGCGTCTCCGCCGCCGCCCTGACGCCCGCGCAGGCCGCCATGCTCGCCGGTGCGATCATTAATCCGCGCGTCTATAGCCCGTCACGGCCCAATGCGAGACTGCTCCGTCGACAGGCGTTGATCCTGCGGCGCATGGGCACCGTCACGCCGCCTGACACACCGGCCCAACCGGCAGCCGCGCCGGCTGTTCCGGTCATCCCGCCCCCCCCGTTCATCATTCGCTGAAGAGGCGGCGCGCGCCGACAAAACGCGACTGCCAGTAGGAAGCGTCCATCCGCTCGACGCGCACCACACCAGATGCCGCAGGCGCATGCACAAACTCGTTGGCACTCAACGCCAGGCCCACGTGTGAGGCGCCCGGCGCCACCGTGGAAAAAAAGACGAGATCGCCCGCCTTGACGTCGCGCGCTCCGACCTGGCGTCCAATCTGAAACTGTTCGGTCGTCGTACGCGGCACAGTCACCGCATGCGTGGCCAGCACAAACCGGATGAACCCGCTGCAATCAAATCCCGATGCCGGGTCGTCACCGCCGAAGCGGTATGGGACGCCGCGGTACGCCAGCGCGGTCTCAAGCACCTCTGTGCGCAACCTCGGACTTGTGGTCACCACCGCGGGTGCGGGTCGAAGCGACGCCGGCGATCCGGGCATCGGGAACGGCAACGGGCCGGGGGTGGCGGGTGACGCATGCGCGGCGCACGCGGCAGACGACGCCGCGATGACACCAGCCACCACCAACCGCACAGAAACCCGGTAAACGCCGCTCACGCGAGAGCTTATCGGTCGCAGGCGGCCCCCTCACTAGATCCCGAGGAGTTCTTCTTCCTAACCCTTTGCGTACACGGATGTTACAGGTGGCCATTTCTTGACAGGCGGAAGGTGCTGCCCGACAATGACCCGTCGGGACTATGGAACAGACCCTGCTGCTCAACGCGACATACGAGCCGCTCAAGGTCGTGCATTGGCAAAAAGCGATCACGCTCTGGTGTCAGGGCAAGGTCGAAATCGTGTCCGTGTACGATCGCGAGATTCAAGCGGTGACGTTCAGCATGAAGTTGCCCTCGGTGATCCGCCTGCTGCGGAGGATCCGTGTGCGACGCCGGCTGGACTACGTCCCGTTCTCCCGCGCCAACATCTACGCCCGCGACAATCACCGCTGCCAGTACTGCGGCGAGATCTTCCCCTCAGGCGAGCTGACGTTTGATCACGTGGTGCCGGTTGCGCAGGGAGGCCGCAAGGACTGGGAAAACATCGTGACCTGCTGCGTCAGCTGCAACCGCCGCAAGGGCGGACGCACGCCCGCGCAGGCGCACATGGATCTGATTCGTCCGCCAAAACGGCCCGACAAGGCCCCGGCCATTCGCATCACCCTCGGGTTGCGCAACGCGCCCGAGAGCTGGCGCGACTACGTCTACTGGAACGTCGAACTCGACGACGCCTGATCTGTGTCAGCCCTGTCCGCGTGTTATCCCCGCGGCGCCACACCCGGTGCCCGCCTCGAGCTCACTGGTTTCCGTCTGCCCGTGCCACTGGACGGTCCGCCACGCGTGTGGTTCGGAGCGCTGGAGGCGCGTGTCGTCGCCGCGTCGTCGCGCGCGATTTCCGTGATTGTGCCGACGGCGTGTGAAGGTGGCCCCACGCCGGTGCGTGTCGACGGCGTCACCGGCGACACCCGTGTAGTGGACGTGGCCCGAACGCTCGCGACCGACATCCATCAGGTTGACAGTCCGGTGTGTGTCGCAGACGGCACCATCTACGCCACACAAAGCGGCACCCGCGAAAACAAGTCGGCCACGCCGCTGTATCGCATCGCGCCTGATGGCGCGCGTGACTCGCTCACCGTCGACATTGCGAATCCGACGTCGCTGGCGCTCGGGCCGGATGATGCCGTGTATGTGTCGAGCCGGTTTGAAGGGCTCGTGTATCGTGTGAATCCCCGCGGCGACGTCGACGTGTATGCGTCGGAACTCGGCGTGGCGACCGGCCTGGCGTTTGGCCGGGATGGTGCGTTGTATGTCGGGGACCGTGCCGGATCGATTCTCCGTGTCTCCCCGGGGGCCACGCCCGACGCCAGCCGGCAGGTGGATACGTTTGCGTCGCTGCCGCCGAGTGTCGCGGCGTTTCATCTGGCGATGGGACCGGATGACTGTTTGTATGTCACCGCGCCGACGCTTGCATCACGCGACACGATTTACCGGATCACTCCGGAGCGGCAGGTCGACAGCTGGTACACGGGGTTTGGCCGGCCGCAGGGACTGACGTTTGACTCCACAGGCACGATGTTCGTCGTCGATGCGCTGGCCGGATCGGCCGGGCTGTATCGCATCGACATGACCACGCGGACGCCCGAGCCGGAGTTGGTCGTGGCCGCGTCCCAGTTGGTCGGCGTGGCGAGCCATCCGCACGGCGGACTGGTGCTCGCCTCCAACGACACGTTGTGGCGGTTGTAGTTACGCCTTCTCGTCCAGCTTCACGATCGAGAACCCCGTGAACCCGTAAATCGCCGAGATGACCGGGCTCAGCAGATTAAAAAACGCGTACGGTGCGTAGGTCAGTGTGGCCACGCCCAGCGTCTGCGCCATGAATGCGCCACAGGTGTTCCAGGGCACCAGGGACGAGGTCATCGTGCCAGAGTCTTCGAGGCATCGTGAAAGATTCTGCGGCGCGAGTCCGCGACGCGCAAACTCTGCGCGGAACATGCGGCCCGGCAGCACGATCGCGATGTACTGATCCGACGCGAGCACGTTCATGCCGATCGATGTGCTGAGTGTGGCGAGAATCAGGCTGCCCGTGCCGCGCACCGCTGAGAGAATGGATTCGGCAATGCGGCCGAGCATGCCGGTCTTTTCCATCACGGCGCCGAACGTCATCGCCGACAAGATCAGCCACACGGTGTTGAGCATGCCGCCCATGCCGCCGCGCGACAGCAGTTCATCAAGCGCGGCATTGCCGGATTCCAGCGAGAAGCCGGACGCCAGCGCCTGCCAGCAACCCTTGATGAGGGCAGCCCAGCCGGGCAGATCAGGTGATGCCGCCAGCGTGGCCACCGCGCCGGGTTGAAAGATCACCGCGAAGACACATCCGGTCAACGCGCCAATGATGAGTGCCGGCGTGGCGGGCACCTTGCGAATGACGAGAGCGATGACCAACACGGCCGGCAGTAGCAGGTGCGGACCAATGACGAAGCTCGACTGCAACGACGCGAGAATGGCATTGACCGCCGTGGTGTCCTGTGGCGCCGCCGCACGGAGTCCGAGCACCGTGAAGAGCACCAGCGCGATCACGATGCTGGGCACCGTCGTCCACCACATGTGGCGGATGTGGGTGAACAGGTCGGTGCCGGCCATGGCGGGCGCGAGGTTGGTGGTGTCGGAGAGCGGCGACATCTTGTCGCCGAAGTACGCACCCGACACGATGGCGCCGGCCGCGAGTCCGAGGTTGAGATCCTGCGCCGTGGCGATGCCCACCAGCGCCACACCGACAGTGCCCGCCGTCGTCCACGAACTGCCGGTGGCGACCGACACCAGGCAACACAGCAGACACGCGCTCGGGAAGAAGATGGCCGGCGTCAGCAACTGCAGCCCGTAATAGATCATCGTCGGCACCACGCCAGCGAGAATCCAGGAGCCAATCAGCGCACCGACGACCAGCAGGATCAGAATCGCGCCCATCGCCAGCGCAATGCCGTGGACGATCGCGGCTTCCAGGTCCTTCCAGGTGTGGCCGAGCCAGATGCCGACGGCAGCGGCGACGACGGCTGCCAGGACCAGCGCGATTTGATTCGGACCCCCGGAGTTGCCGTCACCGAAGAGAGCGACGGATCCGGCCAGCAGCGCAACGAGCACCGCGATCGGAAACAACGAGAGCGCTAGAGAGGGTGTGGCCGCGGTCGTCGTCATAGCGCCGCGATGATAGCATCCCGCATGCCCGCTCTCTCCGGTGTTCGTGTGATTGACCTGACGCGCCTCTTGCCCGGCGCGTTTGCGACCTTGATGTTGGCCGAACTGGGAGCCGAGGTGATCAAGGTCGAAGACCCACAGGGCGGGGACCCCATGCGTCATCTGCCGCCGATGATTGGCAGCCGCGGCGTGTACGATCTGCTGTTGGGCCGCGGCAAGAAGAGTGTGGCGCTCGACCTGAAGAACCCCGAGGCGCGTGTGGCGTTGCGGCGACTAATCGCGACGGCCGACGTGGTGATCGAGAGCTTCAGGCCCGCGACGGCCCAGCGCCTGGGCGTGGCAGCCGCAGACCTGCGCGCCGCGCATCCGAGCCTGATTCATGCGTCGATCACCGGCTATGGTCAGTCGGGCCCGTACGCGGAGCGCCCGGGCCACGATCTGAATTACGTGGCCGTGTCCGGCATCCTGGCCACCGATCGCCCGTCGCCCTCAGCGTTGCCGAAGATGTTTGTCTCGGATGTCGGTGGTGGCGCAATGAGCGCAGTGGTGGCTGTTCTTGCGGCGCTGTTCGAGCGGACGCGCACCGGTATCGGGGCCACGCTCGATATCTCCATGCACGAGTCCTCGCTGTACTGGGTGATGTTGCCGGGCGCCACCGATCTGATGGATGACCCGGCATCAGCGGTCGGTGAGTTGCCGACGTTCGGCGAACACGCCTGCTACAACGTGTATGAGACCGCTGACGGTCACCAGATCGCACTCGGGGCGCTGGAAGCGAAATTCTGGGTCACGTTTTGTGAGGCCGTGGGCCGGCTCGACCTGGCCGCGCGGCAGTTGACGACCGGGGCGGACCAGGCCGCGCTCGTCGCCGACATCCGCGGCATCTTCCGCACCCGGACCCGTGACGAATGGCTGCAATTGTTTGAAGGCCAGGACGTCTGTCTGTCTCCGGTCAATACACCAGCCGAGGCGTTCGCCGACCCGCACATTCTGGCCCGCGGCGTGATGGCCCGCGGCCGCGGTCTGCGCGCAGTGCGCGCCCCCTTTGGATTTCCGCCCGTGGAGCTGTCGCCTGCCCCTGAGGTCGGCGCGGATACGGAGGGAATTTTAAGTAACATAGCCGGCTGAGATGTCGCACGACTGGATTGCCGTACGAGGCGCCCGAGTTCACAACCTGAAGAACATCGACGTGGAGCTTCCGCGCGACCAGCTGGTCGTGATCACGGGCCTGTCGGGATCGGGCAAGTCGTCGCTGGCGTTCGACACGATCTACGCGGAAGGGCAGCGGCGGTACGTGGAGTCGCTCTCGGCCTACGCGCGTCAGTTCCTCGAGCAGGTGGAGAAGCCGGACGTCGACCTGATCGACGGCCTGTCGCCGGCGATCTCGATCGAACAGAAGACTACGGCGGCGAACCCGCGCTCCACGGTCGGCACGGTCACGGAGATCTACGACTACCTGCGACTGCTGTTTGCGAACATCGGCATTCCCCATTGCCCGAACTGCAACCGCGAGATCACGTCACAGACACTTGAACGCATCGTCGATGTCGTGTTGTCGATGTCGCCCGATGAGCGGATCAACATCCTCGCGCCGGTGGTGCGGGGACGGAAGGGTGAGTTCAAGAAGGAACTGGCGGCGCTGCGCACGCGCGGGTTTACACGGGCGCGTATCGACGGTGAATTTGTCGCCCTCGAAGACGACATCAGACTCGATCGCCGCAAGAATCACACGATCGATGTGATGGTCGATCGCATCGTCATCAAGGACGGCGTCGAGCGCCGCCTCACCGAATCGATCGAACTCGCTCTTGCGCTCGCCGACGACATCGTGGTCGTCAACACCTTGCAGAGCGGCGACCGGTTGTTCTCGCGGCGGATGGCGTGCCCGTCGTGTGACCTGAGCATCCCCGAGATGACGCCGCGGGCGTTTTCGTTCAACTCGCCGCACGGCGCGTGCCCGGAGTGCCAGGGTCTTGGTGCCGTGTACGACTTCGATCCGATGCGCGTGGTGCCGGATGATCGGTTGTCGCTGACCGAAGGCGCCGTGCATCCCTGGGCCAAAGGCGACTCGGCATCCATCAACGACATGCTGACGGGGTTGCAGGCGGCGTTTGGCATCGACCCGGCTGTGCCGTTTGCGAAGCTCTCGAAGAAGTTGCGCGACGTGATCCTGGTGGGCGCCCCGGGTCGCAAGACCAAAGGCGGCGATCCATTCGGCGCGGACTTCGAAGGTGTCATCCCGAGTCTGCGGCGCCGGTTTGAAAACGGTGATTGGGCGGAACAAGAAGCGCTGGAGGAATACCGCGCGCTGCGTCCGTGTATCGCGTGTGGAGGTCAACGCTTGCGGCCCGAGAGCCGCGCGGTACGCGTGAAGGGACGCTCCCTCACCGAATACGTGGACCTGCCGATCTCCGACGCTCTGCCGATGTTCGATGCGATGGAATTCTCCGAACGGGAGTTTCTCATCGCCGGTCGCGTGCTGAAGGAGATCCGCGAGCGCCTTCGCTTCCTGGCTGACGTCGGAGTGGGATACCTGACGTTGTCACGCAGCGCGGCAACCCTCTCGGGTGGGGAAGGGCAGCGCATCCGGCTCGCGACACAGATCGGGTCCGAGTTGACCGGCGTGTTGTACGTGCTCGATGAACCGTCCATCGGTCTCCATCAGCGCGACAATCGTCGGCTGCTCGCGACGTTGTGCCGCCTGCGCAATCTCGGGAACACGGTGCTTGTCGTTGAACACGACGAAGAGACTATTCGCCAGGCGGACTACCTCGTTGATCTCGGGCCAGGCGCCGGTGAACACGGCGGCGTAGTCATGTTTCAGGGCCGGCCGCAGCAGTTGCTGGCCCAGCCCGGCGAGTCGTTGACCGGGCAGTACCTGACCGGCGCACGCAGCATCGGGATGCCGACGAAGCGCCGCAAGGGCTCTGGCGAGAAGGTTGTCGTGCGTGGTGCACGCGCCAACAACCTGCAGGGCATTGATGTCGAGTTTCCGCTGGGCACGCTCATCGCCGTGACCGGTGTGAGCGGCTCGGGCAAGTCCACGCTGGTGAACGAGATTCTGTATCGATCGCTGGCGAAGACCATCTACCGATCACTCGATGAACCCGGCGCACACGACGGCATAGACGGTCTGTCGCACGTCGATAAGGTCATCCAGATCGACCAGTCACCCATCGGGCGCACGCCCCGGTCGAACCCGGCGACCTACACAGGACTCTTCACGTTTGTGCGGGAGCTGTTTGCGATGTTGCCCGACGCACGCGCGCGTGGCTACAAGGCCGGGCGGTTTTCGTTCAACGTCAAGGGCGGCCGGTGTGAATCGTGCCAGGGTGACGGCGTCATCGCCATCGAGATGCACTTCCTTCCCAACGTGTATGTGACGTGTGAGGAGTGCAAGGGCCGCCGCTACAACCGCGAGACGCTGGAGATTCGGTATCGCGGCAAATCGATCGCCGAAATGCTTGAGCTCACCGTGGATCAGGCGCTCGAGCTCGTCGAGAACTTCCCGACCATCGCGACGCGGCTCCGCACCTTGCAGGAAGTCGGCCTCGGGTATCTGACGCTCGGCCAGTCCGCCACCACCCTCTCCGGCGGAGAAGCCCAGCGCGTCAAGCTGTCGCGCGAGCTCGCGCGCCGCGGCACCGGCCGCACGATGTACATCCTCGACGAGCCGACCACCGGGCTCCACTTCGAGGACGTCCGCAAACTCCTCGATGTCCTGAACCGCCTCGTCGACCAGGGCAACACCATCGTGGTCATCGAACACAACCTCGACGTCATCAAGGGGGCCGACTGGGTGATCGATCTCGGTCCCGAGGGTGGGCTGGGTGGTGGCAAGGTGGTGGCGGCCGGAACCCCGGAAGCCGTTGCAAAAAATAAGGCTTCGGCGACCGGTGCGTTCCTAGCGGGGCTTTTCCGTCCTGTCAAACAACCGGCGGTTTCATGACGCCTGTGTCAATATCCCCACAGGCGCGACCAGGGTTGGCGTGGTTGAATTACCACACATACTCGTATTTGCCGGGCGGCCCAAGTCGGTATATCATCCGCAAGCCTAATCCACGCAATGAGTTAGGTGTTCACGTGGCGGCCGGTCAATTGTTGGCAGCCGGATTGCTTATAGAAGCTGCGAACGCAACGATACATGTCCGCCCAACGCACTCTCCGCCACGCGACGCCCTGCACGGGGATTGGCCTCCACTCGGGCCAGAAGGTCTCCATCGTGCTCAAGCCGGCGCCCGTGAATCACGGCATCCGGTTCCAGCGAACGGACCTTCGCGTTGAAATTCCGGCGACGACGGCGTGTCTGGTTGGCGCGCAGCACTTGCAGACGGGTCTTCGCCAGGCGGATGCGACGGTGGAAACCATCGAGCACCTGCTCTCGGCGCTTCGCAGTCTCGGCGTGGACAACGCCATCATCGAACTCAACCAGCCGGAAGTGCCGATCATGGACGGCAGCGCGTCCCCCTGGGTCTATCTGATTCAGAGCACCGGCACCAAGGAACAGTCGGCCCCACGCCAGATGCTCGAAGTGCTGTCGCCGGTGGACGTGCAGGACGGCGACAAGCGTATTGCCGTCTATCCGTCCGACCGCTTCAAGATCACCTACAGCATCGCCTTCGACCATCCGCTGCTGCGGCATCAGGAGAAGACGATCGACGTCACCGAAGCGACCTACGTCGATGAGATTGCGCCTGCGCGCACCTTCGGCTTCCTCAAGGACGTGGAACTGATGCGTCAGCGCGGCCTCGCGCTTGGCGGGTCACTGGACAACGCGATTGTGATCGGCGAAACGGGCGTCCTCAATCAGCTCCGGTTCGACGATGAGTTTGTGCGTCACAAGATGTTGGACGTGATCGGCGACCTCGCCCTGGTGGGGCATCCGATTCGCGGCCACGTGGTGGTGCAGCGGGGCGGTCACGCTCTGCATACGAAGTTCGCGACTGAACTCCTCCGTCAGCGCGACGCGTGGCGTCTGGTGGACGCGAGCGAGCCGGCGGCTGCACCCGTCGCCGCCCGCGTCCCGGCCCGTTCCTCCGTTCGCTAATTTCGAAGTCCCGCAGTTCCGAGGTGCTCTTCGGAGCACAAGGGCTTCAGCCCCTGTGACCAGCGTCAGCTGGAGGCTGCCTCATCACGTGTGCTCTCCGGCTCGACGACGCGGAAAAAGCGCTGCTTCACGCGTCACTCGCAGTCGAGCAGGCACAGACGAGCCGTCACCCAGGTGAAGACTATTCAGATTCCGTCGCCTTCGTCGCCTTCTTCACCAGCTGCGCAAGCCGGTCGTTCTCGAACCGGTTGAAACTCATGAACAGGCTTTCCTTGAGATACGTGCGCAGCTCCTCCTCGGTGAGCTGGCTGATCAGATGCTGGAACTCGTGGTCGATCTCTTCGAAGCTGTAGTCGAGGTCGGCCTTGCGGGCGAGGTCTCGCGACACGGTCTCGATGATCGCGAGCACGTCACCATCAATCTCCACAGGGGTGCCGGCGGTCGTGGTGATCTTCCGCATGTCAGCCTCCGAAACTGGCCAGGGCCGATGCCTGATCGGCGTAGACCTCAAGGAAGTTGTGCGCGCCCGTCATCGTCAACATCGTCTCCACGCGCTTCTGCACGCCAGAGAGCTTGAGCTGACCACCGGCCGTGTGCGACTGCCGATACAGGTCCATCAGACAGCCAATCGTGGCGCTGTCCACGTAGCCGACCGTGGAGAGGTCCACGAGAATCTGCTTCTGCCCACTCGCCACAAGCCCCGCGACCGTGGTCGCGAAGTCCGAGAGGATCGGATAGGTCAGCTTCGATTCCGTAACGTGCACCACCACGACGGTGCCGTGGGTTGAGGTCGTGACATTCATTCTGTTCCTCCGCGCGAAGCCATGGAGCCCTGCGGCCTGTGATGTTGGAGACGGCGGATCTGGCGCGCCAGTTCGAGTCGTCCCCGGTTGATACGCGACTTGACGGTGCCTTCGGGCAATCCCAGTTGATCGGCAATCTCCTGGTAGGAGAACTCCTGCAGGTCTCGCAGCGTAACGGCCTGACGCAGGGTAGCCGGCAGCTCAGCCAGCGCCTGCCGGATGATCGACTTCACATCGACATACTCCAGCTCGCCGAGCGGCGTCCGCTCCCGCGACACCGGTGACAGCTCGGACGCGTCCACATCACGCGCCATCGTCGCCCGTTCCTTCCGGACCGACCGGTAGTGGTCAATACAGAGGTTACGACTAATGCTGATGAGCCATGTCTGGAAGTTGGCGCGCCGGTCAAACGTGTGCAGCGCCTTGAAAATCTTGACGAAGATGTCCTGCGTCAGGTCCTCGGCCTCGTCGTGCCGTCCGACAAACTTGTACGCGACGTTGAACACCTTGCGGCGGTGCGTACGGACAATCTCCTCCCACGCGGTCTGGTCACCGGCCAGACACCGCGCTATCAAGGCATCAGGGGCCTCGGTCGGAGAGGGCGTCGGAAGTTCGGACATGCAACGGACGGCCAGAATCGCGTCAGGAATCATACTAAAATGCCAGCTCCCGTGCCTGGTTTCATACGCATCCATGGAGAGTTCTGCAGTGACGATGTCGCGCTGTCGGCGGTTGCCGAGGCCGTCGGCACGCCCACACACGTCTACAGCCGCGCGCTGCTGAGGGAGCGGTACACCGCCCTCGACAGCGCATTCGCCGGCTATCCGCACGACCTGCATTACGCCATCAAGGCGAACGCCACGCTTGCCGTGGTGCGCGAGATGCGTGAGGCCGGCGCACACGCGGATGCCAACTCCGGCGGCGAGATTGAACTCGCCCTGCGCGCTGGGTTTTCGCCGGACCAGATCGTGTTCACCGGCGTCGGCAAAACACACGACGAACTGGTGCGCGCGGTGACCCTCGGCGTGAAGGCCATCAACGCCGAATCGCCTGGAGAGATGGAACGCATCCAGGCCATTGCCGCAACGCACAACACCGTCGCGCGTGTGGCCGTGCGCGTGAATCCGGATGTTGAGGCCGGCAGCCATCCCAACATCTCGACCGGGCACAAGACGACGAAGTTCGGGATGTCGGTGGTGCAGGCGTACGCGATGGTCACCGAAATGGCCCAGCGCCCCAACCTCCGCGTCGTCGGCCTCCACGTCCACATCGGGTCACAAATCACCGACGCCCTGCCGCTCACCCAGGCGGCCGCCACGATCGCGACGATGGCGACGACGCTGGCGGAGCAGGGGATTGCGCTCGAGCACCTCGACATCGGTGGAGGATTGGGCATTGCGTATGAGCCCTGGCAGCGTGTGTTGAGTCCTGAGGAATATGCGGCCGCGGTGCTGCCGGTCGTGCGTCCGACGGGATTGCGACTGGTGCTGGAACCCGGCCGGTGGATTACGGGGCCTGCCGGTGTGTTGCTCGCGCGTGTGGTTGACCTCAAGCAGCAGGCCGATGGACGCCAGTTCGTGATCGTGGACGCCGGTATGACGGATCTGATTCGTCCGGCGCTCTACAACGCGTGGCACGAGATCGAAGCTGTGCTGCCGAGGGACGGTGCTGCGGTGGACTGCGACATCGCGGGGCCCGTCTGCGAAACCAGCGACACGCTCGGCAAACAACGCAGTCTGCCGCCGGTCATGGTCGGTGACCTGATCGTGGTGCGTGATACCGGGGCTTATGGATCGGTCATGGCGTCGAACTACAATCGGCGTCCGTTCGCCGCTGAAGTGATGGTGGATGGACGGTCGTGGCGGGTTGTACGCCGCCGCCAGACGGTGGACGACATGCTGCAGTGGGAGGCGTGATGATTGTTGCGTTTGAGGGACTCGATCAAAGCGGAAAAGAAACGCAGGCGCGGCACTTGCGCGCGCGGATCGAGCAGGACGGCCGCAAGGTCCACTCCCTGTCATTTCCCGACTACGAGACGCCCATCGGCCGCGAGATCGCGAAGGCGCTCGCCGGCGAACGCGAATTCGGCGCCGACGTGATGCAGCTGCTGTACGTGGCCAACCGCTGCGAATACCGCCCGAAGATCGACATGTGGCTCAAGGCCGGCGGCATCATCGTGTGTGATCGCTACCGCGCATCGAGCATCGCGTACGGCGAAGCGCAGGGCCTCGACCCGGCGTGGCTTGAGGATATCCAGCGCTATCTGCCGAAGCCGACGGTCACCGTGCTGCTCGACATCGCACCCGAGACCGCCGTGCAACGGAAGTCCACCGGCCGCGACAAATACGAACGCGACCTGAGCCTGCTGGCCCGCGTGCGCGCGTCCTATCGCCGCCAGGCGGAGCAGCCCGACTGGGTGCTCATCGACGGCGAAATGGGCAAGGACGAAGTGCGCGCCGCCATTGAGGCGGAGGTGTTAATTCGCCTCAAGGTGGTGTAGGTGGTGTAGGTGGCGTAGGGCGCGCTGAACTTGAGCGCGCCGATCTGGCCCGCTGCAGTTCAGCGGGCCCTACGTGCGACGCATCGCCCGTGCTACCGTCAGCACCCTGACCTGCTGAACACCGGCTTCCAGCAAGACACGCGTACAGGCATCAGCCGTTGCGCCCGTCGTCAGCACATCGTCGACCAGGATGACCGTTGGCGGGATGTGACGCGACCTCACGCGGCGCATTGCGTAGAGACACGAGACGTTGGCGCGCCGTTCGGCGGCATGCAGGCCCGCCTGTGGACGGCCCAGACGCGTCCGTCGCAGTGCGCGCCACACAGGACGTCCCAACTCACACGCCAGCAAGTCAGCCTGATTAAACCCGCGCCTGACCGACCGCCAGGGATGCAGCGGCACGGGCACCACCGCCGCATCGTCGAGCCAATCGCCCGCAGCATCGCGCATGAGGGCCCCCAGAGGCCGCGCCAATGACGCGTGGCCGCCGTACTTGAGCGCGTGCACGATGTTGCGGAGTGAGCCTTCGTAGATGCCGGCAGCTCTGGCCAGCTCGGTGGGAGGCGTGGGGTGGATGGCCGACCAGCAGTGAGCACACACCGGGCCAATCCGACGATCAGTCAGGGGCGCCTGGCACGCGACGCAGGTAGGGTCGAAGAGAAAGAGGAGGGCACGGTCTGCCCAGCGGTGGACGGCCATGCCTGGACACCTTCACGGGGCGTGCCAGGCCGTTCGCTGGAGACGTGGCGACCGGTACGCAGAATCTGCGTACCGGCGTCAGGATCAGCCTTCGGAAACTTCGATCGATTCGGCGCCACCCCACAGCCGTTCGAGGCCGTAGAATGTGCGCTGGGCCGGCAGGAACACGTGCACGATGAACGTGAAGTAGTCGAGCAGGATCCACTCGCCGCGGTTGTAGCCTTCCACCAGCGCGGCCTTCTGGCCGTCGACCTTGAGGCCCGCTTCGACGGCGTCGGCAATCGCCTGCACCTGTTTGGTGTTGGCGCCGGTGCAGACGATGAAGAAGTCGGTGAAGGCGGAGGCGTTGCGAAGGTCCAGCACGGTGAGGTCGATCGCCTGCTTGTCCTGCGCGCACTTGATGGCCAGCTTCAGGTCCGCCGGAAGCCGTGGCATCGCGGGCTTCTTCTTCGCAACGGCTTTCTTCGCAACTGCCTTCTTGGCGACGGTCTTTTTCGCGACGGCCTTCTTCGCAACCTTCTTCACGGCCTTCTTCGCTGGCGATTTACTCATGCAACTCCTTCAACGTGCCGTACAGCCCGTGGGCTGCAATGTACGCCTCGACCGCGTCCGGTACAAGGCCTGAAAGCGACTGGCCGGCGGCAACCGCCGCGCGGACCATGGTCGATGATACCGGTGCCGTCGGCGCGTCCACCAGCACGATACACGGCTGTGACGACCCCGGCCATGCGTCCGTGGACACCATGCGCGAGGCCAGCGCCGGCAGGGCTCCTCGCAGCGCCGGTGCCGGATGCCCCGGCCGCGACACCACCGCAAAACTCACGCGGTCGAGCAGTTCGTCCACCCGGTGCCACGACAGAATCCCGACAAACGCGTCGGCGCCGGTGATGACCACCAGCGAATTCAGATCGACCCCCAGGGCGTCGAGCCGGTCCATCGTGGTGGCCGTGTAGGACGGCCCCTGTCCGTCCAGCTCGATGGTCGAGACCTCAAGCCAGGGTTCCACAGCGGCCAGACGAGCCATCTCTGCCCGGTCGGTCGCAGACGCGAAGGGCTGTGGCCGATGCGGCGGAATCCGGGACGGCACCAACGTGACGCGTTCCAGGCCGAGCGACGCATGCGCCGCGCGCGCGACGTCGAGGTGGCCGTTGTGAATGGGGTCAAACGTGCCCCCCAGCCACCCACGCCGTGCGACCGTCGTCATCTGCCGATCAGGCCTCGTCGTCGGTCCGCGTCTTCACGATGGTCCACATCGCTTCGAGCAGCGCCGGCAGGCCTTCACCGGTGACCGCCGAGATTGGATAGAGCGGGATCTTCTTCTTCTTGAGGTGTTTCTTGAGCGCCTCGAGCCGGGCCGGGTCGTCCAGCGCATCGATCTTGTTGGCGGCCGCAATCTGCGGTTTCGCCGCGAGCGATTCAGCCACATCCTCGCCGGTGCCCACGAACTGCTTGAGCTCGTTGCGGATGACTTCGAAGTCCTGCACCGGATCGCGGCCCGAGAATGACGACACGTCGATCACGTGGACGAGCACCTTGGTGCGCTCGAGGTGCGCGAGGAACTTCATGCCGAGGCCGTGGCCCTCGTGGGCGCCTTCGATGAGTCCGGGCACGTCAGCCACCACAAAACTCCGTTCGTCGCTGAGGCTGACAACGCCGAGGTTCGGGGTGAGTGTGGTGAAGGGGTAGTCGGCGATCTTTGGCTTGGCGGCCGAGACGCGCGAGATGAGTGTGGATTTGCCGGCGTTGGGATATCCGACGAGACCGACGTCGGCGAGCAGCTTCAGCCGCAGGCGCAGGACCCGGGCTTCGCCTTCTTCGCCCGGTTCAACCTTGCGTGGCGCGCGGTTGGTGGGCGTCGCGAAGGCGGCGTTGCCGCGGCCGCCGCGGCCACCCTTGGCCACCATCACCCGGTCGCCGGCTTTGGCCAGGTCGGCCAGCAGAATCATTTCGCCGTCGGCGCCGGTCTCGTACACGACGGTGCCGGGCGGCACCTCGAGTGTGAGGTCGGAGCCGTCGGCACCCGTGCAGTTGGAGCCCATGCCATGGACGCCGCGCTGCGCGTTGAATTCGGGATGGAAGCGGTAGTTGACGAGCGTGTTCTGGTGGAGTGTGGCGACCAGGTAGACCGAGCCGCCCTTGCCCCCGTCACCGCCGGAGGGACCTCCGCGCGGGACAAACTTCTCTCGGCGGAAGGCCATGCAGCCATTGCCGCCGTCGCCGGCTTTTACGCTGACGTCGACTTCGTCGACAAACACTTACGCCTTGTCAGCGATGGCCACGGGGACGATGCTGATGAAGCGTCCACGCTGCCCCTTGTCGCTGAACTTCACGGTGCCCGTGACCTTCGCGAAGAGGGTGTCGTCTTTGCCGAGGCCGACGTGCAGACCCGGGTTGAACTTGCGGCCGCGCTGGCGCACGAGAATCGTGCCTCCGCTGACCAGATTGCCGTCGTGGCTCTTCACTCCGAGGCGCTGCGACTGTGAGTCGCGGCCGTTACGTGAACTGCCCTGTCCTTTTTTAGTAGCCATGGTTCTCTCTTACGCGTTGATCGCGGTGACCTTGACGCGGGTCAGCTGCGAGCGGTGGCCGATAGTTTTGCGTTCCTGCTTGCGACGCTTCATCTTGAACACCCGGATCTTCTTGCCCTGGGTCTGCTCTTCGATGACGCCGGTCACGGTGGCGCCGGTGATGTAGGGGGCACCGGTCAGCACGTCGCCGCCGTCCTTGCCGACGAGCAGCACGCGGTCGAACGTGAATTCGGCGCCCGGCTCGAGGTCCAGATGATCAACGACAACAACCGCGCCTGGCGTGACTTTTTCCTGCCGGCCGCCGGCTTCGACAATGGCGAACATTTCAGACTCTCCCCGCTAACGTAAAGGTCGCCCTATGGGCACCATTGGAGGCTGCCGTAGGAACCTCCAAGTGTAAGCACAATGGGGCAATTAGGCAATGGGGCAATGCATTGCCTCATTGCCTAATTGGCTAATTGCTTCATTTCAAAAGGGTTCTTGTCCCTTTGATCTTCTGCGTGCTGAGGGTGCTCAGGAACCCCGGCAGGAGCCGGTCCATCAGCTCGAAGTAGGAGGACAGGGGCGGGGTATTGTTCATCGCCGAGTAGAGGGTTTCCTCCCGGAACGACTCGCTGTACAGCTGCACCCCGGTGCGGCCGTCGATGAAGATGAACTTGGGGACCAGGGCGTAGCCCTTGCGGTCCTCGAAGCGCTGCACGTCCTGCACCGACCGGCGCCCATAGGCGTCGAGCACTTCCTGCGACCGGCGGACCATGCCGCTGCGCTCCACGTCCGTGAAGAGGATGGACCCGGTGATGATGAGCGGCGCCTGGTATTCCTCGCCGAGGCGCTTCCAATAGTCGACGTCCGCGAAGATCTCCTCGTAGGGCTGGAGGTCCCGCTCGGTCAGGATCGCCGCCGGGGCCGCTTCCGGGGCCTGACCGGCCGCCTTGCGGCGGCGGTCCACCTCGTCCACCAGGTTCATGACGTCCGAGTCGACCACGCGAAGGTCCGAGCGGTTCCGCAGCTGGCTGCGGAGCAGGCGCACGGTTTCGCTGTTGGCGTCGACGTCCTTCGACCCGCCCGAGAGGAAGCCGAGAATCAGCACGCGCTGAAAGGCCGAGACGTCGAGCTTCGCCTGGATGGGCGTCTCGATCCCGACGTCATAAAACTTCAGGCAGCCTGACGCGCCGAGCGTCAGCGCAAGACTAGCGATCGCGGCGACGGTTCTGGCGCTCATAGATCTCCATGAACAGATCGTAGTTCTGCTGGACGTAGATGTTCTTCGGGTCGAGTTTCCGAGCGCGCTCGTACGCCTTCAGCGCCTCGTCGAACTTGCCGGCCTGTTCGTAGGCGATGGCGAGATTGTTCCAGGCCGACGGGTAGGTGGGGTCGAGTTCGACCGCCTTCTCCCAGCGGAACTCGGCCTCTTTCCACAGGTTCTTCTGTGCCAGCTCAATGCCGAACTGCACCTGCTCCTTGGAGTCGGAGCGCCGGTCAGCCAGCAGCAGCGGGGTGGATGTCAGAACAAGCACCGCCATCAATGCGGCGGCGCCCGCCCGCTGTTGCCAGAGAGACGAGGAATGTTTCTTCATAGACTCGATGCCCCACTATACCCCCGTACGCAGGAAGCGCAATCTCTTTGCCGACAGGTCCTCGCAGAATCTGCCAACCCCTCCTGATGTGACCGTCATGCCGCCTGGCATCTGCCCTGCATCTGCGGGACACATGGCACCTGAAGCGGACGGCATCACTCTGGTCACGTCCTGGGACGCCGGGTATCCTGCCCGGCTCAAACACATCACCGATCCCCCGGCAGGCCTCTGGCGGCGAGGGCCGCTCGACTGGGACGGCAAAGCCGTGGCCATCGTTGGCTCTCGCACCGCCACGCCGGCCGGGGTGCTTGTGGCCCGCCAACTCAGCCGGGACCTCGCCGAGCGGGGGTACATCATCGTATCCGGCCTCGCGGCCGGCATTGACGGCGCCGCCCATCAGGCCGCTCTGGATGCCGGCGGGGCCACCCTGGCCGTGCTCGGCTGCGGCGTGGACGTCGTTTATCCGTCTTGCCATCGTACGCTGGCGGCCGCCATTGCCGAAACCGGATGTCTGGCCAGCGAGTTCTCGCCGGGAACGCCGCCGCGCCCGTGGCAGTTTCCCTTACGGAATCGCATCATCAGCGGATTGTCACAGGCCGTCATCGTTGTCGAGGCCTCCGAACGGAGCGGATCGCTGATCACTGCCAGGACAGCGCTTGAGCAGGGGCGTGATGTGTTGGCCGTGCCAGGCAGTGTGGCGTCCGGTCGGTACCGGGGATGCCACGCGCTGATTCGGGACGGCGCCCGGCTCGTCGAAACGGTCAAGGACGTGGTCGAGGAACTCGAGGGGCTTACCCTGGAGAATCCAGCGGTGTCTGCCTCCAACTCCCTGTTTATCAGTTATTTGGAGCCAGTCATGGCTCGGGCTGAGACCTACACGATCGACGACCTGGCGGAACGCACTGGGCGACCGGTCGCGGAACTTCTGACCGAGCTTGGGCACCTGGAAATAGGGGGGCGGATCGCTCGGACTTCGGCCGGCCGATTCGTACGTGTGTGATGCCGCTGCTTGACGCCATGGCCTTGATTGGGCCACGGTGAGGGGCAATGCCAAAGCCGCTCGTAATCGTGGAATCGCCCGCCAAAGCGAAAACCATCTCAAAATTCCTCGGAAAAGACTGGGTCGTTGAGGCCTCGATCGGTCACGTCCGCGACTTGCCGGGTGCCGCGGCGGAGATTCCCGCTGCGCTTAAGAGCGAGGCCTGGGCCCGGCTGGGTGTGAATGTCGACAATGGGTATGCGCCGCTATATGTGGTGCCGAGTGAAAAGAAGACGAAGATTCGGGAGCTGAAGGCCAAACTCAAGGACGCCAGCGCCCTGTACCTGGCGACGGACGAAGACCGCGAAGGGGAAGCGATCTCCTGGCATCTGACGGAGCTGTTGCAGCCGAAGGTGCCGGTCAAGCGGATGGTCTTCCACGAAATCACCAAGGCGGCGATTCAGGAGGCGGTCGACAACTGCCGCGATGTGGACACGCGGCTGGTGGATGCGCAAGAAGCCCGGAGAATTCTCGACCGTCTGTACGGCTACGAAGTGAGCCCGGTGTTGTGGCGCAAGATCGCGCCGCGGCTCTCGGCCGGTCGTGTGCAGAGCGTCGCTACGCGACTGATCGTTGAGCGCGAAAAAGAGCGCATGGCGTTCACGTCGGCGGCGTGGTGGGATGCCAACGTCACGCTCGAACACAATGCGATGCGCTTCAAGGCGCAGGTGATCTCGCTCGACGGCCAGGTGCTGGCGCAGGGGCGCGACTTCGGATCGGACGGCAGACTCACAGCCGGCCGCAAGGTCGTGGTGCTCAACGAAGCACGCGCCATGACTCTGGCTGCAGGTCTTCAGGGACAAGCCGCGCGCGTGCGGTCGGTCGAGGAGAAGGAATACGGGTCGTCGCCCAAGGCGCCGTTCACGACATCCACGTTTCAGCAGGAAGCCGGCCGCAAACTCGGCATGACCGCCCGGCGCGCGATGCAGGCCGCACAGCGGCTGTACGAAAACGGTTTCATCACCTACATGCGAACCGACAGCACGTCGTTGTCAGGGCAGGCCGTGCAGGCGGCGCGCAGCCTGGTGACCAGCCGGTACGGCGCGGAGTATCTGCCCAAGACGCCCCGCACCTGGCAGGGCAAGTCGCGGAATGCGCAGGAAGCCCACGAAGCGATCCGTCCCGCTGGCGAGACGTTCCTGGATCCCGATGCAGTCGAGCGCGAGATGGGGACCGATGAGGCGCGCGTCTACGATCTGATCTGGAAGCGCACGGTCGCATCACAGATGGCGGATGCACGCATGAAGAGCGTCGCGGCCACCTTTGATGCCGCGTTGAGCTCCGGCGGCAGCGCGGAGTTGGTGGCGCGTGGGCGGACCGTGTTGTTTGACGGCTTCCTGCGTGCGTACGTGGAAGGCCGCGACGAAGCTGAGGTCGCCGACCGCGCCGAGGATCAGGAAGATGTGCTGCCGGCGCTTGCGACCGGCGACACCGCGCGTGTGGCCGAGGCATCGCCCGCCGGGCACAACACCAAACCACCGGCGCGTTACACGGAAGCCGGGTTGGTGCAGCGGCTCGAAGAACTCGGGATCGGCCGGCCGTCGACCTACGCGAGCATCATCGCGACAATCATTGACAGAGAGTACGTGGCCAAACGCGGCGCGGCGCTGGTGCCGACACCTCTCGCCTTTGCCGTCGTCCATCTCATGACGGCGCTCGAGCCGGCGCTGGTCGACTATTCCTTCACGGCCGAGATGGAGGACGACCTCGACGCGATTGCGCGTGGCGAACTCAAGCGCAACACCTTCCTCGAGCGCTTCTACCACGGCTCCAAACCCGGCCTCCACGCCATCGTCAACGATCGCGCGACGGCGATTGATCCGAAGGTGATTGGCACCATCTCGCTGGGGATGAAGGACGGCATTCCGCTGAATTTGCGGGTCGGCCGTTTTGGTCCGTATATCGAGTTTGGTGAATCGCGCGCGAGTGTGCCTGAGGGACTGGCACCCGATGAGATCACCTTGGACAAGGCCGCCGAGCTGATCGCCACGGCGAGTCAGGCCGAAGAACCACTCGGACACGGCAACAACGGTGAACCGGTGTTTCTGCGAACGGGTCGCTTTGGTCCGTACGTGCAACTGGGCATCGACCCCGACAAAGAGGGACCCAGGCCCAAGCGGGCATCCCTGCTCAAGTCGATGAGTCCGAAGTCCGTCACGCTTGAGCAGGCGCTCAAGCTGCTGTCGCTACCACGACTGCTTGGCAACGATGTGGACGGCAATCCGATCACTGCGGCCCTGGGCCGCTTCGGTCCGTATCTCGCGAAGCAGATTCCTGATGCGCCGAAGCCGGATTATCGCAATCTGAAGACCGAGGATCAGTTGTTCGCCATCACGCTCGACGAAGCGCGCGCGATCTACGCGCAGCCCAAGAGTTTCCGGCGCGGCGGTGGTGGCGTGGCACAGGCGCCACTGAGAACCCTTGGTCCCGACCCGGTCTCTGGTGCGCCGATCGTGATCAAGGATGGGCGGTACGGTCCCTACTGCTCGGACGGCACCACGAACGCGTCGTTGCCCAAGGGCACGGCTATCGAAGACGTGACGCTTGAACAGGCGGCGAGGCTGCTGGACGAGCGGCGCGGATTGGCCCCGGCAAAGAAGAAGGCGAAGAAGGGCGCGACCGCCAGAAAGACTGTGGCGAAGAAGACTGTTGCCAGGAAAGCCACAGTGAAAAAAGCCGCAGCCACGAAGGCCCCGGCGAAAAAGCGTGGGTAACGTCCGAATCGTTGGCGGTGGGCTGGCCGGCTGTGAGGCGGCTTGGCAGGCGGCGTCTCTTGGCGTCGATGTCACCATTTACGAGATGCGTCCGGTGCGGCCGACGGCGGTGCACCAGACCGATCGCCTCGCCGAGCTCGTCTGCAGCAATTCGTTTCGCGGCGACAAACTCGACAACGCCGTCGGGTTGCTCAAGGAAGAGATGCGCCGGCTCGGCTCGCTCGTCATGCGCGTGGCCGACGACGTGCGCGTGCCCGCCGGCGCCGCGCTGGCGGTGGATCGTCACCAGTTCGCCGATCGCGTCACCGCGGCCATCGAGGCGCACCCGCGTATTCGGGTCGAACGCGGTGAAGTCACGGCCATCCCGGCGTCATCCCCAGACCACCCCGTCATCGTCGCCACCGGCCCGTTGACGTCCGATGCACTGTCGGCGGATATCGCCGCCTTCGTCGGCCGAGACCACCTGGCGTTCTTCGACGCCATCAGCCCGATCGTGCTCGCCGAATCGATCGACATGTCGAAGGTTTTCCGCGCGTCTCGGTGGAACCGATCGCTTCGGGGGAAGACGGAAATGAGCTCGGAGGCGATTTCTCCGGAAATCGCCTCCGAGCTCATTTCCGAAGGCGACTATCTCAACTGTCCCTTGACGAAGGACGAGTACCTCGCGTTTCACCAGGCGATCGTGACGGCGGAGAAGACCGAAGGGCATGACATCGACAACACGAAGTTTTTCGAGGGGTGTCTGCCGATCGAGGTGATGGCGCATCGCGGGGTGGACACGCTGCGATTTGGGCCGATGAAGCCAGCTGGGCTCGATGTGCCGGCGACGGGGCGGTGGGCGTATGCGATCGTGCAGTTGCGGCAGGACACACTCGCCGGCGACCATTACAGCCTCGTCGGTTTTCAGACGCAGATGAAGTGGGGCGAACAGGCCCGCGTGCTGAAGATGATCCCCGGCCTCGAACACGCGGAGTTTGTGCGGTTCGGCATGATTCATCGCAACACGTACATCAACGGTCCGACGGTGTTGACCGATACCTGGCAGACGCGCACACGCCCTGACTTGTTCTTCGCCGGACAGGTGTCGGGGGTTGAAGGGTATGTGGAATCCGCGGCGTCCGGGTTGGTCGCCGGGTGGAATGCCGCACTGCTGTCGCTGGGCCGCGATCCCCGTCCGGCGCCGCGCACCACGGCCATCGGTGCGCTCGCGTACTACGTGTCGAACGCCGATCCCACCCACTACAACCCGACGAACATCACATTCGGCATCATGCCGCCGCTTGAGGCTCCATCAAGGAGCAAGAGCGAACGCCAACTCGCGACCAGCACACGCGCCCTTGAGGCGCTGGCGTCATGGGCAGGTGACTGATGCTGAAGGACACCATCCGCGAGTTCCTGCGGTTTCTCACACTGAACAGGAACGCCTCGCCGCACACTGTGCGTGCGTATGACACCGATCTTACGCAGTTCCTGGATCACGCGGCCGGCATCCTCGGTGTGAAACCCAGCCAGGTGCCGGTGCGCGCGCTCGCCGCGGACGCGCTTCGCAGCTTTTTCGACGACCTGCACGCACGCGGCAACACCCGCGCCAGCGCGGCTCGGCGCCTCGCTGCATTGCGGACGTTCTCCAAGTATCTGGTGCGTGAATCCCTGCTGTCCGAGGATCCCACGCAGTTGGTCGGCTCGCCCCGCAAGGAACAGACCCTGCCGGCACACCTCGAACTCGAACAAATGGATCGCGTACTCGCGGTGCCCGATGCCTCGACGCCCCCCGGGCGGCGTGATCGCGCCATCCTCGAGCTGTTCTACGCGTCAGGGCTGCGACTCAGTGAACTGGTCGGCCTCGATTTGGACGATGTGAATCTCTCGGGCCGGATTGTCCGCGTGCGCGGCAAGGGCGGCAAGGAGCGGCTGGTGCCTTTCAACAAGACCACCGGCGAGGCGCTGCGGGTGATGTTGGACGATGCGAGGCAGTTGCCGCCGGCGCCGGTGTCGCGTCGCGCCAGCCGTCACACGACGGCGCACACCCGGGCACGGCATCCGCTGTTTCTGAATCTGCGCGGCGGCCGGCTCACCACCCGGTCGGTCGATCGGATTGTGCGGCATGCGGCGCGGCAGGCCGGCGTGCCGGGCACGATCAGTCCCCACGCGCTGCGCCACACGTTTGCGACGCACCTGCTGCAGGCTGGTGCCGACCTGCGCGCGATTCAGGAGTTGCTGGGCCATGCCACACTCAGCACGACTCAACGCTACACACACCTGGACATCGGCCAGTTGATGGAGGTGTACCGCGTCTCTCACCCGAGAGCGAAGACCTAGGGCAAGGCCCGTGGGCCTGTCCAGGGTTGACAGGGAGGCGCAGAGGCGGGGAGGAAGCGTTTGCTTCAAGAAAGAACCCCTCCGTGTCTTCGTGTCTCCTTGTGGATCCCGTGCTAGACGGCGACGGCTTCCGACGCCGGCCGGCGTGACCGCGGGATCTCGATGTTGAGAATCTTGATCTTGTAGTTCATGACGCGCGGACTGATCCCCAGCAGGTCCGCGGCATCCTTCTGGATCCAGTTCGACATCTTGAGCGCCTCGACCACCGCCTGCCGCTCGATTTCCTCGAGCGGGATGCCGGTCGGCGGGATCTTCACGACCGTGGTCCGTTCACCCGAGTGGGTGGACGTCTGTTCGCCAATCTGCAGATCCGCCAGCGACACCGACGTGCTGTCGGTCAGCAGCACCGCGCGCTCGATGACGTTCTCGAGTTCGCGGATGTTGCCGGGCCAGTGGTGGCGCATCATCACCTTCAGTGCGTCAGGCTGGATGTGTTCCACGCGCTTCTTGAGTTCGTTCGCGTACCGTTTCACGAAAAACTCAGCCAGCGCGGCGATGTCGTCCTTGCGGTCGCGCAGCGGCGGCATTTCGACGGACACCACGTTCAGGCGGTAGTACAGGTCCTCCCGGAAGCGCCCTTCCTTCACCATCGTCGCCAGATTCCGGTTGGTGGCCGTGATGATGCGCACGTCGACGCGCAGCGTCCGTGTGCCGCCCAGCCGTTCGAATTCGTGTTCCTGCAGCACGCGCAGGATCTTCGCCTGCGTGCTCGGGCTCATGTCGCCGACTTCATCCAGGAACAACGTGCCGCCGTCGGCCTGTTCGAAGCGGCCGATCCGCTGTTTGTCCGCGCTCGTGAACGCGCCTTTTTCATGGCCGAACAGTTCCGACTCCAGCAGATTCTCCTGGAGGGCCGCGCAGTTCACCTTGACGAACGCCTTGCTGGCCCGCAGGGAGTTGTGGTGAATCGCGCCGGCGATCAATTCCTTGCCCGTGCCCGTCTCGCCCTTGATCATCACCGTCGAGTTGCTGCGCGCGACCTTCGACACGATGCCGAGCACGTGCTGCAGCGCGCCGCTGGCGCCGACGATGCGGTCGAAGTCGTATTGGCCCTGCTGCGAATCGCGGAGGTACTCGACCTGATGCTTGAGGTGACGCAGCTCGATCGCCTTGTCGATCTTGAGCTCCATCTCCTCGATTTCGAACGGCTTCTGCACAAAGTCGACGGCGCCGATCTTCATCGCTTCTACCGCCGTGTGAATGGACCCGAAGGCCGTCATCAGGATCACAGCCGCGTGCGGCTGGACCTTGCTCGCCGTGTGCAGCACGTCCATGCCGTCGGTGCCGCCCATGCGCATGTCTGTCAGCACCACGTCGAACTGACTGTCCTGCAGGCGTTCAATCGCGACGGTGCCGTTGGCGGTCTCCTCGACGTCGTGTCCCGCGTTGGTGAGCGCCGTGACAAGGCCCTTGCGAAGTGACTCGTGATCGTCAACGACGAGAATGCGTCCCATTGGCCTGCTCCGTGAGGTAGTCGGGGGCCGGCACGACGGGCAGCGTCACCCGGAATGTCGTGCCGTGCCCTGGTGCCGAGGTGGCGTCGATGATGCCGTCGTGTGCGTCCACCACCTTGCGCACGATCGACAGGCCAAGCCCGGTACCCTGAGGCTTGGTGGTGAAAAACGGACTGAAGATGCGTTCGAGGTCGTCCTCGGAAATGCCCGGGCCGTTGTCCTTCACTTCGATACGGACCTGCGCCTGGAGCGGCTGGCCGGCGCTGCCGGGTTCCGCATCCTCCGGCATGAGCGCCGCAAGGATGTCGACCTGCCGCCGGTCGGCCATGCCTTCCATCGCCTCGAGCGCATTCGTTATCAGGTTGGTGAACAACTGCCGCAACTGATTCGGGTCGGCCGTCAGCTTCGGCACGTCCCGCGCGACGTGCACACGCACCCGATCCGCGCCGGCCTCGAGCAAATTGACTGCATCAGCAATCACATCCGCCAGCGCCACGTGTGCGACCTGCAGCCGGATCGGCCGCACGAACTCGAGGACTTCCATCACGATGGCGTTGGCCATCTTGGATTCCTTGATGATGTCTTCAAGCACTTCCTGCGCAGCGGGACGATCGGTCAGCTGGCGGCGCAGCACGCCGGCCATCACCTCGATGCTGGCCAGCGGATTCTTCACGTCATGCGCGATGGCCGCCGCCATTTCGCCGAGTGTCGCAAGGCGGTCACGCAGGCGCTCGCGTTCTTCAATCTGTTCGACCCGCGTCAGGTCCTTGAAGAACAGTGTCAGCCCCACCTGTTGCCCATCATCGTCATGGATGTGCGAAATCGTGTCGCCGATGGCGCGGCCCGTCTTGCGAAGCCGAAGTTCTGCGCGGTTCGGCAGGTCGGAGGTATCGAACGCCGACTGCAGCACGCGGACGACCTCGGGGCAGTCCTGCAGCACGTCCGAAAAGGGTTGGCCGATGTCTGTGTCGCTCGACATCAGGCCAAGCACGCGGTACGCGACGTCGTTCATCGCCGCGATCCGGCCGCCGCGGGTGATCGCGAGCACGCCGTTGCGCAGGTTGAACACCATCTGCCGGAAGAACCGATCACTCTGGTTGCCACCGGTTGCCGGCGCGGGGGGGGCGCGGTCGCGTACGTGGCGGGGCGACCCTGCGCTTGGCGGCAGACGCTGGTTTTGTTGACGACGATGGCGACATCCGTACTCCCCCCATCAGTCTTGCCTGTCGCGAAAGGCCTGTGCCCGGTTCTGTGGCGCCACAGACAGACAGAACTGTCAGACTGCGCCCTGCCTTGGGCGGTCAGGCAGGACGAGATAATTACAGAAACAGCCGTAACTTACAAAGATGTAAGTGTTTCCCAGCTGTTCATGAGGTCACCCACTTCCCACATGAGGGCCTGGTGCCTCGAGACAGCGGCATCGGCGGCGGCACGGTCCTCATAAAAGCCCGGTTCAGCCATTCTGGCTTCGAGGGTTTTTATCTCGGATTCGTGGGTGGCGATACGCGCTTCGAGATCGGCGATGCGCGCCTGGCGTTCATCCTCGGCGCGTTTTTTCTTGCGGGCTTCGGCATCGGCGCGTTTTTTCGACTCATAGGACTCCGGTGCACTGGTGCTCTTGTGCACAGGTGCACCAGGTGCACCAGGTGCGTGTTTCTGCTCCTTGCTCCAGAGGAACTCCGCGTAGGTGCCAGGATAGATCGTGGCGCCGCCGTGGCCGACTTCGATGATTTTGGTGGCGAGCCGATCGACGAAGTAGCGATCGTGCGAGACGAAGATCAGCGTGCCGCCGAAGTCGGCGAGGGCCTCCAGGAGCACGTCCTTGGAGTCGAGATCGAGGTGGTTGGTCGGCTCGTCGAGCAGCAACGTGTTGGCGGGCCGCAGCAACATGCGCGCGACGGCCAGGCGTGTGCGTTCCCCGCCGGACAGCACTCCGGCCTTCTTGTAGATGTCGTCGCCGGCGAACAGGAACCCGCCGAGGATGTTGCGAATCATCGGCACCATGCCGATGGGGGAATCGGATTCGAGCGTCTGGTAGACCGTGCGCGCGGGTTCCAGCTTGTTCGCCTCGTCCTGCGCGAAGTACTGCATGACGACCTGGTGTCCCTCACGACGCGATCCCGAGTCCGGGGCTTCTGCGCCGGAGAGCATGCGCATCAGCGTGGATTTGCCCGCGCCGTTGGGCGCGACCAGCGCGATGCGGTCGCCCCGCTCGATGTGCAGCGACAGGTCCTTGAACACCACGAGGTCGCCGTACGCCTTCCGCACGTTCGTCAGTTCCAGCACCATGCGGCCGGATTTCGGGCATGACGGGAAGGTGAAGTGCACACGTTTGCGCTCGGGTGGCACTTCGATGATCTCGACCTTGTCGAGCATCTTGATGCGGCTCTGCACCTGCGCGGCCTTTGTGGCTTGGTAGCGGAACCGATCGATGAACGCCTTCATTCGCGCGATCTCGTCGTCTTGTTCCTGCTTGGACTTGCGGAGGCGCTCCATACGCGCGTGGTATTCGACGAGGTACTTCGAGTAGGTCCCGACGTAATCGGTGATGGTGCGCAACGAGAGATCCGCGATCTTAGTGACGACCGCGTCGAGAAAGTAGCGGTCGTGCGAGACCAGGATTACGGGATGCGGGTACGCCACCAGATAGTCTTCGAGCCAGTTGCGGGCGTCGAGGTCGAGATGGTTGGTGGGTTCGTCGAGCAGCAGCAGTCCAGGGCGGCCCAGCAGCAACTTGGCGAGGGCGATGCGCATCTGCCAGCCGCCTGAGAACGCCTCGGCACGCTTCTGGAAATCCGTGCGCGCAAAGCCGAGCCCGTCGAGCACCTGCGTGACTTTCAGGTCGATGCTGTGACCTTCGCCGCGTTGAACAAAATCGGACAGGTCGTGGTGCTGCACGAGCAGGCGTTCGTGTTCGCCGTCAGGCAGCGCGGGGTCTGCGAGCGCATGTTCGATGCGGGAGATCTCGTCGCGGGCCTCCAGCAGCGGTCTGAAGGCCTGCGAGACTTCATCCACGAGCGTGCGTCCCGAATGTTCGAGACCGTCCTGGGGGAGGTAGCCGACGGTGAGTCCCGTCGGACGGATGATGACGCCGGCGTCAGGCTCGTCGAGCCCCGCAAGCATGCGCAGCAGTGTGGTCTTGCCTGCGCCGTTCGGACCACACAGACCCACACGTTCACCGTCGGAGACCTGCCAGCTGACGCGGTCGAGCAACACGCGTTCGCCGAATCGTTTGGTGAGGCCGGACAGCTGGATCATGAGGCACTAACAGGCGCCGACGAGCAGCGCGAACAGCCGTGCGTCGGCGTCAGGCTTCGGCCGCCGGCACGGGTTCACCAAGCGCACGGGCGGCCGCCCCGAGAATGCGCGGGAGCCGGAAGGGCTTGGTGAGATAGCCGGCGACGCCAAGATTAATGGCCTCGATCGCGCTGGCCTCGGTCGAATAGCCGGTGATGATGATCGGCAGATCCGGCGTGGCGCGACGCGCTTCGCGGATGACGGACAAGCCGTCCATCCCAGGCATTTTCAAATCCGTAATCAGCAGGTCATACTCCACCGCGCGCATGCGGTCGATGGCCGTCGCCCCGTCGGGCGCCGCATCCACGTCGTCGTCGGCCATGGTCAACGTTTTGGCCAGCAAATCACGCACGGCCTGTTCATCGTCCACCACCAGGATGCGGGGACGATCCCCCGCGCGGTCCTCGTCGCCGCCACGGCCGGTTTGGCGGCTGGAGTCCAGCCACGCATCGATGTCCCGCTTGCGAAAACGCCATTGACGGCCCACCCGGACGGCGGGAATCTTCCCGACCTTGATCAGGCGGTAGACCGTCCTCAGGCTGACCTGCAGATAATCCAGGACCTCTTCGGTGGTCAAAAAATGGTCGTCAGTCATGCCGTCCTGTGAAGTGTAACATTCCGTACAGACTGTTCCCAACGGACGGCCGTCTCAATGAACGGTGAGCACCCCGGAGGGTGAGCCCCCTGCACCGATGACGTCAGACGAAGAACTAGTCGCACTTGCGACCGCCGGCGATCAGGACGCCTTCAACCAGCTCGTCAAGCGCTGGGAGCGGCCGATCTTTGCGCTGGCGTATCGGACGCTCGGACGGGAGGAAGAGGCCCGTGACGTGGTGCAGGACGCGTTCCTGCGGGCCTATCGGGGACTCAAGGGGTTCAAGGGGGAGGCGAAGTTTTCGTCGTGGCTCTACCGAATCACCCTGAATTTGTGCCGCGACTGGATGCGCAAGGAACGGCGCGCACCGGTCGCCCAGACGCCGGAGGGCGTGGATCCGATCGACCTGGCGGATCAACAGGCGGCGCCGACCGAGTCGGTGGAGGATTTGGTGGCGAGACGCGAAATGTCAGCCGCCGTGCAGATGGCGATGGCCGACCTGCCCGAAGAGCAGCGGACGGCGATCATGCTGAAGGAATACCACGGGCTGACGTTTCAGGAAATTGCCGAGATACTCGATTGTCCGCTGAGTACCGTGAAGACCCGGCTGTATCAGGGCCTGTCGGTGTTGCGGCGGCGGCTCGAGCGTCAGCAGGCGGTGGTTGCCAGTTTCCGCCGCGCGACCTACTCGGCAAGCGGCGGTTCGAGGTAGCGGACGGAAATTCGCGTGCCCACGCGCGAGTGAGGAAGCAACGATATGTGCGACCAGCGTGAACGAGTGATCGATTACCTCTACGACGAAGCGGCACCAGCCGACCGTCGCGTTGTGGAGGCGCATCTGGAGTCCTGCAGCGAGTGCCGCGAGGAGATGCGGGTCTTCCGGCGCGTCCGTGAGGACCTGCTCGCCTGGGAAGTGCCAAACGCCCAGTCGGTCTGGACGCCTTTTGCGCCACAGCCGGTGATGCCCTGGCATCGGCTGATTCCGGCGTGGGCCATGGCGACGGCGGCGGGGTTGATGATCATCTTCGGATCGGCCGGCGGATTCGCCGCAGCCACGCTGCTGTCGTCGGCGCCCGCAGCCACGACGGCGCAGGCGGTCGAGCCCGCACCTGTGGCGCCGCTGCCGGCGCCCGCGGGACTGAGCGACGATGAGATCGTGCGACTCGTGCGTCGTGAGACGGCGCGCATCGCGGCGGGCACCACCCTCGAGGCCAGCCAGGCCGAACGGTTGGTGGCGGCCGCTGCCAGCGAACAGTGGGGGCGGTTGCAGGAATATCTGACATTGGTGGCGCGCGAGCGGGAGTTCGAGCGCAAGACCACGGAACAGACGCTGGGCAGCCTGCGCCTGCAGGTGCAGACGCTGGAAGCGATTGTCGCCAATCTGGCGACGCAGCAGGGACGAGGACAGCAATGAGCACGATGAAGTTCACGCGCGTCGTGGTAATCGCGGTGCTGGCGGGGGCGACCGCCGCCGTGTCGGCACAGCCGGTGCGCACCGACCAACTGCCGGCCGACGCGCAGCTCCAGCAGCGGCGTTTTCAGTTTCAGTTGATGGAAGCCGTGCTGGAGAACGCGGTGCGGCAGGGTGCGACCGAAGTCGCCATGCGTGCGCAGATGACGCTGCCGATTGGCACCTTGTTCATGGGGCCGGCCAAAGCGACAGGGTTCCCGCTCGATGGCTTCGGCCTGGTCTTCCACATCGAGATCCCGGTGATCCTCGAGAGCCAGGTGCTGTTGAGCCAGATGGTGCCGCCCACGCCACCAGCCCAGGGCCCGACCGCCGTGTCGACCCGCGGCGCAGCGGCTCGCCCGACCACACGCGCCGCAGGCGTCGTGCCTGAAGATCCCATGGCACGGTCGCCCATCGTCGATCCGTTTCTCGCGGATCCGAATGCGTTCTACCGCATGGCCGTGCGCGACAAACTGGTGGATGTGATCCTCGATCACTCGCGCTCGCTGAGTGTCGCGACGGGTGAGTGGCTGTCGGTCGCCGCGCGCAGCGCAGAGAGCCCGGGACCGAACAGTCTGCAGGATGATTCGCGCACACTGATCCTCCGCATCAAAGGCGAAGATCTGGCGGCGTTCCACGCGAGCCGAATCACGCGTGATGAA
The DNA here is from genome assembly GCA_016871335.1 of Acidimicrobiia bacterium. Classification (GTDB taxonomy): domain Bacteria; phylum Acidobacteriota; class Vicinamibacteria; order Vicinamibacterales; family SCN-69-37; genus SYFT01. Next base: position 33,635 of record VFZF01000011.1, read on the forward strand.
GCCAGGAAGCGGATCGTCGAGTCGCAGTTCTGATCTACAATCGGCCGGGATGAAGATCATGCACTTTGTGGCCGCGCTGTTGCTGGTTGTTGGCGCGACGGCCTGCGATCAAGTCGATCTCAAGACGGCTTTCGAGATTACCGAACTCTCGTCCGGGTACCACGACGCCGGCGTCACCGCGGTGGGCGACAACAAGCTGGTGCCGTCGATCAGCTTTCGCCTCAAGAACCTGACCGCCGAACCGATCCGGTCGGTCGACATGCTGATCATCTTCGTGGGTGTGGAGTTCGAGCAATCCAAGGAACTCGACGAAGTCCTCATCACCGCCATCAACAGCGACGGCATCGCGGCGGAGGCCAGTTCCGAAATGGTGGTCGTCCGTTCCAAGCAGGGGTTCGCCCTGCAGCAACAGGCGCGCTCGGAGCTGTTTAATCACCGTCTGTTTCGTGACGTGACCGCCAAGTTGTTCCTCAAGCGTGGTGGCAGCATCGTGCCGTTCGGCGAATACACCATCGATCGGCGTGTGCTGTTGGCCGCTCCTGCGGAATCGACGTCCCGGTGACGTCGCGCCGCGCGGCCTCGACCGCACCGGCGCTTGAACGCCGCCTCGGCCCCTTCGATGCCGCGGCCATCATTCTCTCCAACGTCATCGGCGGCGGGATCTTCTTTGTACCAATCCTGGTGGCCGGCCTCGTGCCCGCGGCGGTCGGCATGCTCGGCGTGTGGGTGCTCGGCGGCCTGCTCGCGTTTGCGGGAGCCATGGCGTACGCCGAACTCGCTGCGCTGCGTCCAAGGTCCGGCGGCGAATACGTCTATCTTCGTGAGGCCTTCGGACCGCTGGCCGCGTTTCTGACCGGCTGGACGTCGTTTGTCGCCGGCTTCTCCGGTGCCATCGCGGCCAGCGCGCTGTTTCTGGCCGATGCCATCGGACGATTTGTTCCGGCGGCCGCCGATCGCACGCCCATCATCACGCTGCCGATTCCGTTCCTGCCGCTGGTGCTGACCAACCAGACTCTCGTCGCGCTGGCGGCCATCCTGGCGTTGTCGGTGGTGCACATGTGAGGCCTCGGCCCCGGACGCATCGTCCACAACGTCCTCGCCGGACTCAAGGTCTCCGGCATCCTGATCTTCATCGCGCTGGGGCTGTCGCGCGGTTCAGGCGAGTGGTCGAACATAGGGAGCAGCCACGACGTCATTGCGCCAGGCACCGGCTGGTTGCTGGCGCTGATTTCCGTGATGTTCAGCTTTTCCGGATGGAACGCCGCGGCGTACGTGGCGGAGGAAATCAAGGATCCCGGACGCAACGTGCCGATCGCGCTGGGAGTCGGCACGGCGGCTGTTGTCGCGATCTCCGTCGCGCTGAACGTGCTGTAGCTCTATGCCATGCCGCTGGCGGAGCTGGCCGTCGTCGGGGATGGCCGCCTGACAGACACGGTGGCGGAGCGGCTGTTTGGTTTTGTCGCCGGCAACGTCATCGCGATCTTCACGGTTGTGAGTGTCGCCGCCAGCATCAGCGCGATGGTGCTCGCCGGGCCGCGCGTGTATTTTGCAATGGCTCGCGATGGCGCGTTCCTGCCCTCGGTCGCGCAGGTGCACCCGACGTACCGCACACCCGCGCGCGCGATCTGGGCGCAGGCCGGATGGAGCTCGGTCCTCGTGTTGTCGTCCACGTTGTCGGGGCTGGTCAACTACACCGGTTTTGCGATCGTGTTGTTCTCCGGATTCGCCGTCGCCGCCCTGTTTGTGCTGCGTCACCGCGAGCCTGACGCGGTCCGTCCGTTCAAGGCGTGGGGCTACCCGTTCGCGCCCGGGCTGTTTGTGGCGGCGTCAGCCGCCATGATCGGCTACCGCATCTGGACCGAACCCAGCGAGACCTTCTACGGCCTGCTCATCATCGGCCTCGGGGTTCCGCTGTACCACCTCTTCGCCCGGCGGCAATGAGCTCGGAGGTGATTTCCAGCACTGGTTGACCTGGAAATCACCTCCGAGCTCATTTTCTCAGCAGCAACACCAGCGTCGCCAGCGCCAGCGTTCCGTCCGTCGCCGCGAAGAGCAGGTACGACTGCGGGCCGCCGTTCCAGAAGTGCTCGCAGATAAAGACGTAGGCCCCGAAGCCCTTCAGGACCGGGCCGAAGATCCAGAGGTAGGCGCGATGCCGCTCGGGGTCGCGCATCGGCTGCCAATAACCGAGGCCGACACACACGAGCAGCAGGCCGCAGATGGTGACAAAAAGACGGGGTTCCGGAACCGGAACCCCGAAGAGTGCGGCGAAGCGGTCGGTCGCCAGGAGCAGCCCGAGGCCGATGGCGAGATCATACGCGAACGAGATGCCCGCGACGACCGACAGCTGCCGCGACGATCTCACTGCTTCTTCAACGCGCCACGGACGGTGGTCGTGCGTCCCGCCACCAGATCAAGCTTCGGGACAAACGTCTCGTAGCCGTCAGCCTTGATCTCCACGAGGTGCTGACCCAGCGTGACCTTCAGGTGACCTGTCAGGCCCGAGAAGTCGGAGACGGTGCCGACCAGCGCGCCGTTCACATACACCTTTGCGTTCGCCGGCGTCACGCGAAGCCGAATCGACGCGGTCGGATCCTCTTCAGGCTCCTCCCTCGTCGTCGAGCCACCACCGCTGCCGCCGTAGCTGGACGTCGCCGCGCCGCCCCAGGGGTCGCACAGCCAGTAGCCGACGCCGTAACACCACGGGTCATACGGGTTGTACCAGGCACCGTAGCGGTACATCGAATACCGCGACGTGCCGTACCGCCACGGGTCGAACGACAGATAGCCGTAGCCGAAGCCGCCGTAGTACCAGGGATACCAACGGCCCCACGGGCTGAACGGGTCAATCGGGAAATAGAGGTTGTAGTTCGGCTGGCCCGTGCCGACTCCGGCCGGGCGCTCCACCGCCGATCCAACCACCGGCCGGTCGCCGCGATTCCGCGATCCAAGCGTTGAATACGACGATCCCGAGGTCGGCACCATGCTGCTGCCACGCTCGACCGCCGAGGACCCGCGGCTCGTGCCCGGACCCACCGGTCCGTCGCCTCGGTCCACAGACCCGCCACGCGATGAACCTTCACGCGACGACGAGGACGAGGAGGAACCCGAAGGCCGCCTGGAGTCGGTCGGCATCGACGGCATGTTCGGCACACTCACGCGCGAGCTGCTCTCAACCCCGCCGCCACCACTCGACGACGTGGTGCTGCCACCGCCGCCACCTGAGCTGCTGCCGCCTGACGAGCCCGACGACGAGGACCCGCCTGTGCGAGGAATCGCGGTTTGCGCCGCGAGTGTGGCCGGCACGGCAAGGGCCGCAGCGACCGACAAAACCACGAGCGAGCGGGAATAGCTGACCATGACTGTCTCCTTCAAACCCTTGGCAGGGGCATCTCGCTGGCTGACTGTTGCAACAATACTGCCACCCTAGAGTTTCGGCAATTACCGACGTTTGGCCCCGATTTGGCGGCTGGCGGGTCTCCCGGTGTCCTCCTGAGGGGGCCGACGGGTGCCCTCTTTCGTATACGATGCCAACTTGCCCATGATCCAGACCCACGCCACCACCGTTTTGGCCGTCCGGCACCAGGGGAAGGTTGTGATGGCCAGCGACGGCCAGGTGACCCTGGGGCAGACGGTCGTCAAACACGGCGCGCGCAAGGTGCGCCGGCTCTATCAGGATCGGGTGCTGGCGGGTTTTGCCGGTTCCGCGGCTGACGGGTTCGCGCTGTATGCGCGATTCGAGGCCAAGCTGGAAGCGCATCGCGGCAACCTCGAACGCGCGTCTGTCGAGTTGGCGCGCGACTGGCGCACCGATCGAGCATTGCGCCGTCTCGAAGCAATGTTGCTCGTCGCCGATCCGGGCGCGATGTATCTGCTGTCAGGCACCGGTGACTTGATCGAGCCCGACGACGGCATCATGGGGATCGGATCGGGAGGCGCGTATGCCATGGCCGCCGCGCGCGCCCTCGTCGCACATGCCTCTCTGTCGCCGCGCGTGATCGTCGAGCACGCGATGACGATTGCCGCGGACATCTGCGTGTATACCAACGCGCGTCTCACGCTGGAAGAACTCTGATGAACAGCCTCACGCCACGGGAGATCGTGGCTGAACTCGACAAACACGTCGTCGGCCAGGCCAAGGCCAAACGCGCGGTGGCCATTGCGCTGCGGAACCGGTATCGCCGGCAACGTCTGCCGCAGGAGATGGCGGAGGATGTGGCGCCGAAGAACATCCTGATGATCGGGCCGACCGGCGTGGGCAAGACCGAGCTCGCGCGTCGTTTGGCGCGCCTCGCGCAGTCTCCGTTCCTGAAGATCGAAGCGTCGAAGTTCACCGAGGTGGGCTACGTCGGCCGCGATGTGGAATCGATGGTGCGCGACCTCGTGGAGATCGCCGTGAAGATGGTGCGCGAGGAGCGCGAAGTCGAAGTGCGCGAGCGCGCAGCTGTGGCTGCGGAGGAGCGGTTGCTGGATCTGCTGCTGCCGCCCGCACCGGCGACGACCTCCGGCTTTGGGTCGGGCTCCACCGAAGAACAGATGGCGCGCGACCATGCGTCGGCCACGCGAGAAAAACTGCGCGAACAACTGCGTGCCGGCAAACTGCATACCCGCGTGGTGGAACTGGACGTGCCGCAGCGGTCGATGCCGTCGTTCGAAGTGATCGCGGGATCGTCGGTCGAAGAGATCGGCGTGAACCTGCGCGACATGATCCCCGGGATGTTTCAAGGCCGGACACGGCGTCGCTCGATGCCCGTGCCGGATGCCCGCGAGCTGCTCGAGCACGAGGAGGCGCAGAAGCTCATCGACATGGAGACGGTTGCGAAGGCGGCGATCGATCGCGTCGAGAACTCCGGCATCATCTTTCTCGACGAAATCGACAAGATCGCCGGCAAGGAAGGCGGACATGGTCCCGATGTCAGCCGCGAAGGCGTACAGCGCGACATTCTGCCCATCGTCGAGGGCACCACGGTGAACACCAAACACGGGATGGTGAAGACCGATCATGTGTTGTTCATCGCGGCCGGCGCGTTCCATGTGTCGAAGCCGTCGGACCTGATCCCGGAACTGCAGGGACGGTTTCCCATCCGTGTGGAACTGGAGGCGCTCGGCCGCGATGAGTTCGTGCGCATCCTCACCGAACCGCGCAGCGCGCTCATCACCCAGTACATCGCCTTGATGGCCACCGAAGGCGTGCAGCTGGTGTTCACGCCGGACGCCATCTCGCGGATCGCGGAACTGGCGACGCTGGTCAACGAGCGCACCGAGAACATCGGTGCTCGTCGTCTCCATACTGTGATGGAACGGTTGCTCGATGACGTCTCGTTCCACGCGCCCGACCTCGACGGCCAGTCAATCACGATTGACCCGGCCTACGTGGATCGCATGCTCGCCGACATTGCCAAGAGCGACGATCTCTCCCGGTACATCTTGTGAGGCGTACCCTGGTTCTGCTGGCCATTGTTGTGGCATCCGGGTGCGGCAAAAAAGGGCCGCCGCTGCCGCCGCTGCGCCCGTTGCCGGTTGCGCCGACCGAGCTCACGGCGCGCCGCGTGTCGGATCGCGTGCACCTCAGTGTCCGGGTGCCGGCGGCCAACCAGGACCCATCCGCGCCGGTCTCGGTGTCGCGTGTCGACATCTACGCCCGGTCGGTGGGTTATGGGTCGGAGCCGCCGGTCGAACCACAGATCGTGCATCGAGACTTTCTGGTGGGGTCGATTCCCGTGCGCCCGCCGGCGGCCCCCGACGCACCACCGCCCGATCCTTCGGCGCCCGCGGATCCGCGCCCGGCGCCCGGCGACCTCGCGACCTGGTCCGAACTTGTTCCCGCCGACGCGCTGCGGCCCCTCAGCTACACGCGCGCACAGGAGATGACCCTGGCGGCGCGGCGTCCGGTGATGGTGCCGCTGCCGCCATCCGCGCTTGTGGTGCCGTTCATGCGAGTGGTCCCCCCGACGCGCTACTACGTCGTTGTCCCCGTGTCGGCCCAGGGGCGCAATGGGGCCGCGTCGCCACTGCTGGCCGTCCGATCGGGGATCGCACCACCCGTGCCGTCCGGCCCCCGGCTTGCGTTCACCGAAACGACGCTGACGCTGATGTGGATGTCGCCGCCCGGGATGTCCGCCGTCGTCTACGGAGCGACACCCGAAGGCGAGGAAGACGCGGCCCCCATCCAACCCGCGGCGATCACCACCGGCACATGGTCGGCACCTGTCGTGTTTGGTGAGCGGCGGTGTTTCACGGTGCGCCACGTGCGCGTGGATGGTCCGGTCTCCACCCAGGGTGCGCCGGCTGGTCCGGTCTGCGAGACGCCGGTGGACACGTTTGCACCGGGTGTGCCCACAGGTCTGCTCGGCGCGGCTGAGCCCGGACGCGTGACATTGCAATGGGATCCCGTATCCGCGACCGACCTGGCCGGGTACCATGTCTTGCGCGGTACGGCACCCGATGCCACACTGCAGCCGCTGACGACGACGCCGGTGGAGGGGACAGGATTTGCCGACCTGACCACGCAACCCGGTGTGGAGTACAACTACGTCGTCATCGCGATTGATCGGGCGGGGAACCGGAGCGCCTCGTCGACACGACTCACGGTCACGGGCCGTTGAAGCGGCGGGTGGGAGCACAGGCCAGTTATGACGCGACTGTATCGAATCGAATATGACGGTGGTCCGCGGTACGCGGCCGAACGTGGCGGTCAATGGCGGTTGGTGGAAGGAGATGTGTTCGGTGCGTGGACGCCGGGTGCGGAGATTGCCTCCGAGGGCCATCGCGTGCTGGCCCCGGTGCAGCCGTCCAAGATTGTCTGTGTCGGCTTGAACTACAAGGACCACGCGGCTGAGCAGAACAAGCCGCTGCCGGCCGAGCCGCTGCTGTTCATCAAGCCGTCCACCACGGTGATCGGCCCCGGCGAGGCGATCCAGGCGCCGGGCTGGGCGGGACGCATCGATCACGAAGCCGAACTCGGGCTGGTGATCGGCAAGCGCGCGCACCGCGTGCCGCTCGACAAGGCCAACGACTACATTCTCGGGCTCATCGCGGTGAACGACGTCACAGCGCGTGACCTGCAGAACACGGACGGCCAGTACACGCGGTGCAAGGGCTTCGACACGTTCGGGCCGATTGGTCCGTGCATCGCGACCGGTCTTGATGGCCGCGATCTTGCCGTGCGCGGCTACGTGAACGGCCATCTGCGCCAGGATTCCCGCACGCGCGAACTCATCTTCACCATTCCGGAACTGGTGGCGTTCATCACGTCGATCATGACGCTGCTGCCCGGCGACATCATTTCCACCGGCACCCCGTCAGGCATCGGCCCGATTGCGCCGGGCGATTCCGTGACTGTGTCCATCGAGGGCGTCGGCGCCCTCACCAACCCCGTGGTGCTTCAATGAAACTGTTTCTCGACACCGGCAACCTCAAGGAAATCCAGGCCATGGTGCCCCTCGGCATCGTCGACGGCGTGACGACTAATCCGTCGCTCATGGCCAAGGAGGGCGGTGATCCGCGCGCCATCATCAAGGCGATCTGCGATGTGGTGCAGGGGCCGGTGAGCGCCGAAGTGGTGGCCACCGAGTGGGAGGGGATGGTCAAGGAAGGCCGTGAGCTGGCCGCGATCGATCCGCACGTCGTCGTCAAGGTGCCGTTCACCCGTGACGGGGTGCGCGCGACGAAGATCCTCGCGGACGAAGGCACCCGCGTGAACGTGACGTTGATCTTCAGTGCCACGCAGGCGCTCCTTGCGGCCAAGGTGGGCGCGGCGTACGTGAGTCCGTTTGTCGGCCGCCTCGACGACATCGCGTCGGACGGCATGGGCCTCATCCGGGAAATCGTCGAGATCTTCGACGGGTATCCGTTCACAACCGAGATCCTGGTCGCCAGCGTCCGTGGCCCGATGCACATCGTTGAGGCGGCGCGCATGGGCGCGGACGTCTGCACGTGCCCGTCGTCGGTGATTGAGGCGTGCTTCAAACATCCGCTCACGGATATCGGTCTTGAGAAGTTTCTGGCGGACTGGGCGAAGGCGCAGGCGGGCAAGTAATGGCCTCGCCACAGGAGCACCTCGCCGAGCTGGAGCGGCGGGCGGAACTCGGGGGCGGCGAAGACCGCCTGCGGCGTCAGCGCGAGAGCGGCAAGCTGGCGGCGCGCGAACGCATCGACCTGCTTTTTGACGCGGGCACTTTCGACGAGTTCGACAAGCTGGTCACGCATCGCTGCCGTGACTTCGGCATGGAGAAGGAATTGGTGCCGGGCGATGGCGTGGTCGCCGGCCAGGGCCTGGTGGACGGCCGGTCGGTGTTTGCCTTCGCGCAGGACTTCACCGTGTTCGGCGGGTCACTCTCCGAGACCAACGCCGCGAAGATCTGCAAGGTCATGGATCTGGCGATGAAGATGGGATCGCCAGTCGTCGGCCTGAACGACTCCGGTGGCGCGCGTATCCAGGAAGGCGTGTTGTCGCTCGCCGGGTATGCCGACATTTTTCTGCGCAACACGCTGGCGTCCGGCGTGATTCCGCAGATCTCCGCGATCATGGGGCCCTGCGCCGGCGGCGCGGTGTATTCCCCGGCCATCACGGACTTCAACATCATGGTCGAAGGCACGAGCTACATGTTCGTGACCGGCCCGGACGTGATCAAGACCGTCACGCACGAGGATGTCACCAAGGAGGACCTGGGCGGCGCGATGACGCACAACTCGGTCAGCGGCGTCGCGCACTTCGCGGTGCCCTCGGATCGGGAGTGCATCCTGCTGATTCGGGAGTTGCTCGGCTATCTGCCGTCCAACAATCTCGATGACGCACCGCGGGTGGCGACCAGTGATCCGGCCGATCGCGAAGACGAGGCGCTGGATGCGGTGGTGCCGGCGCTGCCGAACCAGCCGTACGACATGCACGACCTGATTCAGCTCGTCGTGGATGACGGCGGATTTCTCGAGACGCATCAGCACTTCGCGCAGAACATCATTACCGGGTTTGCGCGGCTCGGCGGCCGGTCCGTGGGCGTCGTCGCCAATCAGCCGAAGGTGCTGGCGGGGTGTCTCGATATCGACGCGTCAGTGAAGGGCGCGCGGTTTGTGCGCTTCTGTGACGCGTTCAATATTCCGATTATCACGTTTGAGGACGTGCCGGGTTTCCTGCCCGGTGTGCGGCAGGAACACGCGGGCATCATCCGCGAGGGCGCGAAGCTGCTCTACGCGTATGCGGAAGCGACGGTGCCGAAGATCACGGTGATTACGCGCAAGGCGTACGGCGGCGCGTACTGCGTGATGGCGAGCAAACACATCCGGACGGATTTCAACTTCGCGTATCCGACAGCGGAGATCGCCGTGATGGGGCCGGAGGGTGCCGTCAACGTGTTGTATCGCCGCGAGCTGCAGACGGCCGGGGACCCGGTCGCGCGCCGGGCCGAGCTGGTGTCGGAGTTCCGGGAGAAGCTGGCCAACCCCTTTGTCGCGGCCTCGCGAGGGTTCATCGATGAGGTGATTCATCCGCGGAAGACCCGGACCAAGCTCATTGCGGCGCTCGCGATGTGCGAAAACAAACGCGACAAGAACCCGCCGAAGAAACACGGCAACATTCCGTTGTGAGTACTCCAGCCAAAGTCCTCATTGCCAATCGCGGCGAAATTGCTGTTCGCGTCATGCGTGCCTGCCGCGAGATGGGCCTGTGCACGGTGGCGGTGTATTCCGATCCCGATCGCACCGCGCTGCATGTGCGCGTCGCGGACGAGGCCTTCTGCATCGGCACTGGTCCCGCGAGCGACAGTTATCTCTGTATCGATCGCCTCATCGATGTCGCGCGCCGATCCGGCGCGACGTATGTGCATCCCGGCTACGGGTTCCTGGCGGAGAACGAGGACTTCGCGCAGGCGTGCCTCGACGCAGGGCTGACCTTCATCGGCCCGTCGCCGGATGCCATTCGACGGATGGGCAGCAAGACCGGCGCGCGCCAGGTGGCGATTGCGGCCGGTGTGCCCGTCGTGCCCGGCACCGAAGAGCCGTTCGCGGATACCGCCTCGGATGACGAGATCGCGAAGACCGCGGCGGCGATTGGGTACCCGTTGGTGGTGAAGGCTGTATCAGGCGGCGGCGGCAAGGGCATGCGCACGGTGGCGGGGCCGGGCGACCTGCTGGCGGCTGTGCGAACGGCGAGGTCGGAGGCGGGGTCGGCGTTCGGCGACTCGGCGGTCTATCTTGAGCGGAAGATCCTGAAGCCGCGGCACATTGAAATTCAGCTGATGGGCGATGCCTTCGGCACGGTGATCCCGTTTGTCGAACGCGAGTGCTCGATTCAGCGGCGCCACCAGAAGGTGGTGGAGGAGTCCCCGTCGTTGGCGCTCGACCGGGCCACACGCGTGGCGATGGCCGAGTGTGCGGCGGCCGTGGCGAAGACGGTCGGCTACACCAATGCGGGCACGATCGAGTTCCTGCTCGACGAGGACGGGCGCTTCTATTTCCTCGAGATGAACACGCGTCTGCAGGTCGAGCATCCGGTCACGGAACTGGTGACGGGCATCGACCTGGTCCACTGGCAGCTGCGTGTGGCGATGGGCGAGCCGCTGACGATTGATCCGGCGCAGGCGGTGACGCCGCGCGGCCATGCCATCGAGTGCCGCATCTACGCCGAGGATCCCGATCAGGGGTTCATGCCGTCGCCGGGGCTCGTGCGCGCGCTGAGCGTGCCCGGCGGTCCGGGTGTGCGCGACGACCGCGGCGTGTCAGCCGGGTTTGAGATTCCGCTGTTCTACGACTCGATGATTTCGAAGCTCGTTGTGTGGGGCGCCGATCGCACGGAGGCCATCACGCGGCTGCGTCGCGTGCTTGATGAATATCGCGTGGCCGGTGTGCGCACCACGCTGCCGTTCTTCCGATGGCTGGTGGGCCGGCCCGAGTTTGTGGCGGGAGCCTTCGACACCACCTACCTCGACGGATTGCTCGCCTCGCGCAAGGGGCAGTCGTTTGTGGAGCCCTCGGCGGGTGACGTCAATGACGCGGCGGTGGTGGCCGCCGTGGCCGCCTGGTTCCGCGCGCACCAGAATGCCGCCGGGCCGGCACAACCCGCCGACGCGTCGGTGTGGCGCCGCGCCGCGCGCAAGGATGGGCTGCGATGAGGCTGGACGTCGACGTCGCGGGGCAGACCCGCGCATTCCAGATTGACCGTCGGCCGGACGGCCGGTTCCAGATCACGATGGATGGCGAACTCCACGAGGTGGACGTCCGGCAGACCGATGTCGGCCTCTCCCTCGTCTTCGCCGATGGCCGTTCCCTCGAGGCGGCCGCCAGTCCGATGGCCGGCGGTGAGTGGCTGGTCCAGTTGCCGCACGTCGACGTCGCCGTCGTGGTCGACGGTCAGCGCCATGGCCGGCGGGGCGCGGGCGGACCATCGGCCACCGGGGCCCAGCGCGTGACCGCACCCATGCCCGGACGCGTGGTGAAGGTGCTCGTCGCAGTCGGGGATGAAGTCACACACCGACAGGGTGTTGTGGTGGTCGAAGCGATGAAGATGGAGAACGAGCTCGGGTCGCCCAAAGCCGGGCGCGTGATCGAGATTGCCGTGCTGGAGGGCGTCTCGGTGGAAGCCGGGCGTCTGCTCATGGTGATTGAGTAAAGTGAAGATGTGAGCCAGGTTCCCCCAGCGGCTGAGACTCCGTCGGTCACCCCGGACGCGCCCGCGTCACGTCGCGGGTGGGGCGTGCGCCGCTGGAGCCGGCGCGCCTGGTATCTGATCGTCGCCGCCGTATCGGCGGTGCTGGTCTCCCTGCTCAGCATTGATCTCGGACCCGAACTGCGGGAGCGCGCGGAACGCGCGGCGTCGGCGTATCTCGAACGACCGATGCACATCGGATCGGTCGAGGCCGAGTTGTGGTCCGGCCGGTTCGTCTTCCGCGACGTCGTCATCGAAAGCCGGACCCCGGAGGCCGTGCCGTTTCTGCGCGCCGAACGGGTCTTTGTCTCCATCCCCTGGCAGTCGCTCTTCCGGCGCGCACTGACGCTCGAAGTGGAAGTCGACGGCTGGACGCTGTTCATCGAGAGCTGGGAAGGCAACGTGCACACGGTGCCGCGGATCATGCCGCGCCGAACGAGCGACGCACCGAGTCCGATCACCACCACCGTCAATTTTGTCTTCGCCCGCGATGGACAGTTCCGGTACATCGATCACTACATTCCGTGGGACATCACCGCAAATAACGTGCGCATCAACTTTGTGCGGTCCCGCGCCGCCGACGCGTATGTGGCCACCCTTGGTTTCACCGACGGCGTTGTCAACATTCAGCAGTATCAACCGATGCCCGTGGAGGCGATGTCCGCAAGGCTGACGGTGGACGGCGATCTGCTGCGCGTCCACCAGATGGACGTCATCGCCGACGGATCGCGGTCGCGCCTGGTGGGCACGATCAATGCGGCGCGCTGGCCCGAACAGGATTTCGCCATTGAGTCGACGCTCACGGTGTCGCGACTGAAGGAGATCTTCTTCTTCGGGCAGGACTTCACGGCGCGGGGGGACGGCCGGTTCACGGGCCGCTACCAGAAGTACCAACAGGGCGGATTTGAAGTGCATGGCCGATTCAGCAGCCCGGTGCTGACGGTGAGCGATCTCGACTTTCCCGATCTGTCAGGCCGCGTTGTCTGGGTGCCGAACCGTCTGGAAGTTGTGAACGCCCGGAGCGCGTTTTATGGCGGGACGATGGGGCTGGACTATGCCCTTGATATGCGTCCCGGTCAGGCGGCCACGGCCGATTTGTCGACGAGATACACCGGCGTGGACCTGACGGCGTTTGGTGAGGCCTGGCGCTGGCAGGGGATTGCACTGGCGAGTCGGGCTGACGGCTGGCACACGATGCACTGGCCGAGCGGACGTTTTGCCGAGATGGCCGGCGATGGCGTGTTGCGCGCGCGTCCCATGGCAAACCGTGCGCTGGCGTCTGCGGACCTGCCGGCCCCGGCGGTGTACGTCGGACCGGAGATTCCGTTCCTGATGGATCGGCCGCTCGATCCGCAATCGGTCGGCGGTGCCATCACGTACCGCATGACGCCGACGACCGTGGAGTTTGCAGAGTCGTGGGCGGCCACACCCGAGACGCATCTGCGATTCCGCGGGACGACCGGCTGGCGCGACAACGCGACGATTCCGTTTCGTGTTGCGAGCACGGATTGGCAGGCCAGCGATCGATTGCTGGCCGGCGTGCTGACGGCCTTCGGATCGAAGACAAACGCGATCGAAGTGGGCGGACGCGGCGTGTTTGAGGGCGTGCTGACGCAGTGGTTCAACCGCCCCCGGATTGAAGGCCATCTGGTGGCCGACGGGATTCGCGCGTGGGACGTGGTCTGGGGACGGGGGCGCGCGGATCTGGTGATCGAGAACAGTTACGTGACCGTGTCCAACAGCCTCGTCGGCAGTGAGGCGGAGCAGGCGCCGCGCCTGGTGGCCAACGGACGTTACTCGCTCGGGTATCCGCGCGCGGATGGCGGCGAGCAGTTTGATGCGCGCATCCGGGTGGACCACTGGCCTCTCGTGGATTTCCGGCACGCGTTTCTGCTCGACGACTGGCCGGTGCTGGGCACGGCCTTTGCCGATCTGCGGCTGTATGGCGATTACGAGGGCCCGGAAGGCTTCGGACTGATCCGTGTCTCGCCCGGACGCGGGTGGGACGAGACGTTTGATCAATTCACGGCCCGGGCGTCGTTTGAGCGTGTTGGCATGCGGCTCGACGCCGTGGAGGTGACCAAGAGTACCGGTGTCGTGCGCGGCGCGGCGTATGTGGGGTGGGCAACCCCGCAGAACAACGACTGGGGCACCTATTCCTTCACGTTTGATGGCGAGCGGATTCCGGTGGAATCGCTCGTGAGTTTCACCGTGCCCGACGCCGACCTGACCGGTGTGTTGTCGTTCCGCATGTTCGGCAGCGGCAGCAACGAACGGCCGCGCTACGAATGGGACGGGCGGATCGTCGACCTGTTCTGGGGGGACGAAGGCATCGGTCAGGCAACCGCCCATATGGTGGTCGAGGAAGATGTCATCACCGTGGACCGCCTGGACGTGGCGTCCGATCGGTTGTCGATCTCCGGCACGGGCCGGGTCCGGATGAACGAGACCTACACGACTGAAGCGTCGCTGCGCTTCAACGAGACGTCGGTGGACCCGTTCCTGCGATTTGCCGCGCCCGGCTTGTCGCCGTATACCCGCGCGGTGGTGAGCGGGGCCGTCCGTATCAGTGGCGAACTCACCGATCCCTCGCGGCTCGGAGTCGAGGTCTCCGTTGATAAGGCGGACCTCGGTCTGCTCGATTTCGAACTGATGAATCCGATCGGCCCCGACGGGACGCGCACGCCGCTGCGGCTGTCGTACGCCAATGACACGTTGTCGATTTCCTCGTTCCGACTGACCGGTGACGGCACGAGCCTGACGCTGGGCGGCACGGTGAGCCGCACCACAGAGGCGCTGGATATGACGATCGAAGGCACGTCCAATCTTGCGATCCTCCAGGGCGTCGTCCGCGACGTGCGCGCCTCCGGCAACGCGACAATTGCCGCGTCGATCGGCGGCACGGTGTCGGCACCCACGTACGGCGGTCAGGCCACGGTCACCGAGGGCCGGTTGCGCCACTACTCCTTCCCGCACAGCCTCGACGCCATCAACGGCCGGGTGACGTTTGATGCGTCGGGCCTCCGTCTGGACGGCCTGCGCGGCCGCATGGGCACCGGAGGCCGCAACGGCACGGGAGACGTGCGCTTCGGCGGCACCATCGGTCTCGAGGGTTTTCTGCCAGGGGAAGTGAACGTCACCGTGCGCGGCGACGGGCTGGATCTCCGATTCCCGGAAGGGTTCAGATCGATCGTGGATGCGGATCTGGCGGTCACGGGATCGGTCGAGAACGCCCTGGTGTCAGGCCGTCTGACGGTACGGCAGGCGCGGTACACCCGCCGGCTGGCCGGGAACATCGGTCTGCTCGGCCTTGCGGCGGCAGGCGGTGAGACGACGCTTCCCGTCGCGGCGTCGGCCGCGCCCACACTGCCGCTGTCGTTCGCCATCGATCTTGTGGGCCAACGACTGGCGCTCATTGATGATGCGGAGGCGACGGTTGTCGTGTCGCCGGACCTGCGGTTTTCCGGCAGCCTCGACCGGCCGCAACTCGCCGGCCGCGTGGACATCGAACGCGGCGAGACCGAGTTTCTCGGCAATCGCTACACGGTCGGCGGGTACGTCGAGTTCAACAACCCCGGCACGATTGAACCGTATTTTGACGTGGAAGCACGGACGCAGATTCGGCAGCCCGCACAGGAATACCGGATCGATCTCCGGTTCACCGGCACACTGGCGCGGTTTTCCTACGACCTGAGTTCGGATCCGCCGCTTTCGCAGGTGGATGTCCTCAATCTCATCCTGGGACAGAGTCCCGACCTGCAGCGCACGGAACTGCGCGCCCTGGGGTCTCCGCAGGAGACGCAGAATCAGCTCATGTCATCGGTGCTGGCGCAGCTGGTCACGAGTCCGATCACCACACCCGTAGGGCGCGTGGTGGAGCGCACGCTGAACGTGGATACCTTCACGGTGACGCCGTTGCTGTCGGCCGAGACGTCCCTGCAGCAGCTGCCGACGGCCCGCATCACCGTCGGCAAGAAGATCTCCAATCGCGTGTTTCTCACATACTCGCGGTCGCTCGACAACTCGACAAGCCTCGACTACGACCTGCTGCTCCTCGAATACGCGCAGAATGAACGCATGTCCTGGGTGCTCTCGCGGAATCAGGACGGCACCTTTGCGCTCGACTTCCGCGTGAGGTACCGCTTCTGATGCGCCATCTTGCCGTCGCGGTCATCGTCGTGTGGGCCGTCGTCGGCCTGCCGGGTCCGGCCCGTGCGCAGCAGGCGACCGACGTGATGGCCCTGGCGGGGCAACCCGTCGCGGCGATCGCGATCGAGATCGAGGGGCGGCCTGAAGCATCGCCGGTGCTGCGTGAGTTGCTGGAGGTGCGCGTCGGCGATCCCCTGCAGTTTGAACGGGTCCGCGAAAGTGTGGCGCACCTTTTTAACCTCGGGCAGTTCGAGGATGTCGCCGTGACGGCGCTGCCGGGACCCGACGGCGTCCGGCTGGTGTTTGCGCTGACGCCCCTGCATCCCATCGACCGCATCGAATTCCGGGGCAGTCTCGGCCTCGATCGCCGCACGCTGGAACGCGGCGTGCTCGAGCAGTTCGGCGGCCGCGCGTCGGCCGCGCGTCTCGATGCGGCGCGTGAGACGGTGACCCGGATGCTCGTCGACGAAGGCTACTCGCGTCCGTCGGTGGTGCCGTCCCTGGAACAGACGCACGAGGTGCATCGCTCCACGCTGGTGATTACCGTTGATGCCGGACCGCGCCTGCGCATCGGGCGGGTCATCGTGACCGGCGAGCATCCGCTGCCGGCCGCAGACGTCACCACGAACCTCGGACTGATCCGCGGGGCGGCCTACCGTCGCCTGGCCACGGAGGTCGCCCTGCGTGGCGTGGCCGAACGCCTGCGCGGCATGCGGTATTACGAGGCGTCCGCCAGCCATTTCGCCACGCCCGCCGGCAACGACCTCGTGGACGTCACCGTCACAATCGACACCGGCCCCCTCGTCCACATCGTCGTGGTGGGTGATCCGTTGCCGGGTGGGGGGCAGGACGAGTGGATTCCGATTCGCCGCGAGAACTCGGCAGACGATGACCTGCTGGAGGATTCGGCGTTCCGCATCCGTCAGGCCCTGCAACGTGACGGGTTTTGGCGCGCGGACGTGGTGCACGAACGGGTCGAGGAGCCCGACGGTGCGCGAATGGTCGTCACGTTCACGATCCGCTGCGGGTTGCGGTATCAACTGGCCTCGATCGCGGTGACCGGCCACAGCCACTTCACCGAGTCCGACATCCGCGCGATGCTGCAGCTGCGCGAGGGCGAGTGGTTCGTGGAAACGCAGGTGGAGGCGCGCCTCGGTGCGTTGCTGGGCGCGTATGCGTTTGCGGGCTTTGATGCGACTCTGGAATACACCGCCGACGCCCTGCCCGGAGCTGAGGGACGGGTGGCGCTGCGCGTGGACATTGTCGAGGGGCCGCTGCGCGTGGTGTCGGGGGTGTCGATCATCGGCGCGGCGCAGATCCCCGGGACTGAGGTGCGGCGCGTGGTCCGCTCGATGGCCGGGCAGCCGCTGCAGACCGCGCAGGTGCGCGACGACCGCCAGGCCATCCAGCAGTTGTATCTGGATCGGGGGTTTCAGTCGGTGGTGGTCGACGCCCGTCACCCCACCGAGGCGCCGTTCGAGATCGTCTACGAAATTCGCGAGGGCACCCAGACGATCGTCGACCACCTGATCGTGGTCGGGAATCGGCGCGTCAGTACGGAGACGATTCTGGCGGAAGTGGTGCTGCGTCCGGGGGCGCCGTTTGGACAGGCGGCCCGTCTTGAGAGTCAGCGGCGTCTGGCGGATTTGGCGATTTTCAGGCGCATCAGCATCACGGCGGCCAATGAAGGTCGCGCGGATGGACACGTCGACGTCATTGTGCAGGTGGAAGAGGCGCCGGCCACCACCATCGGGTACGGCGGCGGTTTGGAGTTCGGCCGACGGCTACGCACGGCGGTGGGAGGCGGAGAAGAGGATGCGCTCCGGTTTGCGCCGCGCGGATTCCTCGAACTCGGCCGCCGGAACTTGTTTGGAGGCAATCGCTCGGCCACGTTGTTCACGCGCGTCAGCCTTGGGTCGCGCAACGACCCGGGGGATCCCACGCGGGATGGTCGCGGCATCGAGTTCAGCGAATACCGGGTCACCGGCAGTTATCGATCGCCGCGCGCGTTCGGATCGCGGATCGATTCGGTGCTGAGCGCCACCGCGGAGCGCGCCATTCGAACGTCGTTCACCTTCGTGCGACGTTCCGCGAACGCCGAGGCGCTGCACCGGCCGTCGGCGCACACCAGCGTGTTCGGCCGGTATGCGCTCGACTCCACGGAGTTGTACGACACGCGGATTCCTGAGGATGACCAGCCGCTGATCGACCGGCTGTTTCCACAGATCCGCCTGTCGGCCATTTCCGGCGGGCTGGTGTGGGACCGCCGTGACGATCTGCTCGACCCAACGGCCGGCGGGCTGATGAGCATCGATGGCGAAGTGGCGGCACGATCGCTCGGGTCGGAAGTCGGTTTCGTCAAGGTCTTTGCCCAGGCCCTCGGGTTCCGTCGTCTGACACGAATCAACCGGGTGGTCATCGGCGGCCGCGTGCAGGTCGGGATTGCGCGCGGGTTCTCGCGCGAGGTGCTGATTCCGGGGACCGATGGCGAGACGGAGATCGTCGCGGACCTGCCCGCTGGTCGCCGCTTTTTTGCGGGTGGCAGCACCACGGTGCGGGGATTCCAGCAGGATCGGCTGGGTGTGCCAGGCGTCATCAGCGAGCGGGGCTACTCGAGCGGCGGCAACGGTGTGGTCGTGCTCAACGGAGAAGTACGCACGCAGCTATGGACCGACATCGCCCTGGTGGGGTTTGTGGACGGGGGCAACGTCTTTGCGCGCGCCGGCGACATGTCGATCGGCGATCTGCGCGGCGCCGCAGGTGTGGGCATCCGGTACCGGTCGCCGCTCGGTCCGCTGCGCCTGGACGTGGGATTCAAGTTTGATCGACGGATCGTCAGCGGCAAACGTGAGCGCGGGTGGGAGTTCCACGTGAGCATTGGAGAGGTGTTCTGATGACGGCATCCTGGATCCTGGTCTGTGTCCTGATGGCGGCCACGCAGGTGCCGGCCACGCTCGATCGCATTCTTGTGGTCGTCAACGGCGACATGATCACCCTGTCGGATGTGCGCGCGGTGCGCGTGTTGAAGCTCCTGCCGGCCGATGCGGGCGACGACGAGGTGGTGCAGGCGCTGATTGATCGACGCCTGGTCCTGGCGGAGATGCGGCGGTTTCAGGTGCCAGACCCGGCACCGGAGGCGGTGGCCGCGCGGCGTTCGCAGTGGATGGCGGCGCACCTCGGAGAGGATCCGGCCCGGTTGTTCATGATGGCCGGTGTGCGCGCCGACTTTGTGGATCGCTGGATCGCCGACGAATTCCGGCGCGAGGTCTACCTGCAGCAACGCTTCGCCGCGCTTGACGCCGATCGCCGTGAGGCGGCGATCCGCCTCTGGATCGAGAGCCTCCGTCTCCGCGCCGTCATCGTGCCCCGCCGCCAGGAATTCCCAGCGACGACGCCAGCACCTGCTGCAGGACCATCGCGCCGTTGAAGCCGGCGTGGTTGGTCATGCCCGCGACCACCGACCGGCGCCTGATGTAGGCCGCGCCCCAGCCGATGCCCATCAGGCCGATGGCCAGCGCGACGTCGAGCCCCTGATCGATGTGCAGCGCCCCAAAGACCAGCCCGAAGGCCAGATTGCCGACCCACGCGCCGCCAAAGTACTGCGCCGATCGGTGCAGGATGAATCCCCGCTGCAGCTCTTCGCGTACACCGCCCGCCAGCATCACGACGACCGCGAAGATGGCCGCATCAAAGGGATCGCGCATGAAGGCCGCCAGGGGGTTCTCAGGCACCGTCTGGAGCCACGGGGCGATGTAGCGCAGACCGGCCACAAGCGCCGTCAGACTGATGAAGACCAGCGGCACAAACAGCAGGCCCCGCCAGAACTCGGGCCAGAACGGCTTGCCCCCGAAAAACACCGTGTGGGACAACTCGCCGCTTAGTCGCAGGAACAGCAGGATCAGCAACGCGACCAGTGCGGTATCCAGGAAGCTCACAATGGCGATGAACTGGAGCGAGAGGCCGGCCTCCGAGTACGGTGCCATGCCGACGCCCACGATGAGCACGGCGGCCAGGACCAGCTGTGTCGGGAAGCCGGATACCGCGACGATCTGAAGGAACGTGAAGACGCGCGGAGGGATGATCGGCGAGATAGGGGGGGCTGGGGTCTCGCCAAGCATGGAGTTCCATTATCCGTGCACCAATGCACCGTTGTTTTCGTGGTATCTTCGCCGTGCGTCCACTGTGTCCGCTCAACCAGTGACGTGATGTAACGGGAGTGAAAAATAGGGCAGGTGAAAAAACGGCAGTACTGACAGGGGTATTCTCAAGATGTCGGGGTTCAGGGCCGATAGATCCACCATATGTCGTGGGTTCTGCCTTGACTTCAACTGCACTCGGGCGCATATTCGTTGCCCGGCACAGCAACAGCCGAACCGAGGCTTCCCAGCGCCTTGGACGTGACTTCTGCCTCCTCTTTTTCGGGTCGACCCGGAAAGACAGGAGGAGGGCCCTGTAGCCGTTGTCGCAGTGTTGAGGGTCTTGGCGGGAACAAGGACCGTATCCGGGGCGGACGCGGTGCTGTGTACGAAAGGTAAAGGTCATTAGAGATGCAGACAGCCCAGAACGTAGGAACCACGGTGGGGGAGACGACGACTCGAGAGACGGGGCGGACTTTTGGTCCGGGCGCGTCTGTGACTGGACTCGAGTTCGAACGTTACTTCACGCGTGATGGCGTGGACCCGTTTGAGGAGGCGGAGTGGGAGTTGCGCTCGGCCGTCATCACCAATGAACGCGGCGAAGTCGTGTTCGAGCAACGGGACGTCGAGTTTCCGAAATCCTGGTCGCAGCAGGCCACGAACATCGTGGTCTCGAAGTACTTCCGCGGTCTGATCGGGTCGCCTGAGCGGGAACGTTCGGTGAAGCAGCTGGTCGGCCGCGTGGTGGACACGATCACCCGGTGGGCGCGTGAACAGGGGTACTTCGCTTCGGAAGACGATCTCCAGGGCTTCAGCGACGACCTCAAGCATCTGCTCGTGTACCAGAAGGGCTCGTTCAACAGCCCGGTGTGGTTCAACTGCGGGTTCGAGAAGGCGCCGCAGTGCTCCGCGTGTTTCATCAACGCGGTGCAGGACACGATGGAGTCGATCCTCGGTCTGGCGAAGACCGAGGGTATGTTGTTCAAGTTCGGGTCCGGCACGGGGTCGAACCTGTCGGCGATCCGGTCGTCGAAGGAAGTGCTTGCTGGTGGCGGCACGGCCTCGGGTCCCGTCTCGTTCATGAAGGGGTTCGACGCGTTTGCCGGCGTCATCAAGTCGGGCGGCAAGACGCGTCGCGCGGCGAAGATGGTGATCCTCAACGCGGAACATCCCGACATCGAGGAATTCATCAACTGCAAGGTCGAGGAAGAGAAGAAAGCCTGGGCGCTGATTGATGCCGGCTACGACGGCTCCTTCACGGGCGTCGCGTACGGCTCGGTCTTCTTCCAGAATTCCAACAACTCCGTGCGTGTCACCGACGAATTCATGCGCGCGGTGCTCGACGATGGCGAGTGGCACACGCGGTCGGTGACGACCGGCGAGATCGTCGACACCTACAAGGCGCGCGACCTCATGCGGCAGATTGCCGAAGGCACGTGGGTGTGCGGCGACCCCGGCATGCAGTACGACACGACGGTCAACGACTGGCACACCTGCCCGAACACGGCCCGCATCAACGCGAGCAACCCGTGCTCGGAATACATGTTCCTCGACGACTCCGCCTGCAACCTGGCGTCCATCAATCTCATGAAGTTTGTGGATGAGGACGGGGAGTTCGACTTCGACGGATTCGAAGCGGCGTGCAAGACGTTCATCACGGCGCAGGAAATTCTGGTCGACAACTCGAGCTACCCGACGACGTCGATTGCGCGCAACAGCCACGCGTATCGTCCGCTTGGCCTGGGCTACGCCAACCTCGGCGCCTTGCTGATGTCGCGTGGTCTGCCCTACGACAGCGATGCCGGCCGAGACTATGCGGCGGCAATCACGGCGGTGATGCACGGTGCGGCATATGCGCAGAGCGCACGTGTGGCGCGTGACCACGGCGGTCCGTTCCCCGGCTACGAGAAAAACCGCGAGCCGATGCTGCGCGTCATGAAGAAACATCGCGCGGCGCTGAAGGACATCGACAAGACCCATGTGCCGAAGCCGCTCTACAACAAGGCCCGGGAGATCTGGGACGAGTGTGTCGAACTCGGCGAGGCGCACGGCTACCGCAACGCACAGGCCACGGTCCTCGCGCCGACCGGCACGATTGGCTTCATGATGGACTGCGACACCACCGGCGTGGAACCGGACATCGCACTCGTCAAGTACAAGAAGCTTGTCGGCGGCGGCATGATGAAGATTGTCAACGGCACCGTGCCGATGGCGCTCACCAAGCTCGGCTACACGCAGGCGCAGGTGGCCGACATTCTCGGCTACATCGACGAGCACGAGACGATCGAAGGCGCGCCGCACCTCAAGGACGCACACCTCGCGGTGTTTGACTGCGCGTTCAAGGCGATGAAAGGCACGCGGTCGATTCACTACATGGGCCACATCAAGATGATGGGCGCCGTGCAGCCGTTCATCTCGGGCGCGATCAGCAAGACGGTCAACGTGCCGCGCGAAGCGACGGTCGAGGACATCGAGCAGGCCTACATCGACTCGTGGCGCATCGGCGCCAAGGCCGTCTCGATCTACCGCGATGGTTCCAAACGCACACAGCCGCTCAATACCTCGAAGGCGGCCATCCAGCGCGCGGGCGTGCTCGAACAGGCCACCGAAGCGGCGCCGATGCCGGCCCGCCACAAGCTGCCCGACGAGCGCCGGTCGCTCACGCACAAGTTCGACATCGCGGGGCACGAAGGCTACATCACCGTCGGGCTCTACGAAGACGGTATGCCCGGCGAACTGTTCCTGACGATGGCGAAGGAAGGCTCGACGATCTCGGGCTTCGCCGACGCCTTCGCGCAGGCCATCAGCTACGCGCTCCAGTACGGCGTGCCGCTGCAGGACCTGGTCGACAAGTTCAGCCACGTCCGCTTCGAACCCGCGGGCATGACGAAGAACCCCGACGTGCGCTTCGCCAAGTCGATCGTCGACTACATCTTCCGATGGATGGCGGCGAAGTTCCTGTCGCCCGAAGCGCAGTACCAAGCGGGCGTCAACGTGGCTGAGACGGTGACCACGCCCGAGCAGCTCACGCTTGACGTGGCAGCCATGGCTGCGGCTCCGAAGGCGGCCGAGGCACCGACGGGCTCGAAGTTCGCCGCGATGCAGAACCAGTCCGACGCACCACCCTGCTCGACCTGCGGCTCGATCATGGTGCGCTCAGGCTCCTGCTACAAGTGCGCCAACTGCGGCACGACGTCAGGTTGTGCATAGTACACAGCGAGACATGGAGGGCTGAGAGTGTCCTTTTCAGGAACACTCCCAGCCCTCTTTTCTTGTTGTGAGTCCCCGGACCCTCTGGTCCGTCGCTTATGATTTTGGCCATGCAGACATCCGCGTGGCTCATGGCGTTGCTTCTCCTGGTGCAGGCGGGACAAGCCCCTGCTGTGCCGGAGTCGGTTCGGCGGGCGGCTGATGGGATCACGGCTGCGCAGGTGGAGCGTGACCTCGCGTTCCTGTCCTCAGACGAACTTCGTGGCCGCGCGACACCGTCTCCCGGCTTCGACAAAGCCGCCGATTACATCATCACTCGTCTGAAGGCCGCAGGCGTGACGCCGGCCGGCGACAAGGGCACGTACGTGCAGGCGTACGAGATGCACGAAGCCCGCGTGGACGCCGCCACGGCCACGGTCACCATCAACGGCGCGGCGCTGCGTCTCGACGAAGGGTTTGTGGTGCGGTCCTTCTCCGGTGAGCCGCTGACCGGCACGTGGCCGGTGGTGTACGTCGGTCACGGCTGGGTGATTCCCGACAAGGGCATCGACCCGTATGCCGGCATGAATGTGCGCGGCAAGGTCGTGCTGACGCACGGTCCACGAGCCATGCCGAAGGACGTGACGATTCAGCAGTTCGGACGTGTCACGGTCGGCGCGACCAACGTCACAACGGAGGCTGCGCGGCGTGGCGCTGTCGCGGTCGTCATGATTCCGCAGACCAGCGCACAGCCGGGCTGGTGGCAGCAAATGCAGGGCCAGAACCTGGTGCGCCGCGAACTGCATCCGTCGGTGCCGTCGGCGTACGCGGCAGCACAAGTCACTTCGGCTCTGCTCTCACGGGCGGCGACCGATGGCCTGATGCAGGGCGAACGCTACACGGCCGCCGAGATCGTGGCCCGCGGCGACAGTCAGGAATATCCGGCGAGTTTCGCGCTCTCGAAGAGCATCACGTTCAGCATTCCCTCCACGAAGGTCGTACATCGGCCCTACAACGTCGTCGCAACGATCGAAGGCTCTGATCCGGCGCTGCGCAACGAACACATCACGGTGATGGCGCACCTCGACGGCGCCGTGGGCACCCGGAGCGTGGACGGCGACGACATCTACAACTCGGCGGACGACAACGCATCCGGCAGCGCCGGCATGTTGTCGATCGTCGAACAGATGATGAAGACGACCCGGCCGAAGCGTTCGATGCTCTTCATCTGGGACAGCGGCGAAGAAGTCGGGCTGTGGGGCACCCGGCACTTCGTCGCCAATCCCCCGGTGCCGTTGTCGTCGGTCGTGGCCCACATCAACATCGACATGATCGGCGCGACGCGCGCGCCGGGTACTGCCGATGAACAGTCGCCGGACGTGCCGGGCCCGAACGAGGTGTATCTGATTGGTCCGGGCGTGTTGAGCGACCGAGCGAATGCGTTGATCGAACGTGTCAACCGCAGCTATCTGAACATGACGCTGAATCGCGCCGACGACCGGTGGGACAGCGAGTTCTTCTACCCGCGCACGGACGCCGGTCCGTTCCTCGAACGCGGCATTCTGACCATCGGCTGGAACACCGGGCTCCATCGGCGTTACCACCAGCCATCCGATGAAGCGAAGTACCTCGATCCGAAGAAGATCGAGGCCGTGTCACGGACCGTGTTCGCCACATTGTGGATGCTCGCGGATGATCCGGAGCGGCCGCGCATCGAGAAGCCCATCCCGATCTCTGTCCCCAGGCACAGGTAGCCATGTCCATCACCATGGCGCGGCGCCTTGCCAGGTAAGCCGCGTGGCAAGCTGACGGCATGGCTGCCGCGACACTGACGAAGAAGGGCCAGATCGTCATCCCGTCAGAGATTCGGTCGAAGTATGGACTGACGACCGGGACGCAGGTGGAATTTGTCGATGACGACGGCGGCATCCGGTTGGTCGTGTGCCGCAGCTTCTTCGCACGCCGGATAAATCGGCGATCGTCGAAGGTCACCAGTCTGGAACACGCAGCGCTGGTGACCCAATGCAGCGCATCGGCGAAGTCCAGTCCCTGTCGATGCAGTTCCACGGCGTCTTTGACGGCCTCCCAGCGTTCCACCGTTACGTGAGGCACGCCGAGCAGGTGGTCAAGCGCCTGACAGAATGCCTCGGTCGGCACCTCATAAAACCCGCGCATGACCCGTCGAGCGCGAGGCCGTTGCTGCGCAGCTTCCGGATCATCCGGATCGTCGCAGTAGAACCGGGCCAGGATGTTGGTATCGACGGCAATCATGGGCGGCGTTTGCTCGCGTCGAATCGAGCCACATGCGCCGGTCGCGCTCCCCGAGGGCTGAAGCCCGCCTACAATAGCCGCACTATGAAACACCTGGTTGCGGCAGCTTTGGTCGGAGTCGTCGTCGGAACAACCCTTCTGGCAGCACAGGCGCAGCCTGACACGCGGGTCAGTGGCGTGGCCGTCGTGCCGCGCGAGGGCTACGTGACACTCACCTGGCGACCGGTGACAGGTGCCACCGAATATCAGATTGAACGCGAGGGGGTCGTCACCGGCATCTGGCGACCGAACCGCCAGGTCCGGCAGCAGTCGCCGGCGTTTGCCGATGCGGGCTTTGTGCCCGGCGGCCCGCTGCGGTGGCGCGTGCGCGCCGTGGTTGGGGGCGCTCCGCAGGAATGGTCCGATCCGGTGAGCGCGCAGACGCGTGTGCCGCCCGGTCACGCCGAATTCCGCACGGGATTCGAATCACGTGACGGCGCCGAGTACACCACGTACGACGAGGAGATCGACTGGACCAAACGCATCGCGGCGGCCAGTCCGCGCGTGCGCATCGTCCCGCTCGGCACCACGCCACAGGGCCGGACGATGAACCTGTTTGTGATTGGGCATCCGGCGCCGAAGGGCTCGGTGGCCGAGATTACGAATGGGCCGGCCGCAGGCGCGAACTGCAATGTGCACGGCAACGAACCGTCAGGTCGCGAAGGCTGCCTGATGATGATTCGCGAACTGGCCTTTTCGAATGACCCCGCGATTGTCGACATTCTCTCGAACGCGACGGTGTTGATTGTGCCGTCGTTCAACGCCGATGGCCGGGCCAACAACACACGAGGCAATTCGGCCGGGCAGGACCTCAATCGCGACCACGCGCGTCTGACGCAGCCGGAGTCGCAGATCTTCGCGGCGTTCCTGCGCGACTACACGCCTGAAGTGATGGTGGACGGCCACGAATACGGCAGTGCGACAACGTGTGACCTGCCGCTGTTGTGGCCGCGTCACAGCAACACCGCCAAGTCCGTGCACGACATGGCGAAGGCTGGTCTGGTGGAGGGGCAGTTCTACGATGCGGGGGCGACCGACGGCTGGTGGCCCTGTCCTTATCCGCCGCGCGGCATCGACGGCGCGCAGACATTCACGCGCGTGACCGGCCTGAAGAACATGGTGACGACGCTGGTGGAGGCGCGATCGGGTGGAGGCCCGACGCGGCCGGCCGAAGCGGGGAGTGTGCCGGAGAATCGCCGCCGGAAGGCGTACTCGCAGTTGTGGTCGAT
The DNA here is from genome assembly GCA_016871335.1 of Acidimicrobiia bacterium. Classification (GTDB taxonomy): domain Bacteria; phylum Acidobacteriota; class Vicinamibacteria; order Vicinamibacterales; family SCN-69-37; genus SYFT01. Next base: position 60,286 of record VFZF01000011.1, read on the forward strand.
CCGTCAGGCACTCATCTTCCACCGCGCGAATCGACCGGCCATTGCGAAGGCGATCGAAGAGGGCATTGCCTTCCAGCGTTCGAACACCGGGCCGATTGTGTTTCACGGTGACTGGGATGTGCCGGCGTTCCCGGCTCCGCATCCCGGGGACACGCCGCCTCCCGGCGCGACGCCTGGCCCGGATCAAATGGTGACGCCTCCGCCGTGCGGCTACTTCCTCACCGACGCCCAGTACACCGCGAAGCTCACCGACAGCGGCAAATTGCCGGAGGCGTTGTGGACGTCCGTCGGTGATCGTCTCGCCGCACACGGCATCACGGTGGAGAAGCGCCCTGGGGGCTACCTGGTGCCCCTCGCGCAGCCATTGCGCGGGTTGATCAACATCCTGCTCGACGCCCAGACACCGCCCGCGCCCATTGTGGCGGCGGAACGACGCGCGACCTGTTCGTGAATCGACCGAGGGGCTATCGCCCCTCGGTCTTCTTCAGATACGACACGCCCTCGGTGATCCACGGGGCGGGTTTCGCGCCCTTGAGGTAGTGGTCGAAGAACTCGAAGAACCTGATGGTCAGGTCCTTCCGGTTTGCGAGGCCGCGCAGACCGTGGCCTTCGCCGGGATACGCGAGCAGGATGGCGTTCTTGTTGAAGAACCGCAGCGCGTTGTAGAAGTTCATGCCCTCGCTGAATCCAACCGTGGGGTCGGCGGTGCCGTGCATGATGAGCACGGGAGCGACGACGTCCTTGACGTGTGAGATGGCGGACTCGTAGCGGTAGACCTCCGGGCGATCCCACGGCGTGAAGCCCCAGCGACCCTGGCCGAAGAGGTAATAGTCGTGGCCGTTGGCGCCGCTGCCACCGGTCACCTGGTACGACCAGCCCCAGCTCTGATTGAAGTCCGAGTATAGGTCGGTCACACCGGCACCCATGCCCACGGCCGCGAACATCTTGGAGCGACCGGCGATGAACGCCGCGCCTTCACCGCCGTAGCTGTGTCCCGTCACGCCGACCTTCGCGGGATCCGCGTAGCCAAGTTCGATGACCTTGCGCACGGCCGCCTCCACACACTCGAGCATGTCGCTGTGTGAGGAGCCGGTGCGGAAGTGGATATCCGGCATCATCGCGATGTACCCGCGGCTGACGGCTTCGATCGGCGACGCGCCCATGCCGGTAAGGTATGACGGTGCGGAGTACCGGTGCATGTTCTGCGAGTTCTTCTCGTAGAACGTGACAATCATCGGCCGCTTCTCGCCGGGTTTGTAGTCGTCGGGCAGGGCGAGGATGCCCTGCAGCCGCACGCCGTCCTTGTTCTTGTAGTCGAACAACACACGCTTGCCCCACAGGTACTCCGCCTGCTGCGGGTTGGCATTCGAGATCTTCTTCGATTCGCCGAAGTTCGGGCCCGAGACGCGCAGGTCGGGGAACTCCACAAACGTCTGCCGGGTCAGCAGGTAGGTGTCGGCCTTCGCCGCCCGCGTGGGCGTGCTGAATGACGCGTCTTCGAACACAACGGGTGTCAGCGTCCCATTCACGAGCCGGTAGAACCCGGCACGTTTGGTCCACTCGCCATACGCAGACAACGTGATGGGCTTCGAGATGTCGACCTTCTGACGCGCTGCCGTGAGGCCACCGGGGCCGTGGTCTGCCAGCGGATCAACTGGTTCCGGACGAACGATGCGGAACCGGATCTCGTTTTTTGTCCCCTCGCCGTTGGTCAGGTTTCGTCCGGGGGATCCGTCAAGTGGGAGCGCCCACAGGTCGTACCGATGCTGCATCACGACGGTGTTGCCGTCCGGTGTGTAGCCGGCGACGCCGTACGAGGGACGCGGCCCCGGGCGATCAAATTCCATGTCGGTGAAGCTGATGGCCTTCGGTCCACCAAGCGTGCGCGTGGTGCCGGCCTCAAGGTCGTACGCCTGCACCCGCTGGTCCTTCCAGTAGAGGAAGTGCCGGCCGTCAGGCGAGATCCCGAACACATGGCTGCCCGTCAGCTGGCCCTTGAACATGAGCGTGCGCGTGCCCGTGGTGAGATCGACGCGATAAAAGTCCGCCGCAGGCCGCTGATAGTCGTGCACGTAGCCATTGGTGTCACGCCCGACCGCCCACCGGCCCGTCGGCGCAAACTCGATGTCCCGCATCGTGTCGTCCGCGAGTTTCACAAACGCCCTGCGCCCGACGTCGTACGCCTGCCGGTACGTGATGTTCTGATCCTGCGTCGCGCGCACCATCTGCTGCGAGTAGATGCGTTCGTCGCGGGTGTGCCACACGTCCACATCCGGTTCCGTATCCGCGTTGCGACGCCGAGCCTCGACAATCGGCACCTGCGGCTTGATGCTGAAATACACCCGCGCCCCATCGTCATTCCACGCGACCGCGGCGCGATCACTGACGACCCAGTCAGCCGGGAAATTCGGGATGTCGGTTCTGGTCGTCGGGTCGAGGACCGTTGCCGACTGACCGGTCTGGTCGTTCATGGCTGACCGGACGTCGCGATAAATGACGAGCTGGTTCGGACGTTCACGCACCTTCTCGACGTCGGCGCCTTTGAGCACCGCAAGGCCGGTGCCCTGGTCATTCCACGTGAGGCGCGTGTACCGCAGTGCCGCGTTGTCGAGTGTGGTGACGCGTCCATCGCGCAGGTCGAACACAAACAACCCGTTGCCGTCCTTCACGGCACCGTCCACGGTGTACGCGAGGAGGTCGCCGCTTTTGTTGAACGCACTGTCGCCGACGCTGCCGAGTGGTACGTCCCGGCCCGTCGCGAGGTTGTGCACGATGACATCCACGCCGCGGGGTGCAGGTGCCCCCGGTGCTGCCGCCTGTGCGCCCGCCGCTGGTGCCGCTCCGGCCTCCCCGCCACGGCCCGCCCCACCGGCCGCTTGTGCTGGACGCCGACGTAGCAGGAGATGGGTGGAGGAGTTGGCGAACTCGAAGCTCGCAATGTCCTGCCACGAACGGACGGTGCCGTTAGCGAGGTTCCTCAGTTCAACCCGGCGCGGTTCTGCCGGTGTCGCAGCTCCGCCGCGACCCTGCGCGGGTGCCTGGCCTGCGGGCGCTGCATCCGGGGCTGCGCCGGCTCGTCCACCCCGTCCACCCCGGCCCCCGCCGCTCGGGTCGACGGTGTAGGCCAGCCATTTGGAATCATCAGAAAACGTCGCCCCGGTCGCGCTGGCGATCGTTGTTTCCTGGTTGCTGGCCAGGTTCAACAGCCGAAGTTCCGGCTTGGTGTCGGCCTCCGGGACGTTGGTGAACTGCAGGCTGTACGACACCCACTGCCCGTCGCCGGAAATCGACTGACCGCTGATGCTGCGCCACTTGGGGTAGTCATCCGGGCCCAGCACTTTCGGGGTTTGTGCCGAGGGCCATGCGGTGGCCGCCACAAGAACGGCCGTCAGAAGCACTGCGCGAAGTCGGAGGGCTGACATCATGCCGGGAATACTACATCTCCTATACACTTCTTGAATCATGTTGATGCGTTCCGCTTCCGCCGCCCTGCTCGTTTTGTCTGTGACCGCCTGCGGGTCCGCCACCCCCGCGACCCCCGCCCCCGACGTGTGGGCGGTCGTGAATGGCACCGAAATCAAGCGCGACAAGGTCGACAAGTACTTTCAGGGCATGTTGAACCCCGGTGCGCCCACGCCCTCCGAGGAGGAAGCCGTGGGTGCCAAGCTCGGGTTGGTCGACGAACTGATCACCGAGACGTTGTTGCTCGCGCGGGCTGCGGAGCTGAAGATCGTGCCGACCGCTGAGGAAATCGACAAGGCTGTTGCGGAACGTCGCGGCACGCTGAGTGATGCGGATTTTGCGAAGGAGCTGGAGGCGCGAAAGACGACCGCCGACGAATTCCGCGCCGGCGTGTCCCGTGAACTGACCAAGGCCAAGGTGCTCGAACAGGACGTCACCGGCAAGGTCAACGTCACGGACGAGGAAGTGACCGCCTACTTCGAAAAGAATCAGGCGCAGTTCAACGTGCCGGAGCGGCAGTATCACCTGGCCCAGATCGTCGTGACGTCGGTCCCGAACCAGGTGAACAACCAGCAGAATGACGATGCGCGTTCGCCGCTGGAAGCGCAGCGCAAGCTCGAGATGATCGCGACCCGCCTGAAGGAAGGCGAAAACTTCGCGGCGCTCGCGGCCAACTTCTCGGAGGACCCGGCGTCGGCGCAGAACGGCGGCGACCTCGGCATGGTGGGCCAGGCGCAGATCGATCAGGCGCCGCCGCAGCTCCGCAGCGCCGTCATGCGCATGAAGCCCGGTGAGCTCAACACCATCACGAACGGTCCGACGACGACCCTGCTCGCGCTCGTGCGCGTCATTGAACCGGGCCAGCGCTCCCTGAGTGATCCGGAGGTCAAGGATGGCATCCGCACCGCGCTGAAGGACCGCCGCGTCCAGTTGCTGCAGAGCGCGTACCTCGAACGGCTGCGCGGTGACGCGACCGTGGTGAACTACCTGGCCCGCCAGGTGGTGGACGCACAGGGCAAGCTGCCCGACGCCGCCGTCGTTCGCTAGACAAAAAAAATCCCGAGGCCCCGGAAACTCCGGGACCTCGGGATTTCGGGACTTCGGAACCTCGGCTAGCGCGCCAGTTCGTTCAGCGCGTCAACCAGCATCTTCATCTTGGCCTGGTCGGACGATCCCGCGACCTGACCATTCACGCGGTTCGACAGCTGCTGCAGGGCCGTGCGGCGCGCCGCACCCGTCGCCTTCTCAGCGGCCGTCAGGCTCTCACGCGCGGCCGACAGGTTCTGCGCGGTCATGCCGTTCGACCGTTCGAGCTGGTCGAGGAAGGCACGCGCTTTCGCAAAACTCGGCGGCCACGTGATGCGCTTCTGTTCCTGCGCGTTGGCTTCCGCAAACACCACAGTCTTGGCGGCGTCGATCTCGTTCTGCGAGATGTGCGGGGTCACCACCAACTCGTAGACGTCGAGGCCACGCGCAATTTCCGAGCTGTAGATGTAGCCGTTGTGCCAGTACACCGACCACGAACCGGCGGAGGTCAGACGGCCGTCCTCAAGCGGACCACGGTCGAAGTAGGCAATCTCGACCGGCTTCTTGATGTCCGTCCAGTCGAACACCGTGATGCCGCCCTGGTAGAAGCCCTGCACCATGACGTCGCGGCCAGGAATTGGAATCAGCGACCCGTTGTGGGCCACGCAGTTTTCCCACTCCGTCTGCGCCGCCGGCATCTTGTAGTAGCTGTGGAACACCAGCTTGCCGCGTTCGACGGTGAAGAGGGCGTTGGCGCCCCACTCCTGGCGATCTTCCGCACGGCATCGCGGAGCGCGACCGCCGCCCCACTCGTCTGAGAAGAGCACCTTGGTGCCGTCGTTGTTGAACGTGGCGGAGTGCCAGAACGACATGTTCTCGTCGCCGGCGAAGTCCATACGCACCGGGTGCGCCACTTCGCGGATGTCGAGCAGCAGCCCGTAGCCGCCGCACGCGCCACCGGCCAGGCCGGCTTCCGGGTACGTCGTGATGTCATGGCACTGGTTCGGACCAGTGGGCGTGCCACCGCCACGGCCACCGCGGCCAGGGGCTGGCGGCGTCGCACCCGCTGGCGGTGCGGCCGCACCTGCGGCACCCGCTGGCGGAGGTGTGGCACCAGCCGGGGGCGGCGTCGCCGCGCCCGCAGCACCGGCCGCGGCGCCTGCCGCTGCCGCACCACCACGACCCGCGCCACCGGCGCGGCCTGGTTCAACACGGCGGGGAGGCGGCGCGAGATCGTTGAAGATGCGCGCGTAGTTCACGACCGCAGCCTTCGACGGGTCGGCGAGCGGCACACGAATCACTTCGACGCGGAACCGCGACGTGTCGGAGTTGTCGGCCATGTTGCCATCCGCACAGCCCGGCAGTTCTTCGGCCGAGCGCACGCCCGCCGAGCCCGAGATGTACACGTAGACCGCTTCCTTGTCGTTGGGGTCTTCCGCAACGGTGTGCGTGTGGGACCCACGGCACGTCTGCACGTTGCCGACGTACTTCGGACTCGCGATGTTCGAGATGTCGAAGATCCGGATGCCGCGAATGCGTTCCTTGCTCACCGGCTCCGGCACACCCTGCGTGCCGCAGTCGAGCCTTGCGCCCGTGCCTTCAGACGACACAAACAGCAGGTGCTTGAACACCGAGACGTCGTTCTGCGACGCCGGGCACACATAGTCCTTCACGAGGACCGGCTTGGCCGGGTTCGACACGTCCCAGAACAGGATGCCGTGATAGTTGCCCTGCACCACGTACTTCCCGGTGAAGGCGAGGTCGGAACTCGTGATGCCCCGGTACACCTCTGGCGGAGGCGTATTGGACACCAGACGCATGTTCCACGCGGCCTGGGCGGCGTCCCAGTATCCCGCGCGCAATCCGACGCGCGCGTCCGGCGTCGGGGCCGTGGCCGAGATGACCGGGGTGACCGGCGCCGGCATGGTCGCCGGCAACGCGGGCACGGGTGGCGGCGGCGCGGCCTGGCCGCGTCCACCGGCGGGCGGCTGGGCCGCCTGTGGTGGCGGCGCCTGCTGCGCCGCGGTGACCGACGAGGTCGCCATCATCACCCCGGTCAGGGCAATAACGCCGGCCGCAACGGTCGCTGCGAATCGGGTGGTGAATCGTGTCTCTCTCATTGTGACTGTCCCCCTCCAAGGGCCGCGAGCATCTGCTCCATCCGTTCAATTTCCGCGGTCTGGTCGGCGAATACATCCGACGCAAACAAATACACATCGTCATCCTGCGCCGCACCGTGCGACTTGAACAGGACGTCCACCATGTCGATGGCGCCCTGATGGTGCTTGATCATGCCGATGAGGAAGAGCCGGTCCCAGTCCTTGCCCCGCGCCTTCCGAAGCGTCGCCAGTTCCTCATCGGTCAACATGCCGGGCATGAGCATGTCGTGTTTCATGCCGCCATGGTCCATCGTCATGTGGGTCGCGTCAGGTGCCGGTACCGTCTGACCGCGGTCGCGCAGCCAGGTGCGCATCATCGCGATCTCATCCTTCTGGCTGATGCTCATGCGTTCGCAGAGCAGCTGCAGCTGGGCACTGGCGCCGTTGGGCTTGGCCATGCTGCACATGACAAGCGCCTGCGCGTGATGGGGGATCATCCCCTGCATGAATTCAACGTCCGCCTTGCTGTAGGGCTGGCGGACAAGCTCGGGTCTGGGCCGGGGATCGCCGGGCAGCTGCTGCGCAGCCGCCGCGATCGGAGCGACAACGATGAGCGAGGCGGCAATGGCGGCGCCCGCAAACATCGTCTGAAACACGTGACGGGTCATGATGGGTAACTACCTCCTGGGGGCACGCGAAGTGTAAGTCATTTTGGCCCAGCTGCGCTCCCAGTCCAACGGGGTTCTGCGACACCCTGGGCCGCTGCGGATCCAGCGAGCCGGACGGCATGAACGCGTCCGAAGAACCCCGAGGGGGATGGGACGAGTGTGAATCCCCATGTGATGAACCGGTCGCGATCAGCTGCAGGCCACGCTGAGACCGGTCCTTCCTCGACGCGCAACGTGCGTTCGGCATCCGGGTGGATGCGGGGGGCGAGCAGCGCATCCGGCAGCGTCATCTTGTGGTCGACCATTCTGCTCACGACCTGAATGACCGCTGTGATGATGCGATTGTCGCCGGCGCCACCCAGCGCCACCACGTCGCGGCCGTCCGGGGAGACGACGATGGTGGGCGAGACGGTGGAGGCTGGACGGGAGCCGGGCGCGGTACCGAGGCGAGTGGCAAACAGGAATCCCAGGCCGGGCGCCACCAGACGAGTGCCCATACTGGGGCCCAGCGACTGTGTGAGTGCGACCATGCGACCGTGTGTGTCCGCGACGGACAGGTGGGTCGTGGCCTCCCGGTCGGTCTCTGCGGTGACGAGCGTGCCCGGAGGGAAGAGCAGGCCTGCACCCTGGAACGGCTCCGCACTGTCACCACCCCCTCCGCCGGCGGGGATCATGACGCGACCTGCGCGTTCTTTCGCGTGCGCGGCCGACGTGAGGAACGTGGCACTTTCTTCTTCGGTGCCTCGACGCATCGAGCGATCCGTGAGTGCCCAGTGCATCGCCTGCGCGACCACTGCCGCCCATCGCGCATCATCGCCGCGCTCTGGCACGGGAAGTTGTTCCAGCGTCTGCAACGCCTGAATGACCGCTTGACCTGCTGCCGGGCGGAAGTTGGACGCGAGCGCGTGGCCGCGATAGGAGCCGCGCACGATCAGTGACGGCAGCGCGCGATACGCCGAGAGCTCTTCGCGGGTGATGAATGCCCCGTGCGCGCGCATGTCGGCGTCGATCGCATCGGCGATGGCGCCCCTGTAGAACGACGCGACCCCCTCAGTCGCGAGGCGCCGCAGGGTCTGCGCGAGCAGGGGATTGGCAACGCGATCACCCGCACGCCACAACGATCCATCGGCTTTCAGATACGTTCCGAGGCCGGCACCAAACTTCGACAGTTCTTCGCGAGCCGCGGCCCAGCGTTCGGCCTCGGCGGCGCCGAGAATGAATCCGCCTGCCGCGAGGTCGATCGCGGGCTGCATCACGCGTGCGAGTGTCCAGGTGCCATGTGTCTCCAGCACGTGTGCGAGCGCAGCGGGTACGCCGGGAATCGCCGCGCGTTCGTACGGCAGGGGCAGACCGGACTTCTCCTTGTAGATCGACGGCACCTGATTCAGGCCGTCGATGCCGACCAGGGTGCCGTCTGGCTGACGCAGCAGGATGCTGGCGCGTCCGCCGAGTCCTGACATGCTCGGTTCGGTGACGGCCAGTGCAAACGCCGTTGCGACTGCGGCGTCCACGGCATTCCCACCTTCAGCGAGGACCTGCGCGCCGACGGCGGTCGCGTCAACGGTCGCGCTGGCGACGACACCCCCTGACGACTCCGCGATCTGCGCGGCAGAATTTGTGATGGTGGAGGATGGCCTGGCGGGATCCCTGACGACCGCTGTCGCGCAGGCCGCGACACCAATGGCCAGAAGCGCGCCGATCAGGGAGGTGCGAATGGGACGGGGCATCGCGGGTATTCTAAATCGCCACCATGGACGCGTTTCGAACGGCCCGCCTTCATGCCGAGCGTCTCCTCCCGACGCACCTTCCCGACTTGATTCGCATGCATGCGGACCCGAGGCAGATGGCCACCCTCGGGGGGGGTGCGGGACGAGGCGCGGACGATGGCGTATCTGGAGAGGAATCTCGCGCACTGGACGAGCTTCGGATTCGGGTTGTGGATGTTGCGTCTCGATCCTTCGGGCCCCGTCGTGGGGCGTGGGCTGCTCCGGCACCTCGAGGTCGAAGGTGTCGACGAAGTGGAGATCGGGTACAGCTTTCACCCCGAGCATTGGGGCTGTGGCTACGCGACGGAGATTGCGACGGCCTGCCTGTCGGTGGGGCGGGAGAGGTTCGGATTTGTGTCCATGGTCGCCGTGACACTTGCGACAAACGCGGCGTCCCGTCATGTGCTCGAGAAGGCCGGGCTGCAGTGTGATCGGGACATCGTGCACGCCGGCCTGCCGCACGTGTTGTATCGGACATGGCCCACAGCGAGGACGCGATGAAGACACTGCGGATATTCGTGGTCGGAGCGATCACCTGGGGACTGGTGACAACTCTTTCAGTGTGGATGCGTGCGCAACCGGTTGAACTCTGGCGCGAGGTGGAGATCATCCGCACGGCGCACGGGGTGCCGCACATTCGAGCAGAGAATCTGCGGGCGGGTGGGTATGCGCTCGGGTGGTTGCAGGTCGAGGACTATGGCGACGTCACGCCAACGCGGTTGTGGGCCACACGTGGTCAGACGGCGCGGGTGAACGGACGCGGATCGCTCGACGCAGACTTCTCGACCTTGCGCGAACGTGCGCGGGCGATCGAGACCTTCCATCTGCTTCAGCCGGAAACGCGCGACTTGTACGACGGCTTTGCGGCAGGGGTGAATCGCTACATCACGCTGCATCGCGACGAGTTCCCCGCGCACATCCCATCCGACTTCACCGGCTACGACGTCGCAACACTGCACATCGGCGACGGACCGCCTGCCGCAAGAATCCGCCGCGTGCTGCAGGCACTTGGCGCGAACCCCGAACCCCGGACCCCGGACCCCGGACCCTCTGTGGACCCCGAAGAGGGTTCGAACGCCTGGGCGTTCGCGCCGAGTCGCACGACATCCGGGAGAGCGATCCTGCTGCGGAATCCGCACCTCGCGTGGAACGCCGGGTACTACGAGGCGCATCTGACGGTGCCGGGCGTGGTCGACTTCTACGGCGACTTCCGCATCGGCGGCCCGCTCGGTGTGGTCGGCGGGTTCAACCGGCATCTCGGGTGGTCCACGACCAACAGCAACAGCGGTGACCGCACGGAGATCTACGCCATTCCACTCGACCCGGCGGTGCCCGATCACTACCGGTTGGATGGCGCATCGTTGCCGATGACGAAGACGACGCGTACGGTGGAGTACCTCGATGGCACGACCCTGGTGCCCGAAACGCGCGAGTGCTGGTCGACGCCGCTCGGGCCGGTGGTGCACCGGACCGCAGATGCCGTGTACATCGCGCGCACGGCCGGTGATGGCGAGTTCCGTGCAGGGGAGCAGTTCCTGAGACTGATGCGCTCGACATCGTACGCGCAGTGGATGGATGTGATGCGCATGCGCGCATTGGTCTCGCAGAACTACACCTACGCGGATCGCGCGGGGAACATCCTCACGTTGTGGAATGCGTCCCTGCCCGATCTCCCGCATTCAATGGGTGGGGATCGCGCGATTCCCGTGCGCAGCCTGCGCGACGCCTGGACACAGCTGATCCCGTTTGATGCATTACCGCTGACAAAGAACCCGGGTGGCGGGTACGTGCACAACGAAAACGATTCACCCCATTTTGCGAACGCGCGCCCACCGGTGAATCTGGTGAACGCCTACGAAAACATCGAGCCGCCGTCGCTGCGCCTGCGGAGCCAGCGGGCCATTCAGTTGATCGACAACAACCGCAAGCTCAGTCTGGAAGACGTCGTGCGCCTCAAACACGATTACCGCATGCTGCTGGCCGATCGCGTGAAGCCGGATCTGGTGCGCGCTGTCGCGGCGTCGAAGCCCGCCGGGGCGACTGTTGACGCGTTGCGGGTGCTGCGCCGGTGGAACAACACCGTGGCGGCCGGGAGTCGCGGGGCGGTGTTGTTCGAGGTCTGGTGGGCCCGGTATTCGCAGGGTCGCACCGAGGCACAGCGGTACGCCACGCCGTGGGATGCGACAGACCCTGTGCGAACGCCGCGGGGACTGGGTGATGTCGCGCGGGCCGTCGAGGCCTTTGCCTGGGCGGTTGAGGAGACGATGCGCCGCCATGGTGCGCTGGATGTCGCGTGGGGCGACGTGTACCGCGTGCGTCGTGGGGGCGTGGACGTGCCGGTGGGCGGGTGTCCAGGCGCGTTGGGGTGTTTCCGTGTGCTCGGATTCACGCGACAGCCCGATGGCAAGTTCGCCGCGAACACAGGCGACGGCTGGGTGCTCGCCGTCGAATTCGGGAACGAGCCGCGCGCTTACTCCGTGCTGGCGTACGGACAGAGTGAAAAGCCGACCTCGCCCTGGCATGCCGACCAGGCAGCGATGTTCGCGCGGGGCGAGATGAAACGCGTGGCGTTCAGTGCGCGTGACGTGGACCGGCAGGTGGTCACACGCTACCGGCCAGGGCGGCTACCGTAGTTCGAGCACCGCGACCACGGGTCGATGGTCCGATGCGACCGGCTCGGTGATGACACGCACGTCCCGTGCGTGCCACGCGGCCGCCGGCGCCATGAAAATGAAATCGATTTCACGTTCCGGCTCGGTCGACGAAAACGTGAAGCGATCCGCGGCCGGCTTCACCGCTTCCTTTGCGCGCGACTTGAAGAGCGCCAGCGTGCGCGACTCCGGCACGTCGTTGAAGTCTCCCAGCAGCACATACGGCATGGTCAGCGAATCGAGATACCTCGTTAATGCTTCCGCCTGTGCAAACCGGAACCGATCGTCACGCACCCAGTCGAAGTGCACATTCACGATCGTGAGTCGACGACCCGTCGGAAGTTGCACCTCGACCGCGAGCGCCACGCGTGGTTCGTTCCCATCGGGCAGCCGCACTGACTGGGTCGCCACGATCGGATAGCGGGTGAGCACCGCCATTCCGTACGCGCCACCCTGAAAGTCCATGAACCGGCCGAACGCGTCGTGCAGCCCCAGCATCTGCCCGAGCACCTGCGCCTCCGGCACGCCGCCGCTGCGTGTGGCGAGGTCATCCACTTCCTGGAGTCCGACAATGTCCGGCGTCAGCGCGCGAAGCACGTCCGCCGTACGCGCCAGGTCGACGACGTTGTCGTTTCCGCGGCCGTGTTTGATGTTGTAGCTCACGACCCGGAGCGTGTCTGTGGCGTAGCGCTGGGCACCCCCAGGCGAATCGATCCGCCATTTCCAGTTCGTCGGCGTCTGAAGCTGCATGGCGGGCAGCACGGCGGACCCGGCACTCACAACAACGGTGGCACACACCGCGATCAGCAATCTGGACATCGGGCCCTCCTCAGGTGGTTGCTATTCTCTTACACAAACGACCCTGCGGCCGGACTCGTCGATCGCACCGACGCCGTGGTGCGCGCCCAACATGGCGAGGACTGTGAACACGCGATGGGTTAGCGGCCAGCCTCGTCTTCGAGCATCCGCTTCGAGAACCTGAGATAGGTCTCGACGGCGTCACGTCCGCGGCTTCGCGCGGTGGCACGCAGCAGGCGTCCCTTGATGCCGCCCAGGCCCGGAGCCCACGATCGGACGAGGTAATAGAGATACGCGCCAGAGGGATTTGTGGTGTCACGCACGATGAAGTGCCATTCCAGCGTGGAGCTGAGATAATGCGTTGCCATGATCTGCACCGTGGCAACCGCGCCCCGCACAGGCCCGGCGGGATCATCGATCGCCGCACCGGAGGCCACCGCCAGGTGACTCAGCCGGAACGTCGGCTTCATCCCGAAACCGACGACGGTCCAGAAGAACTGATGGCGGACTCCCCGCGCCGTGCGGTGAGGAAAGCCGTCAAGGGCATGTCGAAGCGCCGTGAGAGGAGCGGGCAGATACGCGTCCGACCCCAGGAGCGCGCGATACTCCGCGGAGGGCGCGCGCGGCGGACGCCGATCGTCGTACGGCGCAAGCGCCGAGTGGCCATCGCGCAGGTAGGCGGTCAGCGTCTCGAACGCCACGTCGCGCATGAGGGCCTGCGCGCGTGGTCCAGCGTCCGGCGTCCGCCACGGCACGTCTTGCTGCACACGCGTGATGATCCATCCTGGCAGCTGAAGCTCGCAGTCGCCGATACGGCACTCCTGGAGGCTTGACACGCTGCGCGGCGACAGCGTGAACCGCGCGAAGTCGTCGCGTCGTGGCGGAGTGCCAACCAGCCCCAACTGCTGCACGGCGTCACCCTGTTGCAGTGCCTCGGCTTCCGTGAGATACGCAAGTACGTCGTCGGGTGCCCGGTCGATGCGCACCGCGCCGAACGTCACCACTTCCCGCCCGTCGCGGCCGTCGAGCAGGGTGGCGACCGCTTCGCCGGAGTGGACGCGCTTCAGGTCAGTCGCAGACAGACCGATGGTCGACCGCAGGTAGGCATCCGGTGTCTGCGCCTCGGGCGACGCCAGCAGCGTCGTCGCGCCCAGGGCGACGGCAACACCGATGATCCATCGGGCCAGGAGGACCTCCGAACTATTTGACCCCGAGCAGTTCGACGTCGAAGACGAGCATGCCCGCCGGCGCGCCGGGCTGGCCGTCGTAGGCCAGCTTGCTCGGAATCCAGAACCGCCTCTTCTCGCCAACCACCATCAATTGGAGACCTTCGGTCCATCCGGGAATCACCTGGTTCAGCGGAAACTCCGCCGGCTCACCGCGCACAACGGAGCTGTCGAACATCTTCCCGTCGGTGGTCCAACCCGTGTAGTGCACCTGGACCATCGACGACGCGACAGGTTTTTCCGTGCCCGTGCCTGCCGAGAGTCGTCGAGAGGCCAGACCCGACGGTGTGCGCGTGGCGTCGCCGGGCACAGCCGCCACGTCCGGCGGCGCCGGGATTGGAGGTGTGGGTGCCTTGAAGTCGAGCAATTCCACGTCGAACACGAGCATGCCCTGGGGAGCGCCCGGTCGTCCCCCGTACGCGAGTGCGCTCGGAATCCAGAACCGGCGCTTTTCACCAGCGACCATCAGCTGCAGGCCTTCCGTCCATCCGAGGATCACGCGGTTGAGCGGAAAGTCTGCGGGTTCGCCGCGCACGACGGAGCTGTCGAACATTTCACCGTCGGTCGTCCATCCTGTGTAGTGCACGAGCACGAGTGATTCGGCCGTGGGCTTCTCGGTGCCTTCTCCCGGCGACAACACGCGCGACGCCAGTCCGGTCGCGGTGACTGTTGCATCAGCCGGCACGGCGCCGACATCAGGTGGGGCGGGAATTGCGCCGGGCGCGTTGCTCCTGGATTCGGCCATGGTCTCCTCAGGCGTTGGTGAACAGCCCGCCAGCGAGACGGCGACGAGCAAAGCGATACAGACACGGCGCATCATGTATGCCATTTTAACGCCATGACTCCAAAACACGCCCATCTGCTCAACCGCACCGTCAGGTATCACGAAGCAGGCAGCGGTCGCACATGCATCCTGTTGCATGCGTTTCCGCTCAGTGCCGACCAGTGGTTGCCGCAGTTGCATCGTGTGCCGCCTGGCTGGAGGTTTGTGGCGCCGGATGTGCGCGGCTTCCGCGGCATGGGGCAGGCCTACCAGGACGTGGGCCTCGACACGGCGACAATGGCCAGTCATGCGGCCGATGTGTTGCAGCTGATGAATCACCTCGATGTGGACCGCGGCGTCGTGGGAGGACTGTCGATGGGCGGGTACATCGCGCTGGCCGTGGCGCGTGCAGCGGCCAGCCGGCTCGACGGCCTCGTGCTCGCTGACACCAAGGCGACCGCCGACTCTGATGAGGGCCGTGCCGGTCGTGCTGCCATGATCGCAAAGGTGCAGGCCGAGGGCGTGGCCGCGATCGCAGACGCGATGGTGCCAAAGCTGCTTGGGGCCACGACTCAGCGCGCCCAGCCGGACCTTGTGGAGGCAGTGCGCACGATCATCCTGCGCAACACGCCGGAGGCGGTGGCATCAGCGCTCGGCGCCATGAAGACAAGGCCGGATTCGGTGCCGGTGCTGGCCGGCCTGACGTGTCCCGCGCTCGTCATCTGCGGCGCCGAGGATGTGCTGACACCACCGGCTGACAGCGAGGCGATGGCTGCCGCATTGCCCGCAGTGACCACAGCCGTCATTCCACAGGCGGGACACCTGTCAAATCTGGAAGCGCCGCTGGCGTTTAATCAGGCGCTGACGGAGTTTCTGAGCCGGATCTGATTATGATGTTGGCTCGCATGAAGAGCCGTGTACTGGCAGCGTTGCTCGTGGTGGTCGCAGCGGTGGGGACATCCCCGCGCCTCGGAGCGCAGGCCGACGCCTACGCGCCGCTGGATCGCATCCTTGACGTGTACGTGCGCGACGGGTTGGTCTATTATGCGGCCCTCAAGACCGAACGCGCGAACCTGGATCGATTCGTCGCGTCGCTCGACTCGGCGGACTCCTGGCTGTCGAACGCGTCCGCTGCGGAACAGCGGGCATTCTGGATCAACGCCTACAACGCGCTTGTGCTCCGCACGGTCATCAACGTCTACCCGATTCGCGGCAAGGCCGCGGGGTATCCGGCCGAGAGCATCGCGCAGGTCGCCGGTGGCATCGACAAGGTCAAGCATCGCGTGGCCGGTCAACTCCTGACGCTGGAGGAGATCGAGAAGACCGTGATCGCGGGCTTTGGCGACCCCCGCATGTTGCTGGCACTCGGCCGAGGTGCGCTGGGTGGTGGTCGCCTGCGCAGCGAGCCGTATCGCGCGGCCCAGCTTGAGACGCAGCTGAATGAAGCGGTCAAGGAGTTCGTGACGCGGCTCGACACCTTCCGCATCAACCGCACCACCAATGTCGTCGAGGTCACGCCGCTGTTCAGCTGGCGTGAGGCGCAATTTGTGGCGGGCTTTTCACAGGGTGGCGAGATGTGGGCGAATCGCTCGCCCCTCGAACGTGCGTTGATGGCGATGAGTTACCCGCACCTGTTTGCGAGCGAGCGCGAATTCCTCGCGCTCAATACGTTTACGATGACGTTCGGCGCCTACGACTGGCGCCTGAACGATCTCACCGGCGGCGCACCGCCACGGTGACATTGGAGTAGAGACGACACATGGACCTGTATCTGCGTGACAAGGTGGCGATCGTGACCGGCTCGAGCAAGGGCCTCGGCCTGGCCTCCGCGCGGGCCCTGGTGGCCGAGGGCGCACGCGTCGCCATCTGTGCGCGTGGGGCAGACGCGCTGACAAAGGCCGCCGCGGATCTCCGCGCCCTGGCCGGACGCGACGATGCCGTGCTGGCGGTGCAAGCGGACGTGTCACAGACGGGGGACGTCACGCGGCTGGTGAGTGAGACGGTCGCCACATTCGGCCGCCTGGACATCGTCGTCAACAACGTCGGGAAAGCCGGCGGGACGGATATCGCGTCGACGTCCGATGAGGAATGGACGAGCGCGCTGGATCAGACGCTGTTTCCGGCCATACGCCTGTCGCGGCTGGCCGTGCCGGAAATGCGCAAGGCCGGCGGCGGCGTGATTCTGATGATCGCGTCCATCTGGGGACGCGAGTCGGGCGGGCGCATGACGTACAACGCCGTCAAGGCCGCCGAGATCAGTCTGGCGAAGGCCATGGCCCAGCAGCTGGCGAAGGACAACATCCGCGTGAACAGCGTTGCGCCGGGATCGATTCTGTTTGAAGGCGGGACGTGGGCGCAGCGCCAGCAGGCGGATCCTGTGGCGATCGGCGAGTTCATCAAGCGCGACCTGCCCTTCGGTCGTTTTGGCCACGACCACGAGGTGGGTGATGTGGTGGCCTTCCTCGCATCGCCACGGTCCAACTGGATCTCCGGCGCGTGCATCACCGTCGACGGTTGCCAGTCACGTTCGAATATCTGAGGAGTTCCCATGGCCGCAGGCATTGAATGGCTCGCTGATTTTCTCTTCAGGTACTTCATCATCGCCACCCTGCTGGGGACGGGGCTGTTCCTCACGATCCGGTTCAAGGCCGTGCAGATCCGCCGGCTGCGTGAAGCGTTCAGGGAAATGCTGGCGGGGCAGACCGCAGGGGCCACCGGCGCCCTGTCGCCATTCCAGGCGTTCATGACGGCGCTGGCCGCGACGATCGGCACGGGCAACATCGCCGGCGTGGCCACCGCGATCATCTCCGGTGGTCCGGGCGCGTTGTTCTGGATCTGGGTGTATGGGTTCTTCGCGACGACCCTGAAGTTCTCGGAAGCGGTGCTTGGCGTGAAGTTCCGCGAGCAACAGGGCGACCACCTGAAGTCGGGACCGATGTACTACCTGCGCGACGGACTCAAGTCGCCGGCGCTGGCGTGGACCTACGCGTGTGTGGCCGGCATCGCCGCACTGACCACCACGCCGTTCACGCAGCCGAACTCGATTGCCATCGCCGTGCAGCATGTGTGGCCAAGCGGCACGCTGATGTTGCCGGTCCTTGGCGAAGTGAACCGGACCGCGTTTTTCACCGGCCTCCTGCTCGCCGTGTTGACGTGGCTGGTCATTATCGGTGGCATCAAGACCATTGGCCGCGCCGTCGAGAAGTTGTCGCCCTTGAAGGTGGGTCTGTATCTGGTGGGTGGCGCGGTGGTCATCCTGACGTTCATCGACCGCGTGCCGTACGTGCTGTCGATGGTGGTGGATGAGGCGTTTGCGTCACCGGGACGGTCGGGACTCGGCTTCGGGTTCTTCATCGCGATGCGTTACGGCATCGCGCGCGGCATCTACGCGAACGAGGCCGGCTACGGCACCGCGGCGGTTGCGTACGGCACGGCACGGTCGAACCGGCCGGAGCAGCAGGGCCTGCAGGCGGTGATGGAAGTGTTCATCGTGTCGTTTGTCACCGGCACGATCAGCGCGATGGCCATTCTGCTCAGTGGCGTCGCCGAGTCGTCGATTGCCGCGCGCGCGGCCGGTGAGGCCGGCGTGACCAGCACGGCCGCCGTGGCGACGGCGTTCAACATGGCGGTGCCGACCGTCGGCGGCTGGGTCGTCGCGTTCTGCGCGTTCCTCTTCGGTTACACCACGCTGATCGGCTGGGCATATTACGGCGAACAGTTCCTCGAGTACATCCTCGGCCGGTCGGTGACGATGCCGTACCGCTACGTCTACTGCCTGCTGATCCCCATTGGCGCCGTGCTCAAGCCCGACCTGGTCTGGGCCTGGGGCGACCTGATGAACGGTCTCCAGGTCTTCCCGAACGTCATCGGCCTGCTCGGTCTCAGCGGCGTCGTCGCGGCCTACGCCAACAGCCGCGCCAAGCAATGACCTGCGCGAAGGACAGCATCATGCTGCTGGCGTCCGACATTTTCGCTTCTTGATCGCCTTCGGGCGGACTGGTACGATGGCCGCTCCATGTCATCCGACCGGCGCCGCCTGCCCATGACCGTCCTGCCGGCTCTTGTGGACGCGAAGAGCAAGGACGAGTCGCTGTCACTGGCGCTCTCGCGGATGCTCGCAGAGCACGAGCAGGCCCTCCAGGGGGACGACGACGACCCGCACGTCACTGCGGTGCGGCGTTTGGACCCTGTGGAGGCGAGGTACGCGCCGTTTCCGGACTCACTCGACCCCCGGCTGATTGCGGCGTTCCGCAAGCGCGGCATCGACCAGTTGTATTCGCACCAGGCGGAGGCGATTGCGCACGCCACCGCCGGTCGGAACGTCGTCACCGTCACGCCGACGGCATCCGGCAAGACGCTCTGCTACAACGCACCGGTGATAGACGCGATCCTCAAGGACTCGTCCACGCGCGCGTTGTACTTGTTTCCCACGAAGGCCCTCGCGCAGGACCAGCTGGCCGAGTTGCATCAGCTGGCGGAGTTGGTTGGGTTCGAGGGTGGCGGCGAGATCGGGGTGTTCACGTACGACGGTGACACGCCTCAGGATGCGCGGCGCGCGATTCGTGGCCGCGCGCACGTGGTGCTGAGCAATCCCGACATGGTGCACTCGGGCATCCTGCCGCACCATCCGCGGTGGGCGAAGCTCTTCGAGAATCTGCAGTACATCATCATCGACGAACTGCATGCGTATCGCGGCGTGTTCGGCAGCCACCTGGCGAACATCCTGCGTCGACTGCATCGAGTGTGCCGGCACTACGGGTCGACTCCCGTCTTCATCTGCTCGTCGGCCACCATCGCCAACCCGAAGGACCTGGCGGAGAAGCTGACTGGAGCGCCGTGTGAGTTGGTGGAGCAGAGCGGGGCTCCTCGCGGCGAGAAGTACTTCATCTTTGTGAATCCCCCGGTGGTGAACGCCCAACTTGGCATCCGGCGTTCATACCTTGCGGAGACCCGACGGGTCGCCATCGAATTCCTGAAGCGCGGGCTGCAGATCATCGTGTTCGCGCAGAGCCGGCTCTCGACCGAGATTCTCACGACGTATCTCAAGGATGCGTTTGCGGGTCCACCTGGCGCTGCAGAAGTGGTGCGCGGCTACCGCGGAGGGTATCTCCCCCTTCGTCGCCGCGAAATCGAGCGCGGGTTGCGCGAAGGGAGCGTGCGATGCGTCGTGTCGACGAGTGCGTTGGAACTCGGCATCGACATCGGCGCACTGGACGTGACGGTCATGGCCGGGTATCCAGGCACGATCGCCGCGACGTGGCAACGCGCCGGCCGCGCCGGTCGCCGGTCCGGTCGCTCGGCGGCGGTGCTGGTCGCGTCGAGTGCACCGATCGATCAATTCGTAGCCCGCAACCCCGACTACTTCTTTGATGCCTCACCTGAGCACGCGCTGGTCAACCCCGACAACCTGCACATCCTGCTCGCGCACGTGAAGTGCGCCGCGTTTGAACTGCCCTTCACCACAACCGAAACGTTCGGCACGTTGAACGTGCAGGAAATGCTCCAGATTCTGAGTGAAGAACAGTTCGTGCAGCTGGCGGGTGATCAGTGGCAGTGGACGCACGAGTCGTACCCGGCCGACGCGGTGAGCCTGCGGTCTGTCACCTCCGACAACTTCATCATCGTCGACCTGACGCACGGGGAACGGGTGATCGGCGAGACCGATTTCACGAGCGCGCCGTCGGTGCTCCACGAGAAGGCGATCTACATCATCGAGGGCCAGCTGTATCAGGTCGAGCGCCTCGATTTCGACAACCGCAAGGCCTTTGTCCGCGGCGTCGAGTGCGACTACTACACCGACGCGATCGACTACGCGAAGGTAACGATTCTGGACGACATGAGCTCGGAGGCGATTTCCGGAGAAATCACCTCCGAGCTCAAACATCACGGTGAAGTGCACGTCGTCTCCCGTGTGGTCGGGTTCAAGAAGATCAAGTTCTATACGAACGAGAACATCGGGTCGGGCGAACTGGATCTCCCTGAACAGCAGATGCACACATCGTCGTACTGGGTGACGATTCCGGCGGAGACGATGGAGGCGCTGCCGTTTGGCGGGGCCGATAAACGCGACGGTGTGTTGGGACTCGCGTTTGCCATGCGGAACGTTGCGCCGTTGCTGCTGATGTGTGATTCACACGACCTCGGCCTGTCGGTGGATGGCGTGGGCACGGACGAGGCGAAGACGCTGACGACCGTTGCGCCGACCATCTTCATTTACGACAACTATCCGGGCGGAATCGGTTTCAGTGAGCCGCTCTTCCAGATGCATGCGGACCTGCTGGCGAGGACGCAGGAGTTGATCGACGGGTGCCCCTGTCAATCCGGGTGTCCGTCATGTGTGGGCCCCGAAGGTGCGACGGGACCGCTGGCAAAGGCCGTCGCGTCACACCTGCTTGCGGTGCTGCGATGAAGAATCTCGCCAAGCGGCTGCGGGCGATCGTCCGCGACAACCGGCGGGAGCTGACGGTCGAGCCGGACCTGCCGCAGCCTGGCGGCGGACTCACCTTCAACGATGTCGTCTCGCGGTCTGCCGATGTGCTCGGTGGATCGGTGCTCGGGCAGGAAGGCTCGGCGTGCCTGGTCGTGGATCGGGTGTACGACGCCGATCGCTATCACGGATCACGGACGGTGGAGTCGTACCGGCTTTCTCCAGACGCGCCGCTCGGGCTCTTCGAACCGAAGCTGGCCTCGACACCGGAGTGGGCGTCGCGAACAGTGTTCTTCGACATTGAAACCACGGGTCTCAGCGGTGGCGCCGGGACTGTGGCGTTCCTTGTGGGCTGTGGATGGTACGAGGCTGAGGCGTTCCGCGTGCGGCAGTGGCTGATGCTCGGTCCGGCCGGTGAACGCCCGCTGCTCGACGCCTTGGGCCGCGCGATGGATGACGCGTCGTTGCTTGTGACATTCAACGGCCGGACGTTCGACGTGCCGTTCATGGAAACTCGCTGGGCGTTCCATCGGCAGTCCACACCGACTGACGATCTGCCGCACTTCGACATGTTGCCGGCGGCGCGACGCCTGTGGAGCCGCCGCGA
Source organism: Acidimicrobiia bacterium (assembly GCA_016871335.1). Taxonomy (GTDB): domain Bacteria; phylum Acidobacteriota; class Vicinamibacteria; order Vicinamibacterales; family SCN-69-37; genus SYFT01. Next base: position 81,779 of record VFZF01000011.1, read on the forward strand.
GGACGACACTAGCTGCAGCCTGACGGCGCTTGAGCGTTCCGTGCTGGGATTTCATCGGGTGGGTGACGTGCCGGGGTTCGAAATCCCCGTGCGCTACTTCCAGTTTTTGCGCACCGGTGAACCTTCGATCATCGATGGCGTGCTTGAGCACAACAGGCTCGATCTGGTCTCGCTTGCGGCCGTGACGGCGCGTGCGTTCCAGTTGGCGTCAGAGGGGCCGACGTGGTGCCGCGAAGCTTGTGAGCAACTCGGCCTTGGGCATCTCTACGAGCGGCAGGGGGATCTCGAACGCGCAGCGGAGGCGTTTGCGCTGGCAGCCTCGCGCGCGGACGAGCGCGACCTGCGGGCCCGTGCGCTCGAACGTCTGGCCCTGTTGCGCCGCCGGATGCGACGGTTTGATGAGGCGGTGGACGCGTGGCAGACGATCGTCGATCGCGCGAAGCGGCCGTTCAGCGCGATAGAGCGCCGCGCGGCCGAAGCCCTCGCGATTCACCATGAACATCGCGCGCACGATCTGGCGTCGGCGCAGCGGTACGCGGAAGTGGTGCGGGGCCAGACCTCAGGCCGACGCGTGGCCGACGTCGATCATCGCCTGGGTCGTCTGGCAAAAAAGCTTGAGCTGGAAAAACAAAAGGGCGACCTCGCGGTCGCCCCTTTGCTGGATTCCGAATAACGTCGGCCCGCGGCCCCGCCTTCGCCAAGGCTCCGGCGGGCAAGCTGCGGACTGTTACGCCGTCGCGCCGGCCTTCTTCTTCGGTGCCTTGGCGGCCTTGTTCGCAGCCGTCTGTGCCTTGCGGGATTCGGTCGTCTGCACCCCGAACCGCTTCGTGAAGCGTTCCACGCGGCCTTCGGTGTCGATCAGCTTCTGGCGGCCCGTGTAGAACGGGTGGCAGTTGTTGCAGATGTCGAGGTGCAGCTCATCCTTGGTCGAAAAACTCTTCCAGGTGGCGCCACACGCGCATCGCACGTCAATCTCGGTGTATTTGGGGTGAATTCCAGCCTTCACGGTCAGCTCCTTGCTCCCTCAACGAAACCCCGATTATACCCTTCGACTCGCTCGGAGGGAACTGCGGCCTGAAGTGCTTATTTTTCAACTGGATAGCCCCTGTTCCACCGATAGGGCCGGAGCCGGGCGACCAGGTCGGCCGGCAGGCCCTGCCCGTCGCCGCAGGCCATGTTGGCCTCGACGTGGCGCACTTTCCGCATCCCGGGGATGACCGTGCTCACGGCCGGGTGCGACAGGATGAAGCGCAGGGCCATGTCCGGCAGCGTCATGCCGGTTGGCACCTCCCCCTTGAGACGTTCAACGCGTTCCACCGCCGCCGCCAGTTTGTCGGGCGGAAAGTAGCTGTTGCGGAAGTCGCCCTCAGGCCAACGCGTCTCTGTGGTCAATGTGCCCGTGAGGCTGCCCTCGTCGAGTGGTACACGCACGATGATCGCCACGCCCATCTCCTGGCAGAGCGGGAGCAGGACGTCTTCGGGATGCTGGTCGAAGATGTTGTGCACGACCTGCACGCTGTCGACGAGTCCCGTGCGTAACGCATCGATGATGTTCGTCGGATCCCAGCGATTGATCGAGATGCCGAACGCGCGCACCTTGCCTGACTTCTTCAGTGTCTGGAACGCGTCCATCCACTCGTCCAGTTCAGCCCACTCATCGGTCCACACGTGCAGTTGCTGCACGTCGAGTCGCTCGACACCGAGGTTCTTCAGGCTCGTCTCGGTGCACTGAATCACCCAGTCGACCGGGAAGACATCGCGCAGTGCATACTCGGGCTTGGCCGGCCACTTCCCGTTCTTTGGTGGCACCTTGGTCGCGAGGACAAGCGGCTTGTCGCGGTGTGATGGCAGCACCTGCCCGAGCAACTGCTCGCTCTTGCCATCGCCATACGCGAGCGCCGTATCGAAGAACGTACAGCCCAGCTCGATGCTGCGGTGCAGCGCGGCGATCGACTCGGCGTCATCCGACCCCGTCCATCCCCCCATGCCCCAGAGGCCGTAGCCGACTTCTGAGACGGTCAACCCAGTTCGTCCAAAGGCGCGCGTGTGCATGAGCACCATTGTAGAGGCCGAGGCCCCGCACCGAGCACCCAGCACTTGAGCACCCAGCACTACTTGCTCCGCCTTGCGTACTAATACGCATTGCGATATCGCGTGGCAAGGATTAGCGCCCATGGCCAGAAAACACGACGAATCCCTTGCGTCTCTCGGCCGGTTCTCCGAACCGGCATTCAACATCCTTGTGGCGCTGGCGGATGGACCCAAACACGGCTACGCCATGACGCAGGACATCGAAGAGATGACGGGCTCACGGCCGGGCCCCGGCACTTTGTATGGCGCCATCGCCCGCCTGGAAGAACGCCGATGGATCGAAGCCCTTCCCGCCGACGATCGCCGGCGTCCCTACCGGCTCACGTCGGCTGGGTAGAAGGTGCTGCGCACACGCCTTGAGGCGCTGCGCGCCGTGACGAAGATTGCGCAGTCCAGGCTCGCCAGCGCATGACGAGCCTTGCTCGCTCCATCGTGCGACTGTATCCCCGCGCCTGGCGGCGACGGTACGAAGACGAAGTGTTGTCCATCATCGACGCCGGCCCGGTGCGCATTGGCGACGTGTGTGGATTGCTGCGCAATGGCATCACCGAGCGCGTCTTGTCGCTCTACGAGCCCAGCCGCCACATCACGGCGTACAGGTTCATCACCGGGATGACATTGCTCGCGTACATCACCGTGTTGTTCCTTGTGGTGCTCGTGGCTGGCTTCATCCCGTTTGCCGTCGGCTATCTGATTCAGTGGACGGCTGGGCCGTTGCCTGCGGAGTGGCTTGACACCGTCTTCTGGCTGTTCGTGCCGGCATTCCTGGTGCTCATCGTGCCCGCGTACATACGGTTCTTCCGTCTGCAACTGGTGCACATGAAGGCTGGAACGCCCCTCCTGCGCCTGGCCACCAAGCTCCGCTGGATAATCGTCGGAGGGTACGTCGTCCTCTCGTTCCTCACTGGCGTGGAGGCCGACCTGTCGTTTCACCAGTCGGTTCTCGCCGCCTCTCGGTCGTGATTTCTGGTGTACGTGTTGTGGGATTTTCCAGAGGCCGTTGACTCCCGATGGCCGGGCCGAGGCTTGTTCGAAACGCTCGGCCGCCTCCGTTCCGCCCACCACGACCTGCGCTGGGCGAAGATGGAACTCGACCGCTGCGAAGGCCTGTATGCCGGCCGGGAGCCTGGTCCTGAGCTTCGGGCCGCGCGTGCCGAAATGGATCGCCTGACAGCCGAAGAAGCCAACGCCATGGCGGCCCTCGACGCGATGGGCTACCACGCCAGATTCTCGGCCTGAGGAATGCGGACGTGCACCCTGACGCGCTAAGATCGCGCGCATGAAGCGCGCACTCTTCACCCTCCTTCTCCTGTCCGTCGTTGTCACCCTCTCTGCGCAGTCTCCAGAGCGTGTGGACCTCGACGCTATCCAGAAAATCCGTCAGGAAGGCCTGAGCAACTCGCAGGTGATGAAACACCTGTTCTACATGACCGACGTGTACGGACCGAGGCTGCAGGGCTCACCGGGAATCGAACAGGCGGGCGACTGGGTGGTGAAGACGCTGCAGTCGTGGGGCATGCAGAACGTGCACAAGGAGCGCTTTCCGTTCGGTGCCGGCTGGTCGCTCAACAACTTCCACGCGACGATGCTCGGGTCGCAGGGGATGCCGATCATCGGATATCCGAAGGCGTGGTCGAGCGGGACGAAGGGTGTGGTCAGAGCGGAGGTTGTGCGCCCGCAGATCACTAATGCGGAAACAGCGGAGCAGTGGCGCGGCAAGTTGCGCGGCAAGGTGGTGCTGACGCAGCCGGCGCGCGAAGTGCGGATGCTTGAAGGGCGCATCGTCTTGCGGATGACCGACAAGGAGATTGAAGAAGCACTGACGCCGTCGGCGACGGCCCCTGCAGGTCGGGCGGGTGGTGCAGGTGGACGTGCCGGTGCAGCTGGCGGTAGGGCCGGAGGCGCACCCGCTTTCAACGTGAACGAGTTCTACCAGTCCGAGGGCGTCGTCGCGTTGTTTGATCGTGGATCGAACAGCGACATGAGCGCGGGTGGCAGCGACCTGTCATGGCAGACGCAGCGTGTGGATGGCGGGACGATGTTCCTCGGTGCCGGAGGATCGCGTGTGGCCGGCGAAGCGGGGACGGGACTGCCGCAGGTGACACTCGCCGTCGAACACTACAACCGCATGGTGCGTGTGCTTGATGAGGGCATGCCGGTGCACGTCGAGTTGAACATCGACGTGGCATTCCATCCGGAGACGCCTGAGCGTCAGAACGGGTTCAACATCATCGGTGAACTGCCGGGCACCGATCTCGCGGATGAGATTGTGCTGATCGGTGGTCACTTTGATTCGTGGCACGCGGCGACCGGTGCCACCGACAACGCGACAGGCAGCGCCGCCATGATGGAGGTGCTGCGCATCATCAAGACGGCGGGGCTGCGCCCGCGTCGCACGATCCGCGTCGCCCTCTGGGGCGCCGAGGAGCAGGGGCTGCTGGGGTCACGGGCCTACGCGGAAAAATACCTCGGCACGGTGGACAAGCCAGGCCCGGAACACGCGAAGCACACCGCCTACTTCAACATCGACAACGGCACAGGCAAGGTGCGCGGTATCTGGATGCAGAGCAATCCGCACGTGGCCTCCATCTTCGGCGCGTGGATTGCGCCGCTGAAGGACCTTGGCGTCGAGATCCTCGGCCCGCGCTCGGTCACGAGCACCGATCACACCAACATCGATCGGACTGGTGTGCCCGGCTTCCAGTTCGTGCAGGAGCGGCTCGAGTACAACTCGCGCACCCACCACTCAAACATGGACTTCTATGACCGCGTGCAGGCTGAAGACATGAAACAGGCCGCTACTGTGGCTGCCGTGTTTGCGTATCAGGCCGCCATGCGCGACCAGAAGCTGCCCCGCAAGTAGGTCGGCGAGGCGCAGTCGGTTGGCGGGTTGGGTCGTCAACACGACGGCATCGGCCGGCAGGACACCACTGATGACGATGCGCGTTGCGAGCACGGAGCGGGCGCCGATGGTAGCGGCCAGGCCGCCAGCACTGAGCAACACCATCGGCCACGGGGAAAGCTGGAATTGCAGAGATGTCCATGAGTCGAACGTCAGATACGGCAGATAGCTGGCGAGGACAATGAGTGGAAACATGCCGAGGGCCACGGGGCGTCAACGGCCCAGGACTCTTCGATCGGGACGTGGCCTGTGGTCCAGCGGTACGCCTGACTGATGGAGCCGTAGGAGTCTGCGCCGCTGGCGACGCGGGATCCGAACAGGATGCCCACGGCCACCACTGCTCCGGAGAGTGCGAGCGTGGCGAGTGACCATGGCGACCGAGGCGTGATCAGCACGCGCCTCTGGTGCGCGCGAGGGCCTTGAGCGCCTGGAGATCGATCTTGCCCGTGCCCAGTGTGGGAATGGCATCGATGGGGACAAGGTCGTCGCGTTTGGGAATCCAGAGACGCGGCAGGGGCGACGCGATCAGGCGCTCCCACAGTTCGGCCGGGGACACATCGCGACGCGTGTAGAACACCACGAGTTTTTCCCCCTTCACGTCACAGGGCACAGCGGTGACCGCTGAGTCCAGTTCGCCCAGCACGTCGTTGATCGTGTCCTCGAGCTTGATGTGCGGCACCATCTCGCCGCCGATCTTGCTGAAGCGGGACAGGCGATCGGTGATGAAGATGAATCCATCCTCATCGATGCGCGCGATGTCGCCGGTCACGTACCAGCCGTCGCGCATGACCTCCTGAGTGCGCTGTGGATCATGCAGGTAGCCGGCCATCATGTTGGGGCCCTTGACCAGCAACAGACCCTCCCGATTGATCAGCGGGCCCTCACCGGTATCGGGGTCCACGACCTTCGCGGCCACGCCGGGGATCGGATGGCCGACGGATCCCGCTTTGGTGCCCACCTGAACGCGGCCGGCGGCTTCCACGTCGGGCACATTCGCGGCCACGACCGGCGCCATTTCGGTGCAGCCGTAGCCCTCGAGCAAGCCGACGCCGAACGCCTCCCTGAACGCGGTGGCCAGCGGGTCCCGCAGTTTCTCGGCGCCGACAATCGCATACCGCAGATGCGCGAACTGGTCGCGGGTGCAGCGCCGAAGGTAGCTCTGCGCGAACGTCGGCGTGCTGATCAACATGCTCCCTTTGTAGGTCGCTGCCAGCTCGCCCACCGTCTTGGCATCCATCGGATTCGGGTGATACGCCACGGCGCATCCCTGCAGAAGGGGGAACCAGAGCGTGCCGGTGAGGCCGAACGAGTGGAAAAACGGCAGCACGCCGATGAAACAGTCGTGCTGCTGCATGTGGAAGACCTGCGTCAGCGATTCCACATTCGAGAGCAGGTTGGCGTGGGTAAGGACGACACCCTTGGGGATTCCGGTGCTGCCGCTGGAAAAGATGATCGCAGCCGGGCTTGATGACGACCAGCGGCTGTCTCCCACCGACGCCCGCAGGATGCGCTGCGGCGTCACACGTGCGCGCACCAGTGTCAGCAGGCGTTGCAGGCCGGAGATGTCGTCGCGCAGGTCCTCGAGAAAGACCATGTCCGGTGTGGCGGCAATGCCGGCCTTGTCGAGAAAACGCCGTGACGTGATCACGGTGGTGATGGAGGCCGCGCGCTTGGCCGCTTCCATCCCCTCAGCGCCGGTGGTGAAGTTGAGGTTCACCGGCACGCGACCGGCCATCAACGTCGCAATGTTCGCGACGGCGCCGCCGACCGACGAGGGCAGGAGGAGGCCGACGTGGGTCTGACCGGTGGTGCGTGCGCGAATGAGGCGCCCGAGCAGCAGCGCACCGGTGAGCAACCGGCCGTAGGTCAGGGTCTGGCCGGTGCTGTCGGCCACCGCGAGCCGGCTCCAGTGTCGGCGCGCCGTGCGGATGAATGCGGTGTGGAGTTGTGCATCCGGCGCGGTCCGGTGCCGGAGCGCCTCCGTGCCGAGTTCGCTGATGGCCAGCCGCGCGTCCTGAATGCCGACCGTGGAAGGAAGGGGGGCACCAAACGCGACGGTGACCGGATACGGCAGGCGCTCCGGCCGCTTCCAGAAAAACTTGCCGCGCTTGAAGCTGAAGACGCTGCCCCAGATCCGGTCGAGATACACCGGAATCACCGGAACATCGATGCCTTCAAGAATGCGCTTGAAGCCCGGCCGGAACGGCAGCAGGTTCCCAGTGCGGCTGACGGCACCCTCCGCAAAAATGCAGACGACGTGTCCCTCGCGCAGTTCCTGCCTGGCGCGCTCGATGGCGCGGTCGACATCCGCCTTGTCGCCGGCGGTGATCGGAATGCCGTGCAGGCGGCTCATCACGAAGTGAATGCCCGGGATGTGGAAGTACGGCCCGTGCATCATGAAGCGGACGAAGCGATGGACGCTCGCGCCAACAAGTGCGCCGTCGATCATCGATGCATGGTTGCAGATCAGCAGCGCCGGACCATCGTGCGGCACGTGGTCGCGTCCCACGACCGTGATGCGGTACACCGTGTGTGTCAGCATCCACAACGTGAACCGGATGAAAAACGCTGGGAGCGTCAACAGCACGTAGACGGCGGCGATGAGCGTGAACACGCCCGCTCCGGCAAATACCGCCGGCAAGGACCATCCCAGTCGCGTGCCGAAGAACCACAGGACGGCGGAGGCCAGCAGAATGCCGATCGTCTGCATGACGTTGGCCGTGGCGAGGATGCGACCGCGCTCGTGGGCGTCGGGCCGATGCTGGAGCAGGGCGTTGAGCGGTACCGCAAAAAATCCGCCTGCAATGCCGAGCGCAAACAGCGAGGTCGCCGACCACCAGTAGGATGTCGACGAGGCCGCCAGCGCCAGGCTGAAGACACCCATGCCGAGTGAGCCCAGGGGCACGAGACCCAACTCGATGTGCTTGCCGCTGAGACGTCCCGCGAGCAGGCTGCCGGCGCCGATGCCGATCGCCAGTGCAGTGTAGAGCTGTGTGGCTGCCGCCTCGTTCACACCAAGTGTGGTGCTGGCATAGGGCAGCAGCGCGAGTTGCAGCAACGCGCCGAGGAACCAGAAGAATGAGGCGCCGACGGCCGTCATCCACAGCGTACGGTCCGAAAGCAGACGGCGCAGGCCGGCACCCACTTCGCCCCATGGGGCCAGGTTGAGGGCGCGGCCCGTGCCGCTCACCGGCACCGACGGGATGCGCAGGCTGGTCCATGTGCCCGCCACCGCGATGCCGACGAGCACGCCGCCGATGGCCAGGGGGGTGTCGCGAAACGCCGTGAACACCAGGCCGCCGATCGACGTGCCGAGGACGATCGCCACGAACGTGCTCATTTCGAGCAGTCCGTTGGCGCGCGAGAGTTCGATGTCGGGCAGGAGCTCCGGGAGAATGCCGTATTTTGCGGGACTGAAAAACGTCGACTGCGCGGCCATCAGGAAGAGGACGGCCAGCAGCAAACCGATATGTCCCGTGAGAAGCGCCGGCACGGCCAGAACCATGGCGACGACCTCCAGCCATTTCATCCACACAAGCACCGAGCGTTTGCTGTGCTGATCGGCGAGGTGCCCGGCGTAACCGGAGAAGAACAGAAAGGGGAGGATGAAGACGGCGCCGACGAGGGTGACCCCCTCCACGTCCCCGAGCGTATCCATGGCAAGGAACGACACGACCATTTTGAAGATGTTGTCGTTGAACGACCCTAGGAACTGCGTCCAGAGGAAGGCCTTCAGGCCCGGGAACCGGAGGGTCTGCCGATAGGACACGCGGGAAGGACGATACAAGAAAATGAGCTCGGAGGCGATTTATAGAGAAATCACCTCCGAGCTCATTTTGCGTTGGCAGGGATCTTGTAATCAGCGGCAAGATGGCACACCGCCGACAGGCTGTAGGATCCACTGGAGTGGTTTTTCACGTCATGAATCGAGGTGTCCGTCGTTGGCGGCTATTCGAGTCGGACGTGGAGTATCAGACCTGTCTTCTGGTTCTGGGCGAAGCCCGTGAGCGGTATCCAGTCGACCTCTTCGCATACTGCCTGATGCCCAATCACTTCCATCTCGTCGCTCGTCCCACAGCAGATGGTCAGCTATCCAAGTTCATGCAGTGGTTCTGTGCCACGCACAGTCGGCGGTGGCACCTGCGACGGGGAACGACCGGCACAGGATCGGTGTACCAAGGGCGTTTCAAGGCATTTCCCGTTGAAACTGATGCACACTTTCTGACGGTGTCCCGCTACGTTGAGCGCAATCCACTTCGGGCCAGTCTGGTAGCACGCGCGGAAGACTGGCCGTGGTCGAGTCTGGGGCAAAGGGAACGAAGGCTTGGACCAATTCGGATGGCACGATGGCCGGTGGAGAGCGGAGGCGACTGGAAGGAATTCGTGAACCAACCTGAGCCAAACAGTGAAATTGTACGAGTTCGGAAGTCGCTGGCACACAGTGTGCCGTTTGGTTCCGATTCGTGGAGTGAGCGGGTAGGTTCTACCCTTGCGATGAAGTGTTCGGCGCGGGGGGCGGGGCGCCCAGGAACAAGAAAATGAGCTCGGAGGCGATTTCGTGAGAAATCGCCTCCGAGCTCATTTTCCCATAGCGCCGAGGAACTCGGCGTTGTCCGCGGTTTTCGACATCCGGGACAGCATCAGTTCCATCGACTCGGTCGGCGACAGCGAGGTGATGACCTTGCGGAGCACCCAGATGCGGTTGAGCTCGTCCTTCGGCAGGAGCAGCTCTTCCTTACGGGTGCCACTCTTCTGCATGTCGATGGCGGGGAAGATGCGCCGGTCGGCCAACTTGCGATCCAGATGGATTTCCATGTTGCCGGTGCCCTTGAACTCCTCAAAGATCACGTCGTCCATGCGCGAACCCGTATCGACGAGGGCGGTGGCCACGATAGTGAGGGACCCGCCATTCTCGATGTTGCGGGCGGCGCCGAAGAAACGCTTGGGTCGCTGCAGCGCATTGCTGTCCACGCCGCCGGTGAGCACTCGGCCCGAGGTCGGCACGATGGTGTTGTAGGCACGCGCGAGACGTGTGATGGAATCGAGCAGGATCACGACATCCTTGCCGTATTCCACGAGGCGCTTGGATTTCTCGATCACCATCTCGGCGACCTGCACGTGGCGCTGGGCGGCCTCGTCGAATGTCGACGAGACGACCTCCCCGCGCACCGAGCGCTGCATGTCGGTGACCTCTTCGGGCCGCTCGTCAATCAGCAGCACGATCAGGTAGACCTCGGGGTGATTGGTCGTGATGCTGTTCGCCAGATTCTGGAGCAGCATGGTCTTGCCCGTCCTCGGCGGTGCCACGATCAATCCGCGCTGCCCCTTGCCGAGCGGGGTCATCAGATCCATCACCCGTGCGGAGTAGTTGTCGCCGGCCGTCTCCAGTTTGATCCGGCGATCCGGATACAACGGCGTAAGATTTTCGAAGAACATCCGCCGACGCGTCCGGTCCGGCGGTTCGAAATTGATGGCGTCCACCTTCACGAGCGCGAAGTAGCGTTCGCCTTCCTTCGGCGTGCGGATCTGGCCCGACACCGTGTCGCCTGTCTGCAGATCAAAACGCCGGATCTGCGACTGCGACACATACACGTCGTCAGGCCCCGGCAGGTAGTTGTAGTCAGGCGCCCGGAGGAACCCGTAGCCGTCGGGCAGCATCTCAAGCACGCCCTCGGAAAACAGCAGGCCGCTTTTTTCGGCGCGCGCACGGAGGATTTGAAAAATCAGCTCCTGCTTGCGCAGCCCGGTGGCGTGCACGATCTCCAGGTCCTGGGCGACCTTTGTGAGCTCGGCGACGCTCATGTCCTTGAGCGAGGCGAGTTCGATGACGGGAGCTGTCGACGGAGGTTGTTGGGTCAAAGGCAGTGCGGGGAGGGGAGCCGGATGGCACCCGGCATCAATGCCGGGTGCTCAGTTCCGATCCTTGGATGTCCGACTCTGGCGTCGGGGGCAACACCGGCAGCGGTCCCTCGAGCGCCGTCCGGAGAACTTCGTCCATCGTTTCGACCAGGTGCACGCTCATCGTGTCGAGCACGCCCTTCGGGATGTCGGTGAGATCCTTCTCGTTGTCCTTCGGCAGAAGGATCGTCGTCACGCCCGCGCGATGTGCGGCGAGCAGCTTTTCCTTGACGCCGCCGATGGGCAGCACCTTGCCGCGCAGCGTGATTTCGCCGGTCATGGCCACATCACGACGCGCCGGGACCTTCGTCAGGGCTGAGACCAGCGCGGTCGCCAGCGTGATGCCGGCCGACGGCCCGTCCTTCGGAATCGCGCCTTCGGGGATGTGCACGTGGATGTCCGAGCGACGGTTGAAGTCCGGCGGAATGCCGAGTTCCCCCGCGCGCGATCGCACCCAGCTCATGGCCGCCTGCGCCGACTCCTGCATGACGTCGCCGAGCTTGCCGGTCAGCGTCAACTTGCCGCGCCCGGGCATCAGGGTCGCTTCGGTCACCAGAATCTCGCCGCCGACCTCCGTCCAGGCAAGGCCCGTGACGATACCGACTTCGTTCTTCTCCTCGGCCACCGACGGGCGGAACCGTGGCACACCAAGGTATTCCGTCACCTGAGTACTGTCGATCTCCTGCGAGACCGACGGGTCTTCGACGACGACCTTGCGTGCCACCTTGCGACAGATCGACGCAATTTCGCGCTCGAGATTCCGGACGCCCGCCTCCCGCGTGTAGCGCTGGATGATGGTCTGGAACGCCTCTTCCTTGAACGCGATGTTCTTGTCGGTGAGTCCGGCGCCTTCAACCGCCTTCGGCGCGAGGAACCGCTTGCCGATCTGAATCTTTTCCTGCTCCGTGTATCCGGCAAGCTGCAGCACTTCCATGCGGTCGCGCAGCGCCTGCGGAATGGTGTGCAGCACGTTGGCCGTGCAGATGAACATGACGTTCGACAGGTCGTACTCGACGTCGAGGTAGTGATCGGCGAACGTGTTGTTCTGCTCCGGGTCGAGCACTTCAAGGAGCGCCGCGGAGGGATCGCCGCGGAAGTCCATCGACATCTTGTCGACTTCGTCGAGCAGGAAGACCGGGTTCATCGTGCCGGCCTTTTTCATCATCTGGATGATCTGGCCGGGGAACGCGCCGATGTAGGTGCGGCGATGGCCGCGAATCTCCGCCTCGTCGCGCACGCCGCCGAGTGACAGCCGCACGAACTTGCGGTTCATCGCGCGGGCAATCGAGCGCGCCAGCGACGTCTTGCCGACACCGGGAGGGCCCGCCAGCGTGAGAATGGTCGCCTTCGGCTTCTTGACCAGCACTCGCACGGCCAGGAACTCGATGATGCGTTCCTTGATCTTCTCGAGGCCGAAGTGGTCCTCGTTGAGAATCTTCTCGGCGGCCTTGAGGTCCTTCGAGTCCTTGGTCTTCTTGTGCCAGGGGACGGCAATCAGCCAGTCCAGGTAGTTGCGCGAGACCGTGGCTTCGGCCGACATCGGCGGCATGGCTTCCAGCCGCTTCAGTTCGTCGATCGCCTTCTTCTCGATCTCCTTGGGCATCTTCGCCTGCGCGATCTTCTTCTTCAGATCGTCGCCGTCGTTGCCCTTGTCGTCCTTGCGGCCCAGCTCGCGCTGGATCGCCTTCATCTTCTCGTTGAGGTAGTACTCCTTCTGCGCCTTCTCCATCTGCTTCTTCACGCGAGACTGGATGCGGCGATCGACCTGGAGTTTGTCCACTTCCGCTTCGAGCACGGCCACGATGCGGGCCAGGCGCTCAAGCGGCGCAACGATTTCGAGCAGGTTCTGCTTCTCTTCGACGCCCACCTGCAGATGCGCGGCGATGGTGTCGGCCAGCCGTGACGGATCGTCCACGCGCACGGCGGCGATCATGGCGTCGTACTGCAGCGTGTTCGACAGCTTCACATACTGTTCAAACAGCGTCACCACGCGGCTCATGACGCCTTCGGCGTCGGTCTGGGCCTCGGCCTTACGCGGAATCACCTTGATCGTGACGCGGTAGAAGCCCTTGTCTTCCTTCCACTCGACCGCGCGCGCCCGCTCCACGCCCTCGACCAGCACCTTGATGTTGCCGTCAGGCAGCTTCAGGCTCTGGACGATGTTGGCGACACAGCCCATCGTGTAGATGTCGGCCGGCTGCGGGTCATCAATCGACGCGTCGTGCTGCGCCGCGAGGAAGATCTTCTTGTCGGTCGCCAGCGCATGTTCAAGCGCGCGCGTGGACGACGGCCGTCCAATCACGAACGGCATCATCATGTGCGGGAAAACGACAACGTCCCTCAGGGGGACGATAGGCAGGGTCTCGTACTGATCCATGCGTTCAGCCAGCCTTCTCCATGACCGTAATGGGCTTCTCCTTGGACTCTACCACCTCGCGCGTGATCACGCATTCGCGGATCTTCTTCTGACCAGGCAGCGTATACATGAGGTCCAGCATGATGTCTTCGATGATCATGCGGAGGCCGCGCGCACCGATCTTCCGTTGCAGCGCCAGTTCCGCAATCGCTTCGAGGGCATCGTCCGTGAAGTGCAACTTGACGTTCTCGTAATCGAACAGCCGCTGATACTGCCGTGTGATGGCGTTCTTCGGCTCGGTGAGGATCTGGATCAACGCCGGCTTGTCGAGTTCGTGCAGCGTGCCGACCACCGGCAGACGGCCGACAAACTCCGGGATCAGGCCGTAGCGGATCAGATCCTGCGGTTCGACCTGTTCGACCAGGGTCGACCCTTCCTTGACGTTCGCCTTGACGTCGGCCTTGAAGCCGAGTGTCTTGCGGCCAAGCCGCCGCGCGATCTGTTTGTCGAGGCCCACAAACGCGCCACCGACGATGAACAGGATGTTGCTGGTGTCGATCTGGAAGAACTCCTGGTGGGGGTGCTTCCGGCCGCCCTGGGGCGGCACGTTGGCGACCGTGCCTTCGAGGATCTTGAGCAGCGCCTGCTGCACACCCTCGCCAGAGACGTCGCGCGTAATCGACGGGTTTTCGTCCTTGCGGCAGATCTTGTCGACTTCGTCGACGTAGATGATGCCCTGCTGCGCCTTCTCGATGTCGCCGCCGGCGGCCTGGAGCAGCTTGAGGATGATGTTTTCGACATCCTCGCCGACGTAGCCCGCTTCGGTCAACGTGGTGGCGTCCACGATCGTGAAGGGCACCGAGAGCAGGCGGGCGAGCGTCTGCGCGAGCAACGTCTTGCCCGTGCCCGTCGGGCCGATCAGCAGGATGTTGGACTTGGTGAGTTCAACTTCGTTGCGGCCCTTCGGCGCCTTGGCGATTTCGAGCCGTTTGTAGTGGTTGTAGACGGCGACGGCGAGCTTTTTCTTGGTCTGGTCCTGGCCGATGACGTATTCGTCGAGGAACTTCTTGATTTCGATGGGCGTCGGCAGCGTGCTGCGCACGCCGGTCTTGTCGAACTTGTTGTCGTCCGCGATGATGTCGTTGCACACCTCGACGCATTCGTCGCAGATGAAGACCGTCGGACCCGCAATCAGTTTGCGGACGTCATTCTGGTCCTTGTTGCAGAACGAACAGCGGAGCACGTCGGTCTCGCCGGCTTTTTTGGTCATGGAACCCTTCTAACCGTCACACCCTGCGGTCGAGGACATCATCGATAATACCGTAGTCCTTCGCCTGACTTGCGCCCAGGATGTAGTCTCTATCGGTATCGTCCTGGATCTTCGCCAGCGGCTGCCCGGTGTGGTGCGCCAGGATTTCATTCAACCGCTCACGCATGCGCAGGATTTCACGGGCGTGGATGTCGATGTCGCTGGCCTGACCCGCCAGGCCCGACATGTGCGGCTGGTGAATCAGGATGCGCGAGTTGGGGAGCGAGAACCGCTTGCCCTTGGCGCCCGCCGCCAGCAGCACGGCCGCCATCGACGCCGCCTGTCCGATGCAATACGTCTGCACCGCCGGCTTGATGAACTGCATCGTGTCGTAAATCGCGAGTCCGGCCGTGATCGAGCCGCCGGGGCTGTTCACGTAGAGCAGGATGTCGCGTTCCGGATCCTCCGCCTCCAGGAACAACATCTGCGCGATCACCAGGTTGGCGATCGAGTCGTCGATCGCCGTGCCGAGGAAGATGATGTTGTCCTTCAGCAGCCGCGAAAAGATGTCGTAGGCGCGTTCGCCGCGGTTCGTCTGCTCGACGACCATCGGCACAAGTTGGGCGTTGGGTGTATTCATAGGGTGCTCGGTGCCTGTGCTGGGTGCCTGGTGCGCCTACCCGTTGCTGATGTTGGCTTTCTCCAGAAGCCACTTCACCGTCTTTTCACGGCGGATGCCTGAGCGGATGCGGCTGACGCCGCCTTCCTTTTCGAGACGGGCGCGCACGGCGGCCGACGTCCGGCCCGACCGTTCCGCGAACTGGTCGATCTCCTTCGCGACGTCCTCGTCGGTGGCGTCGAGTTGTTCGCGGCGCGCGATCTCGTCGAGCACCAGGGTGCTCTTGACGGTTTCGGTGGAGGGTTCCTGCTGCCGTTCCCGGAATTCCTTCCAGTCGATACCGGCCTGCATCGGGTCCATGCCCTGATCCATCAGGCGGCGGACAAACTCCTCGAGCCGGCGATCAATTTCGCGGTCCACCAAGGCCGCCGGCACCGGGGCCTTCATCCGCGACGCGAGGTCCTGGAGCAGATCGTGGCGCACCTTGTGGTCCGCCTCGTGTTCGGCTTCGTGCTGCAGGTCGTGTTTGATGCGGTCGTTGAGCGCGTCGAGCGTCTCGACGTCGCTCACCGTCTTCGCAAACTCGTCGTTGAGCTCCGGTAGTTCCTTCCGGCGCACACCCTTGATCGTCGCGTGATAGGCGACGGTTGTGCCGGCCAGTTCCTTCGGCTCGTACTCGGCCGGATAGGTCACCGTAAAGTCGCGCTCCTGGTTCGCCGTCACACCAGTCAGATGCTCGTCGAAGCCCGGAGGATTCGCGGGGTTGCCCAGTTCGATCGAGACGTTCTGCATCGGGGTCTCGTCGGCGACCGGCGCCGGCGCGTCGGTCAGCACAATCTGCGGGCGGCGGATCAGATCCATGAGCACCGCATCGCCGGCGGCCGCGGGGCGGTCCTCCACCGGGTGCCACTTCACCGCGCGTTCGCGCAGGCGCTCCAGCAGGGCGTCCACGGCTCCCACTTCGAGCACGGCCGGGGGCTTGCTCAGCGAAATGCCCGTGTAGTCGCCCGGGTCAATCGGCGGCACGGTCTCAAATTCGGCGAGAAACTTCAGCGGCTGGCCTTCTTCCAGCACCACATCCCTGATGTCGGGCGCCGACACGGGCTCCAGACCCCGCTCCTGCAGGGCCTCGTCCACGAGCCGCGGGATCAGGTCGTTGGCCACGTCATAGAGAATCTGGTCCTTGTAGCGCTGTTTGATGACGGTCGTGGGCACCTTGCCCTGGCGGAAGCCGGGCACCTTGGCTTTCCGCCCGTAGTCCTGGGCCACGCGCTGGATTTCTGTGGATACGGTATCGGAGGGCACCTCAAAGGTCAGGTGCTTCTGGGTCTCGGAGACCTCGGTCAGTTCAGTCTTCATCTGGATTGATTCTATCGGGGATTTGGTGGGAGCGGAGGGACTTGAACCCACACGGATGTGATCCACAGGCTTCTAAGACCTGCGCGTCTGCCAGTTTCGCCACACTCCCGGACGCTCACACTATATCTGTGGTCCGTGGGTCCGGGGGCCAGGGTCCAGCGGCCCGGTCCCCGAGCCTGGGGATCTTAGTGAGGCGACGTCAGATCGTCCCGATTCCTCAGAAATTCATCCAGCGCGAGAACTTGATCAGGCACGTGTTGGTCGACGCGGCGTTGAAGAGATCGCTGAAGCCGCGGCTCAAGTCGAATTCACCCACCGGCACGAAGTGGTCGTGGCCCTGCTGCCAGACCAGGACGAAGGCCTTGGTGCTCCTTCGACCGGCCGTTGGCCGACTGGAACGGCTACGCACAGATCTGCAGCGACAGGGTGGAGCTGATGGTGTGGTTCACTCGTGCCGTCAACTGGTCCGATACGGACCGCCGCCACGCTGGCGGTCGGGATCAGCAGTGACGGCGGGCCATCGGCCGCGGCCAGGGAGGGAACCACAAGACACACCATGCACCCGACTTGTGACCGGGGTTAGACAGACCGAAGTCGCATGCCGTTTGCGAGACGCGATTCTGTTCGATCGCGAACGATCGAGTCGGGTAATCTCTCGACCATGGTCCGTATGCTCAGTCGTGTCAGCGCATTCCTGGTGGTTGGTGCAGTCGCTGTCGTGTGTTTTTCAGCCCGCGGCTCGGCCCAGGCTCCACTCTTCTCGGCGGCCGAGCCGGGAATGTCTCCTGATGGAGCTGAAATTGCCTTCGTGTCCGGCGGCGATATCTGGACGGTGCCGGCCGGCGGCGGCGATGCCCGGCTCCTCATCGCGCATGAGGCGACGGAGCGGCGCCCGTTGTATTCGCCCGACGGCCGCCATCTCGCGTTCATGTCCACGCGCACCGGAGGCGGCGACATTTATGTGTTGACCCTCGCCACCGGCGACGTCCGGCGCATCACGAGCGATGACGGAGTGGAAACGTTGGAGGCGTGGTCACGTGACGGCGCGTGGCTCTACTTTGCGTCAAGCAGTCGCGACATCGCAGCGATGAACGACGTGTTCCGCGTACCGCTCACCGGAGGTACCCCGATGCCGGTCAGCGATGACCGCTACGTGAATGAGTTCGGCGTGAGTGCGTCGCCCGATGGGCAGTCGCTGGTGTTGGCCGCGCGCGGTATTGCCGGCGCCCAGTGGTGGCGCCGGGGGAGCAGTCATATCGATCAGTCGGAACTGTGGCTGCTTTCCGGCGTGTCCGGCACGCCGACGTACACGATGCTGAGTGACCGCGACTCGCGGCAGGTCTGGCCGATGTGGGCGCGGGATGGACGCGCGCTGTATTACGTCTCCGACCGCGGCGGCGCCGAAAATGTGTGGCGCCGCGATCTGCCGGCCGCGGCCGACGCCGATGCCTCCCGAGGCCATCGACTGACGTCGTTCACCGATGGACGGGTGTTGTTTCCGTCGCTGTCGGAAGACGGCAGGACAATGGCGTTTGAACGGGGCTTCGGGTTGTGGACGCTGGATACGGCGAGCGGCGCATCACGGCAGGTGCCGGTCTCGTTCCGGGGCGCACGGTCGGCGCCCGTGCCGCAGCGTGTGCGTCAGACCAACGCGTTCTCCGATCTCGCGTTGTCGCCGGATGGCCGCAAGGTGGCGTTTGTCGCGCGCGGCATCCTGTTTGCCGCCTCGGCGAAGGAGCCCGGTGATGCCACGCGGATCACGACGACCGCGGGGTTGGTCTCGCAGCCCGTCTGGGCACCCGACAGCCGGCAGCTGGTGTATGTGGCCACACGTGGCGGTACGCAGAGCCTTTATCATTTTGACTTCACCGCCAATGCGGAGACCCGTCTGACCACTGGTGCGGCGACCGACATCTCTCCCGTGTTCTCACCCGACGGCACGCAGATCGCCTATCTGCGCGACCGGCGTGAACTGCGCGTGCTGTCCGTGGCCGACAAGACTGAACGCACGCTCGCGACCGGGATGTTTGCCGATGCGATCGACACACCGACGCCGGTGTGGGGACCCGGCGGCCGATGGATTGCATTGTTTGCCATCGGCGCGAAGTCCTTCACCAACGTGCAGCTCGTGCCGCTCGGTGCACCCGGCGGCCCGCCGCGTCCCATCAGCAGCCTCTCGAACGTGTACGCCAACAGCATTGCGTGGACACCCGATGGCCGCACCATCTTCTTCGACACCCGCCAGCGCACCGAACTCGGCCAGCTCGCGCGCGTGGACCTGACGCTCCGCACCCCGAAGTTTCGCGAAGACCTCTTCCGCGATCTCTTCACGCAGAACCCAACGATCCGCACAACACCCAACCCCACCCAGCCTTCACCCAACCTTACCCAACCCGATCCGGTCTTCGACGACATCCGCCAGCGCCTCTCCTTTGTGCCGCTTGGCATGGACGTGCAGCGTGTGGCTGTGAGTCCGGACGGCAAACTCGCGTTAATCACCGCCACGGTCGCCGGGCAGACCAATCTCTACACGTATCCGCTCGACGAGCTCGCGGCCGATCGTCCCGTCGCTCGGCAGTTGACGACAACGGCCGGCGGAAAGTCGGATGCGCAGTTCAGCCCGGACAGTCGCGAGGTGTATTACCTGGAAGCCGGACGCATCCAGATTGCCACGGTGGAGAGCCGTGCGTCGCGCGCGTTGTCGGTGACGGCGGAGTTCACGTCGGATTTTGAGCAGGAGAAGATGGAGGTCTTCCGCGAGGCATGGACGCTGCTGCGCGACAACTTCTACGATCCCCAGTTTCACGGGGTGAACTGGGAAACGTCACGCGAGATCTATGGACCGCGCGTGCAGGCGGCGTCGACGCCGGATGAGATGCGCCGGATCATGAGCCTGATGATCGGCGACCTGAACGCGTCGCACCTGGGAATCAGTGGTGGCGGCGGGGGCAGCCTGGTGGTCGGCAAGCTCGGGCTGCGCTTTGATGCCCGCGAGTTTGAGACGCAGGGACGGCTGCGGGTGACTGAGGTCATCACGCTTGGCCCGGCGGCGGTGACTCGTGAGATCAACGTCGGTGACTACGTGCGGCAGGTGAACAACACCGACGTGCGGGCCGCATTTGATCTCGACGCCGCGCTTGCACACACCGTGAATCGACGCGTGGTCCTGATGTTGTCGGCCTCGCCAGCCGGGCCCATACGCGAGGTGGTGGTGAGGCCGGTGGACCAGGCCACCGAGAAGGGTCTGGTGTATCGCCAGTGGGTCGAGCGCAACCGGGAGTACGTGCTGAAAGTCAGCGGCGGCCGGCTGGGGTACGTCCACATGGCCAGCATGAGTGCAGGAGCGCTGGAGCAACTGCATCTGGATCTTGATGTGGAGAACCACGGGCACGACGGCGTCGTCATCGACCTTCGCAACAACAACGGCGGGTTCGTGAACGCATATGCGCTCGATGTGTTCGCGCGTCAGCCGTATCTGCGGATGTCGCTGCGTGGTCTGCCTGAGTCTCCCGCCCGGACTGTGCTCGGCCAGCGCGCGCTCGAGTCACCGACGGTGCTGGTCGTCAATCAGCACTCATTGTCGGACGCTGAAGACTTCACGGAAGGCTACCGCACGCTCAAGCTCGGTCCGATCGTGGGCGAGCCGACGGCCGGCTGGATCATCTACACGTGGAACAGGACGTTGTTCGACGGGTCTACACTGCGGCTGCCTCGCATGCGCGTGCGCGCGGCTGACGGCACCGACATGGAACTCAAGCCGCGGCCCGTCGATGTAGAGGTCGAACGTCCGCTCGGTGAGTGGCGGACATCCGGCCAGGATACGCAGCTCTTCCGAGCCGTGCGCACGTTGATTCAGCGACTCGGGATCGTCGAGTGACCGTACGTAGGGCCGCCCGGCACGTAGGGCCCGCTGAACTGTAGCGGGCCGTCCCCCAATGGCGCGCTCAAGTTCAGCGCGCCCTACGTCCAATGAGCGCGCCCTACAAGTACTGGCCAGCGGCCTTGGCCAGCTCTTCCCGCATCGCCTTGACCAGCGCTGGCGGGCTGAGGGCGCGGGCGTCGGCGCCGAAGCTGAGGAGCCAGCTGCGCAGGGCCCAGTCGTTGGAGACCTTGAGGGTGACGCGAAGGCGGCCGTCCGGCAGTTCGGCGACCTGCTGGGACTCGTGCCACACGCGGCCGCGGACGTAGGGAGACACCCGTGCGGCGAATTCCACTTCGATGTGTTCGGGCTCGGCGGCAAACACGCCGAGTGATGAACCAAACACGTCGGTGGGCAGCTCGCGGGTGCGACGGAAGGTCGTCTCCTGCACCGAGAGGCGCTCGATGCGTTCGACGGCAAAGGTTCGGAACTCGTCGTACTGCGGCACCCACGCGATCAGATACACGCCGCCCTGCGCGAGGGCAATGCGATACGGATGCACCACGTACGCCCTGGCGCGATGACTGGCCGCGGAGAAATACCGCATGTCGGCGATGCGGCGGTCGCGCACGGCGTCAAACAGGCGCCGTGTCACGTCCACAAGGTCGCGGCCGGCACCGGCTTTTGGTGCCGCCTTGGTCGAGATGACCTGCGGCAGTGCGGAGAGGAACTCCCGCATCCGGGGATTCAGCGCGCCTTCGATCTTTGTCAGCGCCGTCCGCAACTGATCGGCCAGCGGCCATGCGGACAGGGCCTCCACGATCGAACGGCTCAGGAACAGGGCCGCGACATCCTCGACCGCCAGGCCTTCCTGCACGGAGCGAAATGGCTGCGCGTCGAGTTTCCAGCGCTTGGTGTCGTGTTCTTCTCCTTCGTCAAACAGCGCGAACCCGGCTTCCTGCAGTGCCTGCAAGTCCCGGCGGATCGTGCGCGTCGTGACCCCGGCGCGATCGGCCAGATCGTGAATGGTCACGCCGGTGCGCGACGACTCGACGTGTTTCAGGATCTGCCATTGACGAATAACTTCCTGATTACGCATTGGAGTCGTGCTGGGTGCTCGGTGCTGGGTGCTCGGCGCTTGTGCTGGGTGCTGGGTGCGCTGTGCTGAGTGCGTGCTTTGCACGCCCACCCTTGTCGTCGCTCCAGCCGGATTGATGCGGCATGAGTCCCACCAGGATCAGCGACACCACGCCGAGGCCGGCGCCGATCAGGTGTCCACGCACGGCGTAGCGCAGGTCGGTGAGCTGCATGGCATCCAGCTGCAGCTGGTCCCGGCGCTTCCGCGCGCGGTGGTGCGGCAGCAGAAACGTGCCGACCACGAGGACCACGCCGCCGCTGTGGATCACCATGACGAGGGGATGCCCATCGCGGCAATGTTGGGAATCGTCGCCGGGTCCATCGTGGGTGGCCCGACCGGCGCCAGCGTCAGCACAAAGCCGAACACGGCGTCGCTGAAGCCTTCAAGTCTGGTGATCTCGACAGGGCGGCTCATTGGCCGCTCATTATTGCCCATCCGCCCCCTGGACCGCGGACTGCGGCCCCGCCTGCGCCAAGGCTACGGCGGGCACGCTGCGGACTATGGACCGTGTCCAGCCCTGTCACACCCCCCACTTAGCCTCTGGACATGGAGGCGGAAGATGCAGCGATTTCATGGCACGGCGGCACGGCAGTTGGTGTTGATTGGGGATCGGCCTGAGACGGCGGCGATGTTCACACCCCGGCCGGCGCCCCCGCGCATCCGGCTGATGCAAAAGGACCTGTACGCCGAGCTGACGCGGCGGCGGCGCCACGCGCAGATTGCCGCGCGGCGCCTGTTGCGGAGTTCCGAAGTCCCGACGCCCTAGAACCTGACCATCAACCCCACGTTGGCCGGCATGAAGATGCGGGCGCCTGTGTTGTTGATCATCTCGACCCCGAGGGGGCGCAGGTCATCGTCCCGGCGGACGAGACGCGGCGTCCAGCGGGCACCGGCTTCCACGAAGATGCCCATGTGCCAGCGTTCGTAGGTGATGCCGAACACGGTCGCGGCGGTCTGCAGGGTGGCCGCGTCGTAGAAGCGGACGGTGCCGAGGCTGCCAGTGGCGCCACCGGTGGTCAGGTCCGCCGTGATGGCCTCGACCTTCCGGCGGCCGTACGTCAGGTTCACGTACGACTTGCTGCGGCCGACCGCGCGGAAGTAGTGCCGCCAGCCGCCTTCGATCGAGCTGTCTTCGTAGGTGGTGAACGTCGCGCGAAGCGGCTGCGACCCGGCGCTCGTCACGACCTGCCCGAGGGACCTGGATGATCAGCTCATCCTTCTGGAAGATGCCGATGCCCGCACTGGCGTGGAAACGCTTCGGTACGGCGACGTAGACGTCCGGGTAGTGTCCCACCAGTGTCGACTGGACGATGCGGCTCTGGCTGCGGCACGCGGTCGGACCTTCGGAGAGGTCCGGGTCACAGTTCAGCCCCGGCACCACCACTTCGCCGAAGAGGTCGAGGTCGAGCCCGCCCGACACCATCAGCGACACGCGGGACTTGATGCCGAGCTCGCTTTCAGGCAACGAGGCAACAGGGCCCGTGGGCGGACCCTGTGCCTCGGCCACGCTCGCGAGGAAGAGACAGATCACCGCCAATGGTGCGACGGGCGCCCACCCTCGCTGGCGCATTACGGAAACACTCCCAATTCCTTGTAAGCCATGGCGATCTTGTCGATGGCCGTGAGAAATGCCGCGGCCCGCAGGTCGCCCAATTTCGGATTGCGCTTCAGCGCGTCGCGAATCGCGTGGTACGCCACGATCATCGTTTCCTCAAGGCCGGAGTTGACGATGTCCTCTTCGGACGCGCCGTGCACCAATGTGCGCTTCTGCTCGTCGGAGAGTTTCTTGCCCGTGAGCGATTCGAGCGCCTGCACAAACGACGCCTCGTCACGTTCCTCCAGCCGCTTGTTCATGCGGCCGAACCGGACGTGCGACAGGTTCTTCAGCCACTCAAAGTAGGACACCGTGACGCCGCCAGCATTCGCATACAGATCGGGAATCACCATGATGCCGCGATCCCGGAACACCGCTTCCGCCTCAGGTGTCGTCGGGCCGTTCGCGCCTTCGACGATGATCCTGGCCTTCACGCGAGCGGCGTTCCCGCCGGTCAACACGTTTTCCAGTGCCGCCGGAATCAGGATGTCGCAGTCGAGTTCGAGCGCGTCGGCCGAGTGCGGGATGTCGGTCGCGCCTGGGAATCCCAGGAGGGATCCCGTCGCCTTGCGATGCGCGACGACGGCATCCGGATCGAGTCCGGCCGTGTTCATGATCGCGCCTTCGTATTCGGCCAGACCAATCACGCGTGCGCCGCCTTCATGGCAGAACTTCGCCACGTGATAGCCGACATTGCCGAGGCCCTGCACGACGACGCGTTTGCCTTCGAGCCCTGGCGGGAGGCCGAGCGCCTTCATGTCGTCAGCGAAACTCGCCGCTTCGCGGACGGCGAAGTACAGCCCGCGGCCCGTGGCTTCGCGCCGGCCACGCACGCCGCCCTGGGTGACGGGCTTGCCGGTGACGCAGCCCACGCCGTCGAGCGATCCGGGATGCAGCGCCATGTAGGTGTCGACAATCCACGCCATCTCACGTTCCCCCGTCCCGTAGTCCGGAGCTGGGACGTCGATGCCTGGGCCGATGAAGTTCTTCTTCACCAATTCGTGGGTGTAGCGGCGGGTGATGCGCTCAAGCTGCTCCACCGAGTACTGTTTCGGATCGATCTGTACGGCGCCCTTGGCACCGCCGTACGGCACGTCCACGATGGCGCACTTGTACGTCATCAGTGCCGCCAGCGCCTTCACTTCTTCCTCATCCACATGGGACGCGTAGCGGATGCCGCCCTTGGTCGGCAATTTGTGATGGCTGTGTTCCACGCGCCACGCGCGAATCACTTCGATCGTGCCGTCGTCATTCCTGAACGGAAAGCTGAAGCGGTACACGCTGTTGCAGGCCTTGATCTGCTCGAGCAGGCCTTGGGGATGGTCACTCCAGCGGGCGGCATGGTCGAAGTACTGGTTGACGAAATCGAACATGCCGTCGCCGGTCTGGCTGCTGCTCATTGGGACCTCCGTCGCAGGGCGTCACACATGCGCGCGACTGCGTCGCGCAACGCCTGCGTTCCCTCAGCATACTTCCCCGGTACAACGGAGAGAGAAGGGCCGATGTCGAGCCGCACCGGCGTGGCGCGCCAGGGCAGCAGTCCGCGCCAGTTGAACGGACGGCTGCGGGGCCACAACTCGAACAGTCCGTCCATCGCGACCGGCACAATCGGCGCCTGACAATGGGCGGAGAGAATCGCCGCACCTTTCTTGAAGGCTTTCAGCTCGCCGTCGATTGACCGTTCACCTTCCGGGAAAAGCATCAGCACCTTCCCGAGCCGCAGACCGGAGGCGCCCGCCTTCATCGCACGTTCCAAATTGGCATCGGCGTCCACCGGAATGACATTCGTCACGCGGGCAGCCCACTTCATGAACGGAGTCTGGTAGTACTCGGCGGCACCCACCGCGAAGATCTGCCGCAGCGTGCCGAAGGGAAGCGTGCCCAGCAGCACGAATCCATCGAGATACGACTGGTGATTCGGGCTGATGACGAACGGCCCCTTGTCTGGCAGATGGTTGCGTCCGGTCGACCGTCCGCGGGTCAGCAGATACACGACGCCGGCGATCGTCCGGACAATGACGAAGAAGAAGGCGGTGCGCAGGAAGGGCGTATGTCGCAGTTGCTGTTCAAGCTCGGGGTCGATGGGTTCGTGGAGGATGGACTCCCACATCGTTTCGGCCCCGGGGGCTGCCGCCCCTGGGCTCCTTCCCTCAGCCCGAGCGCTCCGTGCCGCCAGCACCGCGTCCACCAGGTGCCGGGCGGTGAAGATGGTCGCGCGTGTCTCCGGGAGGACCCGGCAGCCGTGTTGCCGCTCAAGCGCGGTGAGCAGTTCGACGCGCTCCATGGAGTCAAGCGCGAGGTCGAGATCCAGGTTGGCGTCGGGACGGACAGTCGGTCGCTTCAGCAGTGTCGCGATGATCTGCATCGCCTCGGCGTGCGTCGGCGCCGTCAGCCACGTGGTTTCCTCATCGCTCAGAACAACGGTCTCAGCTGAGGTCTCAACCACGGCCTGCTCGCGCAGTCGCTTCTCGATCGCATGCCGCTTCACCTTGCCCGTGGTGGTTCTCGGCAGCGGCTCGACCCAGATGTCGTACGTCAGGATGCGTTTGTGCGCGGGCAGGTGCACCGAGCGGCTTTCGACCTCAAAGCGCACCAGTTGCTGCACGTTGACGACACCACGCTCCCGGAGCACATTCTCATCAGCCACGATCACCGCATGCAGCCGTTCGCCGATGGGTTCACCCGGCCGGCTGAGTCCCAGCACACACAGTTCCTTGATGACGTCGGCTTCGCGATAATGCGCTTCGATTTCCTCTGGATACAGGTTCTTGCCCGAGGCCAGCACGATCATTTCCTTCTTGCGGCCCGTGATGTAGAGCCGGCCGTCCGCGTCGAGGCGGCCAAGGTCGCCGGTGTGCAGCCAGCCGTCCTTCAAGGTGTCACCGGTGGCGTCGGGCCGCCGGAAGTACTCGCGCATGACGATGGGGCCGCGAATCAGAATTTCGCCGTCTTCCTGCTCGCGATCCGCGCCAGGCTCCTGCGGCGCGATGCGGATCGCGACGTCCTTGAGGGGCTGGCCGACCGACGTCGTGTAGCGGTCGCCAGGACGCACGATGGTGGCGCCCCCGGAGGTCTCGGTGAGTCCGTACGCGTTGAGCAACGCAAACCCCATGTCGTACAGGTCGCGTCCGATCGCCGGATCAAACCGCGAACCGCCGGTCACGAGAAACCGCATGTGGCTGCCAAGCACGGCGTGCACCTTGGCAAACCACCGGCGTCCCGGGTTCCATCCCGTGCGTTCGCGCAGCCATCCATTGGTCCTGAGCAGTACGCGGAAGACTGCGCGGCGCACCGGGTTGGCCTTGGCCACCTCGCCCATGACGCGCTGATGGATCAGATAAAAGAACTGCGGGACACACGCGAAGATCGTGATCTGCCGCTGCTGCAGGGCTTCCAGGAGCGCCGTCGAGTTGACGCTCTGCAGAAACACGACACGTCCGCCCACCGCAAGCGGCAACAACAGGTTCGCCATCTGCGCGAGGGAATGGAACAGCGGCAGCACGCCGAGCACCGCGTCGGTTTCCGTCACGGTCACGACGGAAAACGCCGCCTGCCGCTCCGCTTCCAGGTTGCCGTGTGTGAGGACAACCCCCTTGGGATCCGACGTGGTGCCGGACGTGTACAAAATGACCGCGGCCTCCTGGTCGCCGCGCGCCACCACTGGCGGGGCCGGTGCGGCTGGCGGCAGTTCGTGCATCAGCCGCACGTCGGGCGCGGGTGACAACCCCGCGCACGCCGCCCGCACCCCGTCCTCATACCTCGTTGTCGTAAAAATGAGGCGGGCGCCGGAGTTCTCCAGCACGGTCCGTACCTGGCCGGACTTGTAGGCCGTGTCCAGGGGAACGGCGATGGCGCCGAGCCGCAGGATGCCGAAGTAGACCGCAATCCACCGGGCGTCGTTGTCGCCGAGAATCGCGACGCGGTCGTCGGCGACGATGCCCCGGCCGTGAAGCCAGGCGGCAAACGCGGCGGCTTCCTCGGTCAACTGGCGGTAGGTGGTGGGAATCAGGGCGTCCGGGGTCTGCAGCTCGACCGCATGGAGGGTGGGGAAGCGGTCGGCGGCCGCGGCGACGCGATCGTAGAAGTTCGCCATGCAGAGGGTAAGATACCGCCAAAAGGAGTCCGGCCCAATTATGAAGACCCTGTCCCTCGTGGGGCTGACCGCGTCGGTGCTCGTAGCGAGTATTGCCGCCGCCACCCTGACCCAGACGCCGGCCGTCGAGTTGAAGGTGGGCGATCAAGCGCCCGCATTCGCCCTCGCCGGTTCGGATGGCAAGACCCATCGGCTTTCGGACTACAAGGGACGCGCGGTCGTCCTGGCGTGGTTCCCGAAGGCATTTACCGGTGGTTGAACGGCTGAATGCAAGTCGCTCCGTGCGAGCGGCCAGACGATTCAGCAGTTTGATGTCGCGTACTTCATGGTGAGCGTCGACGACGCCGAGACCAATACGAGGTTCGCGAAAGAGAACGAAGCCGACTTCCCCATTCTTGCCAATCCTGAAAAGGATGTCGCAACCGCCTACGGCGTGTTGTCCCCCATGGGCATGGCGCGCCGGCGGACCTTCTACATCGGGCCGGACGGGAAGATTCTCCATATCGACACGCAGGTCAGCACCGGCACGGCCGGCGATGACCTCGCGCGGAAACTGGGTGAGCTCGGCGTGAAGCGGAAGTGATATACGTCAATGTGTGACTAATCCGATCGCACACTATCGCGAATGGTTGGACGAGGCGGTCGCTCGGGGAGGATTCGACCCGAAGGCCGCCTGTCTTTCCACCGTCAGTGACTCCGGCCGCCCGGCGGGCCGCATGGTGCTGATTCAGTATGTGGACCAGCGGGGATTCACCTTCTTCACCAATCTTCGATCCCGCAAGGGCCGCGAGCTCGCCCACACGCCCCACGCCTCGCTGTGTGTCTATTGGCCGGCGCTCGATCGTCAGGTGCGCATCGAAGGGGGGGTCGTGCCGGTGCCCGACGAGGAAGCCGACGCATACTTTGCGACGCGCCCGCGCGAGAGTCAGATCGGCGCGTGGGCCTCGCGCCAGAGTGAGCCGCTCGCCGGTCAGGCGACGCTGCTTGCGCGTGCGGCCGCCATCGGGGCGCGGTATGTCGGCCGCGCCGTGCCGCGTCCGCCGTTCTGGTCGGGCTTCCGCCTTGTGCCCCACCACATTGAATTCTGGAAGGCAGGCATCGGCCGACTCCATACGCGGCAGGCGTTTGATCGCGTCGGCGAAGGATGGACCTCCGAGTGGCTCTACCCGTGAACGACATCAACCCCGGTCAGTCCGATCGCCTCCTGCTCGAAGGTCCCCACTCCCGACTCCGTGAGCTGCAACTGCTCTGGCGGGCGCTTCGCGATTTCGTCGTCGGGTTCCGTACACTGCACTTTGTCGGCCCCTGCATCTCGGTCTTCGGATCGGCCCGGTTCAACGAAGGCCATCCGTACTACGACATCGGCCGCGACGTCGGCCGCCGGTTAAGTGAGATGGGCTTTGCGGTCATGACCGGCGGTGGCCCCGGCATCATGGAGGCTGCCAACCGCGGCGCCCACGATCACGGTGGTCTGTCAGTCGGCTGCAACATCAAGCTGCCGTTTGAACAGGCGCACAACAAGTACCTCGACCGGTGGGTCACCTGCCACTACTTCTTTGTCCGCAAGGTGCTGCTGTTCAAGTACTCCTACGGCTTCGTGGTGTTACCCGGGGGCCTCGGCACGCTGGATGAACTGAATGAGGCGCTGACGCTGATTCAGACCAACAAGATCGCCAACTTCCCGGTGGTGCTGGTCGGGACGACGTACTGGGAACCGTACATGGTGTTGTTGCGCGAGATGGTGCAGGCCGGTGCGATGTCGCCGCGCGATCTGGATCTGCTGAAGGTCACCGACGACCTGGAGGTGGCCATGGCGCACATCGAGACGCACACGGTCGACCGGTTCGGATTACGCCGTGTGCGGCGTCCGGCCTGGTGGTTGGGTGAACGGCGGCCTCAGGTGCGCCGTGGTGGCACGCCCAGCACCGGCGTCTCCGCACCGGACGCCAAACGATAGGCCGTGGTGCCCGGACGCTGATCGGTGTTCGCGCCGCCAAGGCCGACAACGATCAGAGTGCCGCGTTGCCGGGCGGCGTCCAGCAATACTTCCGCCGCATCGCCTGTGCGCACGTCGGTGGTGACGGCATCCACCGCCGTGAGGGCTGCGGTGGCATCCGCCATCCGGCGGCGCGCCGACCGGACCGCGGCGTCTTCCGCACCCTTCACCAGGTCATTCCACCGCGAATAGGCCGACACCGTGGGCACCACGTGCAGGCAGGTGACCGGGACACCACAGCGCGATCCGAGGGCGACGGCAGTCTCCAGCGCACCCGAGGAGGCGTCACTGAAATCCGTGCCCACGACCAGCGCGGCGACCTCCGGCACATCGGTCGTGGTCGGCGGCACACACAATACAGGAATGGTGGTCTCCCGCAGGAGCCGCATGGTGGTGGAGCCAAACCACACACGGGCCGCGCGGCCGTGTCCCTGCGTGCCGACCACCACCATCGACGCGTTGCGCGCCAGTGCCGCACCGTTGATCACACTCGCCGGATCGCCCACGCCGATGTGGAACGCGGCGGCTGACCCGGCAAATGTCTTCAATTCGGGATCGATCGACGCCTGCAGCGCATCAGGTCCGTAGGTGAGCCGTGCCGCATCGGCGAGCACGGGTTCCACGGCATGTACCACCACCAGTGGTTGCTCCAGACGATCCGCCAGCAGGCGAGCCCACGCGAGCGCCCGGCGTGACTGTGCCGAGAAGTCGATGCCGCAGACGACAGGGCCGATCATGATTCATTCCGGTGCGCCGTGTCGAGCTTGACCTTCCATCGCAGGTCGGTCATGCCGTGTTGTGCCGTAACGCCATGGGCTATTTTTTCGAACGAGGCCCGTAATTCGTAAATGCGGGTGACCAGATGGCGATCCCGTTCCACCCGTTTGAGGCTCGAGTTGTCGTGACGGCCGATGAAGACTTCCGCGTCCGCAATGATCGCGTCCATTTTGGCGCCAATCTCGCGAATCTCCTCGTCGGTGGCGTGTTCAATCGCCCGTTGCGAGAGGCTGCGCAGCGCCCGCGTGAAGTCGTCGATTTCGGCGACGAACTTGCGCTCATGCCACCATCCGAGCACACTGGAGGCGTGTGACAGGCGTGCGGCCCTGACGTGGGTGGCCGATGCCATGCTTTCGACATCAGCGGTCGTGATGTGTGTAGCCATGGACCTCAGTGTATGACAGCCGACATCGTCCTGCGCGACGGCACCACTCTTCACCTCCGACCGGCGATGCCGGCCGATGCGGTGGTCCTTCCGGAGTCGTTTTTTTCCCAGGTGCAGCGGCACGGTCAGTGGCTGCGCGGCCTGGGGCTTGCCGACGCCGACCCCGCCGTCGTGGTGGTGGGGGGCGTGAGCGGACAGCTGCAGGTCGTGGCTGGGTACCGCCGGCAGTCGGACATGCCGGGGCGGGCCGACGTCGCGATGGCCGTCGCGCCTGGATTTGAAGGCCGTGGCATCGGCACACGGGTGCTGGAGTTGCTGGCCGACGATGCGCGCCAGGGTGGGGTGACGGTGTTTGATGCGTGGGTGCCTCGCGAGGACCGCACGATTGTCGAGTTGTTTGCCTCATCGGGCTTCGCGGTGTCGCAACATCCGGATGGAGAGCCGGGCACGCTGCACGTGTCGCTGGATCTCGGACCGACCGAGGCGTATCTCGATCGCCGCGCGGCGAGGGCGCGCACGGCGGCAGCCGCATCCATGCGTCCGTTTTTTGAGCCGCGTGGTGTGGCGGTAATCGGCGTGAACCGTGAGCGTGGCCGCATCGGCAGCGAGGTGTTTCACAACCTCGTGGATGCCGGGTGCGCGGTGCCGGTGTATCCGGTGCATCCCCTGGCCGGAGAAATGGGCGGGCGCCAGGTGTTTGCGCGGGTGACTGACATTCCCGGGACTGTGGATTTGGCGGTGCTTGTGGTGCCGGCGGCGCGCGTGCTGGAGGCGGTGGATGAGTGCATCGCCAAAGGGGTGAAGGCGCTGGTCGTGATTTCCGCGGGGTTTGGTGAAGTCGGCGCTGAGGGCCGCGCGCTCGAAGCGGCGCTGCTCGACAAGGTGCGGGCGGCCGGCGTGCGGATGGTCGGCCCCAACTGCATGGGGTTGCTCAACACGGATCCGGCGGTGAATCTCAACGCGACGTTTTCACCGGTATACCCGCCGGCCGGCCGTGTGGCGATGTCGACGCAGAGCGGTGCACTGGGCCTCGCGATCCTCGACTATGCGCGCCGGCTGGACCTGGGGATCTCGACGTTTGTGTCGGTCGGCAACAAGGCCGATGTGTCGAGTAACGACCTGATTCAGTACTGGGCGGAGGACCCGCGGACGTGTGTGATTTTGCTGTATCTGGAGAGCTTCGGGAATCCGAGGAAGTTCAGTCAGATTGCCCGGCGAGTGGCGCGAGAGAAGCCGATCGTGGCGGTGAAGTCCGGACGCTCGGCCTCCGGTGCGCGTGCAGCCTCGTCGCACACCGGCGCGCTGGCCAGCAGCGATGCGGTGGTGGACGCGTTGTTTGCACAGGCGGGTGTCATTCGCACCAACACGCTCGAGGAACTGTTCGATGTGGCGACGCTGCTGGCGCACCAGCCGCTGCCCGGTGGACGTCGCGTGGCGATTCTGACGAATGCCGGTGGCCCGGGCATTCTTGCGGCTGACGCGTGTGAGGCGCAGGGACTGGAACTGCCGTCGTTGAGCGACGACACCATTGCCGAACTGCGATCGTTCCTGCCGCCTGCGGCGTCCGTGGGGAATCCCGTGGACATGATCGCGTCGGCGACGGCCGAAAGTTACGGGCGCGCACTGGCGGCGTTGTTGCGTGATGAGCGCGTCGACAGTGTGCTGGTGATCTTCATTCCGCCCCTCGTCACGCATCCCGAAGATGTGGCGCGCGCGGTGCGGGCGGCGTCGGCGGCAGTCCCTGGGAAGCCGGTGCTGGGGATCTTCATGTCGGCGCAGGGGGCGGCCCCGATGCTGGCGCCGATTCCCTGTTTTGCGTTTCCCGAATCGGCGGCTGTGGCGCTGGCGCGTGCGGCGACGTACGGCGCGTGGCGGGCGACGCCGGAGGAGGCGCCGCCGGAGATCGGCATTGACGTCAACGCCGCTCGTCAGGTGGTGGACAGCGTGGTGGCGCGTGGTGGCGGATGGGTTACTGCCGATGAGGCCCAGATGCTGGTGATGGCGGCGGGCATTCCCGTGCCGGCCAGTCTGCAGGTCACGACCGAGCAGGAGGCCGTAGACGCGGCGGCGACCATCGGCGGGACGGTGGTGCTCAAGGCCGTCGGCCCGACCATCCTCCACAAGACCGAAGTCGGCGGCGTGCGGGTCGGCCTGATGGGGGAGTCCGCGGTGCGCGAGGCGTGGCGCGACATGCAGTCACGGCTGGGCGACGCGATGACGGGTGGTCTGTTGCAGGCGATGGTCGGCAGCGGCGTGGAGATGCTCGTCGGCGTCACAGACGATCCCATCTTCGGCCCTGTGATGGCGTGCGCGAGCGGCGGCATCCTGGCGGAGTTGCTGCACGATGCCGACTTCCGGCTGCACCCGCTCACCGAGCGCGACGCCGAGGAGATGATCGCGTCGCTGCGCGGAGCGGCCCTGCTGAAGGGGCATCGTGGTGCGCCGCCTGCCGACGTCGCGGCCCTCAAGGACGTGTTGCTTCGTGTCTCCGCGCTGGTGACGGCGTGTCCGGAGATTCAGGAACTGGACATCAATCCGCTGCGCGTCATGACGCGTGGCGCGCGCGCGCTCGACATCCGCGTCCGCATCGGCACCCCGCGGGCGCCGGCGCGCACCAGGCGCATCACATACTGAAATGAGCTCGGAGGCGATTATTTCGCATTCTTGCCCCTAACTCTCCTGAACAGGGTCAGTTAGGGGCAAACGGACGAAATAATCGCCTCCGAGCTCATTTCAGGCTAGTGCTTGACCGTCAGCACCGGCACGGGTGACCGCCGCACGAGCCGCTCGGCCACCGATCCAAGCAGCAGGTGCCCGACTGCGCCGCGGCCGTGGGTGCCCATCACGATCAGGTCAATACCCTCATCCCCGATGTACTGGAGGATGCGGTCCACCGGGGTGCCAATGGCAGTGGAGGTTTTCACCCGGCCCTTCATCGCACCGCGGTCGTCCACAAGCGTCTTCAGCCGCTCGCTCGCCTGGGCTTCCGACTGCGTCAGCAAGTCCACCAGCGGCATGGTCGAGATCTCCGTGCCCCACGGATAGACGTACGGCTCGGGCACGACGTGGATCAGGTGCAATGTGCTGCCGAACTCCTCGGCAAGCGCCACGCCGTATCTCAACGCAGCCGCCGCCGGGTCACTGAAGTCGGTCGGAACGAGGATCTTCTTGATGGCAACCATCTCGGCCTCCACGACTGGTTGTTGCAAATCGTGTGCCCCCCTTCAGGGCCGCGCCAGCGGGACGCGAATGCGAGCGATGGTGCCGCCCCCCTCCGGAATTTCCAGCGTCAGGCTGCCGCCGTGGCTGTCAATAATGCGTCTGGCGGTGGCGAGCCCGAGACCTGTGCCCCGATGTTTGGTCGTGAAAAAGGGCTCGAACAAGTGATCGCGCACCTCGGCGGAAATGCCGGGGCCCTCATCGCGAATCGAAATTTCGCACGTGTCGTCCCGGGTGACTCCCGTGATGGTGATCCGCCCGGTGCCCTGCATCGCCTGCGCACCGTTGATGAGCAGATTGAGAAACGCCTGCTGGATTTGATCGACATCCACATGAATGGTGGCATCCTCGACCGCCACCTCCACCTTCACCTGCGCCATCGTCGGGTCCTGCGACACCAGGGACACCAGGCTTGAGACGAACGTGCTGAGCGGGACGGCAATCGGCGCAGGCTGCCGCGGCCGGGCGAACTGCGTCAGGTCCTGCACGATCTCGCTCAAGCCGTCCACGCGCGCGATCACTTCCTGGATCACGGCCACTTCCTGGCTCTTCGCGTCGAGCCGTTTTCCGATCACCTGCAGAGCACCCCGAATTGCCGCCAGTGGGTTGCGCACCTCATGCGCGACCACCGCAGCGAGTTTGCCGAGCTGGGCCAGGGACGCCTGGTCGCGAAGCGCCGCTTCCGAACGTTTGCGCTCGGTGATGTCATACCGGATGGAGACGTACTGGTAGGGTTTCCCCTCGTCATTCAGGAAGGGCACGATGGTCGTGTCCACCCAGTACAGGGAGCCGTCGCGGGCCCGGTTCCGGATTTCTCCACGCCACACACGGCCCTGGGCCACCGTGCGATACATCTCCTTGAAAAACTCCAGTCCGTGGAGTCCGGAGTTGAGAATCCGGTGGTTGCGCCCGATCAGGGTCTCGCGCGGATATTTGGAGATGGCGCAGAACGTATCGTTCACGTAGGTGATGTCGCCCTGCACGTTGGTGATGGCGACAATCGCGGACTGGTCAAGCGCATACTTCAGGTCTTCCAGATCCTTGAGCGACCGGCGAAGAGCTGGGACGAGATCCGGTGACATGGGATGGCCCAATCCTTGAATAACAGGGGCGAACATGTGCGTTTCTGGCGGTGAACAGACCACCGTTTGGGGAATTCTACCCATGATGCAGGGAAAACTACCGCGAAGCGTACTTGTGGTCGACGATGAGGCGTTGATTCGGTGGTCTGTGTCCGAGGGGCTGGCAGAGGCCGGGTGGCTGGTGCGGCAGGCCGCCAACGGGGCCGAGGCGCGGGCGGTGGCCAACGAGCTTGACGGGCAGCCGTTTGTGATTCTGCTCGATCTGAGACTCCCTGACGTGAACGACCTCTCACTGGTGCATGACCTTCGGGCCCGGCATCCCCATGTGCCTCTGATTCTGATGACCGCATACGGCACTCACGATCAAACGGCGCTGGCTCGTCGGGCCGGGGTGGTGACGGTCGTGGACAAGCCGTTCGATATCGGCAAAGTCGTCGCCCTCGTTGATGAGGCCTATACTGCTGCGCGATGGCCGGAAGACGAGTCCTAGTTGTTGATGATGAAGCCCTGATCCGGTGGTCGCTGGTCGAGCGGCTCCGGTCGGACGGTCATGAGGTGCTCGAGGCCGGCAGTGTCGCCGAGACCCTGGAGCAAGCCGACCACGGCGTCGACCTGGTCCTGCTGGATTACCAGCTGCCGGATGGCGACGGGCTCGAGGCCTTGCGGCGTCTGCGCGAGATGGACCCCGACATGCTGGTGATGATGCTCACCGCCCACAAGGGGATCGAAACCGTTGTGGAAAGTGTGAAGGGCGGTGCCTTCGACTACGCCACAAAGCCGTTTGATCTGGACGACGTGGCGCTGCGCGTCGACCGCGCGCTGGAAACCACCCGGCTGCGTCGTGAACTGCGGACCCTGCGGACCGGGCTGGCCCGGCCGTTCAGTCCGGCATCGGTGATCGGGGAGTCCGAGCCGATGCAGCGAATCAAGACACTGGTCCGCAAGGTGGCGACCAGTCCGGGCTCCACGGTGCTCATCACCGGCGAAAGCGGCACGGGCAAGGACCTGATCGCCAAGGTCATCCACTATTCCAGCAACAGGGCGGCGCGTCCGTTCCTCAACATCACGTGTTCGGCACTTCCGGAAACCCTCCTCGAATCCGAGTTATTCGGTCACGAGCGTGGCGCGTTCACGGATGCCCGGCAGCAGAAACGTGGGTTGCTCGAGCAGGCCGACGACGGCACCGTGTTCCTCGATGAAATCGGCGAAATGACGCCCGCGCTGCAGGCGAAGTTGTTGCGCTTTCTTGAGGAGAAGACGTTCCGGCGCGTCGGGGGGATGGCGGATGTGCATGTCGATGTCCGCGTGGTGGCGGCG
The DNA here is from genome assembly GCA_016871335.1 of Acidimicrobiia bacterium. GTDB lineage: Bacteria > Acidobacteriota > Vicinamibacteria > Vicinamibacterales > SCN-69-37 > SYFT01. The sequence goes on from VFZF01000011.1 coordinate 117,713, forward strand.
ACGAACCGTCAACTCGAGGAAGCCCTGCGGTCGGGCAAGTTTCGTGACGACCTGTACTACCGGCTGAACGTGCTTCGCATCGAGGTGCCGCCGTTGCGTGAGCGGGGCGAAGACGTCGCGTTGCTCGCGCAGCATTTCGTCGAGTCATTCGCGAAGGAGTTCAAGCGCCGGGTTCCCGGGTTGTCCGCCGAGGCCGTGCGTCGTCTTGAGACCCACGGGTGGCCGGGGAACGTGCGCGAGTTGCGGAACCTGGTGGAGCGGGCGGTGCTGCTGACCGAAGACGGGACCTTGCAGCCGGCGGATTTCGGGACCATTGGCACCCCGATTCCGACGCCTGGCGCGGAAGTTGAGACCCCGTTCACCCTCCCGCCACAAGGCGTCAACCTGGAAGACGTCGAGCGGAGTCTGGTCGAGCAGGCGCTCGAGCGCTCTGGGGGGAATCAGACGCGTGCGGCCACCCTGCTTGGGCTGCATCGGGATCAAATCCGATATCGGATTGAAAAGTTCGGATTAGCCAAAAAGTAGCGGCACAGGACTTGCTGAGCTGAAGGTCGGTGCGCGTGTTTGCACGCCGGCTGCTCAGGTCGGATTTCGTTCGTCCGGAGGAATGTATGGGTCAACATATCCGCAGATTAGGCCCGAAATTGTGGGTTGCATGCGCTTTTATTGCCTGGATTGCCGCGTTTGGCAGCATGCGCGCGAATGCGCCTGATTTGTCGGTTGGGAAAGATTCCGCAGTTCAGCAGAATCCTGCTCAGGCGGTGCCCGCAGCGGTCGCCGCAGGCGGCGCGACGTATGTGGGGCAGGACACCTGTCTGACCTGCCACGACGAGGCGATGGCGGCCTACAAGGACTCGCCGCATCATCGCGCGGCGGATGCCCGGACCCCGGCGGCGACGCAGGGCTGCGAATCCTGCCATGGACCAGGCAGCCAACACGTCGAGGACCCCGTCAGCGTCAAGCCGGCGTCGTTCAAGACGATGACCGCGGCGTAGGCGGATGCCACCTGCACCACGTGCCACTCCAAGGGTGAACATGCTCTGTGGGATGGCAGCCAGCACGAGTCGCGCGGTGTCGCGTGTATCACGTGCCACTCGGTGCACACACCCGCGTCCGAGAAGGGCCAGCTCAAGAAGAAGACGCAGACGGAAGTCTGTGCCTCCTGCCACCGCGACAAGGCGTCGAAGGTGGACCGTTCGGGCCATATGCCCGTCCGCGAAGGCAAGATGGAATGTTCGACCTGTCACAACATCCACGGATCGACCAACGTCAAGCTGCTGCGCAAGGGTGACTCGGTCGCCGACTCGTGTGTGTCGTGTCACGCCGACAAACGCGGCCCGTTCCTCTGGGAACATGCGCCGTCGCGCGACGGCTGCACCACCTGCCACGATCCCCACGGCGCGGCCAACGACCGCATGCTGGTGGCGAAGCCGCCGGCCCTGTGTCAGCGGTGTCACATCGCCACGCGGCACCCGTCGACCATCTATGACGCCGGCCTTGTCGCCACCAGCGTCCGAGTCTTCGCGCGCTCCTGTGTGACCTGTCACTCCACCATCCACGGGTCGAATCACCCCGCGGGCAACATGTTTGTGCGGTAACGGAGGGACATCATGCGCCACTACACAGCACTCGCACTTCTGCTTTGCGCTCTCGTCCCCGCTGCCGTCTCGGCACAGGAGACGTCGTCATCCAACACCGGATCGGTTGATCTGGGTGTGCGCGGATCCAGCCTGAAGGGGGATGCCGCCCGCTACGAGCGGTACCGCGATCTCGGGGACGGCCTGTTCCTCGAGACGTTCCGCTGGCGCGCCCGATCGGACGGCTGGTATTTCGTCGGGGCCGCCGATCATGTGGCCCGCGGCGATCAGCGGTACCGGTTTGATTTTGCCAAGCCCGGCCTGTTGAAGGGGTGGGCACAGTGGGATCAGATCCCGATGTTGCTCAGCCGAACGACACGGTCGCCGTACAGTACCAACCTGGTCGGCGAGTTCCGCCTCAGCGATGCGATCCAGACCCAGTTGCAGGGGCTGTCCACGGCCGCTCGTCCGGCGGCGGTGCAGGCACTGGTCAACGGGTCCGCGATGTTCGACCTGAAGTCCAAACGCCACTCGGCCGGCGGTGCTCTTGAGTACCTGCCGACGCCGCAGAGTTCATTGAAGGTCGCGCTCAAGCAGACCTACCGGGACGGCAGCCAGCCGTCTGGCGGATCGTTTGGCCACAGTCAGGTCGTCGAGTTTGCGGCGCCGATTGATCACACGCTGACGGACTTCGAAGCCTCCGCGGAAATCGAGCGCGGGTCGATGTTGTTCCGCGCCGGGTATACCGGGTCGTGGTTCAAGAACGACGTGACGTCCGTGGTGTTCGACAACCCGTTGCGCGCGACCGACATCTCCGGCACGCCCTCGTCGGGCCGCCTGGGCCTGCCGGTGAGCAGCACACAGCTGGGCGTCAACGGCATGGTGTCGATCAAGTTGCCGCGCAAGTCGCGGCTGACGGCCTACGCCACGATGAGCACCCTCAAGGATGACAACGGCGTCATTCTCCCGATGACGAGCAATACCGCGGTGGCGGTGGCTGCCGGCTCGCCTGAGCGTGGCACGCTGAACGGCGAAGCGCAGATTTCGGGCTTCAACCTGAACTTCACGTCTCGCCCCTCCTCGCTGTTCAGCGTGAACGCGCGTCTGAAGTACTACGACTACGACAACAAGCTGCCGACCTTCACCGCCACAAAGAAGGTGGCGTATGACGGCAACGTGTCGACGCCGGCGTCGCCGCTGCACGCCGAGGGATTCAGTCTGACCCGCCTGAATCTCGATGCCGACTTCCGGATCACTCCGAAGGGGCCGGCGGCGTTGACGCTCGGCTACGGGCGCTACAGCGACGAACGCACGCACCGGATCTACGAAGAGACGGTCGACAACGTGATGCGCGTGAAGCTGGATACGCTCAGCACGGGTGTGATCAGTGTGCGCGCGGTCTACGAACATGCGCAGCGCCGGGGCGAGGGGTTTGACGTCAACGCGTTGATCCATGCCAACGAACAGCCCGGCATGCGGCACTTCGATCTGGCGAATCGCGACCGTGATCGCTTCACGGTGATTGCGTCGTTCATGCCCGTGATGAACTGGGCCCTGAATGTGTCGTCGGCCATCGGGCGTGATGACTACCTGGCCAGCGAGTTCGGCCTGCGCGACAACAATCACGACGTGTATTCGATTGGCATTGACGGCACGCCGAGCGAGAAGGTGGGGCTGGGCGTCTCGTACAGCTATGAAGACTACCGGTCGCTGCAGCGTTCACGCCAGGCGAACCCCGGCGTGCAGTTCACGGACCCGTCCCGTAACTGGGCGACGGACGCGGCGGACAAGGTGCACTCGGTGATTGCCAGCCTGGACCTCACCGACCTCGGAGACAAACTCGACCTGCGGATGAGCTACGACTACAACCGCACGCGGGCGACCTACGAGTACATCACCGGCGCGGTCGCCGACCGCACGCTGCCGCAGGAAGCGATTGTGCCGTCGACGTTGCCGACCCCCCGGGCCCTGCCGCCCGTCAAGAGTGACCTGACCCGCGGCACGGTGGACGCCGTCTACAACATCAACAAGCGCTTCGCCATCGGCGTCAGCTACGGGTATGACAAATACGAGGTGCAGGACTTCACACTGGACTCGCAGGCCCAGCAGACCCTGACCGCCGGCAACAACATGCTGCTCTACTACACGTATGCGCCGTACACCGCGCACACGACGTGGGGACGCATCATCGTCAAGTGGTAAAGCATTAGTAATCCACTCGTTCCAGAAACAGCCCCGCTGCCGGTGCCGTGAGTTGCGCCGGCAGCGGGGAATCGCTCGTCAGCAACCGTTCGACCGCCTCCGGTGACAGGTCGCCCTTCCCGCACGCCACCAGGATACCCACCAGGCGCCTGACCATCTTCCACAGGAAATGCGAGCCTGACACCCGCACGAGAATGAGCGGGCCGTCTTCGGTGATCTCCAGCTTCGTCAACAGCACCTGCGTCGACTTCTCTTCCGGGTCGTCGTCCGTGAATGCGCGGAAGTCGGCGAAGCCGGTGAGGCAGGCGGCGGCGTCGCGCATGCGCGCGAGGTCGAGCGGCTCCTTGACCCACCAGATATACGGCTTGTGAAACGCCGAGCGGCGTCGTGAGATCTGGTAGAGGTAGTGGCGCGCCGTGGCGCTGTGACGCGCGTGGAAGCGTGGGGGCATGCGCTCTGCCGAGATCACGTTGATGTCGTGCGGCAGGGCGTCGTTGATTCTGGTGACCAGCGTGTTGGTCGGCAGGGCGCCCGGGATGTCGAGGTGGGCGACCTGCGCCAGCGCGTGGACGCCGGCGTCGGTCCGGCCCGACCCGTAGGTTTCGAACCGTGGGTCGCTGAGCACCTCGCCGAGGGCGCGGTGCAGTTCCCCCTGCACGGTACGGGCGTTTTTCTGAATCTGCCAGCCGGAGTAACGCGTTCCGGCATATTCAAGGACGAGTTTGTATCGAGGCACGTGAGTACAATAACCCCATGTTCATGAAGCGATGTTTTGAACCGAAACTCGCCCAGACCAGCTACGTGATCGGCTGTCCCGGCGCCAAAGCCGCCATTGTCATCGACGCCAATCGCGATATTGAACAGTACATTCGCGCGGCCGAAAGTGAAGGTGTGTCCATCACCCATGTGACCGAGACACACATCCATGCCGACTACGTGTCGGGCAGCCGGGAACTGGCGGCACGCACGGGGGCGCAGTTGCTGCTCTCCGACGAGGGGGACGCGAACTGGAAGTACGCGTTCGCCAAAGATGCCGGCGCCACCTTGCTGAAGGACGGGGACCGCATCACGGTCGGCGCCGTGCTGATCGACGTGGTGCACACGCCGGGTCACACCCCGGAACACCTGTCGTTTCTGGTCACCGATTCCGCAGCGGCCAACGATCCCATCGCCGTCGTGTCCGGCGACTTCATCTTTGTCGGCGATGTCGGCCGGCCGGACCTGCTGGAGAAGGCCGCGAACATCAAGGGCACGATGGAGATTGGCGCCAGGACGCTGTATGCGAGTTTGCGCAAGGCCGACGCGTGGCCCGACTGGTTGCAGGTATGGCCCGGGCACGGTGCCGGGTCGTCGTGCGGCAAGGGCATCAGCGCCATCCCGCACAGCACCCTCGGCTACGAGCGACGATTCAACTGGGCGTTCCAGGTGAAGTCGGAAGGGGAGTTTGTGCAGGCCGTGCTCGCAGGCCAGCCTGAGCCGCCGAAGTATTTTGCCGAGATGAAGCGCGTCAACAAGGAGGGGCCGCGTCTTCTGCACGGCTTCAAGCGCCCCGACCTGATGCCGGTGAACGGACTCGAAGCCGCCCTCAAGGCCGGTGCACTTGTCGTTGATACACGCGCTGCTGCGGCGTACGCGAACGGACACGTCCCCGGCACGATCAATATTCCCCTCAACGCGAGTTTCACCACCTGGGCCGGATGGCTCGTGCCCTACACCAGCGCGTTCTATCTGATTGTCGACGATGCCGCAGGGACGCTGATTGATACAGCCGTACGCGACCTCGCGATGATTGGCCTGGATCGTATCGCCGGGTATTTCGACGCGGAAGTGGTCGATGCATGGGCGGAAGGCGAACGCCCGCTCGGTACGGTGCCGCAGGTCACGGTGCACGACCTGCAGTCGTCGCTCAAACACCAGGCGGTGACGCTGATTGACGTGCGCAACGACGGCGAATGGGCCGGCGGGCGCATCGCCGGCGCCACACACATCTCCCTCGGCGCGGTCGGTGATCGCGTCGCCGACATTCCCACCGGCAAACCCATCGTCGTCCAATGCGCCGCAGGCGCGCGGTCGTCGATTGCGGCGAGCGTGCTCAAATCGCGCGGAATCGACAACGTGATCAATCTCGTCGGCGGCATCGGCGAGTGGCGCAAGGCAGGGCTGCCGGTTGAAAACTAGAACCACGCCGGAAGCCGCTGCTGCATCCTTCGGTGTCGGGAAGCTCACGCGACATCTGTTTGTGTGTATCGGGCCGGACTGCACCGACCCCGACCAGGGTCAGGCGACGTGGGACTACGTGAAGCGCCGGATGAAGGAGCTCAATCTCGCAGGGCCGAACGGTCCCGCCTACCGCACCAAGTGTGCGTGCCTGCGCATCTGCACAGGCGGCCCCATCGCCGTCGTGTACCCCGACGGCACCTGGTACAAGGGCGTCACTCCCGAAAACGCCGAACGCATTCTGCAGGAACACATCATCGGCGGCCGGCCCGTCGAGGACCTCTGCTTCGCGCGCAACCCGCTGAGCACGTAGGGCGCGCTGCTCGTCGTAGGGCGCGCTGGATCCTCGTAGGGCGCGCTGAACTTGAGCGCGCCATTATTGGCCCGCTGCAGTTCAGCGGGCCCTACTGCGGACCAGCGGACTAGCGGACCGCGGACTGCGGACCAGCAACCGCTGTCACCACGTCCCAGTACATCCGCATGAAGCGGTGCAGCTCGCTGATGAGGATGCGCTCCTGGTCGGAGTGGGCGCCAAAGCCCTTGGGGCCGTCTTCAATGTCGAGCGCCGGCCCGATGCCGTAACACTGGATGCCCTTCGCGCGCAGGTACGCCATGTCGGTGGCGCCCGTGCTCATGCTGGGCAACGTGGGCGCGTTGTAGTGCACACGCGTCGCCGACTCGATGGCCTTGAATACCTCCGAGTCGATACGCGCTTCAACGCCGCCGGGCCGTGTGTCGCGTGTGCCGAGCCGCACCTCGACGGCCGGATCGTTCACCACGGCGCGGACCTGCTCGACAAACTTGTTGATGTCCTCGTCGGGCAGGAGTCGCGTGTCGAGGGTGGCAATCGCTTCCGACGGAATCACGTTGATCCGGTTGCCGCCGGCGACAATGTTGGGGGCGACGGTGGTGCGGAGCATCGCCGCCATACGGGGCTCGAAGCGGCGGAAGTATTCGTCGGCGGCAGCCGCCTTCGCGGGGTCGGCGACGGCGCGATAGCGTTCGGCGGCGGCAGGTTCCGAGATTTCGGCGAGGCGTTTGAAGAACGCGCTTGTGGTTTCGTTGAGACGAATCTCCGGCTGCCATTTCGTGACCGCGGCGACCGCCTGCGCGAGGCGGGTGACGGCGCTCGTCTCGAGCGGGATTGATCCGTGGCCGGCCGGACCGCGCGCGACAAGTTCGATCGCGTACGGCCGTTTCTCCAGCGTCTGCACCTGCGCGAACTTCGCGACGCTACCCATCCGCGTGACGTTGCCACCTTCGGCGAGGCAGTACTCCGCGTCGATGCTGCTGAGGTGCTGATCGACCATGTACTGGATGCCGATGCGCGTGGATCCTTCCTCGCCCGCTTCCGCGAGAAAAATCACGTCGCGATCGAGCGGCACGTTGAGCCGCTTGAGCAGCAGCATGACCATCAGCGACGTGGCGACGTTGTCCTTGTCATCCACCGCCCCGCGGCCGTACACATAGCCGCCGTCGATCGTCGCGCTGAACGGCGGGAACGTCCATCGCTCGGGGTACACATTCACCGTGTCGGTGTGGGCCATCAGCAGCAGCGGGCGCTTCGTGCCGTTGCCCTTCAACCGCGCGACGAGGTTCGGCCGGTGCGACTCGAGCGTGAACTCCTGCGTCGGAATGCCTTCGGCCTCCAGGACCTTCTTCAGGTAGTCCACGGCCTCACGCTCACGCCCAGGCGGGTCGGATGTGTCGAAGCGCATCAGGGCCTGGAAGTGACGCAGGGTCTCGGCCTCAACCGTCGTCCAGTCCGGCGTCCGTGGTTGCTGGGCCGTGATGGCGAGCAGGGCGATGACGGAGGCAAGTCGCAGCATGGGGCCTATTGTGCCCCAGTCCGGTCGCGGAATTCCCCGCAGCGAACGCGGGGCGTGGGCCTTCGGCCCGCAAATCCTCAGAGATCCGGTGCGACCGCATGTGGCCTTCCTCTTGCTTTCGGACCTCCATCACCGGTCATGACTGACCCCCAGGACGTCTCCGCGCGTCTGGCACGGCTCGAACGGGAGCTGTCGGAGGTGGTGCGTCGCCAGGAGGTGATGGAAGCGGCCCGGCCCGCGGTCGTGACTCAGGCCGGCCCGTCCCCTGAAGCCGAGACCCTGCCCCCGGAGTCCGCTGCCTCTGACTGGGATCTGTCCCAGTGGGCCGCGCTGCTCGGCCGGTCAGTGGTGGTGTTTGGTGGTGCGTACCTGCTTCGCGCGCTCACTGAGGGCGGCTACCTTCCGATGATGGCCGGCGCGGGCCTCGGTCTGTTGTATGCGGGCGGATGGTTCTGGGCCGCCCATCGCCACGGTGTCGACCGTCGTCTCAGCGCGAACGTGCACGGCGTCACGGCGGTGCTGGTCGGCTGGCCGATCGTGTGGGAAGCGGCGTCGCGGTTCGCGCTGTTTGGTCCGGCCACGGCGGCACTCGTGCTGCTGGTTCTGACGACGTGTGCGTACGTCGTGGCATATCGCCATCGTCTTCCGGTGATCGCCGGCGTGGCGGGTTTTTGCACGGTGATCACGGCGCTCGCGGTGGCGATGTCGGCGGATCAGTTCGCCGTGGTGTCGCTCCTGCTCATCACGTTGGGATCGGTGACCTACTGGGTGTCGGATGCCCCGGCGCGCGGCTGGCTCCGCTGGCCCATGGCCATTGCGGCCGGACTGTCGGTGATGGCTGTCACATCGCGCGCGCTTGCGACGCCGCCGCGTGAATCCTTCCTGATGGCGTTGACCGCACAGGCCTGGCTGCTGGCGACAATGCAGGGGTCGCTGGCGGTGCGGTGTGTGCTGTTGCAGCGTTCGGCGCGGGTGTTCGACATGCTGCAGGCGGCGAGCGGCTTGGTCATCGGCATCGGCGGCGCCGTGCTGGTGACGCGCGAGACCGGTGGCGCCACGTTGGTGGGCGCGGTGACGGCGTTGTTCGCGGCAGGGGCCTACCTCGCGGCGTTTTTCAGGCTCGTTGATCGGCCGCATCTGCAGAGCAGCTACTACACCGCGTTGACGTTCGGCGTGTGCGCGCTTGTGGCGGCGTTGTTCATCCTGCTTGAAGGCATGCCGCTTGTGGTGGTGGCAGTCGGACTGGCCGTCCTGCTGCTCGTGTTGCCGTCGCATTTACGGCTGGCGCTGGTGCCGCACGTCGCCTGGTTGATCATCGTGGCGCTGTCTGCGGCGGGCGCGGTGGGCTTGGCGTGGACGATGTAGGTGGGGCGTCCCGACGTGTGGCCGTCGGTGCCCATGGCTGTGGTGATGACGGCTGGAGCTGGAGTGGTGTTGGTGATGTGGCCCCGGTTGTCAGCGGATGGCGGTGTGGTGACCGAGGTAGCGCGGGCGGGTCTGGTGGTGTCTGCCGGCGTGGTGGTGACGGTGGTGGGAGGCCTGGTGGTGGCCGTGATGGCGCCGATGTTGGCGGGGATGCCTCCCGATCCCGGAGTGTTGGCTTCGGTGCGGACGGCGGTGGTGGCGGGGCTGGCGTTGGTGGTCGCGTGGGCGGCCCGGTGGCCACGGACCGCGGTGTTTGCGTGGCTTGTGTACCCCGTGCTGGCGGCCGGCGGTGTTCGCCTGGTGCTCGACGACTTCCGCCACTCCGAGCCGTCGACGTTGTTCATCGCCCTGGCGCTGTACGGCGCGGCGCTGGCGTTCGCGCCTCGGATTGCCTCGCGGCTGTGATACGCTTCACGGCTGTGCGCCCGTAGCTCAATTGGATAGAGCACCGGGCTTCGAACCCGTAGGTTGGGGGTTCAAGTCCCTCCGGGCGCACCAGATGGTGAAGCGGTAGTACGGCCAGGTTTTTTGCGCCCGTAGCTCAGCTGGATAGAGCGTTGGCCTCCGGAGCCAAAGGTCGCAGGTTCGAATCCTGCCGGGCGCACCATCCTTCGCTAGGCGCTCGCTACGCGAGCAGCTTCGGATGGCTGCGCCACCTGAAGACGCCAAGTAAGACCCCACTCGACTCGTGGGCCCGTAGCTCAATTGGCAGAGCAGCAGACTCTTAATCTGTTGGTTGAAGGTTCGATTCCTTCCGGGCTCACCATTTTTTCCCTTTGTTTCTAGCGATTCTTCTCCGAGCTGACTGAGGCTCGAACGCCTCTACGCCCACCTTTACGCCCACCCTCGCTATTTCACGCTACTTTACCGTCCTGGGGACTTAGGGCCACCATACCGGGAGATACCTCGCCGCTTCAGGGCAAGGGCTGTCAGTGTGACAACGCGCTAGCTTTTTTCTTGAATCGGCGTTGGCGTTGTGGCTTCTGATTGAGCTCGACGTGGCTGGCTTGTCTTTCCGGATATCAGCCAGTTCTTTATCTGGTTTCTGTGCGCGTTCTAGAAGCCCAGTCTAGAAGCCCTTACTGAAGAGCCCGATCTAAGAGCACGTTCTAAGGGCGAAGTGGGTTTCGTGAGCGGATGAACCTCGCTTCGTGGGGTTAGCGAGACTGGCTTCCAGAGACTAGCGAACGCTCTTTCAGGGGAGCCACGAAAAGAGCCTTGGGCCTTACTCTAATTGAGCTGATTTCAGATCCGAACATCGACAGACGTTCTAAGGACGAAGCCTACTTCGTGGGTACGGGCCGCTCTCTTGTGGGGAGGTTCAGCGTCTGATAGGGCGTATTATGTCAACCGAACACCCACGTAATACGGACTATCGGCGAGGAGTTTGCCGCCTGGTTGCGGCGGAGCAGCAGGGCCGGCGCGCGCTGACGCGCCGAGATCACTGT